>JAUNHX010000027.1 GCA_030523765.1 Bacteroidales bacterium | reverse complement strand
TGCAAGTCAAAGGTAACACTGATGTAAGTCTAAGAATTGGCCCCCCTTAGAGAAAGTTCCCCTCACACAAAAAAGCGCACAACCCGACAAAAACCATCCATTGCTAACCCCAAGAACCAATCATCGTCAAACCCAATCATCCTTAAACCCAAAAAACAATTATCGTAAACCCAAAAACCCCAAGTTATGACACGTAAAACCTCAAACCAAATCAACCAAACAAGCTCCAATTGGCGTAGCGAAAGCAATACAAATCAGCGCAATGAATAAAAAATAAAACTCTATAGTTCGATATCTAACAAATTAAGGTAACCTCTAAAAATTGCTTCAATGTGATTTTGGAGAAGATTTATAGCAGATTGCTCCGTTGAACGAAGGAGTATAGCGGGCTATATGACTGAGTGAAACTGAGCAAGATGCATAAATCAATCCAAAAGCACTGAAAGTATGGTTATTATTATCCCTTTTCATACGTGGAATTTTTAGAGGTTACCTTAAAACAGCTTCAAGATGAAATACTATAGCATACAAGAACTGAGTCGCAGTAGCGCAGCCACCAAACTGCATATAGATAACGCTCTAGATAAGGAATCGGTAAAAACCTTGAGTTGCTCGTGGCTCTCACCTACCTTAAAGCGTTTTTTCGTAGTGCCGTACGAGCGATAGCTGCCACAACAATAGGGCTAGGTTGATCACAGCTCCGCTGGCAGCGAAAAGCAGGATGGCCAAATGGAAACTGTTTTGTGCGAGTCCTACGCCTAAGGAAACTACTCGGAGTATGAGCAATACTACGTAGAACCAAAACTCGGTGCGCTGTCGGGAAAAGATGTTGCTGAGGAACATCAGTGAGGTGGCCGAGAGCATAAAGAAAACCCACGGTAATAAATATTGCACAAAGGTGCCACAGCCCTCCCATTTGTTGCCAAAAAGGAATACTACTAATGGTTCGGCTATGAAAAAGGCTACAATGAAGAGGGGAAGGGCTACGAGATTAACGTAGAGGAGGAATCGATATACATCGGTAGCAATGCTTTGGCGGCTGCGCACTTTCTCGGCCAATCGAACATAGAGGAGTTTTTCGAATGCGGTGTTGAAGAGGTTGATGGGGCGAAGGCTGATGGTGAGGGCTAAAGAGAAGAGTCCGATCTCGGTATGGTTGAAATAGGAGGCCAACCAAAGGAAGGGGAGGTTATAACTGAAGCTGTTGATCAACTCTTTGGGCATCGTGAAGCGGGGATAGTTGCTATGTTGGCGGGCCGCTTGCTTGATTTCTTGGCGACTATTGTTGGTGGGCAACGAGAGCTTTCGTAGATGGTAGAGGTAGTTGATATTGCCTGCCGCTTTGCCTATCACGGTTCCTAACGGCATTCCTATAAGATGAAGGCTCTGCGATAAACCCATCAGCACTTTGGATATAACGGCGGTGGTAGAGGTGACAACTTCCGAAAGGGCTATCTGTCCGAAGCTTTTGGCTCGGTTAAAAAGAAAGCTATAAACGCGGGTGGTACCACAAAGAAACACCATCGGGGGGATGAGAAGGGCAATGAGCGGATGTTCGCTAACCCAACGAAGACTGCCTCCAACGGGGAAAATACAAAGGAGGGTGACTAAACACAATAGTGCGATGGAGACGATAGCGTTGAGACGCAGCGATAGTCGGGTAAGGGCTGCGGCCTCTTGTTCGCTACCTACGGCAACGATAGCCAATTCGTACTTGCAGGTGGAGAGGATAATGAAGACTTCGATATAGGAATAGAAGAGACTGTAGAGGGTAAAATCGTCGGGCGAATAGAGTCGGGTAAGGATAAGATAAGCTAGGAAGGCAATAGCTTGCCCCCATACGTTGCCCGAGATAAGCTTGGTGCCATCTTTGACTAGTGTGGGCAACTGGATTCTCTTATGATTAGATTTCGCCATGATATTTGCGTATACCCCATTCGGCTCCTAGAAGTAGCAGCAACAAGATGAGCAACAGGGGAACATTGAGAAGGTCGGTGTAGCGGATGTTGGAATAGACCACCGTTTTGATGTCGTCGCGCTGTTGGAGCAGTTGGGGTAGCTCTCCTATCTGTGAGGGTTGCAGCATTGTGCCGCCTGTGGTTTGCGCAAGGGTGTTGAGCAGTGAGTGGTCGGCCACTAGATTGAGGTCTTCGAGTTGTAAGGCTTCTACTACGAACGATCCAGATGCTGATAATTGTTTGCCTTCATGCTGGGTGGTGGCGTTGTAGCGGTAGGTGCCTGGTTGGAGTCGTCCAAGATTGAGGCTATAACTATTGCTGGTGCGACTAAAGAGATAGTCGGCTTTGCTGCCCGAGTCGCTTACGAGGGTTATCTTTACATCGGGGGTGTTAACTAGCTCGTAGTTGGCGTTATAGAGGTGGGCATCGATGAGCACTGTTTCGTTTTCTTGATAGAGTGATTGGGCATCGATATGGAAACGATCTTTGTTGATCCGCATAGAGGTATAGACCACCATTTTCGATATCAAGGCGTCGAAATCATCGTGGCTTTGATGTTCTTGATAGTCGGCCATACGCCAACGCCATAGCCCTTCGCCTGCCACAAACCCATATCGTACGTCGCCTTTTTGAGAGAAGGCCAGCAAAGGCAATCCGCTACCTACACTTCCTACCCGTGCAGTGAAAAGACTTTGGGTGTTGGCGGCACTGCGGTAATCGCCAAAGGGGGCTGCAAGGGGCGGATATTGTTCGATGTGGCGGGCGGTGGCTTCATCGAGTGCGAAGAGTGAGAAGTTGCTGTTGAAGATGGGGGTCGACTCGCTGGTGCGAGCTATCTTGGAGTGGATTTCGAGTCCGAGGTGGAGGCTGTTGAAACGACCCATATCGGTTTGGCTGCCAAGCACGAAGAGGATAGGCACACGATTCTTGATGGCATTCTCTACCAGAGGCATTCCTCCCGTTTGGGCGGGCAGCTGATGGAACACCACAAGATCGTAGTCGCCGATATTGTTTTTGAAATCGCCTAGAAGGAATGATTCTACTTGGCAGTTCTGGTTGCGACTGATGCTTTGACGGAGGGCTGCAATATCGGGATGGGGTGCAGCAGCGATGATGGCCACTTTTTGACGGCCATCGATGACTTCGATAGCTAGGGTGCGACTGTTGTTGCGCGACGATACTTCGTTGCTGCCCACTGTGATGGCAACAGTATAGGTTTGGAGTCCGGCCTGTTCCCCCTCGAGGAGGATTTGTTCGGTGGTGCTGAAATCGTTGCTATTGTAGTGTAGGGCTTTGGAGAAAAGGGTGCGTCCTTTATGACTGACGGTGAGGGTGGCCTGTTCTCCCATCATGCGATGGGCGTTGACGGTAACCTCGATAGGGAATTGGTTGCCTAGATAGGCTATCTGGTTGTAGCGTATATGGGCTACTGCGGCATCTCGGCGAATGGTGGTGTCGCCTAAGGCAATGGTGTAGATAGGATAGGTGGTGTTGAGGCTGCTGATGGGGTTGGTGCCTTGATTGTAGATTCCGTCGCCAGTAAGCACAAGGGCACCAACGTTGCGTCCTGCATAGCGATCGCCTATCTCGCTGATGATTTGTGAGAGGTGTGTTGATTTGTCGGTATAATCGGGATTGTCGGATTGCCGAATGTCGCTACCATAAAGATAGGTTTGTACATCGTAATCGCGGCGCAGTTCGTTGAGCATTTGTTGCATTTGTTGGGCGTAGTCGCCTCGATAGTAGGTGGAATCGCCTCCTAAGAGTATGGACTGCGAGTTGTCTTGGGCCACAACGACGATGGGTTTTTCGTGTTCGTTGAGGGTCCGTTTCACCAATGGGGCTAATAGCAGAAAGGCTATCAGCGATACTGAGAGGCATCGCAATGCGGCTAGCGCCCAGGTCCATCCTTTGGAGAAGGCGTTCTGTTTTTTACCTACAAAATAGAGCACCGCAGCATAAACCACTCCTAGCAAGAAACAGAGGAGCACGAAGGGCCACGAGAAGTCGGTTATAAGATGCATATTCGTAGTGTCGTCAAAAAAATGTCTTAGATAGATAATAACACAATAATGCTTTTTTTATTGCCACTTCGCTCCTTTTTTGTATCTTTGCAGTTCCATTTATAATTATTTGAATTTATTAATCTATAAGAAAATAAGTATCATACGATGAAAAAGTTTTTTCTACTCCTACTGACCGTTGTGCTGGGAACAGCCGTGCTGGCCGACGAGGGCATGTGGATACCCATGCTGTTAGGTAAGAACGAAGCGGCTATGAAGAAAGCCGGTATGCGTATTTCGGCTAAAGATATCTACGATGTTAACCACGCTAGCCTCAAGGATGCTGTGGTGCTCTTTGGTGGCGGTTGTACGGGCGAGTTTGTGTCGAACGAGGGTTTGCTGCTTACCAACCATCACTGTGGTTACTACTATATTACGAGCCACAGCACTGTTGAGCACGACTATCTGACCAATGGCTTCTGGGCCATGAATCGCGATCAGGAACTTCCCTGTCCGGGTTTGAGCGTTACTCGATTGGTGCGTATGGAAGATGTGACGGAGCAAGTGCTTCGCGGCACGAACAACCAAATGCCCGATAGCGAACGGGAAAAGATTATCGAGAAGAATATTAAATCGGTAGGCGATGCTGCTGTTCGCGGTACTCACTACAAGTATGTTATCAAGCCTTTCTATTATGGCAACCAATACTTCATGTATATCAATGAGGTGTTTACCGATGTGCGTTTGGTGGGTGCTCCTCCTTCGAATATTGGTAAGTTTGGTGGCGACACCGATAACTGGATGTGGCCTCGCCATACGGGCGATTTCTCGATGTTCCGTGTTTATGCTAGTCCTTCGGGCAAGCCTGCCGACTATTCGGCCGACAATGTTCCTTATCGTCCTCTCAAAGCGATGACGATCTCGCTGAAGGGTGTTGATCAGGGCGACTTCACTTTTGTGTTTGGTTATCCTGGCACCACCAACCGCTATGTTACGAGCGATGCTGTGGCTATGACTGTGGAGCAGGATGATCCTATCTGTATTGATCTTCGCGATATCCGTTTGCGTCATTATAAGAATGCCCAGGAGCAGAGTGCTGCCCAGCGTTTGCGTTATGCTAGCAAAGTGGCTAGCATTGCTAATGGTTGGAAGAAGTGGCAAGGTGAGATTCAGGGTATAGAGCGTCTGAAAGGTATTGAGCAGAAGGTGGCTTTTGAGCGCGAATATCAGCAATGGGCTAACAGTCGTCCCGAATATATCAACGTGCAGGCCAATCTGCACAAGCAGTACAATACGCTGCGTCCTATCCGCGAACGGATGGTATATATGAACGAGGCGGTGATGGCTAGCGATTTTATGAATATAGCTTACCAGATGTGGCGTGCTACCAATGTGGCTGATAACGCTGACCAGTATGGCAAGCTTATAAGCTCTACGCTCTCTTCGGCCGAGAGCTACTATAAGGATTTTGCCAACCATTCGGCTGTGGATCGTTCGATCTTCGTTGAAACAATGATGTATGCTCGTAAGCACGGTATGAAGTTCTACAAACCTGAGATGAGCGATAGTCAGTTCGAGGCCGAGTTGTATCGTATCTACAGTAAGAGCGTTATCAGTCAACCTACCAAAATGCGGAAGATGTTGCAGACTTCGGATGCATCGAAACTGAACAAGCAGATGTTGGCCGATCCCGCTGTTCAACTCTTCGATGCTGCCTATAACTATTTCTATGATGGCGAGTCGTTGGCTAAGATGCGTGAGGCTCAAGGTGAGATTAACCGATTGATGCGTACCTATGTGAAGGGTATGATGGAGATGTATCCCGATTCTAATTTCTTCCCCGATGCCAATCTTACCCTCCGTGTTACCTACGGTCATGTGGATGGATTCCATCCTCGCGATGGTGTGGTGTACAAACCCTATTCTACCCTCGAGGGTATTATGGAGAAGGAGAATCCCGATATTTATGACTATGTGGTTGAGAAACGTTTAAAGGAACTTTATCAGATGAAAGACTATGGCCGTTATGCTAATGCCAAAGGGGAGATGCCTGTTGCCTTCATTGCTACCAACCATACTACGGGTGGTAATAGCGGAAGTCCGGTGCTGAATGCCGATGGCCAGCTGGTGGGCATCAATTTTGACCGCTGTTGGGAAGGAACGATGAGCGATTTGCTTTTCGATCCCGACTATTGCCGCAATATCAGTCTTGATATCCGCTACTGTCTCTTCATTATCGATAAGTTTGCTGGCGCTCAGCATCTTGTTAAAGAAATGAATATTGTGAAATAGCGATAGCTATTAAAAGATAGGATACATGATAAGAAACGGCAGCCAATTGGCTGCCGTTTTCTTTGTCTCTGCGAGTTTGGAGAAATGCAGACGGAGTGTTGTTATGTTAGTTTTGTTGAAGGTTTGAAACAATCGGTGTTGTTGGTTGTTGTTGTTTTGTTATCATTAGATATGGATTGTTGTTGTGCTAGAATTTGAAGCCTAACTTGATGGGGTAGTACTTCTCGGCAATAACATCGTCGAATACGGGCATTAGCGGTACTTGTACGAAGAGGGCACGTTTGCGTAAGCCTACCTCTAGTCGAAGGTCGCATTTAAAGGGATTCATGTATTGGCTTACCGATTCGACCCTCTTGTTGTTGTTGTCGAGCTGATATTTCATTCCGCTGTGTTTCCCTGAGAGGGTGAGTCCCGGAATGGCGGCTACAGCACAGGTGAAGCGACGACCCCAATCGCGGCTGCGATAGGCGATGGTTACGGGAAGGGTTACGTAGCGAGTAACTAGCTTGGTAGCGCTGGCGTTATATGCGGTTAATCCTATAGCAGGGTCGGTGGGTAATGCGAATCCTGTGGATAAGAGGTGTACTTCGGGCTGTTGGAATTTGTAGATGTCGCTTTCGTAACCTAAACCTACTTTTAGTTGCCAATGGGGTACCATCACTATTGCATAGTTCCAGGCTAGCTGATAGGAGGAGAAGGAGGTGTTGATGGCCGATGCGCCTTCGGTACCCAGAAGTCCGTTATACTGTTTGTCGCCCCAGTTGTTGAATGCCCAATAGAAGTCGATGTCGGAACGGGCTCCGAAGCCGTAGTGTTTCTTTTTCTTTCCTTTGGTGGTGTTGTTTTGTGTGATCAGATCTTGTATGGCTGGGTTGGAAATAGCTTCACCAACAGAAGGGGGGATATTGAGAATGGTGGCCAAACTATCTAAGGAAGCTTTGTTTTTATCGTTGAGGTTCAAGCCCATATCGGTGAGCAGTTGTTCGAGTGAGGTGATCAGTTTTTCGTTCTGATACGATGGGTTAACCAGCATGTCGGTCCCATCCTCAATCACGGTAGCATCGCCTATCACTTGTACACGGGTGTTGCCAATAGTGGTATCGATGTTTACTGTTACTTTCTGCACCTTGTTGGTGTCTTGGCTTTGTGCTTGCAATCCTAACGAAAGACCGCATAAAGCAGTTAGGGTTAAAAGAATACGTTTCATCTTCATTATTTTTTTAGGTTTTTAATTATTGTTTATTATTGTGGAGGGTTGTTTCAACGATTTCCGTTTGCAAAAATATAAAAAATGTATGGGGGAAAACCCGTAGGGTGCAACTATTTTTCCCCTTGTTTTGTGGAAAACCACGAAAATTGGGGTTAAGTTGTTGGAAATGAATAAGGAATTATTTTTTAATATTTTTTCTTAAAAGGAGTTGCTAGGGGCGGTTTTCATCAAACTGTCTACCGTTTGGATGGGTCCGATGGTGGTGGGAATATATTTTCGCTTTTGTGGTGCTACGGAATTGTAATAATACGTTTGCGAGTTGATTCGTTGACGAAGGTAGGTTGTGAGTGCATCGCCCTCTTGGGTTTCACCGCATCGATAAAGGAGTTGTGCATAACGGTATAGAATGCGGGGATCGTTTACCATATCGGCATCGATAGCATCGAGTGGTTGGTGTATGATCGTTGTGGCATCTTGTCCGCGATCCATCATGTTTTCGGCTAGCAGGGCTATATCTTTGAGCTGCTGCTCGAGGAATTGCTGTGATGTGGGATCGATAAAGCGCTCTACTGGTGAGAAGAGGAATTGAGTGGTAACATGCTGTGTCATCTCTTCGATGGCTACTGTATCGTTGCTGAGGGGTCCCAATCGGTAGGCGCAACCTGTTAGTTTGAGGTGATTCTCGAACAGATCTCCCATATCGTTGGCGGCATAGTGGGTGAGATAGATGGGACGTATTTCCATACTGTCGAATAGCACTTGAGTGTTGCGGATTAGCTGAAGGATGGCGTTGCCTCCTGTGTTGTAGTTGCCATATTCGTTGCAAGGCAATAGGTCGGTGCCCTGACTGTGTAGTTGATAGGATATCTGTTCGGCGTACCAATCGGTTGTAAGTAGGTTGGTGTTGATGACTTGAACATCGGTTCGAACGCCTTCTACTTGCTGAAGATACCAGAGGGGGAAGGTATCGTTGTCGCCTACGCTGAGAAGGATTGCATTAGGTTGGCATGAATGAAGGATGTTCCATGCGGTATCGCGAGCTATCAGGTTGTGGCTGCGGTCGTGACTCCGATAGTTTTGCAGCAGCATTACAGTCGGGACAAGGAAGAGGAGCGTGTAGGCAACTGCTTTCGGTATCTTTTTTTGTTCTATCCATTGGGCTAATGCCAAAGTTCCCAACCCAATCCAGATGCACCAAGCATAGAATGAGAGGACGAAGGCGTAGTCGCGTTCGCGTGGCTGGTAGCAAGGCATATTCAGATAGATGGCTAGGGCAACGCCGCTTGAGAGAAAGAGGGTGGCTACGGCACCGTTAATTCTGCCTTTATCACCTTTGCGCCACAGCAATCCTACGATGCCTAGCAGTAGAGGAAGAAGGAAATAGACGGTATGACTGTGGCGTTCGCGGGGCATACTATCGCGTGGGGGCCACAGTCCTGTGCCTACTAGCATGCGATCAATAGGGTAGATGCCAGTAATGAATTGTCCCTTTTGGAGTGATCCTAGTCCGTTGCGATCGTTGTAGCGTCCTACGAAATTCCATAGGAAGTAACGCAGATACATATAGTGTAACTGGTAGGTTGTGAAGAACTGCAGATTATCGAGGAGATTGGGTTCGTAGATTCTCGTACCATCGGCTGCGGTTTGGTGGCCGTGATTGCCGCTCCAATAGGCGTAGTAGATATCGTCGTTGGGGTGGTTGCGCCAAATACGGGGATAGAGCATTGGGGCATTCTCGTATTGGTCGCGTTTTAGATAGGAACGATAATTTTGCCAGTTGTTGGGATTACCCTCGTTGAGGGGCATCTTGTTGTCGGCTCGCATCGGGGTGATGAGCATTGGAGAGAGACCTATGGCAAAAAAGAGTAGTGCGGGGAATAGGAAAGGGAGTATCCAACGCTGGGTGATTCCTTTCTGTTTATCGCTTCGTTTCTTATATATAAAGAGTATGAGGGTAAAGGGGAGGGCTAACATAGCCATTAGATGCACACAGGGCGCCATACCGGCTAGCAGCGCTACGAGTAGCAGCCAACAGGAACCTTCGCTGGGGGTAGCACTCTGATACCATCGGAGCGATGCCCATAGGGTAACTGCAGCAATAAGCATAGCTAATGCGTAGACTTCGCTTTCTACGGCCGAGAACCATGCAGTATCGCAGAAACAGTAGCATAGTGCTCCTATCGATGCGGCTACATAATGACTGGTGCGGTAGTGATTGAAGGAGGGTAGCATCCTTATGATCCGTAGCATCGTCCAAAAGAGGAACGCAACGGTAAGCGATGCTGCTACTACTGAAAGCATGTTGCTCCATAAAGCAATCTTTTCAGGCGAAGCAGCTAAGAGGGTAAAGAGATGGGCTAATAATTGATAGAGAGGGGCTCCTGGGGGATGACCCACCATAAGTTTATGGCTTGTGGCAATAAATTCACCGCAGTCCCAAAAACTCACTGTAGGGGCCATCGTAAGTCGATACACCACGAAAGCTACCAAAGCATGCAGCCAGCCTAATACAATCGACCTACGTTTCTCCATAATGGCTACCAGTTGACTACTGCTTTGTTGAACACATCTTCGCAGAGTTCGGTTACTATCTCGCTCATCAGCGAGCTCTCTACTGCCGAGAAGTTGAGCGATGCGTTGTAGTCGCGATAGCGTGAGAATTGCTGCTCGAAGTTGGCGTTTTCATCGTAGTCGTTGGTGAATCGTACTTTGATGGTGATAGTGAGTCGGTTCATCGACACATCGTCGCCCGAGGTTAGCGCTGAAGCACGAGTGGTATAGCTTGTAATCTCGCCCGATATCTCAAGGTCGGCATCACCGTTTACGATGTTGAGACTAGTTTGCGACTGGAACATATTGCGCAACTCGTCGGTGAGCTTTTGACTTAGTTGTGGGTTTACCGTTGAGGCATAGTTAGGAAAGGTGGCTACCGAGAGGGTTTTGGCCTCTGGAGGAATCGATGCTCCAGTAAAGGAGTAGCCTCCGCTGCAACCCGATAGTAGTGCTATCGGGATAACGGCGAGGATCAACAATGCTTTATGGAACAGCGATTTCATGGTCATAGGGATAGAAGAGGTGGTTAGAAGTTGCGGGAAGCTTCATCGATACGTAGCTCGTCCTCCATTTGGTCAAGTAGGTAGGCAGCCTCGTATACCATATAGTTGAGAATATCTTTTTTGATATTCAGGTCGGTAACATTTACTAGATCGTTGATAATAGCGTCGATGCGCTCTTTGTAGTCTACGTTCATGATTGGTTATGTTTTAAAAACAGAAACAGATTTGTGGGTGATAGTAATATGTTATTTCAGTTCCCAAGTGGCACCATCTTTACCATCTTTAACGGCGATACCTAGATCCGATAGCGAATCGCGAATCTTGTCGCTAGTAGCCCAGTCTTTGTTGGCTTTGGCTTGGGCACGTACGTCAAGAATCATATTCATCAGTCCGTCCACTATTTGTGTATTGTTGCCGCTGGCTTCATCTTTCAGTCCGAGTATGTTGAACAGGAAGGTGTCGTACAGATCTTTCAGATCGTCGAGGTCGGCTTTTGTAAGGGTGGCTTTATGGTCGTTGACGGTGTTCACCACTTTGGCGATATCGAAGAAATGGGAGATGACGATTGGGGTGTTGAAGTCATCGTTCATAGCATCGTAGCATTTTTGACGGAATTCTTTGATGTCGATGCTCGAGGTTTTGGAGGGCGTAAGACTCTTGAGTGTCTTATAAGATTGCATGAGTCGTTGCATTCCTTTTTCGGCAGCTTGTAACGCTTCGTTACTGAAGTCGACTGTAGAACGGTAGTGTGCCTGAAGGATAAAGAAGCGAATCGTCATTGGGCTATAGGCTTGTTCCAACTTGGGGTGATTGCCCGTAAAGAACTCATCGAGGGTGATGAAGTTGCCTAAGCTTTTTCCCATCTTTTGTCCGTTGATGGTAATCATGTTGTTGTGCATCCAATATTTGCAGGGACCGTGACCCGTAACGGCGCACTGTTGTGCTATCTCGCTTTCGTGATGGGGGAACATCAAATCCATTCCGCCACCGTGAATATCGAATGTTTCACCTAAATATTTAGTACCCATAGCGGTGCATTCGGTATGCCATCCGGGGAAGCCTACGCTCCAGGGGGAGTTCCAACGCATGATATGTTCGGGTGCTGCTTTCTTCCACAATGCGAAGTCGGCCGTTTCATGTTTCTCGCTTTGCCCGTCTAGATCTCGGGTGGTAGAGAGCATCTCGTCGATTACGCGGCCCGATAGTTGACCGTACTTATGGGTGTCTTCGTGGTATTTGCGTACATCAAAGTAGACCGATCCGTTGCTTACGTATGCGTAGCCTGCATCGAGGATCTTCTGCACCAACTCGATCTGCTCAAGGATATGACCTGAAGCGTGGGGTTCGATGCTAGGACGGAGTACGTTGAGGGCGTCCATTGCATCGTGGTAACGATTGGTGTAGTACTGGGCTACTTCCATAGGCTCCAGCTGTTCAAGGCGTGCTTTCTTGGCTATTTTATCTTCTCCCTCGTCGGCATCGTGTTCGAGATGTCCCACATCGGTGATGTTGCGTACATAGCGTACCTTGTAGCCTAGATGCTGTAAGTAGCGGAACACTACATCGAAGGTGATAGCTGGACGGGCGTGTCCTAAATGGCCATCGCCATAAACGGTGGGTCCGCAAACATACATGCCCACATGGGGGGCAGCAATAGGTTTGAAAGGTTCCTTAATACGTGTAAGGGTGTTGTAGATATAAAGTACTTGATCCATATTATCTCTTTATTTTGTTCGCATCGTCCTATCGTCGGAAGCAATTATTACTATATGATTCAATATATTATGCATTGGGTATATCAACTCAAAGCAATGGCAAAGATACAAAGTTTTTATGAATAAGGAATAGTTTTTGTTTCTAAAAAAGAATGTGAACCCTCTGGAAGTCCTCTTTTTGTTGGGTGCCAACCTCTCTTTCTGTTATTGCAAATCTGTTCGGGGTGTTAACATTCTTATGGATAGTCTCAGTGGGTGCGCTATCTTGCAATCAAACAACTTTTTACCGAATTTAACATAAATAAAGTGTTGCTAATATGAATTTTTTGCGTATCTTTGAAACTCGAACTTCTATGTAAGTCTCGATTAAAATAGGTAAAATTCAATAATTTAAGATCAAAATATGAAAATTTTAGTTCTCAATTGTGGCAGTTCTTCTATCAAATATCAGCTTGTTGATATGGAGAACAACGCACAAGTTATGGCAAAAGGTGTATTGGAACGTATTGGGTTGGAGATGGGCGAGTTCACTCACAAATTCAAAGGTCAGAAGCACTATGAGCAGCTCCCCATTCCTACGCATACCGATGGTATCCGCATTGTTTTGAAAGCACTTGTCGACCCCGAGATTGGCGTTATCAAGGATCTGAAGGAGATTGGCGCTGTTGGTAATCGTATGGTTTATGGTGGTGAGTTCTTTACCGAGAGTTGCGTCGTTACCGAGGATATGATCAAGAAGATTGAGGAGTATATCGATGTATTCCCTCTTCATATTCCTGGCAATTTGGCTGGTATCAACGCTATGCGTGAGGTACTTCCTGATGTTCCTCAGGTGGCTGTTTTCGATACCGCTTTCCATCACACGATGCCTCCCAAAGCTTATCTCTATGGTCTTCCCTACGAGTATTACGAGAAATATCGTGTTCGTCGTTATGGATTCCACGGTACCAGTCACGGCTACGTAGCTCCTAAGGCTGCCAAACTGATTGGTAAGGATTGGAAAGACCTCAAGATTATCAGCTGCCACTTAGGTAGTGGCGCTTCTATCGCTGCTATCGATCACGGTGTTTCTGTTGACACTTCGCTGGGTATGACTCCTCTGGAGGGTCTTATCATGGGTTCCCGTTGTGGCGATGTTGATGCTGGTGCTCTCCTTTATGTGATGGAGAAAGAGAATATGACCCTCAAAGAGGCCTCCACGATGCTCAACAAGAAGAGCGGTCTTATCGGTATTAGTGGCGACAAGCAGGATATGCGTGATATTCGTGCTGGTCGCGATGCAGGCGATGAGCGTGCTACCTATGCTTTCGATATGTTTGCTTATCGTGTTAAGAAATATATCGGTGCCTATATGGCTGCTATGAATGGTTGCGACTTGCTGCTCTTCACGGGTGGTATTGGTGAGAATGCGTGGTTCATGCGTCGTCCTATCCTTGAGGATATGGATTTTCTTGGCATCAAGGTCGATTTCAGCAAGAACGATGGCGTGATGGGCGAAGATATTATCCTCAGCACTCCCGATTCGAAGGTTGCAGTAGTAGTTGTAACCACCGACGAAGAATTTGTTATCGCTAGCGATACTTATCGTCTTGTGAAACATTAATACACTGATTTTATACCTCTAGGTCCGCTGCCGAAGGGGGAAAGTAAAGGGCTTTTGCTAAATAGCAGAAGCCCTCCTTTTTTCAAAAAATGACTCTTTTTTTCGGTGAGCATATTGCAAAAACGGGTTCATTGTGGTTGTGTATGTAAAAGATTAAATTTATTCAGTATGGAAAATATTTTCACAATCGTTATTGTAGCTATTGTATCCCTCGTTGTCGGAATATTAGCTAGTATTGTTGCCACAAGTAAAAAACGTCAGCAAATAGCTGCCGAACTGCAAGTTAAGTCTTCTCAACTCGATATCGTTCGTCAACAGTTGGACGATGAACAAAAGCGCTCAGACCAAAAATTACAGCAAGCGCAAAACGTGTGGAATGAGACTACCAACGAGAAACTATCTAACATGCAAGCATCCTACGAGGGGCAGTTGCGGGCAAAGACTGAACTAATGGAACAAAACAACGAGCAGCATGCTAAAGATTTGGACAATCAGGCTCGCCTGTTTGACGAGACGTTGAAAAAGGTTGAGGCTCAGCTGAAACAGACCACCGATGATATGTTGAAACAACGTCAAAGGGAATTCTCGGAGAGCAGTAATAAAAGTCTCAACGATATCGTCAATCCGTTGAAAGATAAGATAAAGGAGATGCAAGAGGCGATGCAGAATACCCAGAATTCTAATACTGATATCAAATCGACGCTCTCTACTCAGATGTCACAGTTTATCCAACAGAGCATCGATGCTAAGCGTAGCACTGATGAACTAACGCGTGTGCTGAAACACGAAACCAAGCTGCAAGGAAATTGGGGTGAGGTTATCTTGTCTAACCTTCTCGATGCACAGGGTTTGCGCAACGGAGTCGATTATATACTGCAAGACGATATGCGCGATACTGATGGCAATCTGTATTACCCCGATGTTGTACTCCACCTTGATAACGAACGCGATGTTATCATTGACTCCAAAGTATCCATAAGCGCTTTCATGGACTATGCTAACGCTACTGATGATATTGCGCAAGCCAAAGCGCTTAAGGAACATCTCGCCAGCATCAAGAAACATGTTACCGAACTCTCCAAAAAGAACTACCCTCAGCTTATTTCCGATAAAACAGTCGACTTTGTGATCATGTTCATTCCTCACAGTGAGGCGCTGATGCTCGCTCTCAAGCATGAGCCCCAAATATGGAACGATGCTATGAATCAGAAAGTGTTCATTGCTACCGACCAAACACTCTGTGCTGCTCTTCATATTATCCGTCTTACCTGGACCAAGATTGAACAAGAAAAGAACCAACAGAAAATATACGATTATGCTGCCAATATCGTCAATCGTGTTAACCAATTCCTCGCTTATTACGATGCTATCGGCAAAGCATTGAACAACGCCAATATTGCTTTCGAGGATGGTAGAAAGAAACTGCTCGATAAGGGGCAAAGTATTCCAGTTGCTGCCAAAAAGATCATTGATCTAGGTGCTAACAATCATAAGAATGATACGCTCAACAAATACCTTCAATGGGACGATGATGAAGAGGACTCATCTAATCTCATCGAATAATTGTAGAAATAACCTAAGCATAAAAAACGAAAATGAGACGACAATCTTTCTCGTATTGGGATTAAGAGTCTCTTTCTTTTAAGATATCGATAATCTTTTTGACATCGATGATGCCCAGTATGAGAGCGCTGACGATGCAGCCAATGGTGATGGCAGCAAGCCAAAGCCACCAAGACATGATGCTTAGATTATGATACCATATCAGATTGAGCACAACCACTATGACTATATAGAGTAGCAAGCGTAGTAGATAACCTGCCGAGGGTCGGAGGTGGAATAGCCGTAAGGCTAGCCAACATTGGGCGATAGCCATAAAACTTTGTGCGGCCAAACTGCTAATGGCGGAACCATAGGCTTGTAGATGTGGGATGAGTAATAGATTGAGCACTACATTGATAACAATCGATAGTGTTGCAAAAAGGTTAAGTTGTCGCAAATTACCATTGGCTGTGAGCAACGTTCCAAAGATATAAGTAAAGGATATGGGGATGAGGTCAAAGATGAGAAGCGAGAAGACGTTGGCCATATTGTCCACATGATCAGTATAAAGCCAGTCCATTAATGGGCGACTCATAAAGGAGAGGGTGACGGACGATCCAATGGCGAAAGCCATTAGGAGGGAGAACATAAGTTGGGTAATTTTGCCCACCGAAGTGCTGTGGTCAACTTGATAGCGCGATACCATTTTGGCATAGACGGGAAGTAGGATAACGGAAACAAGATAACACACCATTGTGAGGGCATCGAGCAGACGGAACGCTCCTGCGTAAATACCCGATTGGATGTCGCCTATTGTCTCGGGGAGCAACCAACCTAACAATACGGGGTCGATACGATTGTAAGTAGCCATAAGGAGTACCAATAGTGCAAAGGGAGCACTCTGTCGGAGGATAGCAAGTGTGAATGGCTTGCTGAAATGCATTCGTCGTAACCCCACTTTGCGGCTAGTGGCATAGAGGGCGGTAGCTAATGTAACAAGATAGGCTGCCGTTTGGGCGTAGACAAACCACTCAATGGGGAAGTTGTTGCGGTGGAAGAGGAGGAGTGCCCCACAGATAACGATCATCAGCACGCGGTCAAGAATTGAGATGACACTATCCCAACGGAAAAGGAGCAAACCTTCGAAATTGGAACGTAGATATACTATCAGTGAGTTGAGAAACTGATTGATGCATAGCCACATCAAGAGGAAAAATTGTCGCGACTGATAGCCCATTAGAGCACCTACGGTGAAGGTTACAACCATATAGAAAGCTAGGAGGAGCAGTTTGGTAGAGAGAATGCCTGAAAGGTGCTTCTGAATCAGTTGTGGATGTTGTGCAATATTGCGGGCGTTGTAGTTGGTAACCCCAAGATCGAGAAGAATATTGAAGATGTAGGCTAGGTTGAATATTTTGAAGTAAAAGCCATATTCCTCTACTCCTACAGCGTTCTGTACCCCCACCTCAATACCTAAAATCCACAAAGGCTTGATAAGGAGGTTGAGTAGCAGCACCCAGAAGAGTCCTGAGAGCAATGAACGTTGTATATGGGGAGTGTTGGTCATAAGAATAACGAGTATGGGTGATAGAGTAGGGGATTACATGCGGAGTTTCATGCCTGCTAGCAGTGTGTCGGGTTTGAAATCGAATACGCTTCGCATCTCGGCTCCCATACCGAAACCGCAGCGATCACATACGCCAGCAGTCTTGCCAGTACATTCGCTAAAGCGGGTTCCATCGTGAAGTATGAAATTTGAAACCCAGCATTCTTTCTCGTACTGATTGGTTTTCATTAGTTTGAGTGCCGATACGGAATTCATGATGGGATAGCCGTTTTTCTTCATTTCAATAATCTTGTCGATTACTTGTGCACGAGTATCCCAGTCGAGGAATAGATGTTCTGTTCCTTCGTAGGGGGTGTGAAAACTGAAGGAAATCATTTGGATGTTCGGATTCTTCTTCACATACTTAATGGCCTCCTCAACATTGGTATAGTTGCGATTGTTGATAGTCATGTTCACACTGACGGCAGGATGACCACATTCTGCTATATTCTTCTCGAGTCGTTCGAAAGCTCCTTCTCCACGAATATCGTCGTGTACGGGACCTATACCATCAAGACTTACCCAAATGCTGTTTGCGTGGCTTCCTTTGAAGGGTCGCTGTGCATTGGTGGTGATGGTGCAACTGTAGAAACCCATATCGAGAGCCATATCAATCAAATCGTCTACTGTTTTCCCATCTTGACGCCACAGTGTTGGCTCACCTCCCTCAAAATCAACAAAACGGGAGCCTAGGTTATAAGAATACTGCAATTCCTCTCGTATCTTATCGATACTCTTCATAATGGGCGAGGTGTGTTCATAGATGGCACAGTGTTTGCATCCTAAATTGCAGGCATTTGTTATAAACAATACTGTCTGCAAAGGGGCTTTGCGGCCAAAGAATCGGGCGCGGATGAACCATTGTGCTGTATAGCAAAGTTGTGATAGTTTCATGTCTTTGAATTATTTGTGTTACGATGTATTATTAATCGATTGTTTTTTGATACTGAAGATGCTCCACTTCCCAGTCGGCCTTGATTTTGGCAAATATTTTAGTTACGGCCTCTTCGAGGGGCTGGTGGGGAGTATAGTTGGCGGGAACGGCAAAGGAGGCGCGTCCTTCCGCTACAAGTTGATAGGCCGAATGGCGTAAGTGCTCATCGGGAGCATAAACGGCAATAGCGTGTCCTCCGTTGCTTTTCACCATTTTCATGCTAGGAACATCGGTCGATCCGTCGCCAAAATAGATCATGCGGCGAAAAGGAACGGGGCGTTCCTCTTCTGGCATAAACTGGTTGATTTTAGTGTTGTCGCTCATCTCGGGAATGCCCTTATTTATTTTGAAAAGGAACTGGGTCTTAGCGGTATAGTCGACCGCTGTGGCTGGCCAAAAGGCTACACCATCGATATCGTAGAGATAAGAACTGGCGTAGATGTTGCGAAAATGGTGGGCGATAGGGGTCCCTTCAATCATCTCTTTGAGTCCCGAGGAGTTGATGTAGTGTTGTACCTCGAAACCCATAGAGGCTCCATAACTGTCTATACGATCGAACCATTCTTCAACTCCAGGAAAGAGTTCGATGCCTTTACCCCATTGGCGGAACGAATGGCGGCTGAGTGAGAGATTATTGCTGCGCGATTCGTGCAACATGAGATACATATAACACAGAATGCTGTTGGCATCATTGTTGCGTGCCATCTCGTTGTTGCGTTCCCAGAACTCCTCTTTGCTACGGCCAGTAGCTTGTATGAACCCAAATTCCTGCATATTGCCAGGAGCAAGGGTGCCATCAAAGTCGTATACTAAGGCGACAATAGGTCTAAGAGACTGTTTATTTGTGGTATTAGCGTTGGTCATAGCTCTTTGTTTGGTGATGCAAAAATACTAAAAAAAAACTATTACTCTTCTTTTTTCCTTCTTTCCTATAATAATATTTACCATTTTGCGTTAAAGATAATACTTGATAATGCAAAAAAGTAGCATCATGAATATTTTACTCCTAGGTTCGGGTGGTCGCGAGCATGCTATTGCTTACAAATTGGCACAAAGCAACAAATGTAGCCGCCTCTTTATAGCTCCAGGCAATGCTGGAACTATGCAATGTGGTACCAATGTAGATCTCAATATCAACGATTTCGATGCCGTCAAGGAATTCGTTTTCAAGAACGATGTTGCTCTTGTGGTAGTAGGTCCCGAGGCCCCATTGGTGGGTGGTATTGTCGATTCCTTTAAGGAGGATAGCCGCATGCGGCATGTAATGGTGCTAGGTCCGTCGCAGCAAGGGGCTATGCTTGAAGGTAGCAAGGATTTTGCGAAAGAGTTTATGGCTCGCCATAATATCCCTACTGCTGGTTATCGTACCTTTACTGCCGAGACGCTGCAAGAGGGTTTGGATTATCTTACAACCCTCAAAGCTTCCTATGTTCTGAAGGCCGATGGATTAGCAGCAGGCAAGGGTGTGCTGATTCTCGATAACCTTAAAGAGGCACAACAAGAACTTCGCGAGATGCTCCAAGAGGCTAAATTCGGTAATGCATCAAGCCGCGTTGTAATAGAGGAGTTCCTAAGCGGTATCGAGCTCTCGGTGTTCGTGCTTACCGATGGTACCCATTATGTGATGCTGCCTAGTGCAAAGGATTATAAGCGTGTGGGTGAGGGTGATACGGGTCTCAATACGGGTGGTATGGGCTCTATCAGTCCTGTTCCGTTTGCCGACAAAGAGTTTATGAAGAAGGTAGAGCAGCGTATTGTGTCGCCTACTATTCGTGGTCTGAGCAAGGAAAAGATTCCTTATTGCGGATTCCTCTTTGTTGGGTTGATGAATGTTGAGGGTGATCCTTATGTGATTGAGTATAATGTCCGTATGGGCGATCCCGAAACGGAATCGGTAATGCCTCGTATCAAGACCGACTTGGTGCAACTCTTCACTCAAGCCTGTGAGGGGACACTTAACAAGAATGCTATCGATATCGACAATCGTACAGCCGCTTGTGTGATGATGGTGGCCAATGGTTATCCGCAACAATACCTCAAAGGCAAAACTATCAGTGGTATAGAAGATGTAAAAGACTGTCTAGTATTCCATTGTGGAACTAGTGTTGGACCAAAAGGAGAGACGTTGACCAATGGTGGTCGTGTTATTTGCGTTACCGCTTTGGCTGAAGGTCTCCCTCAAGCTCTTCTGGCTAGTTATCAGAATGCCGATTTAATTAAATGGGACGGTAAATATATGCGCCGCGATATAGGTCAAGATTTGCTGAAATATCTGGAATAGAAATAGTTGATTCATATCAATCTCCCATAAATACAAAAATATGAATAAGTTAATAATCAGCATATTGTCGTTTCTATCAATATCCTTTACGGCAATAGCACAGGTATCCGATACTGTTCAATTACCTTACTGGAACAACCTAAACATTTACCGTTTGAACAAAGTAAACCCACATGTGGATGTGGTGTCCCTCAGTGATAGCACTACCTGTCTGAATGCCGATTTTCGATACAGTGACTATTATCAGAGTCTGAATGGTGAATGGTTGTTTTACTTTGCCGATCGCCCAGCCGATGCCCCTTCGGGATTACGTTTAAGTATGCCCGCCGATAGCAACAAGTCCTATCGCCGCCAATGGAGAAAACATCAAACTACCATACAAGTGCCGGGCAATTGGGAGCTGCAAGGTTTTGGTACTCCTGTCTATGTGAATATGCGCAACGAATTTCCTAGCAATCCTCCCTATGTGCCTTCCGATTTCAATCCTACTGGAGTGTGCGTTAAAAAGTTCTTATTGCCAGACAATTGGAATGGGCGACGAGTATTCTTTCATGCGGGAGCTGTAAAATCTTGTCTCACACTTTATGTTAATGGATTCGAGGTGGGCTATTCGGAAGACTCGAAGACTCCTGCCGAATTCGATATAACCCGCTATCTGCGACCCGATAGCAATACGGTTGTTATGAAGGTGGTGCGTTTCAGCAACGGCTCCTATTTGGAGTGTCAAGATATGTGGCGTATGAGCGGTATTGAACGTGATGTTTATCTCTATTCCAAACCTGCCACTTATATTAAAGATTTCCGCGTTACGGCTAGTCTTGATACTAACAATTGGCAATCGGGATTGCTCGATGTTGTGGTCGACTATTCGCGTGAGGTAGTTCAGCCTATGTGGATTGTATTGTCGCTCTACGATGCTAATCAGCAAGAGGTGACTACGATACGCAAAAAAGTGAACTACCGCGATTGGTATACCTTCTTTAATCCAAATGAAACTAAGGTGGGAACGGTTCGCCCTTGGACCGATAAAACACCCAATCTATATACCCTCGTACTCCAACTTAGAAACGCTAACGATAGTCTAATCGAACTCCTATCTTCGGAGGTGGGATTCCGTAATGTCGATATCCGCGACGGACTGCTACGATTAAATGGGAAACCAGTAGTAATAAGGGGTGTGAACAGACACGAGCATAGCCCTTATACAGGTCACTATGTTAGTCGGGAGGAGATGCGGACCGATGCTATCTTGATGAAACAAAACAATATCAATGCTGTTCGAACCAGTCATTATCCTAACGATCCCTATTGGTATCACCTGTGCGATAGCATAGGATTGATGGTATGGGATGAAGCCAATGTAGAAAGTCATGCACAAGGCTATGGTGAAGGCAGTTTGGCCAAAAATGATGATTGGAGCGAGGCAATGATATATCGTTGCAACAATATGCTACAGCGCGATAAAAATCACCCCTCTATTATCTGCTGGTCGCTGGGCAACGAATGTGGTAATGGTATCGCAATGGAACGGGCCTACCGATTTATGAAGGGGAAAGATGTTACACGCCCAGTGGTTTACGAACGTGCCGAACTCGATTGGAACACCGACATTGTGGCTATTATGTACCCTAGCGTTGATTATATTGCCAACTATGCCCGCAAACCGCAAAAACGACCTTTCATTATGGCCGAATATGCTCATGCTATGGGCAATAGTGTTGGAGGCCTTTCGGATTATTGGGATACCATCCGCAAATATCCTCAGTTGCAAGGTGGCTTCATTTGGGATTGGATCGATCAAAGTTTTCCTCGATACGATTCTACAGGTCGTTTCTATTATGCCGTAGGTGGTGATTTGGGTAGTTTGCCTGGTATTGGTGACGACGATGCCTTCTGTGTCAACGGACTCGTATCCTCGTTACGTCAGCCTCATGCTCATATGGAGGAGGTGAAAGCGGTATATGGGGCTGACAACCAAGAATCGCCTGCTCTACGCAAGGAGCCCTATTGGTTGATCAGCGCTATTGCTCCAAAAGCTATACCGCGCAGCCCTCAACCGGTGAACATCCATACTGTGGGCAATAAAATTATTATCCACAACGACCTCTTCTCTTTGCAAGTAAACAAGACAACAGGCTATATTGATAGCTATTCGTATCGTGGTCAGCAACTTATTGTATCGCCTATAAGGCCCAATTTCTGGCGTCCTCCTACACTCAACGATTTGGTAGATAGGAATGGTGCTCGTGCTTGGAACGGACTTGATGAACTAACACCAGTGGTACGTAGCATCAACGTACAGCCAGTAAGCAATGATGTCTCTCGTCCCACCCTAGCCGAAGTAGTTATGATGATTGATTTCATATCACCCGACCAACAGACAATGCGGCTCAAACAGATTATCGAGGTGGAAGGCGAAGGAGCCCTACAACTCAGCTATCAACTGGTGCCTGGTGGCCATTTCCGAACGTTGCCTAAAATAGGTATACAGATGGGTATTGATACTACTTTTTCGCAAACCCAGTGGTATGGAAGTACTGCCGAAGTGTACCCTGATCGTATGATGGCTGGTCAGTATCAATCCAACGATCTCAACACCGCTGCAGTAGTGGGAGCAATGGAGCATGTGGTACCTCAAGAGTGTGGCAACCATATAGCCGATTATGTGCAATTAAGCAATTCGGGAAAGAATATACATCTTTATTGTTGCGGACAGAACAACCTGATCAACTTCAGTCTGCGTCGCTATGAGGATAGTGTGCTAACCCACGCTACTCGTCTCAATCAACTCCAACAGGCCGATCACTATATCTTCAACTTAGATTACAAACAATCGGGCATCGGAACCGCTACTTGTGGACCAGGAACCCGACCTCCCTATCTTCTGATGGGTGATAGCACCTACCGATATTCTTTCAATATTATTCCATCGGTCGCTCCTCTACATACCTCCCTATATCAGCCGCTCTTCCCCATTCATCCTGAAATGATGGTTCCAATCGAAATAGAAAAGCATCAACAGCATGCTGTGGCGATTACATCGTCCAACCAACCAGCAAGTCGTTATGGGAAGGATTTCCCGCAGTCGTTGATAGACGGACGTCGTGGAGTAGCTGGCGACTATGGTGATGCCTGGATGGGTTTCGAAGGGGCCGATACGCTCCATTTCGTCCTTTCATTAGACAGCACCCCTTCGGTTCTCAATATCGGAGTTTGTCACAGTGCAGCCGATTGGGTAGTAATGCCTCTCAATATACAGGTACGATACTCCTCCGATTCACTGCATTGGAGCTCGTGGGAACAGGTTACATATACGGCACGCAATGTCGATCTCCAAAACGACAGTCGCCGACTCTGTTACCAATATCTCTTTGGCCGTAAGGCGCGTAAGTCTCGCCATTGTGATATCAGAATCATTGCCCGTAAAATGTTGCCTATATGGCACCCTTATTTTGGTCATAAGGCTTGGACGATGATCGACGAAATAGAGGTGTGGTAGAACCTCTCTGCAGTATGAAGAAAGTTCCACTACTTGCGCTACTCGTTCCCTTGATGGTGGGAATCATATTAGCCGAATATGTTGGATGGGATATCCTCGTTCCTTCGCTTTTGGCAAGTGCTCTTTTGTTGTTAGCGGCCATAGGATCGATGTGGTTGCGAGACGATAAAGGGTTGTTGTTTGTTGTGTTGCTTGGCTGCTCTTTTGTTTCTTTGGGCTATGCATTGCGACTACTTCAACAGCCCGAACGTTCAGAAAGTCACTATGTACATTATATCCCACAGCCTACAGAAGGGTTTGCTCCTAGAACAACTGCCGTTCTTCTTTTGCGTGATGCCCCCTTCGAGAAAGGAGCATCGGCGCGTGCTGTGGCTGAAGTATTACAAGTGGGATATCCTGCTGGCAATCAGATACGATGGTTTGATACTGAGGGGAAGGTACAACTTTTCTTTCCTCGGGGCCATCAAGAGGTAACCACTCTTCAAAGGGGCGATACGCTATTGGCCCAAGTCCCTTTCCGTCAACCGGCAGCAGCCGATAGTGGACACACCTTCGATTATCGCCGTTATTTATCTCGCAAGGGTATACTGCGTACCGCCTACCTCACTCCCGACAATTTTATTGCTATCCCTTCTTCACAGGAAACATTCATGCGAAGGGCCGATCGAGGAAGGTTTCATCTGCTGGATTTGCTCCGCAAGAGTGGTCTTGAGACTACAGAGCAGTCGTTAGCTAGTGCCCTTTTATTGGGATGGGGCAACGATATGGAGGATGAAATAAAGCAGCAGTTTCGCGATGCGGGCATAACACATTTGCTTTGTGTATCAGGATTACACGTAGGCATTGTGGCAATGCTTATAGGATGGATGCTTTATTGGATGCGGGGTCACCCTCGTTGGCGTTGGCTTCGGGGATTACTCCAAATGTTAGGACTGTGGGCCTTTGTGTTGCTTACAGGAATGGCGCCTTCTACATGTAGGGCTGCCATAATGTTCAGTTTTATCATAGTAGGGCAGATACTTTTTTATCGTTCCTCAACTTTAGCTTCGGTAGTTCTCTCAGCGTTAGTGATGCTACTTATTCGTCCTACGTTGCTATTTGAGGTTGGATTCCAGCTCAGTTATGCTGCTGTGTTGGGTATACTTTTTATTTATAATCCCCTTACCCGTCTTATTCCTATCCCCGATCCCTCCTCATGCAGCAAACGGTGGCAGCGATACAGTTATTGGTTGTTACAATCTGCGTGGCAACTTATCGCTCTTAGTACTGCAGCACAGTTGGCTACAGCACCGCTCACATTGTTCTATTTCCATTATTTCCCCACCTATTTCCTTATAGCCAACCTCTTGGTAGTTCCGCTGGCCTCTATCATGATGGCCACCATCATGGTGGTGCTAATATGCTCGGGATTCCCTACTCTGTTGTCAATCGTTTGTGGGTTGTTACAATATGAATTGCGATGGGTGGAGTGGGTGACCCGTTATATATCATCTTGGCCACATGCTTCGCTTATAGTATCGCGTTTTACTTTGCTAGATGCCCTTCTATTGGCGCTGCTAGTGGTGTTGGTGGCTGTAGTATTACAACTGTGGACACCACGATATATCCAAGAAAAAGATGAGGATAGGGCTTAAGGTGGGTCCTATCAATTCACCGATTAAATAATAATGATAATGGGTAATAGGAATCTTTTCAGCGCTTTTGAAGTCTTGTCCCTTCAAAATCGCAAGAAATGAATTTATGAACCCATCTTAATTGCTGAAAGGTCGCTGATAATGGAGAAATCCCTCTACCGATGAGGCTTCAACTCCAAACACCTCAAGGATATGCTGCGGAGTAAGAGCTTGTGGGGTATGTCCTTGATAAAAAAGATGACCCTGATGGAGTAGTAGCGACTGGGGACAGTAACGGAGTGCTTGGTTAAGATCGTGGACCACTATTAGGATGGTTTTACCTTCGGTACGGTTTATCGCTTGTAGTAGCTGCATTATTTCCAATTGGTGGGCAATATCCAAATTCGAGGTAGGTTCATCGAGAAGCATAATCGGGGTTTGTTGTGCAAGAGCCCGTGCTATCATCACCCGTTGTAGTTCGCCACCGCTCATTTGTGAAGGAAGATGGTCGCGCAGATGCCACGTGTGGGTGGTTTGCATTGCGTTTTCAACAATTTGGAAGTCTGCATCAGTGGTGGCTTGCAAGCGTCGCTGGTAAGGATTGCGACCCATCATCACAATATCGAAGGCTGAAAATTCAAAATCGGGTACCGTTTGTTGTCTCACCATAGCGATATGTTGTGCTAACGAGCGGGCATCGTAGTCTTGTACTAGTTTCCCCTCTATACGGATCGTTCCTTGCTGCGGTTTTAGTAGGTGGGCTATGCAGCGTAATAGTGTGGTTTTTCCACAACCGTTGGGCCCCATAAGGGCGTAAAACCCACCTTTCTCAATATGGAACGAAAGGTGATCAAGGATAGAACGTGATCCATAGCTGAAGGTAAGGTCGTCAACGTGTATCATAGCTGCGGTTTGTTACGATAAAGAAGATAGATAAATAGCGGGGCACCTACTACAGAGGTGAGCACTCCTACAGGCAGTTCGCTAGGAGGAAGGAGTGTACGTGAAAGGGTATCACAGAGTAAAAGGAAAAGAGCGCCCACAAGAACAGAATAGGGTACTACTTTTCGGTTGTCGGGCCCCACAATCTGTCGTACTCCGTGAGGTACTACTAATCCAACAAAACCTATCACTCCGCAGGTTGATACGCAGAAGGCTACCATCAAAGTAGTAAAGAAGAGAAGACGTCGTTGTAATCGCTCCACATCAAGGCCAAGACTTTGGGCCGTTTCATTTCCTGTAAGCAGTAGGTTGAGATCGCGGCTGTGAATCCATACTACCAAAATGCCCACAAAGGCCATCGGAGCCACCAACGCCACATCTATCCACGAGGCAGAAGCAAAACTACCCATAGTCCAAAAAATGATGCTATCCATCTTGTCTTGATGAAGCACCATGAGGAAGGAGATGATGGCGCTAATAAGGAAAGTAATACATACACCAGTAAGCAGCAGCGTAGTGGTATGCAAGCGGTTACCTATCGATGCAATCCGATAGATAACCCATACGGTGAGCAAAGCAGTAAACAAGGCACAGAGTCCGATGCCCCACAAATAGGCTTGCAATCCAGCCAAGATAGCAATAGCGGCCCCTAGCGATGCCCCACTCGATATGCCCAACACATAAGGGTCGGTGAGCGGATTGCGAAAAATGGATTGGTAAGCGGTACCACATATCGATAGCGATGCTCCTACAAGGGTGCTTAGCAAGATACGGGGTAGGCGTAATTGCCAAAAAAGAGGGCTGCTCCATAAGTCGTTCCACGTGAAACGCACCACTCCCACCATGCTGCAACCTATCATAGCCGCCAACAGCATAACGGTCAGTATTAAAAGAACAAGGGGAGAGGCTTTTGATTCTCGTTTCATGGGATAAATATATTGGAACTACCTTTAATCATTAATAAGATCACGCATAGTGAAATAGCCTTGTTTGTGCTGAACAAATTCGGCTGCAATCATAGCACCCAGTGCTAGTCCGCGACGACTTTTAGCACTGTGGGAGAGGGTAATCGTGTCGACAGCGCTATCGTAAACCACGCTGTGGATTCCAGCCACTTCGCCTCTTCGTTCGGAATGGATAGGAATCTCATTGGCCTCCACTTGAGGGTGAGGGTGGGTACTCTTATTATTATCTACAGCACCGTTGGCATCAATCCATACCTCATCGCACAGACTCCATTGGTTGTAGTGTGGATTAGCAGCTATCATATCGTTGGCTAGCGTGATTGCCGTTCCGCTGGGGGCATCGAGTTTATGAACATGATGTGTCTCGCTGATATCGGCCTTATATTCAGGATAACGGCTCATCAGGTGTGCCAATCTGCGGTTCAAGTCGAACATAATATTCATGCCGATACTGAAGTTGGAAGCCACAAAGAGCGATTGTTGTTCACGTTTGCATTGTTCCACAATTGTCTCAAGTTGGTCGTACCATCCTGTGGTGCCAACCACTATGGGGATGTGGAGTGCAAAGCATCGGTGAATATTATCTACAGCGGTGCTGGGCATTGAAAATTCGATGGCTACATCGCATCCCTTCACCTTCTGTTCTTGATCGGGCCATTGGCTAGCGTCGTCAACCACAGCGCCTATCTGGTGGCCTCGTTCGAGGGCAAGCGCCTCGATGGCTTTGCCCATTTTTCCGTATCCTAAGAGAGCTATTTTCATGATTCCTTTTTATGTCTGTTTATAGTTTGTTGTAGTGATATCCTTGTTGGGTATTGCGCCGCTCTAGTTCGGCCTCTACCAATCGGGGTATATCTTCGTTTCTCACCCATCGGCCATCAGGATGGCGCCAGCTACGTTCGGGTGCCACTTGATAGCGAGGAGGCACCTCGCCAGCAAAGCGTTCCACTACGATATCTTCGCGCAGATGCTCTACAAAATCGCACACAAGATTGACATATTCATGGAGTGTAAACAAAGGGAACAGTTCCTCTTCTTTATGCTCCTTTACTGCTTCAAGGTATTGCTGCTCCATAGCCGATCCTTTCAAGATTTGCAATTGGTGTAGTTTAATACTTGTTAGCGGGGTATTGCTAAGCGTGGTGGCCTCGAGGATGATGCGCTCTCGATCTTCGCCAGGAAGACCTAAAATAAGGTGTCCTCCGCAAGGAAGTCCGCGATAGCTCGTAGCCTCGATGGCTTTGCGGGTAGTAGCAAAATCGTGACCTCGATTAATCAACTGGAGTGTACTGTCGTAGCAGCTTTCAATACCATATTCCACCGCTACATAATAGTGGTTCGATAACTCGGCCAAATAGTCAAGCACCTCGTCGTTTACACAGTCGGGCCTCGTTCCTATCACAATGCCGCTTACCAGTGGATGGGATAGAGCTTCGCTATAGCGGTTGCGGAGCACCTCGATGGGGGCAAATGTGTTACTGTAGGCTTGGAAATAGGCCAAATAGCTTACCGCCTTCCGATAGCGCCACTGATGGAATTTGATACCCTCGTTGAGTTGTTCGGTAATCGATGGGGTTTGCCGGCAATAGGAGGGGTTGAAGGCTTCGTTGTTGCAGAAGGTGCAGCCCCCTAATCCCGAGCGTCCCTGTCGATGGGGGCACGAGAAGCCTGCATCGACCGAAAGCTTCTGAACCCTACCGCCAAAGCGTTTTAGGAAATACTCATTGAGGGAATAGTAGCGACTCATACGGCAAGGATATCAACCAAATGTTTGCATTGCAGATTCAGTCCCACTTGTTCAATAAACGACTTCAAATGGAGAAGGCACGATGGTTCGGTACCCACCAAATATTGTGCACCTACGTGCAGCGCATCATCTACCTTTTGACGTGCCATCTCGGTCGAGATGGGTTCAAAATGGTTCGATAAAACATAATCTTTGCCGCAGCATACCCCAGGGTGAGACAACTCCAACAACTCAAGTCCGTTAACGGCACTCAGCAGCTGGCGTGGTTCATCGTGGAGCCCATAGTCGCGCAATGTTCGGCAGTGATCCATGAATACTACTCGATGGGGAAAGGTGACGTCGGTGGGGGTATAGTGGGCCACATGAACCAAAAAATCACTCACATCATACATCTTGTCGGCCAATCGATGGCATTCATTGTGCGATGCTGTGTTGAAGAACAGTTCACCGAAAAAACGTTTGGCGTAAGCCACGTCGCCGCTTCCGCACGACACTACGTAATCGCAGTCGCGGTAGGCATTGATCATCCGTTGGCCCAAATCCTTCGCCCCTTCGCGATCGCCATTCATGTAGAGCACCTGCCCCGAATCGGTTAGTTGTTCGGGATAGAAGCAAGTATAGCCTAAGCGACGGAGCAATGCTATTAAATTGATGCCCGTTTGAGGCCAATATTGGTCAACACAGCTAGGTATAAAGATACCTACATTCATTCTTTTAGCGTCCATCGAGTTCAAAATTAGCCGTATAAAAAACAAAATGCAAAAATACGAAAAAAGTTTGTATCTTTGCAAAAAAATAATATCTATAGTATTATGGATCCCTTACTGATTGCTATTGCTGTATTGCCGGTTATCGTCTTATCTGTTTATATCTACCGTCAAGACAAGTTTGGAAAAGAGCCAATCGGCATGCTTATCAAAGCCTTTATTTTTGGAGCGCTATCTATCATTCCCGCTATCGTGATGGAGTCGGTGCTCAGTGCTTATACCCCTGTGGGAATGCCCGTACTACAAGGCGCCTATACGGGTTTTGTAGTGGCTGGGTTTAGCGAAGAGTTTTGTAAATTGTTTATGCTTTGGTGGGCCGTTTGGCGGAGTCGTCATTTCGATGAGTATTTTGATGGTATTGTATATGCTGCCTTCGTATCGTTAGGTTTTGCCTGCTTCGAGAATTTCAGTTATGTGTTTGGGCAAGAAACCTATGCGTCGGCTCTAGTAACCGGTTCCGTAAGGGCTGTCCTTTCGGTGCCTGGCCATTTCCTGTTTGGTGTCACAATGGGTTATTATTTCGCCCTAGCCAAATTCCAACCCTCCAATCGGTTTGGCAACTTCCTTAAGGCTTTGATAGTTCCCGCTTTGCTACACGGTACCTTCGATGCTTTACTTATGATTCCCGAAAATATGGGCGAAGGTGCAGGCATTATAGCATCGGTCCTTTTTGTTGTTTTTGTATGGTTCGACATCAAATTGTGGAAGATTGCCACTCGTAGGCTCCGCCACTTGCAAGAACTAACAGCCAAACAAGCCAACAGTCAGTCGAACTACGATAATTACAACAACGATCAGCACCACGACGACTATGATCATTCCTCGCAACGCGAACCTCAGCTAGGCGGTGGCAAATCGCTCGACCAGTTGAACTGGGATTAGCCTATTTGTACCTAAGTACAATAATCTTAGTTCCCAAGTCATTAGTCGCCCTTTCCCGTTTCGAAAGTGTCCACTCAGCGATACTCAATTTTTCAATATTACTGCATCAGCAGTGATAGAATAGTCCAATCCTTATTTGATATAATATACTGATAAGCAAGTAAAAGAAAAATAAATTTGGTGGGTAACAAAAAAGTTATTATTTTTGCACCCGATTTCTCAACCCAAGTTGGGGTATTAGCTCAGGTGGCTAGAGCGTTTGACTGGCAGTCAAAAGGTCATGAGTTCGACTCTCATATACTCCACAAAAAGCGATCCAAAACGGGTCGCTTTTCTTTTTCCCAGTGAGTTTTTTTTCTCGCTACGGAATACAACAAGAAAGAGCACCGAGATGTTTGCACTTGGATTACTAGATACACTTGTTGGAGCACTAGAGTCGAGCGTCTAGACGCGCTAGACAGCTTTTTATGAAATAAAATGCATTATATCAAGCAAATAGTCCAAAAGCGTCACAGCGTCACAACGTCACAGTTGATATTTTAAGCTACCCCATTTCTGCTGCTAATAACCGATACTAAGTCAGCAGTTAATCTCTATATTTCTAATATGCATATATATTTATATATATTTATA
>JAUNHX010000051.1 GCA_030523765.1 Bacteroidales bacterium | reverse complement strand
CTATGATGAAGGCTATGATGACGAAGTGCTCATATACGAAATGATCGATACCACCATCATAACTAATCCCGAGCAGAAAGCTCAATTCCCGGGAGGGCAAGTCGCCTTGGATCAGTTCATAGCCGACAACCTGAAATACCCCGACAAAGCCCGCCAACACGATATCACCGGACCCGTCTATGTAACCTTCGTAGTCGAAAAAGATGGTAGCATCTCCACCGCACTCCTTTTACGCGATATCGGGGGCGACTGTGGAAAAGAGGCCATACGAGTAGTCAACTCCATGCCCCGTTGGACTCCCGCCAAGCATCAGGGCCGAGTGGTAAGATCGCAGTACTATCTCAAGATTACATTCTGAACATAAAAAAGTTTTGGATTCAATTCCAAAAACTATTAATTGTTACCCACTTTTTGGATTGTAATCCAAAAACGATTGTATATGTGCAGAGGACAATAGATCGCAGAAGTTTTTGCATAATCATTGCCCCCAGCGCCGTAGTCCCATGGGTCCCATTAGTCCCATTGATTCCATTCATTTCTATATGTTTTTTGTGGAAATAAATGTTTCGTCAGTACGCAATCTACACGGCCGAATCCGAGAAAAAGTAAATACCGTAAAAGAAACATGATACATGATACATCTTGGGGGGTAGGGGAGATTAATAGAATCATTCTGAGATAGTGATACTCTCAACAATTTCATTAGATTGCGGAAGTATTGAAAATATCAATACTTTCAAAAATAAGAGTTTCTACCTCACTTTCTCATCTTGCTGCTTCAAGCAAACACTTTTCAGAAACTTGTCTTCTGGATAATTCTGAGGGGTGTGCTTAGAATCAATATTCCTATAAAAAAACTATATTTAATAACACCGACGTTTCTTAAGCCGAGAGGAGAGTAAGCTCGCTTACTATTCCGAGGCGCTGAAACGTCTGCGAAGCAAATGTCATTGACTGAAGGTAAGTAACGTTCGCAACAGCCGAGAGTGATGCTGAGTATACTCGAGCATGACCGAGGCGCGCAGAACGTTTCTTAAGCCGAGAGGAGAGTAAGCTCGCTTACTATTCCGAGGCGCTGAAACGTCTGCGAAGCAAATGTCATTGACCGAAGGTAAGTAACGTGGTTACCCCAATACCGAAAACAACGAAATCGTCGTTTTTTCGTGCAAAATGGCACTTTAATATATAATTATTTGATAATCACTATATACGTTGCAATTGTTAAGATTAGTTAAACGGGAAAAACAGGGGTAAAAAGTGACCGAAATGACCAAAAAGTGACCGAAAAAGTGACCTTTTTTTAGGGGCTAATTACCTTATATATAGTTAGTTAGAGTCAAAAAATTCGGCGGTCACTTTGGTCACTTCAATTTTTCCATCACTTTTTGAGTTTCCCGATGTAAATACAAATAGGTATATATATATTATATATATTAATTAATTATTTATTTCTTTTATTATATTGAGGCGCCCCCCCTACCTTCAAAAATGACTAATTTTTTGAAGTGACCAAAGTGACCGCCCATTTTTGGATACTTATATAGTTGAAAACGAATATATTACAAGCAAAAAACGGTCACTTTTTGAAAAAGTGACCGGAGTGACCAAAGTGACCGAAATACCCAATTTAACTCGTTTTAACAAATCGAGCAGCGTAAAAAAACCTCTTTGCTATCAATGCAATCTTCCATCCCCCCCCTGCTAATGGATTGCCCACTGTTTGTAAAAGTTGCGGCTTCATTTGGTCGCAAAGGGCGTAGGCTGGTTTGTCGGGGTGGATTCCTGAACACGGATATCACGGATCTTCACGGATCTTTTGTCGGGGTGGTGTACGCTAGTAGCACGGATCTTCACGGATTTGTGATTCCTTCGGAATCTTGGATAGACTGGCGCAGGTACTCCTAGAGTCCCGGATGCCCCAGATGTCCTGGAAATGCCCTGGCGACTGCTGAAGTTGGAGCAGCGAAAAAGTGTTTTTTCGACCCCCCAAAAACAGCTTTTTTTCGACATTTTGGAGGCTTTTGAAAAAAAAATCAAAAAGTTACGTCACGATAACTAGTTGAATTTTAACATTTAGTGAAAATTGTTAATAACTTTTCGGTCAAAAACCCCTTAATTATTGATTTTTAAAATTTTTTTTCGTATATTTGCATTGTGATTTTAGGTGAGAGGTAGCACCGATCCGAAAAGGGTGCAAGTCAAAGGCAAGTCTAATATAAATATTATATTAAAAGTTTGACACCACACACGCTCGAAGAAGTCTCCCAGCACTGGAAATCACAACGACCGGTCAAAACAAATTTTAATCAATTATTCAAAAACCAAAAAAAACAAAAATTATGGCACGTATTACCTCCACCATTCAGTTCATCGGCCCCAAAGGCGTTACTCACTTGCAGCAGCTTTGCCACTGCTCGATTTTCAATCAAAGTCGAGGTAGAAGGGGTATCGGTTGCGATAGTGTTGTAGGTCGGCGTAGCGGAGGGTTGCTGTGGTGGCTGTGGCTTCGCCGGGTTGACAAGAAGAGAGTGGTTTGCCTTCGTAGTCGTAGATGGCGCTATGGCCGCTATATTCTATACCGAGTCCGTCGACACCTACACAGTTGCAGCCTACAACAAAGGCCATATTCTCGATGGCACGGGCTTGGAGAAGGGTGTTCCAAGCGTGGATGCGTGAGGCGGGCCAGTTGGCACATACGATCATCAGGTCGTAGGTTAGGGGAGGCACTGGCTCGGGAGGATAGGAGGGGGCTACCTTGGTGGGATCGAGCCGTTCGTTGCGGAGCCAGTTGGGGAAGCGGAGGTCGTAACATACCACAGGACGGATACGCCATCCTCGCCAACGGAAGATCTTCTTCTGAGTGCCTCGCTCCACTTGCGACCCCTCGCTGCTCATACGGAAGGTGTGTGCTTTGTCGTAATAGAGTCCGTTGCCATCACCATCGACCCAATGCATACGATTGTGGATGCCAGTATAGTCGCGAACGGCCCAGCTAGCCACGAAGAGAGCATCGTATTGTTTGGCTATCCGTTGGGCGAACTGGAAGGTGGGTCCCTCGTCGCTTTCGGCTAGAGCCGATATGTTGTTAGAGAAGCCAGTGTTGAAGGTTTCGGGGGCTACGAGGATGTCGGGTTGGATGCCACTCTTGTCGATAGCACGGGCAAAAGACTCTTCTACCAGCTGGTAGTTCTGGTCGGGATCTTCCCAAGCAATCTCCTGTTGGAGGTAGGCGATATGGAGTTCTTCTTTCATAGGATAGGGATGGCTATAGATGGGGTGTTATGTTTAAAAGGGATTTACTGACAGTTGCATTTACGATACCATTTCTTTTGTGGCGTAGGGAGGATAGCCTCGATCGATTCCTGGTTGTCGTAGGAGAGGGGGCAAGCCCGCATATCGATCACCTTGAGGGAGTAGTTGAGGGCCGCAAAAGAGGGTGGAAAACTGATGATGCCGGTAGACCAGATGCGGAGCTCTTCGAGGTGAGAAAGACGCGCGAGGCTGTCGGGCAGATCGAGGAGGGGATTGCGACTTAGGTTGAGTCGCACCAGATGGTCGAGGCGTCCCAGTTCGTTGGGGAGGGTGTCGAGACGGTTGCGATCCAGGTTGAGCTCCTCGAGCAGGGTGAGGGAGCCTATCTGAGGAGGCAGGTGACGGATGCGGTTTTTCGAAAGATCGAGCACGCGGAGGTTGGAGAAAGAGAAGATCTGGTCGGGGATAGCCTTGAGGCGTTGGTGGTTGAGGCGAAGGATATAGACATCGGCGGGGTTGGTGACCTCCGAAAGCGAGGTATAAACCTTATCGGGCTGGGCCACGAGAAGGGTAGGGAGGATCAGCAGTGCGAGGAGTGTATAAGATATAATATGCTTCATTATTATTATAGGTTGGCAGTGATATCCATATCGTGCTGAAGCTGCTGCTGGAGGTCGTGGGCCGACGAGAATTGTTGGATGTCGCGAAGCCGTTGGAGGAAACGGAGTGTAAGGGGTTTGCCATAGAGGTTGTGCTGATAGTTGAGGATATGGACCTCGATGGTTGGAGTGGCTTGTTGGAACGTAGGCTGGGGTCCGATATTGACCATACCGCGGTGGGTGGTGCCATCATCAAGGAGCACATCGACAGCGTAGACCCCTTCGAGAGGGAGCGCCTTGTGGTTATCGTTGAGTTCGATATTGGCGGTAGGAAATCCGAGGGTACGTCCCACCTGACGACCGTGGACGACGGTGCCGGTGATGGCATAGGGGGCTCCTAGCATCTGGTTGGCCATAGGGAGGTTGCCTTGGCGCAGCGCGTTGCGTATCTGGGTAGAGCTTACCTCGATGCCGTCGAGGATGACGGGGGTGTCGTAGAACAGTTTCACCCCTTCCTGACGGGCCAACTCGGGCAAGTGATCGAAATCGTTGTGCTGTTTGTTGCCGAACTGGTTGTCGTAGCCTAGCACGATGGCACGGGCATGGAGACGTTCGATGAGGTGCTGCCGCACAAAATCGCAAGCCGAGAGCTGCGCCTCCTGTGGGGTGAAATGGATCCAGTCGATGGTATCGATACCGTAGAGGGTAAGCATCTGCTGCCGTTCCTGTTGGGTGGTGAGCAGACGGAACTGACCATCGGTTTTACCCAATACCAAACGGGGATGGAGGTCGAAAGTGACGACGACAGGGTGCAAATTTTCGTTCTTGGCCTCACGGAGCAACATATCAAGAATATGCTGGTGACCGATATGGAGACCGTCGAACATACCAATTGTAACAATTGTATTTTTCTCTATCGCGTTGATATTATGATCTTTATTGCTATTCATGAAGTATAAAAACGATTGCAAAGTTACATTTTTTTTTGGTAGTATGAAAAAAAGGTGTACCTTTGCAAATCGAAATAATTCATCCAATTCATATTAATAACTTAAAAAACAAGTAATTATGCCTACAAGAATTAGACTTCAACGTCGCGGTAAAAAGAATAACGCTTTTTATCACATTGTTGTTGCGGATGGTCGTGCACCTCGAGATGGAAGCTTCATTGAGAAAATAGGCACCTACAATCCGAACACCAACCCCGCTAGCATCGAACTGAATATGGACAAGACTGTTCAGTGGTTACAGAACGGTGCTCAACCCAGTGATACCTGCCGTCGCATCCTCTCCTATAAGGGTGCTTTGCTGAAGAACCATCTTCAGATCGGTGTTAACAAAGGCGCTATCAGCCAGGAACAGGCTGATGTGAAGTTCAACGAGTGGCTGCAAGCTAAGGAAGCCAAGATTAATGGCGTACGTAGCACCGTTGAGAACGACCAGCGCAACGCTCGTAAGGCTGCTCTCGAAAACGAGAAGAAGCAGAACGAGGAGAAAGCTGCTGCTGTAGCTGCTAAGCGTCAGGCTGCTGCCGAGGCTGAGGCTGCTGCAA
>JAUNHX010000026.1 GCA_030523765.1 Bacteroidales bacterium | reverse complement strand
CGCTGTGACGCTTGTACTAGTCGCAATTGACAAAAACTGCTCTCTCTACAAGGCTGAAACTTCTGAAATAGAAATGGTTCACTAGAATTGCTCTCCCTTTTGCATCAATACTACTAGGTGTGATATGTATAATCATAGTGCTCGAGTGAGGTGTGTATGGTACTCTCGATCTACCTTCGCTCTGTCTTCGCTCTTTTAACGCTTTTCTTTCGCTCTAGCCTCGTATCACCCTTACTCTAGCCATACATCACCCTTACTCTAGCCTTACTCATGAGTAAGGGTGAAGTAAGGGTAATACGAGAGTGAAGTGAGAGAAAACTCACCCATCATGCAAGTTATATCGAAGGTAAATGCCTATGGTGCAAGTCAAAGGTAACACCGATGTAAGTCTAAGAATTGGTCCCCCTTAGAGATAGTTCCCCTCACACAAGAAATCGCTCGGCTTAACGAAAACGTTCGTTACATCGCAACAGACGTTTTCTCGCCTCGGCATAGTGCAAACTCCACGAGATTTGCCTTCTTCGCTCAGTTTAACGAAAACGTAATACCCCAAATCACATCAACCGGACTTGATGTGACTATCAAGGGCCAAGAATCGAGTGTTGAAAAGAGAGGGTTGAGGGCCAAATGTCAAGGGTCGAAAGATTGGCGGTGAACAATTATCGGTAAACCATAAACGGTAAACCGTAATCCATAAACTATAAGGTATAAACAAAAAAAAGCCGCTCTTATGAGCGGCTCTTTTTTCTTGCTTGTTCGAAGAACTAATTACTGAACGTTCTCAGCAGCAGCGTCAACGGCTTCAGCAGCGTTTTCAACAGCGTCGATAGCGCTATCAACGATATCCTCAGCGGGTTCCTGTACCTGCTCCATATCCTGAGCCATGGTGTCAACGGTAGCCTCTTCAGCGTTGTTGTTGCAAGCGGCGAAAGCGAACATACCAGCAACAGCTAATACAAACATTACTTTTTTCATTTCTTGTAAATTTTTTAAAGTTATACTTTTTAATTGTTTCACGCCGCAAAAGTACTACAAAACTTCATATCGATATGCAAAAATAAACTGAAAAAATCTTAAAATATACGTATCTTGTTGATAATCAAATATGGCTTATTAACAAATTTCGCTTTTTAAGTTAAAATGAAAAGGTGAAAAACACCCGTCTTGACATATGGCTTTGAACAAAATCGGGGTTGATTTGTTGATAACTTTTCATTGTTTTGTTTGCATAACAAACGTATGAAGCCATTATAGAAATGGTCAACTTGTTGAGTTGGTGGCGATGCGACTACTCGATTACGGCAGCGGAACCAGTCCGTTGAAGCCCATGAAGGCCATAGCCAGGATACCAGCAGTGACGAGTGCGATAGGCACACCCTTCATTCCTTTAGGCACACCGGTAAGATCGAGCTGCTCGCGGATACCAGCGAAGATAACCAATGCGAGGGTGAATCCGATGGAGATACCAGCGGAGTAGACGACGCTTTGCAGAAGGTTCATATCCTTCTGGATGATAAGGATGGCTACACCGAGGACGGCGCAGTTGGTGGTGATCAGCGGGAGGAAGACACCCAGAGCCTGATAGAGGGAGGGGGCAATCTTTTTGAGGATGATCTCGACCATTTGCACGAGGGCAGCAATGATGAGGATGTAGGCGATGGTTTGCAGATACTCGAGATGAGCAGGAACCAACACATAATAATAGAGTGGGTAGGTGACAAGGGTGGCAAGCAGCATTACGAAGAGGACTGCAGCGCCCATGCCTAGCGAACTCTTAACATCTTTCGACACACCCAAGAAGGGGCAGATGCCGAGGAACTGAGCCAACACGACGTTGTTGACGAAGATAGCACCGATGATGAGTGCGAAAATTGAAATACCTTCCATTATTTTTCTGTTTTTTTATTTCCTATTATAGTTCTTTATATCTGTAAAGAGGACCAGTATATGGTAAGGCCCCGATCCTCTTACCTTTGTTCGTATCGTTTACTATTTATTAGATGTGCGGCGCGTTACCTTAGTGGCAGCTTTGGTTTTGCTGCTAGCCTTTTCTTTGGGAGCAGCCTTCGCTTTGCTGCTGGCAGCCTTAGCCTTAGGAGCTGCTTTTGTCTTAGGAGCTACCTTCACTTTGGGAGCCGCCTTTTTGGCTACTTGCTTGACTGTTTTGGTAACCACTTTCTTGGGAGGCTTAGCGGCAGTGGGCTTTGTCTTTTCAGAGGCTGCCTTGGGGGCAGGCTGTTCGGCCGCCTTGGGAGTAGTTTTTCTAGGAGCCGGCTTTTTGACCGGATCGGGATCGATCCACCCGAGGATATCGCCCTTCTTAACAAGTGAACCCTGAGGATACCAAGTGTCGATTAGTACGCCCGCATCGGGGGTGTTGACCTCCATCGTGCCGTAGGTAGTTTCGATGAGGCAGAAATATTCGCCTTCGTTGTAGTGACGTCCAGGGGCAGGAGGGGTAGAATGATCGTTGAAATCGAGTTCCCACATGAGTCGTCCGTTGGCGGGAGCCACCAAAGGCAGAGCGCCGGGATATTTGTCGCTCATATAATTAGGCATAGTGCCAGGAACCGACACTTTGGCGGGAGCGGATTGGGCTGCAGCATTCTGTTCGGCTCGCAATTCGGAGACCTCTTTGTGGAAACGTTCGGCAGCAAGACCCGATTTGTAGTCGCGGTATTGACGATCGTGCATAGCCAACTCGAAAAGTTCCTCGTCGTCCTGACCGCGATCCCATCCGTTTTCTTCCATCTCTTTGATATAATCGGGGAGAGCGTTGGGATAGGCATCTTGTGGGATACCTTGATAGAACTCGAGGTTGTTCTTTTTGGCCAGCTCGACAATTTCGGGGGCGAGAGGACCAGGCAAACGGCCCGAACGACCCAAAATCATATTCCAGCTATCCTTGTCGATTTGGCTGAAACGAGGTTTGCCTTGTGCCAACGACATGATATTCATAAGGGCTATATTCTTGGTATACTGGCTAAAGGGGGTTACCAATGGAGGATAACCCAGCATAGGCCAGATGTATTCCACCTCGTGGAAGAGCTGTACAAGCAGATTATCGAACGTAACTTCAGGGTTGCCATTCTTTTTGTGAGCCATATTGATAGCGGAATGCATACCCTTGAGGTCGCTCATCATCGAACCCATCATGCCGCCTGGTAGGCCGCAGCCCACAAGCATAGAGGACATGTTTTTGTTTTTGGGATTGATATAGAGCCCCAAGAAATCATCAATAAAGGACTGGGTAAGTCGGCGAGCCTCCATATAGGCCTCCATATTGATGTCGGGCACTAAGAAGCCTGCATCTTTGAGCATAGCTTGCACCGAGATAACATCGGGATGAACCATACCCCACGATAGGGGTTCCATAGCGGTATCGATGTAATCGACACCAGCGCGTGCCACCTCGAGCATCGAAGCCATCGAGAACCCAGGGCCGCTGTGGCCGTGATACTGCACTTTGATGTGAGGATGACGTTTTTTGATTTCGGCAACCAAACGACCTAGGGTAGCAGGGCGTCCGATGCCAGCCATATCTTTAAGACAAATCTCGTCGGCACCAAACTCAACTAGTTGGTCGACAAGACCGATATAGTATTCAACAGTGTGGATAGGAGAGTGAGTGACACTCAACGCTGCCTGCGAGATCATGCCAGCTGCTTTAGCAGCGGTGACAGAGAGTTGTAGATTGCGAGGATCGTTGAGGCCGCAGAAGGAACGCATAATATTGACGCCTTGGGCTTTCTTTACCTTCGGCATCAGTTCGCGTACATCAGCAGGAACGCCATACATACGCAGACCGTTGAGGGCGCGTTCGAGCATGTGGGTTTGGATGCCAGCCTTGTTGAAAGGAGCTGTCCAAGCGCGCACCGCCTTGTTGGGGTTCTCGCCATACATAAGGTTGACCTGTTCAAAGGCCCCTCCGTTGGTTTCGATACGGGCGAAGCAACCCATATCGACGATAACGGGGGCTATCTGGGTAAGCTGATCGACTCGAGGCTGGTATTTGCCCGAAGACTGCCACATATCGCGGTAGACCAGACTGAGTTTGATTTCACGTGCCATATATTACCTTCTTCTGTTTTTCTATTTATTTTATTTATTTTATAACACTGAACAACCATATGATTGTCAGCAACAATTTGACCATTTTGACCCTTTGTGGGCTTGATGGTTTGAAGGGCAAAAATACTAAAAAATATTAATATGGTAAAAAAAATGACCCGCAACTCCTTTTTTTAACTTTTAGTTTGGGTGGTAAAGGCGATGCAACATACTGTGAGTGAAGGGTAATAGAGGACTATAGGGTATTCCATAGCTCCCAACTCAGATCGGCCTGACGGTAAAGCATGGGGAGCCCTCCTTGAACAGAGGCCCCTTGGCGAGCAGCTTGAGCAAGGAAAGGGGTGGGGGTGGGATTGTATACCAAATCGTAGCAGAGATGACGTTCTGAAAGGGATAGCGAGGATGGAAGGGGGGAAAGTCCTTCAAAGCTGCCAACAGTACCCAAAGGAGTAGCATTGATAAGCAACAGATGAGTGTCTACCCACTGCGGCACCTCACTGTAGGCAATTTGATGAGGTCCCATAGGCTGTCTACTCACTTGAAGATAGTCGATACCCATCTGCTGCAACACATAGGCTACTGCTTTCGAGGCGCCCCCAGTACCGAAGAGGAGTGCCTCCCGATGATGCTCTTTCAACAAGGGGAACAGGGTATCGCGAAAGGCGGGGCCATCGGTATTGTATCCAATCCATTGTCCTTGAGCATTGATTTTTACGCAGTTGACAGCCCCGATAGCCTGAGCCTCAGGACTGATACTGTCGAGCAGAGGGAGGATAGCTTGCTTGTAGGGTATGGTGACGTTGAAACCCCGCCACTGCTCGTCGGCTGCCCGCTGCCGCAAGCCATCGAGCGATAATATAGGAGCTAGCAGATAGCGATGATTGGCCAAATGCAGCGAGGCAAAGCGCTGAGTGAAATAGCGCTGCGAAAAAGAGTGGCCAAGTGGTTCACCGATAAGGGCATAGGTTATCATGGGGCGATGTTTTGGGGGGTTCTTTTAAACTGCGAAATTACAAAAAATGCACGATATAGCAATAAAAAGTTGTCGCTCTACGTTATGGAGGGGTATTCTAGTAATCTAGAATAGGCTGCTATCATCGTTTTAGCTAGAGTACTATCAGCCAAACAGAATAGAGCATAGCATTTAGGTATTCACCGAGATAAAAAAATAAACTGGACAAGTAGGAAGATATGGAAGCGCACGATTTTTCAACGCAGATAAAAGACTTTTTTAAGAGCAAAAGCACCTTATCGATATTGATATCGATTTGTGTGGGGGTGTGGTTGGTTATAGCCTTATTTGGCATGATAACCTATCTGTTTCAACTCCCTTTCTCGCTCAACAAGACCGTTACCCCTTGGTTGGCGCTATCGAGCAATCCGATGACGGTGCTAACGCATCCTTGGACCCTCGTATCCTATATGTTCCTTCATAGCGGTTTTTGGCATCTGCTGTGGAATATGGTAATGCTGCTTTGTGCTGGCACGATGGTGGTACAAGTTATGGGCGAGCGGAGAATGCTGAGCATATTCCTTTGGAGCGGGGTGGCTGGAGGAGCACTGATGGTGTTGTGCTATAACCTCTTTCCAGTGTTCCGCACCCACGCGGCTATCTTGGTGGGCTGCTCGGGAGGTGCGCTAGGTCTCTTTTTTGCAGCAGCAGCCCAAAATCCGAACCAACGGGTATCGATATGGCCCTTTAGGATGCTGCAAATACCGATGATATGGTTGGCGGTGATATTCTTGCTACTCGATTTGATGTCGTTAAGTCGGGGCAATACGGGTGGACATATAGCCCACATAGGCGGATCGGTGTGTGGATACCTGATGGTTTGGTGTCAACAACATCAAACGTTTCAGGGGTTGAAACAATGGTTTGCTAACCTGAAGCCTAAACCCCGACAAAAAAGAACAAAAATGGATGCCCAACAGGGTGGTCGCCCTCTGAGCGATGACGAGTGGAATCGTCGCAGAAAAGCGGAGCAAGATAAGGTGGATCATATATTGGATAAAATCTCGGCCAACGGCTATGCCTCGCTGACCAAAGAGGAAAAAGACTTCCTATTCAACTATAAGGCAAAAAAAGACTAGTTACACAATACTCTCAAGCTCCACTTTTACGGAACTATAAATAGGTATTAATCATTATTAAATATATAAAGAATAACACTTGTTGCAAAGGTAAAACTCCATACAACAGGATAGAGAAAAGTACTACGCATGAAGAGACTCCTTTATACCATACTGCTTATACTCAACCTGGCTGCCGCTATGTTGCTGCTCCTATCTACGCTAGCTGGTTTTCAGCCTCCTTCGGAGGGAATTTTGCTATCGATGCTAAGCTATGGTTACTTTGTGTTGCTGAATTTGAATATCCTCTTTATCCTAATCTGGCTGCTTTGCAAACGGTGGACATTCCTGCTTTCGCTGGGGGTGATTTTGCTGCGCTATAGCTTTATTCCCCTCTTTTTCCAGGTTGGAGGAAAACCGATAGAGACGACCAATCCGACAGTGAAGGTGATGAGTTTCAACGTGCACCATTACTACGGTCGCGATATAAACCCTACCAACGAGCCGGGCGAACAGATGGATAGCAACGCTGTGGCTTTTTTGCAAATGCTGCGCGAACACGAGCCCGATGTGTTGTGCCTTCAGGAATTTCTACCCTATACGGCAGGAGGGAAGGTGCATTTGGCTGATAGTATGATGGCTATGGGCTACAAGTACCACAAATCGGCTTATCCTGCTATGGGCCATTCGGCAACGATATGTTGGTCGAAATACCCGTTGGTGAATCCCGTATATATCGACTCTTCGTCTAAATTGCAGGTGGATGTGGTTCATCCTGACGACACAATACGTGTGTTTTGCCTTCACCTCAATTCGTACAAACTGGATTCGAGCGACTTAAAGGAGATAGACCGCATTTCGCACGGAACGGTGGATCGCGATTCGGCTCGAGGCACTTTGGGAAAATTCAAAGAAACCATCATTGCCCACGAGGAGGAATGGAACCTGATAAAACCGCTTATAGAGCTGTCGCCTTACCCCACTATTGTGGCGGGCGATTTCAACGACACTCCTGGATCGTATATCTACCAGCAGATGCGTCAACTGCTGGCCGATAGTTATGTGGAACAGGGTAAGGGTTTCTGTACCACCTACCACGGCTTTTTCCCCAACTTCAGAATCGACTATATTTTACATACCAATGATATTAGGGCCATTTCGTATAAACGAGTAAAATGCAATATCTCTGACCATTATCCTATCATTGTAGAACTAGAGCTATAGACCCATTGGGTATCTTTGGACGGAATGAATTTTGCCGTCATAAATAAAAATATTACTATATTTGCAAAGCGAAAAGAAATCGCTCTGTAAGCTTAATTAACTATGGGAGTGAATATTACATACATTTACCACAGTTGTTTCGTCGTTGAAAATGACGAAATAATGTTGGTTTACGACTATTGGAAAGATACTCCCGACCAACAGCTGCATCATCTACTCGACACTACAGACAAACAGGTTTATTTCATTGTTTCGCACTTCCACGAGGATCATTACAACCCCGAGGTGATTGAATGGTACGCAAAGAACCCTTCGGAGAAAGCACATAGACAGCCGCGACTACTGTTGAGTTACGATACTGTGAAACGGCGTCGCGTCAACAAACAATTGCCTACTTGCATTATGCGTTTTGACGAATTCTATGAGGATGAGTTCTTGAAGGTGACCTTCTATCACTCGACCGATGTGGGGGTGAGCACCGTTACCGAATTGGCTGATGGGACTACCCTCTACCACGCTGGCGACAACAACAATTGGTATTTTGCCGACAACAACGATCAAGTGAAAGTGAGCAACGAAGAAATGGAGGGTATTTTCTTAGCTGTGGCCCGCGACATTAGGAAACGCTATTCGGCTATCGATTATGTGTTCTTCCCTGTTGATCCCCGCCTAGAAGGACAGATGTTAAGGGGACCTCAGCAATGGCTTTTCAACGTTGAAAGTCACCATTTTTACCCGATGCACTATTGGGATGATGCTACAAGTGTAGAGCAAGGGTTGGCTATACTGGAGGAGATGTTTCCTCGCACTACCTTCCACTATCCGCCCCACAGCGATCAGCAAACAGCATCGCAGTTTTTGAACAGCTGTACAACCCCATCACCAACCAACAATTAATTCTTCTTGCAGTATGACTATAACCCCAGGAATAAAAAACGAAAAACAACTCATTGTAACTGAAGAACTGACCGCAGCCCATATTGGTAGCGGATTGGCACGTGTGTTTGCTACCCCTATGATGATTTCACTGATGGAGAGCACCTGCTCTGAGGGGATGACCCCCTATTTGGAGGAGGGACAAAGCACCGTAGGTACCCATATCGATGTGGCCCATAGCGCTGCTACTCCCGTAGGGATGAAAGTGCGTTGCGAGAGCGAACTAGTGGAGATTGATCGTCGCCGATTGGTGTTTGAGGTTCGTGTTTACGACGAGGTGGAGCTGATAGGTAACGGTCGCCACGAGCGATTTATCATCGATAGTGCGAAATTTCAAGCCAAAGTGGACGGGAAGTCGTCGGTTATCAAATAATACCCAACACGATGGAAATAGCAGCATTAGTATCGGGTGGAGTAGATAGCAGCGTTGTGGTTCATCTACTCAAAGAGCAGGGCTACGATCCTACCCTTTTCTATATCCGCATAGGAATGGAGGATGAGGAGGGTTATATTGACTGTCCGGCCGAAGAGGATATTGAGATTACCTCCTATATTGCCCGCAAATACGGATGTCGCTTTGAGGAAGTTTCGCTACATCAGGAATACTGGGACAATGTGGTTTCCTACACCATCGATTCGGTGCGGCGCGGTCTTACTCCCAATCCCGACATGATGTGCAACAAGATGATCAAGTTTGGAGCCTTCAACCAACGTTGGGGGAAAGACTTCGATAAGATTGCTACAGGTCATTATGCTACGATTGCTAACGTGGAGGGAACTCCCTTCTTGGCTACTGCCAAAGATCCGGTAAAGGATCAGACTGATTTTCTAGCTCAACTGAATTTTGCCCAAATCAGCAAACTTATGTTCCCTATAGGGCATATGATGAAAAGCGAGGTAAGAGAGATAGCTCGTAGGGCGCAACTGCCTAGCGCTGAGCGGAAAGACAGTCAGGGTATCTGTTTCTTAGGCAAGATTAACTACAACGACTTTCTGCGCCGTTATTTGGGTGAACGGGAGGGAAAGATTGTAGAGCTAGAGACAGGGCGTATTTTGGGTACTCATCGGGGCTATTGGTTTCACACGATAGGTCAGCGTAAAGGTCTCTATCTGAGTGGCGGCCCGTGGTTTGTGGTGAAGAAAGATATCGATGAGAATGTGCTCTATGTTTCGCAGGGCTACGATCCAGAAACGCAGTATGGAACCATTATCGATTTGGCTGGTTTCCAATACCTGTCGAAAGATATATGGGGCACGTTCGATACCCTCGATGTGAAATTCAAGATAAGGCATACGCCTGAGTTCCATCAGGGACACCTCTCGCCTATGGGAGGCGACCGTTACCGTATTGTGAGCGACGATCCTATACAGGGTATTGCTGCAGGGCAGTATGGGGTAATTTACGATAATGATGCCCATTTGGTTGTGGCCAGCGGCATGATTATTTGAGGACACTATGATTTCGGTGGGGCAAAGCACGAATGACCCCACATTCCCTATAAACAAGGGGGACAAACAACAAACACAACTCACATTCGACTAGCACCCCATCCAAAGGGGTTTACAACAACAAAACAACAAGTACAATGTATGGTTAAATAAATATGTAACAAAATTTTAAACAAGATGAGCCAGAGCGATTTTTTATATTTCTATTCGGGATTGATTGTGTCGTTTTTCTACACATGTGGATTGCTGCTTATTTTCAAGAACAAATTCAAATTCCCTTATTGTTGGTACGAATTGGTACTATTTTATTGGGGCTCGCTTTACTTCTTTTATCTTCCCTCGCTTACGCATTATTGGAATGAAATCCATTGGTGCATAGTGCGCGACACTCTCAACAATCTAGGAATGCCTGTGGTGATGTTGGCATCGGTACGATTGGCCCATATCAATCATCGATGGAAACGACTCTATCCCCTCTATATCAGCATCCCTATTATACTCTATTCCATCTTGTCGAACCTACCTGCTGTGCCTCGTGCGGTTGACATAACGCTGCTAGGTATCATTGCTGTGATAGCTATCTTATGGGCTCGCATGATGATAATCAGCGTAAAGGAATACAATATCCACCTACACGAATATCTATCCAATACGGAGCAGTCTGATTTCGGTTGGCTGAATGTGTGGAGCGTCATCATTTTGGCTGTTATCCTTTTATGGTGTGCTCGCAATATGATAACGCCTGGTATTTCTATTACCATCAGCCTTGATATTATCATTTACATTCCAGGATTTCTTATTTTTGCCTACTTATACAACCATTTCTCCTATTTCGATGTGTATGAATACGAGAAATCAGTAGAACCACCGGCGATAGGTCCTGCCCAAAAGGCTCGTCCGGACAAAATGGCGGGCGGCTTAACGGAACCCGCTGCGGTTGCATCAACGCCCTGCGAGTTGAATCAAAATGCACCAAAACCAATAGTGCAAGAAAGTCCTAAACCCATTACGGAGAGTAGCCCCAAACAAGAGGCCCAACCTGTTGAAAGTGGTGAAGCTAAACCGATTGAAAGTACTACAGTGAGCAGCGAACCCACTGAGACCACACAGGCAGTATTTGACCGGATAGAGCAAGCACTCGATAAGTTGGAGCAGCGCGAACCTTTCTTCTTACAGTCCGATCTCAATATACGCGATTTGGCCCTCAAAATTGAGACCAATAGAACCTATCTGAGCAACTATTTTAGCAGTCGTAACACTTCGTTTTACGAGTATATTGAGGATCTGCGTATGAAGTATGCTGTCGATTTGATGAGACAGAACGCCGACACTAGTATCGACCTAATTGCTGCCCGCAGCGGATTTGGATCGCGCACCACTTTCTATAAGGCTTTTTCTAGGAAATTCAACACTACCCCGAGCAAGTATCGCGACGATTTGAATCGCAACGCTAACTAGTAGCTGTTAAGGCTCCTATTCCGCTTATATTCAGATAGCTCACGCTCGCTGTCAACATTAATTGTTGCACAGTCAGAAAAAAGTTGTATCTTTGCATTTCCTCCTTATTGCAGGGGGAAGACGTAGATTATTAATAATAAATGAAATACAATGAAAGGTCTTAAAAGTATTATTGCAATGGGAGTGCTGGGTGCTAGCCTGTTGGTTTCCAATCTGGGCAACGCCTGTACCAACTTCCTCTTTACTAAAGGAGCCACCACCGACGGCTCAACGATGATTACCTATGCTGCCGACTCGCATACGCTGTATGGCGAACTCTATTATCGCAAAGCTGCCAACTACCCTGCTGGCACGATGTTTATGCTAGTAGAATGGGATACGGGCAAACCGCTGTTCCAAATTCCTCAAGTGGCCCACACCTACAGTGTGGTAGGCAACATGAATGAGCACCAATTGGCTATTGGCGAAACCACCTTCGGTGGTCGTGAAGAGTGCTGGAATAAACCAGTAAAGGGTATAGACTACGGTAGTCTCATCTATGTTACACTGCAACGCGCTAAGAATGCTCGCGAAGCAATCAAAGTGATGGCTGAGTTGGTAGATACCTATGGTTATTGCAGCGAAGGTGAATCGTTCTCGATTTGCGATCCCAACGAAGTATGGGTGATGGATCTGATTGGTAAAAGTGTTGCTGAATATGATACCATTCGGGGTAAAGTAACGCTGAAGAAAGCCTACAAAGGATTCAAAGAGGGTGCCGTTTGGGTGGCCCGTCGCGTTCCCGATGGCTATGTGTGTGGTCACGCTAACCAAGCACGTATCACCACTTTCCCCCAAGAGGTAAAGGGTTCGTGGAAAGCTATCAGCAGCAAGAATATGAGCCATATCTTCGATCCTGAAGTAGAGTGTGTTTATTCGCACGATGTTATCTCGTTTGCCCGCATGAAAGGCTGGTACAACGGAAAAGATGCCGACTTCTCGTTTACCGATACCTATGCTCCTCTAACCTTTAGCGGTATTCGCGGTTGCGATGCTCGCGTTTACGCTATGTTCCGTCGCATCAACAAGAGTATGGAACAGTATGAAGACTATGCTATGGGTTGGAACACTAGTAATCGTATGCCTCTCTGGATTAAACCCGACCACAAAGTTTCGGTACAAGATGTAATGAATCTGATGCGCGACCACTATGAAGGTACCCGTATGGATATGACTCAGGATGTGGGCGCTGGCCCCTTCGCTTGTCCCTATCGTTGGCGTCCTATGGGCTTCGAGGTTGATGGCAAAAAATATGTCCACGAGCGTGCTACTAGCACCCAGCAAACCGGCTTCTCATTTGTAGCTCAGTGCCGTAGCTGGCTGCCCAACAAGGTGGGTGGTATCCTGTGGTTTGGTGTTGACGATACCTATAGCACATGCTACTGTCCCATGTATTGCGGCATCACCGAGATTCCCGAATGCTTCCGCGAAGGCAATGGCGATATGCTTACCTATAGCCCCACCTCAGCGTTCTGGCTCTTCAACCGCGTTACCAACTTCGTTTATAGCCGCTACAAAGATATGATTGTTGATTTGCAGAAAGTGCAGTACGAACTGGAGTCCTCTTTCATCAATCAGGTGAAAACCAACGATGAGAACGTGAAGAATCTGCAAGACCCCGCTCTCACCGACAAACTGAACAGTTTTAGCAATGGTCGTGCCAACCAGATGATGCACCGTTGGAACCAACTGGATCAGTATCTGCTGGTTAAATACATTGACGGTAACGTTAAGAAAGAAAAGAACGGTAAGTTTGAACGCACCGAAAACAATATGGCTGCTTTTCCCAACCAGCCTAAATATCCCGATAGCTTCTATCGCGCTATTGTGAAAGATCACGGTGATGTAGTAATTGAGAAATAATCATTACCCTCACTATCATATGACTACGGTGGTTTTTAAACCACCAACCATTATAGTCATCACAGTCTGCAATCCGCTTTCGTTGACGAAGGCGGATTGCTTTTTTTAGGGGTGAGAAACTTTTTTACTAATAGGTACAATAATACAGAACAATAAGCGTTATTAGAAAACACTAAAAGTGTTTTTTCTATCTAAAAGAAGGAATCAGATGCTGACTAAGAACTGTAAAAATATTATCTTCGTGCTATGTCTACTACCCTCGCTGATGGGATGGGCACAGTATCGTTATTATTCACCCTACAACAACCCTACATACAATAACGTATCTGCTGCCGATAGCACTGAACGACTGCAAGTACACGGTCAAGTGATGGCCGGAATAGCTTCAGGATGGGGTGAGGTGCACAGTTATACTGCTATCAATCCCACCATTCGCTATCAACTCAATGATAAGTGGACACTCAAAGCAGGATTCGCTGTGGTGAACGATATTGATATTGCTACTCGTCAACAGCCTCGCAGTTTGGCTCCTCGCAAAAACAGCAGTACTGCTGCCGCTGTGGCTGTAGGCACAGAGTATCAGCACAACAACCTCCTTTTCTCTGCTTCCGCCTTCTATCTAGGTGGACAAACCGACCCGCTGTGGAGCAACACCCCTTATAACCTTGAAGCTTATGGCGTTTCGGCTACGATGCACTACCGACTCAATGACAACAATTATTTGTCGCTCCACGTAGGTCTTTTCTACGACAACAACGGAGCTTTGGGACGGATGATGTGGGATAACCCATACTATTATGGATGGGGCCAACCCTTCTCCTACGGTTACGGCTGGCCTATGGGCATCGGGCAAGGATTTGCCGGCTACGGTTTCTAACCCCACCTTCAACCTCGATAAAAAGAAAACATGGAATACAATACTAAACGCCCCAAACTGCAAATTACCGACTATGGACGCAACGTCTATAGAATGATTGAATTCGCAAAAACAATTCCCGACAGAAAGCTGCGCACTCAGGCGGCTGAAGCCATCGTGAAAATGATGGAACTGGTAAACCCTCATGCTAAAGAGAGCGAAGATTATCACCGTAAGCTGTGGGACCATCTGATGATTATGTCCAACTGGCAACTCGATGTAGACTGCCCCTATGCTCTTACTCGAAGCGAAAGCGTACAGTTTTCGCCTCGCCGTTTGGCCTATAAGAGCAGCCGCGAGATGCACTTCCGCCACTATGGGCGCTGCCTCGAGGATATGATTAACGCCGTAGCCGATATGCCAGACAACGAAGACAAGGAGTTACTTAAAGTGCTACTTACTGCACAAGTAAAGAAATCTTATCTGAGTTACAACCTCGATGTGAACAGTACCATCCTCGAGGCTCAGATGAAGCGTCTCTCTAAAGGTCGTCTGAGCGCCAGCGAAGTGGATATCCCCTACCAAACCACACCTACTCCTGTAGCTGAGAATGTGGGGACTAAGAAGAAGAAAAAGAAGAAAAAGAAAAGCAATAGTCAGCAATAACCGCTGTTATCCAACCATAGACCATCAACAAACAACAAAACACAAACCAAAACTAATAAACTATCATGAGTTCGTTCGAAATCAAAGGTGGCAACCGACTGCATGGCGAAATCGTACCTCAAGGTGCTAAAAACGAAGCGCTTCAAGTGATTAGCGCTGTAGTGCTTACTGCCGAAGAGGTAACGATAGAGAATGTACCCGACATCCGCGATGTCAACAAACTGATAGAACTGCTACGCATTCTAGGTGTCAAAGTGACTTGCAACAGCGTTAACGAAAACGAACGTAGCTATACCTTTAAGGCTGACAACATTAATCTTGAGGCTCTCACCTCTGAAGAGTATGTAACCCAAGCGGCAGCCCTAAGGGGTAGCATTATGTTGGTAGGCCCAATGTTGAGTCGTTTCGGCAAAGCTCTCATGCCACAACCTGGAGGCGACAAGATTGGTCGTCGCCGTTTAGATACCCATTTTATAGGTATGGAGAAACTGGGGGCTGTGGTGGAGCGTCGCCGCATAGGCTATAGCGTAGAGGCTCCCAATGGGTTGCGTGGATGCTATATGCTACTCGACGAAGCTAGCGTTACTGGTACTGCCAACATCATCATGTCGGCTGTTATGGCTGAAGGAGAAACCACTATCTTGAATGCTGCTTGCGAACCCTATGTATACCAACTTTGCAATATGCTCAACAGCATGGGAGCTCATATCGAAGGGGTATGCAGCAATTTGCTCCGCATTGTAGGAGTGAAAGAACTTCACGGTTGCAGACACCGACTACTACCCGATATGATTGAAGTGGGAAGCTTTATCGGAATGGCTGCTATGACCCGCAGCGACATCACCATCAAAGGAGTTCAAGTAGAACATCTTGGTATGATACCTCAGGTGTTTCGCCGTTTAGGTATCGAGGTTTGGCAGCGCGGCAATGATCTCTATATTCCTGGACAAGAGCACTACACTATTGAACGATTTATGGATGGATCGATTATGACTATTGCTGATGCCCCTTGGCCAGGATTCACCCCCGACCTTATCAGTATTGCTCTTGTGGTAGCTATTCAGGCACAGGGAAGTGTGCTGATACACCAGAAGATGTTTGAAAGCCGACTCTTCTTTGTCGACAAGTTGATCGATATGGGAGCCCAAATCATACTCTGCGATCCCCACCGTGCTACCGTTATCGGTCTGGATCATGCATATCCTCTCCGTGGGTTGCGAATGGCGTCGCCCGATATTCGTGCTGGTGTAGCCCTTCTCATAGCAGCCCTCAGTGCGCAGGGTACAAGCCGTATCGACAATATCGAACAGATAGATCGCGGCTATCAGCATATCGATGAACGTCTACAAAAGCTCGGTGCACAGATAACTCGAATCGAATAACTCTATTTATTAACAATAACCACACGGTATTAATAACATAAACAACAAAGACTCCTAAACTATGTTCGAATTCTTTAAGCGTAAAAAAAATAGGGTAGTAGAACCCATCTTCGCATCGCTCAGTGTTGATATGCACTCCCACTTGGTTCCACATGTGGACGATGGAAGTCGCAGTACCGAAGAGACACTGGAGTGTATGCGTGTGATGCAACAAGTTGGCTACAAACAAATGTACATCACTCCCCATTTTCAATATCCTCGTTTCCCTAACAAAGAAGATGATATTACCAATCGTTACAACAGACTATGTGACGATTTGAAGGAGAACGGCGTAACGATGCAGATGATGGGTATTGGTGGCGAATATCGTATCGATGATAGTTTTGCTGATAGGGTTGCCAATCCTCAGTTTCTTCAGATAGGACAAAAGAATAAATACCTTCTTGTAGAACTCTCGTTGCATCAAATCCGTATGGGTATAGAGGAAACCATCTTCGACCTAATGATGAAGGGTTACGATGTAATTCTTGCCCATCCTGAACGCTACCCCTACTATAGTTCTACTAGCCGAAAACTACAAAACCTCAAAGAGCAAGGGGTTTACTTTCAGTGCAATGTATTGTCGCTGAGTGGGTTTTATGGAGAAGCAGCACAGTCGAATGCTTACGCCTTTATTGAGAACGACTGGGTAGAGTTTTTAGGCACCGATATGCATAACACGATGTATGCCGATGCCCTTCTAGAATGTGCTGCCAACAAGAAGGTACAGAAACTAATGCAAACCCACACCTTCCTCAATAGCAAAGAATTACTTTAGGAAGAAACTATTATCCCCACATTGGTGGAGCCATCATCACGAAATGTATTTATAGAACCGATAATAATAAAGTTGCAAATTAAGATATGAACGCATTGAATGCCATTTCGCCCATCGACGGACGCTATCGTAACAAAGTAGAAGCTCTGGCCCGTTATTTCTCGGAGGGAGCCCTAATCCAATATCGTGTGCGTGTTGAAGTTGAATACTTCATAGCACTCTGTCAACTGCCCTTACCCCAACTGGAAGGGTTCGATACTTCGCTGTTCCCCAAGTTGCGGGCTATTTACGAGCAGTTTACCGAAACCGATGCAGCTGAAATCAAAGAGATTGAGAAAACTACCAACCACGATGTAAAGGCGGTAGAGTATTTCCTTAAACGCCATTTTGACGCTTTGGGTCTTGAAGCCTATAAGGAGTTTATCCACTTTGGTCTTACCTCACAAGATATCAACAACACTTCGGTTCCACTCTCGATGAAAGACTGCCACAATCAGGTATTGATGCCTGCCTATCAGCGCATCCTTACCCTTCTCGAAGAGCGGGCCAACGAATGGAAAGATATACCTATGCTAGCTCACACTCACGGACAGCCTGCCTCTCCTACCTCGTTGGGTAAAGAGATTATGGTTTATGCATATCGTTTGCGCCGACAGATGGAGTACTTCGAGCAAATCCCCTTCAACGCCAAATTTGGTGGAGCTACTGGTAACTTCAACGCCCATTTGGCTGCGTACCCCACAATTGATTGGCGTACTTTTGGCAATCATTTCGTTGCTGAACATCTAGGACTCGAACGACTGCAGTATACCACCCAAATTGAGAACTACGACAATATGGCTGCCTATTTCGACAACTGCAAGCGTATCAATGTAATACTGATCGATCTGTGTCGCGACATCTGGACCTACGTATCAATGGAGTATTTCAAACAGAAAATCAAAGCAGGAGAAGTGGGAAGCAGCGCTATGCCCCACAAAGTGAACCCCATCGACTTTGAGAATGCCGAAGGTAACTTAGGTATGGCCAATGCTATCTTCGAACATCTGTCACACAAACTACCTATATCGCGTATGCAGCGTGACCTTACCGATAGCACCGTAAGTCGCAATATCGGAGTGCCTATCGCACACACCCTCATCTCGATAGCATCGCTCGAGAAAGGTATGGGTAAACTGCTCCTCAACGAGCAAGCACTCTACGATGATTTGGACAACAACTGGGCTGTGGTGGCCGAAGCCATACAGACCATACTGCGCAGCGTGGGTTATCCCAACCCCTATGAGGCACTCAAACAACTTACCCGCACCAACACCCACGTTACAGCCCAAACCATCAGCGATTTTGTCGACACCCTCGATGTAAACGACGACATTAAGGAGCGTATCCGCAAAATCACTCCCCACAACTATTTGGGTTACAAACTCTAAAAAATACCATACCCACACTTACTGCGTAGCCCTTTCGAGAATACCACCCGTATGGGCTACGCAGTTTGCGTGATAAACCATTAGCTATGAAACCGCAGCACCCCAACTTCACACTCCAACATCTGCGTCCTTATAAGGGTCGTATGTTGCTTTATGTGCTGTGGGCAGTACTAGCTGTCAGTTTCACTATGGCTACAGCGCTCAGCGTAGCTGATTTCCTACGATTGCTATTTGGCGCCGACGATGGTAGCAACAATTCCTTGATGAATACCGTACAGGAGGGTAATCTTGTTAGTCAGGCCCTCCAGCAACTTTATCTCTTCCTTATCCAGTACGGCATCTTTCAAGCGCTACTCTATTTCTCGCTCATCATCTTTGCTCTCTACGCACTCAAGAACCTTTTTACCTATCTAGCCTCCGTACAGATTAACATCATTCGCGCTTTTGTGATACGCGATATCCGCAATCAGCTCTTCGATCATGCCCTCCGTTTGCCTTTAGCCTTCTATACTCGCACCCAGCAGGGCGACACTCTGAGTCGCTTCAGCAACGATTTGGTGGAATACGACGAGAGCATTTTGGGTAGCGTACAAACGCTGCTCTTCTCCGTCATATCGTTGGTGTTGTATCTTGCTATGCTTATCTATATCAGTCCTACCCTCACCGTAGTAGTATTGATAGCACTTCCAGTAGTGGGTGTCGTTATCAGCGGATTGTCGCGCAAATTGAAACAGAAATCTAAAGCAATCCAAGAACACGGAGCCACCCTGATGTCGATGATCGAAGAGACCATTAGCGGATTGAAAGTGGTGAAAGCCTTTGGTGCTATCGATTTCAGTAACAACCGCTTTCAAAGTTCCAATCGCGAATACACACGCAATCGCACCCGCATGTTTCGTCGCATCTATTCCGCCTCCCCTATCAGCGATACCCTTGGAAACAGCATTGTTATTGCTATCCTCCTTTTTGGTAGCTATTTGGTGATGGATAATAAAGGGGGACTTACGCCCGAACTCTTTGTAAGCTACCTGATGATGTTTGTGCTCATGATTCCCCCAACCAAAGAGCTTACTACCGCCATCTCGCAAATCAAGAAAGGTCGCGCTTGTGCCGATCGTATGGAAGATTTCCTTCGTCAGCCAGTAAGTGCCGAATACCAGATCAGTTCCTCTCCCCAACTTATGCCAGAGGAGGGTGATATCGAATTTCGCGATGTTTCGTTCCATTATCAGCCCGACAGCGAGGTGCTGCACCATATCAACTTTACCCTCCATAAAGGAAGCACCCTCGCGTTGGTGGGTAGTTCGGGTAGCGGCAAAAGCACTATTGCCGATTTGCTGGCCCGCTTCTACACTCCTACTTCGGGATGCATCACCCTCAACGGATACGACATCCAGCAAATCCCCTTAGTCAACTATCGCAATCTTATCGGTATTGTATCGCAAGAAACCGCCCTTTTTAACGACACCATTGCCCACAATATAGCCTTTGGACATCATGAACAGATCGATATGGAGCGAGTATATGCTGCTGCCCGTATTGCTAACGCACACGATTTTATTATGCAGCAGTCCGAGGGATACGACACTGTAGTAGGCGACGGTGGATCGCTATTAAGTGGTGGACAACGACAACGTATTGCTATAGCGCGAGCTCTCTACACCAATCCCCAAATACTGATTCTCGATGAGGCTACATCGGCTCTTGATAGCACATCGGAACATGAAGTACAGCAAGCCCTCAACAGCGCTCTGCAAGGACGTACAGCTATGGTGATAGCACACCGACTTACAACCATCCAGCAAGCCGACCAGATATTGGTATTGGAACAAGGTAAAATTGTTGAACAAGGACAGCACCACGATCTTTTGCAAAAAGGGGGACGCTACTCCCATCTTGTCAAGCTACAAAAACTGATGGCCTCCCTCTTGCTTCCGCTCCTCTTCCTAGCGCAACCCCTACTATCTGAGGCCCAAGTGGCTGACACCAGTATTCAATTGCAGGTAACCAACAATATGAATGGACTCGCCCTCCTCAGTTGGTCTACCTCCGAGGATGTCGACACCTTTTCTATTTACAGGCAGATAGAAGGCGAAGACGATTTCTCGCTACTCACGTCTACAACTACAACCTCCTATACCGATCCCTTGAATCGATCTATCTGCTATAGCATCGTCTCCTACTATCTCGAAGCCACCACCCCTTCGGGCAACCGCATCGTCTCCTCTACCTACAGCGGTAGTTTCTATCAAGAGGAGCCTACCAACGGGGTGAATCTATTCCACGTTTCAGTCGATAACGCCACTCAGAAACCAACCCTCCGTTGGAGCCCCAGTCAAGATCCCGACATTATGGGCTATTTTATCTGTAGCGGGAGTCCCTGTCTTGAACTCGACACCCTGTGGGATGGGGCAGCCAACAGTTATACCGTTTACGATTATCCCCCCACCGAAGCTCACACCTATCGCCTCTACGCTTTCGATTCTTGTTATACCGCATCGCCTCTTACCGATGCAGCAACCAATATAGTGCTTCAAGCCTCAATGACCGATTGTAGCAAAGAGATAACCCTCTCGTGGAACCCTTACGAGAACCTACCTGGTGGTACTTCCCGACACGAAGTACAGATGTCGGTGAACGGGGGTAGTTTCAATATCGCCGCTATTGTCGATGCCAACGGCAGCGAAGCCACCCTTACCCCACCTATTAATGCTATCACTGTAAGCATACGCATTAGGGCTGTAAGTAACAGCGATGTAGAATCGTTCTCTAACACCATCGTTTCCACCCTGTCCACCTCCGATACCTCCGCCTATCTTACCATACATAGCGTAAGTGTCAACGAAGATGAGAGTATCGCAATTCGTTGCAGCGTTGATCCTGAATATATACCCGTTGAAGGATATACCCTATATCGTAAAGTAGGACAAGAAGGTTATCGCTCGTTGGCTCAGATCCCCTATCGAGCCGACGGCAAACTCTCCTACATTGATCGTACCGTTAAACCCACCGAAGCCATCTATACCTATCGTTTGGGATCGCTCGACGGCTGCGGTATCAACGAAAAATTATCATCCGAAGTCTCCTCTATTCAATTGGTAGCCCAAAAAGCCACCGATGGGATAGAACTTCAATGGAACAGTTTTAATAGTTGGAATGAGAGTCCCGAATATAGAGTGCAACGTCGTTTCGGCAATCAAGGACTTTGGGGTGAAATAGCCCAAACCAACATCACACACTTCTTCGATGCCCTCACCGATTTCAGCGAACCGCCCCATTATCGTATCCTAGCCCTCGTAGGTGCCGACAGCAGCTATTCATCTACCGATATGGTAACGGTACAAAGCTACCCCTGGATAGCAAACGCCTTCACTCCCGGTGAAGCCACCAACAAAACCTTCGGCCCACGCGCCGCTTCCCTCTCCTCCGACGATTACAGTTTCACCATCTATGCCCGCAATGGTAACGTGGTGTTCTATTCCCTCGACCCATCAGCCTCCTGGGACGGCACCTATCAGGGAGAGCCCCTACCCCAAGGAGCCTACACCTATATAATAACATACAACGAAGCGCAAGGGAAACCCCGCATCTTGCGAGGCACCGTTATGCTACTTCGTTAAACCCTATAGAAATAAATCGAGCCAATGAACATAGTTCTCTATCATCGAAAAGTAACTACTGAGTTACAACAATATATGAGTCAGCTCAATCAGGCCCTCCTCTCACGAGGAGCCCACACCACTATGTGTAGCGATCGTGATCCGCTGCCAGCCGAAACCAATCTCGACTTGGTGATCTCCATTGGCGGCGACGGAACCCTTCTAAGCGCCATTCACCAAATAGGATCGCGCGGCATCCCTGTGATAGGTATCAATTTCGGTCATCTTGGATTCCTTACAGCCGTAGGTCGCTCTACCGATGTTGATCAATTGGCCCAATCTCTTCTTGGAGGCAACACCCGTGTTGAGAACCGCACCATCCTTTCTGTTAGTGTTGATAGCCTACCCCATTTCCACACCCATTGTCTGAACGAAGTTAGTCTTCATCGTAGCGCTAGCCTAAGCACCCTTACCGCCAAACTTTATGTCGATGATCAGTATCTAGCCACCTATACTGGCGATGGTGTTATCGTAGCTACACCTACTGGCAGCACCGCCTATAATCTCTCCTGTGGTGGACCCATTCTTACGCCCGACTGTGGCTGCTCAGTAGTCACCCCTATCGCACCCCACACTATGACGTTGCGCTCCATTATTGTCCCCGACACCTCCACACTCCGTTTGGTCACCACTACCGATCTGCCCCAATGCGCATTAGGAACCGACTCCACATCGCAACCCATCGAAGGAGGCTCCACTATCACCATTACCAAAGCCCCCTTTACCATACGACTGCTCCGCATGCAAGATCAATCCTTCTTCACCGCCATCCAGGAAAAACTCTCGTGGGGCAAATAAACCATTTATAGATCATTATTCAGCAAATACATCGAAATAAAAAAAGCATCCCATGGAACTCTCAACCTATTTTGAACCCGTCAATCCCCAATATCTTCAATTCCCATTCGATTCGCAGATGCCCTCGTTGGGACAATGCACCAACATCTATGCCCAAGGGCAGCCCTTCCCCAATATCGAGAAAGCCCGCATAGCACTTGTAGGCGTTACCGACGACAGGATGAGTCCCGACAACAAAGGTTGCGCCCTAGCCCCCGATGCTATCCGCTCCATGCTTTATCCCCTTACTGCTCCAGTCGATGGACTACAAATGGTCGATTTGGGCAATCTAGTGCCAGGCAATACTGCCGACGACACCATCTATGCCCTTTCTGAGATCATGTACAAGCTGATAGAGCGACACATCGTTGTCATCATACTTGGAGGCAGTCAGGCACTCACTTTTGCACAATACAAAGCCTACGAGATATTAGGACGCATCATTACTCTTCTCAGTATCGATTCGCGTGTCGACATCTTTGATGGGCCCCTCTCCTCCCATACCTATATCAACCAGATAGTACAGCAAAAACCCAACTATCTGTTCGATCACGTCAGTTTAGGTTATCAAAGCTATTTCTGTCATCATCGACTCCTCAACCTCATCGACGATTTGCAATTCGACGCCTATCGTGTGGGCGAGATCCAGCAACATATCGACAAAGCAGAACCCACCATTCGTCGAGCCGACGCCATCAGTATTGACATCTCGGCCATACGTCAAAGCGACGCCCCCGCCCAATCTCATCCTTCACCCCACGGATTCTTTAGTCACGAAATCTGTCAGTTGGCCCGTTACGCTGGTATGAGCGACAAACTAACCTCCATCGGATTCTACGAACTCAACCCCCAATTCGATAGCAATCATCAAACAGCCCACGCTGTAGCCCACGCCCTTTGGTATTTTATTGAAGGTGTATACAATCGTCGCGACGATGCCCCTTATGGAGATCCCAAGTTCTATCAACGCTATTGTGTTACTTTGAGCGATGAAGGACTCGAGGTGCTCTTCTACAAGAGTCGCAAAACCGACCGTTGGTGGATGGAGGTTCCCGATCATCGTCATCAAAAAGATCCTCGCTTCCTGCGTCAACTTCTCATCCCTTGTTCCTACGATGATTATCTAGAAGCTTTGCAGAACAAACTACCCGAACTATGGTGGAAGTTCTACAAACGCTACAATATGTAATCGTCTTTTCTACCTCTTCGCCATTGCGCTTTGTCTCCGTAGAGCACTTCCTAATGGAAGTGTTTCTATAATTACATCCATCAATCAGCTTAGTTTTATCCTTGCTTCTTGAAAAAACATTCCGATAAAAAGAGACGAGCACCCCTTCGAGGGTGCTCGTCGTAGTAATAATTAGTATTATTGATAGTAGATCTAGTGTATATATTTTATAATTAGAAGCTAAATACCAAACGGGCCATCACGTTACGACCAGGCTGCTGGAAGTAAGCACGATCGTAGGAGTCGTTAGCACTATCAGTGAAATAGTAGGAAGCATTCCAAGCATTCACACGATAGGTGTGGTCAAGCAGGTTGTTAACAACAATCTGAGCCTCAATTTGCTTGTTACCGCTCAGTTGCCAGGTATAGCCAGCCTTCAGGTTGAGAAGGAAATAGTCCTCTTGCAGCATCTCCTCGCGCGAAGTGTTGTCAACATACATTTCGCCTACATATTTGCCTACAAACTGGATATTGAAGTTGCGACCCTTTTCACCACATGCATAGAAAGGCTTGAAGCTAGCAATAGCGGCACCTACTACGCTAGGCGAGAAACTGAGGTCGGTAGTACCCAGCGCACGCTGTTCAGTATGATCATAATCCCAGTTTTCGTCCATCACAGAAACAGTGTATACATAATCAATGATCTTGTTGCGACTCAGGGTGAGGTTACCAGCCAAATGCATCCAGTCGGTGGCCAGATAGCCAGCCTCGAGTTCAATACCCAAACGGTAGCTGCGATCCACATTGTCCATCAGCGCATAGCCGCTAGCACTATTAATCCGGCCACTGGGGGTGAGCTGATCTTTATAGAGCATAGCATACAGGTTGGCGCTAGCAGCAAAACGGCTGCGACGAATCTGATAGCCAGCCTCGATGTCGAGCATAGCTTCAGCTTTCACAGTATCGCCATTCTGATACCATAGGTTGCTATAGTAAGCATCCTTGATGTCGGCACGACAGGGTTCGCGGTGACTGATACCGGCCACAAAATAGAGACGGTTGTGCTGATTGTTGTTGCTGGTCCACAGACGATTGTAACCCACCTTAGGATTGAAGAAGAGATAATTCTCATCGAATTTGAGCGAATCGAAGATATCATCATCATCGATACCATTCATCGTATAATGAACCATACGGAATTGCAGATCGGCATAGAGATTGCTCTGATGGTTTATATCCCAGTTGGCACGCAGATAAGAGGTAGCGCTCGTTTTCACCGAGTGGTTGCGATACCATTCCAGTTCGCCTTCATCATTGAAAGTATTGAGGGTGTAAAGCGAAGGATCCTGAGCCCAGATGATATTACCGAAGTGAAGACCATCATAAAGCTGAGCTGCCTGACCGAACGACAGTTGGAACTTATCGGAATGATAGTTGGCACCAATATTAGCCGTATAGGCCACATTGTCCATCATCTTGCGGGTAATGAAGTCGCTCGAATCCTGCGTAGTGCTATCGGTGTTAAGATTATACTTGCTACCCGGTTTCTTATCGTTCTTATAGTTCTCGTAGTAGCCGTCGCCATAAGTGATATCGGCCACAGCATTGATGTTCCAACGCGAAGTAAGAGCATAATTATAGTAAAGCTGATAGTGACGCTGGAAATAGTTGTCGGTCTCATTACCATAATAATAGATATTGCCGAAAGCATCATCATAAGCCCCTGCATCGTTGTAGGTAGGATCGTTATCAAGCTTTTCAGCATAGGCACCATTCCAAGTAATACCCGTTTTCTGTTTACCTACAATAGCGATAGCTTTGAAGATAGAGCGTTCGCCATAATGGGTAGCGCTAGCAAAGAACGACTTATGGTCAGCAAAGCCGTTGCGCACATATCCATCGGTATTCATACCATTATAGGCGAAATCGAAACTCCAGTTGTGTTTGGTAATGCCGCTACCCACCATAAAGTTGTATTGGCGGGTGTTGAAACTGCCACCACTCAGGTCGGCCACAGCGTAAGGCTGGAACTTACCGTTGAGGGTTTGGAGGTTGATAGCACCACCAAAATCGCTACTACCTTCAGTCGAGGCAGTAATACCACGCTGCAACTGTATGTTCTGCGCCATACCTGCCAAGTTGGGCAAGTTAACCCAGTATACCATCTGGCTTTCAGCATCGTTGAGGGTAATACCATTAATGTTCACATTGATGCGAGTACGATCTATACCACGCACACGCATGCTGGTGTTGCCCACCATACCATTTTCGCCTTCGGCAACCACGCTGGGCAGAGTATTGAGAATGTAGGGGATAGAGATATCGGTTTTGTTGTCGCTAATTTGTCGTTGGTTCATGTTAGAGGTAGTGATAGGGGTTTGCTGCGAAGCACGACCCGTATTGATACTCACCTCTTTGAGGGTGCGACGCTGTACGGAGGAAGTGTCGCCTTGCTGAGCCACAGCGGGCAGAGCCGAGAAAGCTAGCACAGAAGCTAGCAGCGTTTTCAGTGTTTGCTTACGAAACGACTTTTTCATTTTCTTTTTTTTTAACTGTTTTTTTTAATATTTCATTATAGTCGGATGAAGTAGGATTGCTGCAATTTTTTTTGCAGTAACCTTACAGCTAAAAAACGAAAACAGGGAATAAATACTATTGAAAAACACTTTTTCCTACGCCGGCATTATCCGGATCAGGTGCAAGGGTATAATCTCAGCCGCAATAGGTTGCAGCACCCCGTTTCAATTTTTCAGGTCGTCTAACCAATTGCAAAGATACACTTTTTTTGTATTGTGGTGAAAAAAATCGCAATCATATACTTTTTTTCTCCTTTGCGCGTTATGATATATTACTGTAAACCTCAATACTACAATGACCAAATTCAAATTCTGGTGGAACAATGCCCGCCCTACAGCTCTGCCACAGAGCATACTACCTACCTTGCTAGCTATCTGTATGGCGTGGGGGTATACTCTTCGTCCTGAGGGTCAAAACTATCAATTCTCACTGCTCTATTCCCTACTTGCACTGATAGGTGTTATCTGCGCCCATCTCTGTACCAATCTGCTCGACGATTATTTCGACTATCGCAATGCGGGTATCGAGGAACGCGAAAAACTGAACCGCGCAGGTATGAGAGCCCGCATAGGCAAAGCTCCCTATCTGGCCAACGGTGAGGCCACACTGAAACAAACGCTGAAGGCCGCCTGCTCCTTTGGAGGTGTAGCACTTGTGGTAGGACTTCTGGTAGTCTTACATCGAGGTTGGCCTATCGCCATCATTATGGCTGCTGGAGCCTTTTGCGGCTTCTTCTATTCAGCCAAACCTATTGCCCTCTGTTATCGCGGACTTGGCGAACTGGACACCGGACTCATGTTCGGGCCCCTACTCATGATTGGCACCTTCTTCACCGCCTGCGATACGATTACTTGGGGCGTAGTGTGGACATCGGTAGCCGTAGGACTACTGGTAACCAATATCGTCTATACCCACGCCATCATGGATGCCGAAGCCGATCGTTCGGTAGGCAAACAAACGCTAGCCACTCTTCTCAAAACCGAACAGCGACAAATGGCAGCCGAATGGTGCTTCAATTTCTTGCCCCCCATCCTGCTCATCGTTGCTGTGATAATGAAACTAATCAATCCCGCCTCCTTGCTAGCGCTCCTTTCCTTACCTATCGGCATTACGCTGTATCGCTCCATGAAGCAATTCTATATCGAGAAATCAACGCCCGACCACACCCACCAACCCTACCAACGCCGTTGGTGGATGCTGAATATGGAGAACTGGGAGGATATCGAAAAATATAAACTCGACTGGTTTATGTATCGTTGGTATCTGGCCCGCAACTATATTACCCTTTTCGCCTTCCTTATGGCTATAGCCGCTTTCCTATAAGATACGACCATTAGCACACACCATCATTCAATAGTAAAATAACTACCACCTTTAAAAACAATCACAACCATCCATGAACCATATCCGCAATTTCTGCATCATAGCCCATATCGATCACGGTAAAAGCACACTGGCCGACCGACTGTTGGAATATACCAACACCGTTTCGCAACGCGAAATGCAAGATCAGGTGCTCGACGACATGGACCTCGAAAAGGAGCGCGGCATCACTATCAAAAGCCACGCTATCCAGATGAACTATGGCGAATATGTGCTAAACCTTATCGATACCCCAGGTCACGTCGACTTCTCGTACGAGGTGTCACGTTCGATTGCTGCCTGCGAAGGAGCACTGCTGGTGGTCGATGCCACGCAGGGCATTCAGGCGCAAACCATCTCGAATCTCTATCTAGCACTCGAAAACGACCTCGAGATCATCCCGGTAATGAATAAAATCGACCTCGATAGCGCTATGCCCGAAGAGGTTGCCGACGAGATTATCGATCTGATAGGATGTTCGCGCGAAGATATTCTTAGCTGTAGCGCCAAAACGGGTGTCGGTGTCCCCGAAATCCTAGAGGCTATTGTTAAAAGAGTGCCTGCCCCTAAAGGCGATCCCGAAGCACCGCTGCAGGCATTGGTGTTCGATAGCGTTTTCAACCCCTTCCGCGGAATCATCTCCTATTTCCGCATCATGAACGGTACCATCAAAACCAACGACTGGGTGAAGTTCGTTAGTACGGCCAAAGACTATCATGCCGACGAAATAGGGGTGCTGCGACTCAATATGGAGCCTCGCAAACAACTCAGTGCTGGCGATGTAGGTTATATCATTTCGGGCATCAAAACCTCGAAAGAGGTGCGTGTGGGCGATACTATCACCCACGTACAGCGTCCCTGCGATCAAGCTGTGGCTGGTTTTGAGAGTGTAAAACCGATGGTGTTTGCGGGTGTTTATCCCGTCGATACCGACGACTATGAAGAGCTTCGCGCTTCGCTCGAAAAGCTGCAACTCAACGATGCTTCCCTTACCTTCGAACCCGAATCGTCGCTGGCATTAGGCTTTGGCTTCCGATGTGGATTCCTGGGTCTGCTCCATATGGAGATTGTGCAGGAACGTCTCGAGCGCGAGTTCAATATGGATGTTATCACTACCGTTCCTAACGTGCAGTATAAGATCAAGCTTACCAACGGCACCGAGGTTGATGTGTACAACCCTTCGGGAATGCCCGAACCAAACAATATTGCCGAAGTATACGAGCCCTATATTCACGCCCAGATTATTACTAAGGCCGACTATATCGGTCCGGTAATCAAGCTCTGTATGGATAAACGAGGCATTCTCAAAAACCAAAACTATCTCACCACCGACCGCATCGAAATCTCCTTCGATCTGCCGTTAGGCGAAGTGGTGTTCGATTTCTACGACAAACTGAAGTCGATATCGAAAGGTTACGCCTCGCTCGACTACTATCTGAATGGCTATCAGCCCTCCAAACTGGTAAAACTGGAAATACTGCTCAACGGCGATCCTGTCGATGCCCTCTCTACCCTTACCTATGTTGACAACGCCTATCCTATAGGACGTCGCATGTGTGAGAAGCTGAAGGAACTCATACCTCGCCAACAGTTCGATGTGGCCATCCAAGCAGCCATAGGCAGCAAAATCATTGCCCGCGAAACGGTGAAAGCTGTTCGCAAGGATGTAACAGCCAAATGTTATGGTGGCGATATCACCCGTAAGCGCAAACTGCTCGAAAAACAGAAAGAGGGTAAGAAGCGCATGCGTCAGGTGGGTAACGTAGAGGTGCCACAAAGCGCCTTCTTGGCGGTACTCAAACTCGATTAAAGTATCCGTTTGCGATACACTATATATTATATTGTAACATTAATAATAATCGCTAACAACTCAAAACAATCATTCTTATGAAACCGTTTGCATTGATCCTCTTAGTATTGCTTACTGTACTGCTTACGGTAGCAGTATTAGGCGCTATTTTCTACCTTTTGGTAAAGCGCTATTTCGATAACCAGCAGAAAGAACGACTGCTCGAAATCAAGATGCAAGAAAAGAAAGAAAACCTCAGCATCATCTCCCCCATCCGACTGCAAGCTTACGAACGTATGGCCCTCTTTTTGGAACGCATTAGCCCCAATAGTTTGGTAATGCGCTGCTATCGTCCCGGAATGGATTTGAAGCTTCTGCAAGGCGTCATGACCAAAACCATACGCGACGAATGGGAACACAATCTGTCGCAGCAAGTTTATATCAGCAGTGCCGCGTGGAACCTTATCCGCGATGCTAAGGAGCAGATGATCAATCTGGTAAACAGTAGCGCTGCCTCGATGCCCGACGATGCCGACCCCATGAGCCTAGCCGGAGCCATCTTCACCAATGTGGCACAAAACAGCGTTCCTACCGATACCGCCCTCGAATACCTGAAGCGCGAAGTACGCCAATCGTTTGAATAATTGATTCGCATTCCTATCCCCGTTGTTATAATACTGAATCCATGTTTGAACTACTCAACCACCAAGTTATCCTATGGGGCATCCCTATGTCGATAGTCGATATCATAGGATCAATAATGGGTATCATCTATATCGTTCTTGAATATAAGGCTAGCAAATGGCTTTGGCCCGCCTGCGTGATCATGGGTATATGTATTGCCTATTCTTGTTTCACCAACAAGCTCTACGCCAACGGAGCCATCAATGTGTACTATGTGCTAATGGCATTCTATGGTATCTATACCTGGCAACGTATGCGTCGCTTGCAAAAGCAAGGCCACCCAGAAGCTGTGGTCGATGAAGCTCCCATGCAGAGTATGCCGCGCCAATACCTCCCTTGGGTATTGATAAGCGTAGCGCTACTTACCGCAGTGCTCTTCTTCATCCTCAAGGCCTTGGGCGAGTTTACTGTAGTACGAGGAGTTAACCTCGCATTGTTGGACGCCCTCACCTCCTCCATCAGCATCATGGCTATGTGGATGCTAGCCAAGAAATACTATCAGCAATGGATAGGATGGATCATTGTCGACCCCATAGCAGTAGTACTTTTCTTCCTTTCGGGCAACTATCCGCTAGCCATCATGTATGCCTTCTATGTGATCATCTCTGTGATGGGCTACTGTCGTTGGAAACGTGAATATCATCAAACACAGACAGCCCAATAGCTCGCATTAAAACCATCACCCCTTATGAATACTATTATCCTTGCCAACGGCATTTTCCCCCAACATCCAATAGCCCTCAATCGACTGCTCTCGGCCTCGCTGATAGTGTGCTGCGATGCTGCTATCATCAATCTAGCCAACCACCTTCGCTCTTCCGAACCCTTCGCCAACGCCCTCAAAGGAACCGATGGTGAACCCATCACTGTAGCGGTAGTAGGCGATGGCGATTCCTATCGTCCCGACCCCGTTATGGAGCAACTTTTTGCCGAAGCCGGATCACCCCTACGCCACTATGCCGATGCCGATCAAGAAACCAACGATCTAACCAAAGCCATTCGCTATGCCTCCCATCAAGGAGCCCGTCAACTAGAGATACTCGGTGCCACCGGATTGCGCGAGGATCACACCCTAGGCAATATCGCATTGTTAGCCCATCATAGCGACCTTTTCAGCTTGCGGATGTATACCGACTATGGGGTATTCACTCCTATTCACGCCACCACCCGTTTTGCTTCCTTTGCCCGCCAACAAGTATCGCTATTCAATATGCGCCCAGCTGCCGCTACGCTCAGTAGCAAAGGACTGCAGTATCCCCTTATCGATCGTCATCTCGATGAACTATGGGAGGGAACTTTAAACGCCTCGATGGGCGAAGAGTTCACAATCGTTCTAGACGCCCTATCGGAACAACAGCCACAAGTGTTGGTATACCAAACCTACGAAGCAAAAGAATCCAAGTAAATAACAGGGCCCTATTATAGTTTACGGTTTACTGATTACAGTTTACCGATTATTGTTTATCGCTTGTCCTCTCAACTCTCGTCCCCTGACACTCAACGTTCGATTCTCGCCTCTCGACCTTTGACTCTCAGCCCTCAGCCCTTATAGTTATAGCAAACTGGATTGATATGATTTGAGGTATTACGTGTTATGACTTTTGTTTTTTTTGTTGACGATGAATGGGTTTTGGTTTGACGATGATTTGGTTTTGTTTATTCGCAATAGACGTTTTATCGGGTCGGGCAATTTCTTGTGTGAGGGAGGGGAGTTTCTCTAAGGGGGGCCAATTCTTAGACTTACATCAGTGTTACCTTTGACTTGCACCATAGTCGGGTTCGATGGACCTCTCACCTGAAATCACGATGCAAAGTTACAAACTTTTTTTCATTAGTTGGTGACTTTCAAGGATATCGGTAGACATTTGGGACGATTTGGGAACATTTTATACCTTTAGGAAGGGAAAATGCGGTGACGTGAGGGTACAGATTGGGGTACAATCAAGAGAAAAAACCTTTTTTGCGATGGATATGCGATGCTTGGAGGGAGGGGAAAAGTATCGAAAAAAGGGGTTAGGTGTCCTTTTAGAGGCCTTTTTTGAGAAAAAAACAGCTCTTTTTGTCACGCTTTTGAGGTTTTGTTTATTCTCTGTCTTCTTTTATGATTTTTATAATTGATTGGTATATTGCCTTTTAGAAAAGAAAATTGATTGAGGATTAGGCGTTTCCTTACAGTTGACAGTTTGACAGTTTAAAAAATGGATACCCCCTTTTTTGTTTTTCCTGTTTTCCTATTCCTTTTTTATTATATAAATATATAATAAATATAATATATATAATATATTAATATATAGTAA
>JAUNHX010000025.1 GCA_030523765.1 Bacteroidales bacterium | reverse complement strand
TATTACCCATTATCATTATTTTTTTGTTTAATCGGTGAATTTATAGAATCCACCTAAATTCGCGAAGGAAAACGAATAAAATAAAATTGTAGTATACGAATGCCTCTTTTTTTTAGATTTTTTAAATGTAGGATGCTACGCTAGGCGTTTATTTCTGGGTAGGGTGGAGGTGATAATGCCGCAGTCCCTCTATAGGATCGGCCATGATGTTGCCTACTGTGATACCGTAGTTGTTCATCAATGTTCTCAGTATCGGCTCGATGGCTTGGGCATAGCTGCCTATTAGATGGAGTGTATGCTCCGTGCCTACCTCTTGTCTAAGGGTTTTCACCATTTCTTCAGACCACCCTTTGATCGAGGAAGTGATTACCTCGCAACAGTAGTTGTGCTTTATATGGTGAACAGCAAAAGGAGCAAGCGATGCGAGAAAACGATTGGGGTGAGGTTGGTGGTATACAGCATCCATGAATTGGGAGTTGGTCATAGGGTAAGTGTCATGGAATATGGTACTTATATCGTTGGGCATCGCATGGGTAAGATAATCGTTAAGGAGCAGTCGGCCCACATGATTGGCCGAACCCTTATCACCTAAGATGAATCCAGTGCTGATCGAGTTGTGGGTGATCCGGATTCCATCGTAGTAACAGGCGTTACTCCCCGTGCCGAGAATGCCAACTATAGCAGATTGTCCTCCCGCCACTGCTCTACAAGCTCCTAGCATATCGGTTTCAACCATCACGTTGTCCGTATGGAAGCCCTTGCAGAGCAGTGCAACAGTTCGTTGTTTTTGCTGCTCGTCGCCACAGCCAGCCCCATAGAATACTACTCGATCGACAGTTCCCAATTGAACGCCTACATTATTGAATGCCTCAAGGAATTGTTCGTCTGAGGTGAAATGAGGATTCAATCCTTCAGTAACTATCATGTTACCAGAGGTTACCTCCATCCAAGTTGTCTTGGTGCTGCCGCTATCGGCTATCAGTGTGCGAGGAGTCATTAGATGATACCGATAATATCATTAATATCGCTGATTCCATGACGATTGCAGTAGTCTTCTAAACCCTCTACAATCTTCACGGTAACGGTGGGGTCGATAAAGTTGGCTGTGCCAACCTCGATGGCTTGGGCACCAGCCATAAGGAATTCTAAGGCATCGGCAGCAGTACAGATACCTCCCAGTCCTACTACGGGAATCTTCACAGCATGAGCTACTTGCCACACCATACGTACCGCCACAGGTTTCACTGCTGGACCACTCAGTCCTCCGGTGATAGTGCTGAGGTAGGGACGTTGCTTCTCCACATCGATGGCCATACCCAGCAGGGTGTTGATCAAGCTGACACTATCGGCACCAGCCCCTTCGACTGCTTTGGCGATCTCAACGATATTGGTTACGTTGGGCGTCAGTTTCACAATCATGGTTTTATGGTAAACCTTGCGTACTTCGCTCACCACCTGAGCCGCCATATCGGGATTGGTACCAAAGCCCATACCTCCTTTCTTGACGTTGGGGCAGCTGATATTCAGTTCGATGGCAGGGATGTTATCGAGAGCATCGATCTTTTCGGCTACATTGCAGTATTCTTCGATGCTGCTGCCCGACACATTGACGATGATATTGGTATCTATATCCTTGATTCTATGATATACACGTTCGCAAAAAGCATCCACACCCACATTCTGTAATCCTACAGCGTTGAGCATTCCCGAAGGGGTTTCGGCCATGCGGGGATAGGGGTTGCCCTGACGACGATCGCCTGTAGTACCTTTGACAACGATGCCTCCTAAGCGACTCAGGTCGATAAAATCGGCAAACTCTTCGCCATAACCGAAGGTGCCCGAAGCGGTCATTACGGGGTTCTTCAAATGGAGTTTATCTAATTTAACTTCAAGCATTTTACTGTTCTCCTTTCTTTTGTTATTGGGCTAACCATTGGGTGAGTTTCTTGGCATTGAACACGGGTCCCTCTTTGCAAACACATTGATGTCCTCCATCGGTATCGACCACACAGCATAGGCAAGCTCCGAGTCCGCAAGCCATCATGTTTTCAAGCGACACCTCGCATTCGATCCCCTCTTGGAGAGCGTGTCGTGCTACAGCCTTCATCATAGGGGTGGGTCCACAGGTGTATATATGATCGTAAGGTTTTGAAAACATGCTATGTTGTGTAACCATACCCTTCTCCCCTTGACTGCCGTCATCGGTAGCGATATAGAGGTTGCCGTAAGCTTTGAAAGGCTCCTGTACAGGCACCAACGCTGCGGTGCGACCTCCTAGGATAATAGTCGGTGTAATTCCTTTTGCTTTCAGCGACTTAGCCAGATGGAGCAGCGGAGCTGTTCCAGCACCACCTCCTACCAACAGCACCTCTTTCCCTTCGAGCGAGAAGACGCCGCTGCCCAGTGGATATACTAGGTTGAGGCTATCACCTTTTTTTAGGGTGTTGAGTTGGCGTGTTCCTTTACCTACTATTTGGATGAGCAGAGTAAGGGTATTGTTCTTGGAATCAACATCGTGGATTGAGATAGGGCGACGGAGCATCACTTCGCGACAGCCCTCCACCATCACTTCGACAAACTGCCCAGGTGCTATTTCGGGCAACACCTCGGGGTGCTGCAGCGTAAGGGTGAAGTACTGCGAACCGAAGGTCTGCTTGTCAACAATTTTGAAATCAGTGATATATTTCTTCATAATGACTGTATTTTTGCTTTAAGGAGGCCACCCGCGATGCTGCTTCGCGAATGCGATTACGTCCTATCTTCCCCTCTTGTACTAGCTGGTAAATAATTTCGAGAGTTTGCGGTACAATGTTGGCATTGTACTCTTTACCATTGTTGGAGAGACAGAGCATATCGGCACCAGCGTTGATGGCCCGCTGTAGGATCTCTTCGTAGGTGTATTCTTTCACCATAGCCCCCATTGCTAGATCGTCTGTAATGATAATTCCGTTGTAATGAAGACTATCGCGAAGGAGATTGGTGAGGGTGAGACGCGAAAGGGTGGCGGGATAGAGGCTGTCGAGGTTGGCGTTGAAAACATGAGTGGTCATAATCATATCCACTTTCCCGCTTGCTATCAGCTTCTTATAAGGATCTAATTCTTTGTGTTCCCACGTGTTGGTAACATCGGCCAACCCCGCATGGGTGTCTTTGAGTGAACTCCCGTGTCCTGGGAAATGCTTCAAACAGGAGATAATACCGTAACGTCCCTGACTCTCAATCCAACAGGAGGCGTAGCGGGCCACCTGTTTGGGGTGAGCCGAGAAACTACGTTCTATTTTTCCGATAACGGGACAGTTGGGATTGATGTTGACATCAACGCAAGGGGCGAAGTTGAGATTGATTCCAAGACTTTTAAGTGTTTTACCTGTTAGTTGGGCATAATAGCGGACGCTATCGATACCGTAGCGTGCTGTCTGTTGTGCCGATGCGAAACGGGGAAATCCATAGCTCTCCTTCAATCGGTTCACTTTTCCCCCCTCTTGATCAATTGAGATGAGTAACGTATTGTCGGAGAGCCCTTGAAGGCTACGACAGAGTTGGGTAAGTTGTTCGGGCGAGGTGATATTGCGAGGGCGAGAACCCGAAGGGGCATCATATTCGAAGAGGATCACCCCTCCGATGTTCAGTTCCTTGATGTCGCGTACAATATGGTTGGTATCAGATAGTTCGGTGCCTCGAAATCCTACCACGAGCATCTGTCCTATCTCGTTCATGAGCTGAGGATCATCGTGTCGATGTTGTTCGACTGACGCCATCAGTTGGGCAGTCGAATCGGCTGCGGTTTGGGCACATGAAGAGAGGCTTAGTGCGAGGAGGAGAAGAATCAAACTATATTTCATAGTGGTTAGCTGTTAAGGCTGTTGAAGGGGATGCGGTGAGCGATGGAGCGTCCGAGGGTGACCTCATCGGCATATTCCAGATTGTCGCCTACAGCAATGCCGCGGGCAATGGTGGAAATGAGGAGGTTAGGGAAGCGTTGCAGTTGTTTGTTAAGATAGAAGTTGGTGGTATCGCCCTCCATCGTAGTAGGAAGGGCTAAGATTACCTCCTCTACCCCTTCTGTTTCAACCCTTTGGATAAGCGAAGCGATATTGAGATCGTTAATACCCACGCCATCGATAGGGGAGATAACCCCTCCCAACACATGATAGAGTCCCTGATATTGTTGTGTGTTCTCGATGGCCATCACCTCTTGGATATTCTCTACCACACAGATTATCTTCTCGTTGCGTTTAGGATTGGAGCAGATAGAGCATACTGGAGTATCGCTAATACAATGACAGCGAGAACAGAAATGGATATCGCTCTTCAGCCGCTGTATAGCACTCACAAAATCAGCCACCTCGGCATCCGATGCTTGCAGCAAATGAAGTGCAAAGCGCATCGCTGACCGTTTGCCCACACCAGGAAGGGTGCCCAACGCATCGATAGCATTCTCCAATATTTTCGAAGGTAGTTCCATGTAGTATGAATAATTTGATTTATAACGATGAAAAGTCGTTATTATTGTGTGAAACTATAAAAAGTGTTGTCCATTGAGTAAAGGTAACCTCTAAAAATTCCACGTATGAAAAGGAATAATAATAACCATACTTTCAGTGCTTTTGGATTGATTTATGCATCTTGCTCAGTTTCACTCAGTCATATAGCCCGCTATACTCCTTCGTTCAACGGAGCAATCTGCTATAAATCATCTCCAAAATCACATTGAAGCAATTTTTAGAGGTTACCTAAAGCAGATAGCGTTATTTATATAGATTGGAACCGAGAGGTACAACAGAAGGGAAGGAGTCTCAATTTAGGCAGCAATCAGGCTGCTTTTAGCCATACTCTTGAGTAAGGCTAGAGGAAGGGTGATGTAAGGGTGTAGTAAGGGTGATACGACGCTAGAGCGTGCTTACAGTGAAAAAAAGAGTGGTATTTTTGGGGGGTAGGAATAAAGTAAGACTTAGGTTAGAGTTAAGTTAGAGTTAGGTTAGACTTACATAGAACCCAAAATGATGAGAAATGGTGCTGTAAAAATAATGATAAAATATATTAAAGGAGGAATTGATCAACACCTTTTTCGATTGGCGAATCGTCTCTTGATGAGGTATACAGAAAAGGGAATAAAACAATGGGAATAACAAAGTTCTAAGAAATGATATTATATGTTGATACACAGTGTTTAATGTCATTATTGATTGTTTGTGGAATTTGGTTTGTTAAAACACAAAATACTGATAAAGAGTATGATGGAAGAAATGATAGGGCAAGCAATGATGAAAAGTGATGAATTTTGCGTGAAAATCATTTTCAAAATAGAGAAATGCATACCTCGAAGAGAGAAAAAGATGAAAAAAGTTTCGAGAAATTAGTATTGAAAATCAATAATGTGAATAAAGAGAGAGGAAAAATTTAAAAAAAAGTTTTGGTAGATTCAAAAAGTGGTGTATCTTTGCAACTCGAAAAACGCGGAAACGCAGAGTTGTTTGAAACGAATGTATCAAGCCGATGTAACTCAGTTGGTAGAGTAGCTGATTTGTAATCAGCCTGTCGGGGGTTCGAGTCCCTTCATCGGCTCGGACTTTGAACCGAAATACATCGGTTGAAAGATATGGGGAAGTCGCATAGTGGCAATTGCAACAGACTGTAAATCTGTCCTCTTCGGAGTTCAGTGGTTCGAGTCCACTCTTCCCCACCATCCAAAGCCTGAAAAGCGGAAGTAGCTCATTTGGTAGAGCGATAGCCTTCCAAGCTATAGGTGGCGGGTTCGAGCCCCGTCTTCCGCTCAACAACGTTCTCTGAGCGAGGGGCAAAAACCTCACAATCAATCAGGCAACGGAACAAACTCATAAGCTGGAGTAGCTCAGTGGTAGAGCGCTTCCTTGGTAAGGAAGAGGTCACGAGTCCGACTCTCGTCTCTAGCTCTTTTTTCATGCAAAAAAAGTCCAGCCCTCGTAACAACGAGACTGCCTGAACAACAACAGATTAATAATAGGTGGATGGCGAAGACCTAAAGCAGGGAAAGCAACAGAAAGCAGGAGGGACAAATGTGTAGTTTGCCCTCTTAGTCTGTGAAAAGTTAAATGAATTGTTTGTAAACTTAATACGTATTAAAAATGGCAAAAGAAAAATTCGATCGTTCGAAACCGCACGTCAACATCGGTACTATTGGCCACGTTGACCACGGTAAGACCACCCTTACTGCTGCTATCACCCAAGTGCTGGCTTCCAAGGGTCTCTCCGAAGTGAAATCCTTCGATTCTATCGACTCCGCTCCTGAAGAGAAAGAGCGTGGTATCACCATCAACACCGCTCACGTTGAGTATCAGACCGAGAACCGTCACTATGCACACGTTGACTGCCCCGGCCACGCTGACTACGTGAAGAACATGGTTACTGGTGCCGCTCAGATGGACGGTGCTATCCTCGTTGTAGCCGCTACCGATGGTCCTATGCCTCAGACTCGTGAGCACATCCTTCTGGCTCGCCAGGTTGGTGTTCCCCAGTTGGTTGTTTTCATGAACAAGTGCGACCTCGTTGACGACCCCGAACTTCTCGACCTCGTTGAGATGGAAATCCGTGAGCTCCTCAGCTCCTACGATTATGATGGTGACAACATCCCCGTAATCCGTGGTTCCGCTCTCGCCGCTTTGAACGGTGAAGCTTCTGGCGTTAAGAACGTTGAAGACTTGATGGCTGCTGTTGATAGCTGGATCCCCCTGCCTGTTCGCGCCGTTGATAAAGACTTCCTGATGCCTATCGAGGACGTATTCTCGATCACTGGTCGTGGTACTGTAGGTACTGGCCGTATTGAGACTGGTGTTATCCACACTGGCGACCCCGTTGATATTATTGGTATGGGTGCTGAGAAACTCAAATCGGTTGTTACCGGTGTTGAGATGTTCCGCAAGATTCTTGACGAAGGTGAAGCTGGCGACAACGTAGGTCTGCTCCTCCGTGGTATCGATAAAGATGAGATCCGTCGTGGTATGGTTATCGCCAAACCCGGTTCGGTTAAACCTCACCATAAATTCGAGGCTACCGTTTATATCCTGAAGAAGGAAGAAGGTGGTCGTCATACTCCTTTCCACAACAACTACCGTCCTCAGTTCTATTTCCGCACCACCGACGTTACTGGTACCATCCAGCTTCCCGAGGGTCGCGAAATGGTTATGCCTGGCGACAACTTGACCATCACCGTTGAGCTTATCGCTGACATCGCTCTGAACGAGAACCTCCGCTTCGCTATCCGCGAGGGTGGCCGCACCGTTGGTTCGGGTCAGGTAACCAAGATTCTTGAATAATTCTCAATAATCGAAAATCATGTGGCGGACTTCGGTTCGCCACTTCCAGGGGCATAGTTTAATGGCAGAATGGCGGTCTCCAAAACCGTAGATGGGAGTTCGATTCTCTCTGCCCCTGCTAAAAAAGATCAAAGAAAGATGTCTAAATTTGGTAACTATGTAAAAGAGAGCTACGAAGAACTTGTGCACAAAGTGTCGTGGCCTACATTCAAAGAGTTGCAGAACAGTGCCGTAGTGGTGGCTGTTGCTGCTGTTATTTTATCCCTCGTCATCTTCGTGATGGACTGGGTTTGTGGTATCAACCCTGGCGGATATAAAGGTATCTTAGGTTTTATTTACGCATTAATAGGATAAGACGCTGGGCTACAAGCACTGCCGATGCTTCCCAATTTTTTTGTGGCACTGCTTTCCCTTCGTTGTCCATTAATATAATAACTGTGGCGCTTGCCCTCGTAAGGCCCCAAGCTATAGGTGTGCAAGCAAAGTCCAAAGTTCATTATTCACTGTTCATCTAAGGAGATAACAAGTTATGGATCAGCAAGCAAAGAAATGGTATGTTGTTAGGGCTATCAGCGGTAAAGAGAAGAAAGCCAAAGAATACATCGAAGGCGAAGTCGCCAAACGTGGTTGGCAGGATCTAGTTCCGCAGGTGCTCGTCCCTACCGAGAAGGTGGTAACAATCCGCAACGGAAAGAAAGTTATCAAAGAACGTAACTTCTTTCCGGGTTATGTGTTGATTGAGGCCGACCTTCGTGACGAGATTATCCCCGTCATTCAGAACTTGCCCAATGTGCTTGACTTCCTCCGCGAGAAAGACGATCGTTCGAACAATTTCAATGGCAAGCCTACCCCGATGCGCCCCTCCGAAGTGGCCCGTATTATGGGCAACATCGACGAGCAAAACGAGTTTGGCGAAACCATGGACGAGCGCTTCCTTGTTGGCGAGACAGTCAAAGTCATCGATGGTCCGTTCAATTCCTTCTCGGGTGTGATCGAAGAGATCAACGAAGAGAAATGTCGTCTCAAAGTGGTAGTAAAGATCTTCGGCCGCAAAACGCCGCTTGAACTGGGCTACAACCAAGTAGAGAAAGAACAGTGAGAAATCAACCTCCCGCAAAGGCGGGAATAAACGTTTAATTAATCTAAAAAGAATCAAATCATGGCAAAAGAAGTTGCAGGATTGATCAAACTTCAAATCAAAGGTGGTGCTGCTAACCCCGCTCCTCCCGTAGGTCCCGCTCTGGGTGCCAAGGGTGTGAACATCATGGAGTTCTGCAAGCAGTTCAACGCCCGTACGCAGGAACAGGCCGGCAAAATTGTCCCTGTTATCATCACTGTGTACTCCGACAAGTCCTTTGATTTCGTTGTTAAGACTCCCCCTGTCGCTGTCCAGTTGAAAGAGCTCTCCAAAGCACAGAAAGGTTCCGCTGAACCCAACCGTGTAAAGGTAGCCTCCGTCACCTGGGAACAGGTCCGTCAGATTGCCGAAGCCAAAATGCCCGACCTCAACTGTTTCACTATTGAGTCGGCCATGAGCATGGTGGCAGGCACTGCACGCAGCATGGGTATCACTGTTACGGGTGAGAATCCTCTTGCTAAGTAAAGACAATTGTTTAACGTGGTAGCATCTAATCAATGCGGTGACCACAAATGAATCAAAAACATGGCAAAACTATCTAAAAAACAAAAAGAAGCTTTAGCTAAATTCGACAAAACTCAGCTCTATTCCTTGGAAGATGCTGTAAAGGTGGTGAAAGAGATCAGCTACACCAAGTTCGATGCAAGCGTCGATATCGACGTTCGTCTGGGTGTTGACCCTCGTAAGGCCAACCAGATGGTTCGTGGCTCTGTTACCCTGCCTCACGGTACCGGTAAGACCGTCCGCGTCCTCGTACTCTGCACCCCCGACAAAGAAGAAGAAGCCAAAGCTGCCGGAGCCGATTATTATGGCCTTGATGAATACATCACCAAAATAAAAGGCGGTTGGACGGATGTAGATGTTATCATTACCATGCCCAGCGTTATGCCCAAGGTGGGTGCTCTGGGTCGTATCCTCGGTCCTCGCGGCCTCATGCCTAACCCCAAAACGGGTACCGTTACTATGGAGGTTGGCAAGGCTGTCCAGGAGGCAAAGGCCGGTAAGATCGACTTCAAGGTCGACAAATTCGGTATCATCCATACCGCTGTGGCCAAATGCTCCTTCGACAATCAGAAGATCGTTGACAACGCACGCGAAGTACTCCAGGCTATCATCAAACTGAAACCGGCTGCTGCTAAAGGTACCTACGTTAAGAGTATCGCTATCTCTAGCACCATGAGCCCCGGTGTCAAAGTTGATCCTAAAGCTGCTACCTTGTAATTAACCTCACACATTTTTACATCATCATGAGAAAAGAACAGAAAGATCAGCTCATTGATTCCTTGTGTGAAGAAATCAAAGCCTTCCCCCATATCTACATCACCGATATCGGAGGCTTGAATTCGGTACAGACCTCTAAGCTGCGTCGTGCCGCCTTCCGCAACGAAGTGAAGCTGGAAGTGGTTAAAAACAAACTCCTCATTAAGGCTATGGAGAAGAGCGGTATCGATTATTCCGAACTCTTCCCCTGCATTAAGGGCGAGACTGCCATAATGTTAGCTAACACGAACAACGCTCCTGCCAAGCTTATCAAATCCTTCCGTGCTAACGAGAAGAACTGTCCTAAGCCTGTGCTTAAGGGTGCCTATGTTGAAGAATGCTTCTACGTTGGTGAAGAGCATCTTGAGGCCTTGGTACACATCAAGTCCAAGAACGAACTCATCGCCGATGTTGTGGCTCTCCTTCAATCGCCTGCCAAGAACGTCATCAGCGCTCTGCAAGGTGCCGGCAATACCATTTGCGGTGTTCTGGAAACATTATCGGAGAAAGCCGAATAAGCGCGTATACCCGCTGTTCCGCTTACCACACAAACTTTCGAGGCCTTGCCTGCCTCGCTAATCAAAGGGCTGAAAATAGTAAAATCAGGAGCCGCCTGATCAAATAAAATAAAACAATAAAAGGCAATAGGCTCCTAACAAAACAAATATTGTAAAACATTCAAAAATTTATAAAGTCATGGCAGATATTAAAGCTATCGCTGAAGAACTGGTTAACCTTACCGTTAAAGAAGTAAAAGAACTTGCTGACGTCCTCAAAGAAGAGTACGGCATTGAACCCGCTGCTGCTGCTGTTGCAGTTGCTGCTGCTCCCGCCGCTGGTGGCGCTGCTGCCGCTGAGGAAAAGACCTCCTTCGACGTTATCCTGAAGGGTGTGCCCGATGCTACCAAGAAACTTGGTGTTGTAAAGGCTGTTAAAGACCTTGCAAGCCTTGGTCTGAAAGAGTCCAAAGAGCTCGTTGACAACGCTCCTAAGCCCGTTAAGGAAGGTGTCTCGAAGGACGAAGCTGACGCACTGAAGAAAGCTCTCGAAGAGGCTGGTGCTGAAGTTGAAGTTAAATAAGTTTAAAACTGTTTGATTTCCGCTAAGGAATAGGGCCTCCGACCCCGTCGGAGTGCCTATTCCTTATTGTCGTTCTGCTTTTTTATAGCCTTTTGCTATAAAGGTACGCTATACACGAGAACTATTGTCTTTCGCTTAGAATTTTAAACACACCAATACCTTGGCACAAAAACAACCCACAGTCATCAACTTCGCATCCGTACGCAAGTACGACTATCCTGACTTTTTGGATATTCAGTTGAAATCGTTCCAAGATTTCTTCCAGATCGAGACCAACCCCGACAATCGTTTGGATGAGGGACTCTTCAAGGTCTTTAGGGACAATTTCCCGATTTCGGATGCCCGTAATAATTTCACCCTCGAATTTCTCGATTATTTCATCGATCCTCCTCGCTACAGCATTGAGGAGTGTATCGAACGTGGTCTTACCTACAGTGTTCCCTTGAAAGCCAAGCTGAAACTGTCGTGCAACGACCCCGAGAACGAGGACTTTGAGGCTATCGAACAGCCTGTCTATTTGGGTATGATTCCCTATATGACCCCCAAAGGCACGTTCGTAATCAATGGAGCTGAACGCGTGGTGGTATCTCAGCTGCACCGTTCGCCCGGTGTCTTCTTTGGCACCCAGTTCCATACCAATGGTACACAGCTTTATTCGGCTCGTATCATCCCCTTCCGTGGTTCGTGGATGGAGTTCACTACCGATATCAACAACGTCATGTATGCTTACATCGATCGTAAGAAGAAACTCCCCATTACCACCCTGCTGAGAGCTATCGGTTTCGAGTCCGATAAAGATATCCTCGACATCTTCCACCTAGCCGAAGAGGTAAAGGTGAACCGCACCAACCTTAAGAAAGTCATTGGTCGCCGTTTGGCAGCCCGTGTAGTCGACAGTTGGATCGAGGACTTCGTTGACGAAGATACTGGCGAGGTCGTTTCGATGGAACGTACCGATGTAGTACTCGAACGCGATATCGAACTCACCGACGAGAACATAGAGAAAATTCTTGAACTCGACATAAAGACCATTCTCGTTAAGACCGAAGAGGTCGACGGATTGGATTATTCTGTTATATATAATACCTTAAAGAAAGACACAGCCAATAATGCCAAGGAGGCTGTTGAATACATCTATCGCGCACTGCGTAATGCCGAACCCCCTGATGAGGAGACGGCACGTGGCATCATTGAGAAACTCTTCTTCTCCGATAAGCGCTACGATTTGGGCGATGTGGGTCGCTACCGAATCAATACCAAACTCAACCTCTCGGTGCCCGATACTGTACGGGTACTTACCAAAGAGGACATTACCTCGATCATTCAATATCTGATCGAGCTCATCAATCAGAAAACCGATGTCGACGATATCGACCACTTGTCGAACCGTCGTATCCGTACTGTGGGCGAACAGTTGGCCAACCAGTTCAGCGTTGGTCTGGCTCGTATGTCGCGTACCATCCGTGAGCGTATGAACGTTCGCGATAACGAGGTCTTCACCCCCACCGAACTTATCAATGCCAAGACTCTCTCTTCGGTCATCAACTCCTTCTTCGGCACCAACCAGTTGTCGCAGTTCATGGACCAGACCAACCCCTTGGCTGAGATTACCCATAAACGCCGTATCTCGGCTCTCGGTCCTGGCGGTCTTTCGCGCGATCGTGCTGGCTTCGAGGTCCGCGACGTTCACTACACCCATTATGGTCGTCTCTGTACCATCGAAACCCCTGAGGGTCCCAACATTGGTCTTATCTCCTCGCTCAGCGTCTACGCTAAGATCAACCGTCTTGGTTTCATCGAAACCCCCTATCGTCGCGTTGTTGATGGTCAGGTAATGATCAATGAAGATCCTATCTACTTCACTGCCGAAGATGAGGAGAACAAGACGGTGGCTCAGGCTACTACGCCTCAAGACGAAACGGGCCACATTGTTGGCGAGCGTATCAAAGCACGTCGTCAGGCCGACTTCCCCATCGTGGCTCCCGAAGAGATCGATCTTATCGATATTGCATCTAACCAGATTGCTTCGATTGCTGCATCACTCATCCCCTTCTTGGAGCACGACGATGCTAACCGTGCACTGATGGGATCGAACATGATGCGTCAGGCTGTTCCTCTTATCAACCCCGAGATTCCTATCGTTGGAACAGGTATCGAGGAGTCGGTGGCTCAGGATTCGCGTGTGCTGCTGCCTGCCAAGGCCGATGGTGTGGTAGAGTTTGTTGATTCTACTCGCATCGTGATCCGTCACAATCGTACTGAGAAAGAGCGCATCGTATCGTTCGATGACGATGTATGCGAATACCACCTCACCAAATATCAGCGTACCAACCACTCCACCAGCATTAACCTCCGTCCTATTGTCCGCAAGGGCGATAAGATCAAGAAAGGTCAGGTGCTCTGCGAGGGCTATGCCACCCAGGGTGGTGAGTTGGCTCTGGGCCGCAACATGATGGTGGCCTTCATGCCTTGGAAGGGTTACAACTTCGAGGATGCTGTTGTGATCAGCGAACGTGTAGTCCGCGAAGATATCTATACCTCTGTTCATATCGAAGAGTATACCCTCGAAGTTCGCGAAACCAAACGCGGTGTTGAGGAACTTACGCGCGATATTCCTAATGTATCGAACGATGCTACCCGCGACCTCGATGAGAACGGTATCATCCGTATCGGTGCCGAGGTGAAAGAGGGCGATATCCTCATCGGTAAAATCACCCCCAAGGGTGAGAGCGATCCTACCCCCGAAGAGAAACTGCTGCGTGCTATCTTTGGTGACAAAGCTGGCGATGTGAAGGATGCCTCCTTGAAGGTTCCCCCTTCGGTACGTGGTGTCGTTATCGACAAGAAACTCTTCTCGAAAGTGGTTCGCGATCGCAAGGCTCGCAGCAAAGAGAAAGAGTTGCTGGCTAAACCTACCGAGATCTACGAGGCTGAGTTGGCTGATTTGCGCAGCAAACTGATCGACAAGCTCTTCCTCCTACTCAACGGCAAGACCTCCAATGGTGTATATAGCAGTCACCGTGTGGAGCTCATCCCCAAGAAAGTGAAGTTCACCGCCAAGGCCCTCAAAGAAGTGGAAGACTATACCGAAGTCGTTGCCACCAAGTGGACCACCGATAAAGAGACCAATGCTTTGGTTGCCGAACTTATCAATAACTATAATATTAAGTGCCGTGAAGTCAACGGATGTTTTACCCGCGAGAAATTCAGCATCACCGTTGGTGACGACCTTCCCAGTGGTATCGTCCAAATGGCTAAAGTCTATGTGGCTATGAAGCGTAAGCTCCGCATTGGTGACAAGATGGCTGGCCGTCACGGTAACAAAGGTATCGTTTCGAAGATTGTCCGTCGCGAGGATATGCCATTCCTTGCCGATGGTACTCCTGTCGACATTGTCCTCAACCCTCTGGGTGTGCCTTCTCGTATGAACCTGGGTCAGATCTATGAGACTGTACTCGGTTGGGCTGGCAAGAAATTGGGCAAACGTTTCAAGACCCCCATCTTTGACGGTGCTACACTCGAACAAATCAACGGTTACATGCGTGAGGCTGGTCTGCCCGAAAATGGTCGTACCTACCTCTATGATGGTGAGACTGGCGAACGCTTCGACCAGCCGGCTACTGTGGGCTACATCTATATGCTCAAGTTGCACCACATGATTGACGATAAGATGCATGCCCGTTCTATCGGCCCCTACTCGCTCATCACTCAGCAGCCCCTTGGTGGTAAAGCCAACTTTGGTGGTCAGCGTTTCGGTGAGATGGAGGTCTGGGCACTCGAGGCCTTTGGTGCCGCTAACGTGCTGCAGGAGGTACTCACTGTTAAGTCCGATGATGTTAATGGCCGTGCTAAGACCTACGAGAACATCGTCAAGGGCGATAACATGCCTACCCCAGGTATCCCCGAGTCGTTCAACGTCCTTATCCACGAACTCCGTGGCTTGGGTCTTGAAGTAACGTTCGATTAATCTCACATTTTGAAGCAAGTATTATGGCATTTAAACAAGAATCTCAGACTAAGAACGATTTCAATTCGATAACCATCAGCCTTGCATCGCCCGAGTCGATCAAGCGCCGTAGTTATGGTGAGGTTACCAAACCCGAGACCATCAACTATCGTACTTACAAACCCGAGCGCGATGGTCTTTTCTGCGAGGCTATCTTTGGCCCTACCCGCGACTGGGAGTGCCATTGCGGTAAATACAAACGTATCCGCTACAAAGGTATTGTCTGTGACCGTTGCGGTGTTGAGGTCACCGAGAAGAAGGTGCGCCGCGAGCGTATGGGCCATATCGAGCTCGTTGTCCCCGTAGCTCATATCTGGTTCTTCCGCTCTCTGCCCAACAAGATTGGTACGCTGCTCGATATCCCCAGCAAGAAGCTTGAACAGATTATTTATTACGAGAAATACATCGTTATCCAGCCGGGTCAGGCTATGCTCAACGAGGTGCCTGTGAAGAAATACGACCTCCTTACCGAGGAGGAGTACTATTCCATCACCGAGTCGCTGCCTATCACCAACGCTCAGTTGCCTGACGAGGATCCCGATAAGTTTATTGCCGGCATGGGTGCCGAATCGCTCTATAAGCTTCTCTGTGAGCTTAGTGAGGTTGATGATCGTGGCCGTACTGGTTTGGATCGTCTCAGCAACGAACTCCGCAGCCGCGCCTCTAAGGAGACCTCCAGCCAGCGCAAATCCGATGTGCTGAAGCGCCTCAATATCGTTGAGTCGTTCCGTGACTCGCAGCGCCGCATGCAGGATCGTGGTATGGACAACCGTCCTGAGTGGATGATTCTCAACATTGTCCCCGTTATTCCTCCCGATCTGCGTCCCCTCGTTCCCCTGGATGGTGGTCGTTTCGCTACCTCCGATATTAACGAACTTTATCGTCGAGTTATTATCCGTAACAATCGTCTGCGTCGTCTAGTCGACATCAAGGCTCCCGAGGTCATTATGCGCAACGAGAAACGTATGCTCCAAGAGGCTGTCGACTCGCTGTTCGACAATAGCCGCAAGGCCTCCAGCGTCAAGTCCGATACCAACTCCAACCGCTCCCTCAAGTCGCTCTCCGATAGCCTTAAGGGTAAGCAGGGTCGCTTCCGTCAGAACCTTCTGGGTAAGCGTGTCGACTATTCAGGTCGTTCCGTTATTGTGGTAGGTCCCGAACTGAAGATGCACGAGTGTGGTCTTCCTAAGGATATGGCTTCCGAGCTCTTCAAACCTTTCATCATTCGCAAAATGCTGGAGCGTGGTCTCGTCAAGACCGTGAAGAGCGCTAAGCGTATCGTAGATCGTAAAGAACCAGTGGTATGGGAAATCCTCGAAAATATCCTCAAGGGTCATCCCATCCTCCTCAACCGTGCTCCTACCCTCCACCGTCTGGGTATCCAGGCCTTCCAGCCCAAGTTGGTCGAAGGTAAGGCTATCAGCCTCCACCCCTTGGTGTGTACCGGTTTCAACGCCGACTTCGATGGTGACCAGATGGCTGTCCATGTGCCCCTGGGCAACGCTGCTGTGCTTGAGGCTCAGCTTCTCATGCTCTCCAGCCACAATATCCTCAACCCTGCCAATGGTGCGCCTATCACTGTGCCTTCGCAAGACATGGTGCTTGGCCTCTATTATATGACTAAGAAGCGTGTCACCACCGAGAACGAGACCGTTCCTGGCGAGGGCTTCCGCTTCTATTCGCCCGAAGAGGTGACCATCGCTTACAACGAGAAGCGTGTCTCCCTCAATGCCTGCATCTCGGTACGTCTTACCGCCTTCGATCCTGCTCGCGAACACGAACTGATCCATACCGATAACACCTTCACCGAGGTCATCAAGGATGCTAAGGGCAATATCCTCACCGATCGTAACTGCAAGAATGATGCCGAGAAGGCTCTCTATTCCCGCACCGAGTACGAGATAGTACGCGACAAGAAGGGCAATCCTGTAGTCGATAGTGAGGGTCATTTCATCAAGACCAACCGTCTGCGTACCACCGTAGGCCGTGTTGTTTTCAACAAGATGGTTCCTGCCGAGTATGGCTATATCAACCAGGTGATGGGCAAGAAGAGTCTGCGCGATATCATTGGCGATCTCTTCACCGCTTGTGGCAACGCCACCACCGCCCAGTTCCTTGATGATATCAAGAACATGGGTTATCGTATGGCCTATCGTGGTGGTCTCTCCTTCAACTTAGGCGACGTTATCATCCCTCCCGAAAAGGAAGAGTTGATTGCCAAAGCCAACGAAGAGGTTGAAGAGGTGATGATGCAGTACTCTATGGGTCTTATCACCAACAATGAACGTTACAATCACGTTATCGATATTTGGACCAACACCAACAATCAGCTTACCGAAACGCTGATGAAACGTCTCAAGGCCGATAATCAGGGATTCAACCCCGTATATATGATGTACGATTCGGGTGCCCGTGGTTCGAAAGAGCAGATCCGTCAGCTCTCGGGTATGCGTGGTCTGATGGCCAAGCCTCAGAAAGCTGGTGCTGCTGGCAACGAGATTATCGAGAACCCCATCATCTCCAACTTCAAGGAGGGTCTTTCGGTGCTCGAGTATTTCATCTCCACTCACGGTGCTCGTAAGGGTCTGGCCGATACCGCACTGAAGACTGCCGATGCTGGTTATCTTACCCGTCGTTTGGTTGATGTGGCTCACGATGTTATCATCACCGAAGAGGACTGCGGCACCCTCCGTGGTCTGCCCACCACTGCCCTCAAGAAAGGTGAAGACATCGTTGTTACGTTGTCTGAAAAGATTTTGGGTCGTACCTCGGTTCACGATATCTACGATCCTCATACCAACGAACTCATCGCTCCCGCTGGCGAAGAACTTACCGAAACGATCTGTAAACGCATCGAAGAGGCTGGCATCGAAGAGGTTGAAATCCGTTCGGTACTCACCTGCGAAGCTAAGCACGGTGTATGTGCTAAGTGCTATGGCCGCAACCTCGCCACTGGCAAGATGGTCCAAAAGGGTGAGGCTGTAGGTGTGATCGCTGCTCAAGCTATTGGTGAGCCTGGTACACAGCTTACCCTCCGTACCTTCCACGTGGGTGGTGTGGCTGGTGGCAACATTGGTACCACCTCTACCATCACTTCGCGCCACGAAGGTCGTCTCGAAATTGATGAACTTCGCGATATCCCCTATACCGATGCCGATGGCCGCAGCTATCGTCTCGTTATGGGTCGTTCGGCTGAGATGCGTATCGTTGATACCCATACCGATGTTACCCTCTCCTCCTCACTCATCCCCTATGCTTCGAAACTCTTCAAGTCGAGCGGTGAGATTATCCACAAGGGTGATCTGATTGCCGAGTGGGACCCCTATAATGCTGTCATCATGTCCGATGTAGCTGGTAAGGTTAGTTTCGAGAATGTGATTGAGAACCAGACCTATCGTGTCGAGAGCGATGCTCAGACAGGTCTGCAAGACAAGGTGGTCATCGAGTCGCGTCAACGTACCAAGAACCCCACTGTCAATATCCTCGATGATGAAGGCAATATCCTCAAGGTTTACGACCTTCCTGTAGGTGCCCATATCGGTGTTGACAACGGTCAGATGCTCAAGGCTGGTGATGTCCTCGTCAAGATTCCTCGCTCCTTCGGTAAGGCTGGCGATATCACGGGCGGTCTGCCTCGTGTTACCGAGCTCTTCGAGGCTCGTAACCCCTCCGATCCCGCTATCGTGGCTGAAATCGATGGTATCGTCTCTATTGCTAAGAAGCTCAAACGCAACAATCGTGAAATCACTATCACTTCGCGTACGGGCGAACAGCGTACCTACCTTATTCCTACCTCCAAGCAGATCCTTGCTCAGGATCAGGACTACGTTAAATCGGGTACTCCTCTCTGCGAGGGCTCCATCACACCGTCCGATATCTTGGCTGTTCAGGGACCTATGAAGGTACAGGAATACATCGTCAACGAGGTGCAAGAGGTTTACCGTCTGCAAGGTGTGAAGATCAACGACAAGCATTTCGAGGTTATCGTTCGTCAGATGATGCGCAAGGTAGAAATCGAGGATCCAGGCGATACCCACTTCCTCGAAGGCGAGTTGGTCAACAAGATCGACTTCCGCGAAACCAACGATGAGATCTTCGGCATGAAGGTGATCGAGGATAAGGGTGAATCGATGAACCTGGAAGATGGTCAGATCATCTCGGCTCGTCGTCTCCGCGATGAGAACTCGCTCCTCCGTCGTGCCGACCGCAAACTGGTTGTGGCTCGCGATGCTAAGCCGGCTACCGCTAAGCAGATCCTGCAAGGTATCACCCGCGCTTCTCTTCAAACCAAGTCCTTCATCAGTGCTGCCTCCTTCCAGGAAACCACCAAGGTCCTCACCGAGGCTGCCATCAATGCTAAGCAGGACTTCCTCGAAGGCATGAAGGAGAACGTTATTGTGGGTCACCTTATTCCCGCTGGTACGGGTTTGCGCGAATATCAGCGCCTCCAGGTGGCTAGCAAAGAGGAGATGGCTGCCGCTACCAACGCTCCTACCACTCCAAGCAAACGCCGCTAAACTGTTATATAACAGTAGCAATATTGAACAAGTCCCTAGCTTCCTTTTTGATGCTGGGGACTTTGTTGTCCAACCTCCTCACAAGGGGTGTCATCTTCGGGTGTGGCCTCCTTCTCCTCCTAAACGTTACAGTTTTCTGTAGTCAACCCGTCAAGTATAGTGTAATTACAACCTCTTAAACAAATAGTTATTATGGCAGAAAAAAAGCCCCAACCACAACAGATGAAACTCGACATCTCCAGTGAAGTCGCTAAAGGTGTATATTGCAATCTCGTTCTTGTGTCGCATACCCCTACAGAGTTTTGCATTGACTTCGCTCAGATTTTTCCTGGGTCGCCCAATCAGGCTCCCGTGCGCAGCCGTATCATCATGACCCCCTTCCATGCTCGCAATTTCCTCAATGCCCTCAACGACAATATCCGCAAGTATGAGAACCACTTTGGACCCATCCCCGCTCCTCAGAACGAAATGGGCGATAGCAATACCATACCTTATGATATGCTGCCTCAGGGCGAAGCGTAGCTAACTATTTTAAGTCTTGATGGTAATGACTCTCTTTTGTCATCGCTGTCAGATCCTCTTTTATAGGGAACCCTATATTTCTTCTTATGAATGGGTGTAGGGTTCCCTTTTTCCCTTATCTTTGTCCAAGAGCAACACTTATTTATTGCTTTTTTATTTTACACCCAATTTTATCAACTTTTTCTTGTGGAATAAAAAAAAGTTGTATCTTTGCATCGTGGAATACTGGCGTAGGGTCCAATTCAAAAGGACTGCTATGTTGGTATATTTGTGTACCTTATAGCATTCTTTAGGGTTATATAAGTATGCGGATAAGTGAGTATGAAATCGTCGTTTGTAGACGAAAAAGAGAGGGTGAGATTACCACAAATCGAAAAAAGAAATGAAAATAATGACGATAAAGGACTTGTTAGTCATGAGCACGGAAAAAATGATAGGTTCTATTCAGTGTATGGAACGATGGCTCTTCCGAATGGTAGCCATTGCAGCGTTGCTATTCTCTTCATTATCCATAATGGCACAGGCACCCCAAGTGGGTGGTAATGTGTTTGGTGGTGGTCGTATGGCCAATGTTACGGGCAACTCTGTCGTTGTTGTTAATAAGACGGGTTCCCCGACAGTGGTTGATGGCGTTGCCACTCCTGCTATTGCAGGTGTATATGGTGGTAACGATATTGCAGGCTCGGTACAAGGCTCAACAGGATCTACCATCACCATAGGCAGTGACAATAATTGTACTGTCAGTGTGGGCAGTGTATACGGCGGTGGTAATGGTTACTATCGTTATGGAGACAATACAGACGCAGCCTCATCAACTGTTACGGAAACAGAGGTGGCCAATGGAACCACTGTTTACGAATGGGGTAATTCCTCTACTCATGGAGCAGAAGTGGTAACACTCGCTGCTGCCAATGTTATTCCCTCTATTTCTAAGACATCGGTTACCATTAATGGTTCTAATACTGTAGTTGATTCTGTCTTTGCGGGTGCTAAGAATGCATATGTGACCTATGCTACTAGTGGTGAAACAACAGCTTCTATAACTGTAAACGATGGTACTATCGGTGCCGTCTTTGGAGGCAACAACTATGGTGGTTCTATTGCGGGTGCTACAAGCTCGAGTGCAACAGCTGGCAACGTCGTTATTGCCATCAATGGTACAACCGAAATAACTGGTGATTCGTATACAGGTTATACCATGGGTTCTAGTCCTGTCGTTAGTGATTATGCTTATAATAAAGGTATTAAATATCTCTTTGGTGGTGGCAACAAGGTTCTGGGTGCCAACACCATCATCACTGTTACCGATGGTCAGATCGACACCCTTTTTGCGGGAGGTAATAGTGCTTCTGTGTTAGGAACATCGGTTACCGTCAATATTACCAATACCCATTCACCCCTCAGTGATGGTTGCCCCGATGAGGATAAACTGTACGATATACGTACCCTCTTCGGAGGTAACAATGCAGCCGATATGACGATTATCCCAACCTTGACATTAACCAAAGGTAGCATCAAGACGGTGTATGGTGGTGGTAACTCGGGCGATATGTTAGCCGATGTAACTGCCGCCATTAGTTACATGGGTAATAGCATTAGGAAAAGTACTTTCATTGATGTGGCAAGCAGCAATATGGTAATCAACGAGCTTTATGGTGGATGCCAGAAAGCCAACGTCCTTCATAGTACCTATGTCAACTTGTTGGCAGGTACGGTGGGTACCATCTTTGGTGGCAATAATATCAGTGGCAAGGTAGGCGAGTCGGCCGATGCAAGCGATGCAGATGCTGCAGCCTATGTCACCCTCCGTGGAGGTACCGTTTGCAACAATGTCTTTGGCGGCAGCAATGGTTATTATGGATGCCGCAATGTGGAGGGAACCTCGTTAGTATATCATGATGATATGATGACAGGTTATGATGATCTTGCCAATAGTAGTGTTAAAGTCCCCATCACCTATACTTCCTATGTATTGATCAATACCAGCGATTCCGATCATGACGTATCGGGAGTAGCTGTAGGAACAGGCGTAACGGTCAAAGGCAATGTCTATGGTGCAGGCAATATGTCGCCCCAGGGTACGTTGGCTTCATCGGGAGCTATGAGCAACGTACTCCCTCAGCGTATGGGCCGAGTAACGATCAAAGCCTACAAAGGTACAGTGCTTCACGATATATATGGTGGTGGACGTAGTTCCGATGTGAATGGTGTCAGCTCTATTTATATCTATTCTGCCAACAAGGGCGATGTACGAATCGATGGCCGTGTATTTGGTGGTAATGATATGGCGGGTCGTGTAACGGGTGCTTTGGCCAATGGTGCATCATTGGACTACACCACATCGTTGGATGGAACTACTTCGCTCACTGCCGCCAATGCTACTACCTATATCCTTGTGGAGGGTATGCCTACCATAGGTGAAGTTTATGGAGGTGGTAATGGTGAGGATTATGCAAGTGCTGAATATTGTGATTGTACCACATATGGTTCCAACTGGTCTACCACAGCTCCTATGCAGACCTCAACCTGGATTGATATCAATATGAGCTGTTCCGATGCCGCTACGATGGGTACTATTCAAACGGTGTATGGTGGTGGTAATGGTGCCGATGTAGGCAAAGCTACTACTTATATTACAGGTACCGGTTATGTTGATGTGGCCTTTGCGGGTGGTAATGGTGCCGATGTTACCGATGCTTCGCCTACGTTGACAGTGAAAACTCCTACCGATGAAACAAACTGTGCCCGTTCCAATAGCGGTGCTACTGATGTAGCAAAATACAATGTGCGCGAAATCTTTGGTGGCAACAACTCCGTAGCGATGGAGGATCAGCTTCCTTCAGTGATCCTTACCGAAGGTCGCTTCCAAACAGTATATGGTGGCGGTAATGCTGGTGATATGTTAGCTGATGGCGTTGCCTCCGAGGGCGATAACGACGTTTTAGGTCTTTCTACCTATATATATATCAACTCTGCTGATGTTGAAGTTACCGACTATGTCTATGGCGGATGCCGAATGGCTAATGTGGCAAATGGCACCTATGTCCATATTAGCAACGGCACATTAAACAATGTGTTTGGTGGCAATGATATTGCAGGTACCGTTCATAAAACATTGGTGAATGTGGATGGAGGTACTATTGAAGCACTCTATGGTGGTAGCAATGGTATGTACGACTACGATGAGTCTAATAATGCCTATATTTTTGGTTCTGACCATACCACTTCCAACTTAGTAGCTAGCGCAACCACGGGTCGTCCAGTGGTCGATACAGCTATCGTCAATTTCAAAGGTGGCACGTTGAACAACAACTTCTACGCTGGTGGCTTGGCAGCCAATACAGGTTCTACTATTGCTACTATCGAAGGTTCAGGTATTATCAATGGTGATATCTTTGGTGGAGCCAAAGGCGATGTGGCCCATATTGGTTATTGTGAAACTACTTATCCTCACCTAGGACGTGTCACCGAAACGGCCAACCTCACAGTGAAGAGCCTCAGTGAAAGTTCTCCTAGCAATATCACCATCTATGGTGGTGGCCATGCTGGCGATGTCAACAACACCAATCTGCAAATTATCAACTGCAATCGTAGTTTCCGTACCGTTTATGGTGGCTGCTATGCTAGCCATGTTATTGGTACTGCCTCTACTACCATTCAACTCGATGAGGTTCGTTCTAGCACCTATATCGATACTGTATATGGTGGCAACAACTTTGCTGGCTATGTCTACAATACCGACCTCACTATCGAGGGTGGTGTATATACTCAGATTTATGGTGCTGGTAATGGCGACTACGATTATAAAACTTTGTTGGCTGCGGCTATTAGTGCTAGTTGTGTCGATAGTGTTCCCTATAGCCAGTACATCACCATGAATATGAACCCCGATACCATTCGGGGTACCCTCTATGGTGGCGGTAATATGGGTGTGGTAGGTAAAGACCTCGATGCTACTAATACGGTATTGCGTAATCCTACGTGGGGAAGCCTCACGGGTTGGCCACAATGGAAACAAGATTTGATTCCTTCAACGCAAACCGATGCTCGTATGGCCGCCCTTCCTCAAGGTGAGTATGGACGTATTATTATGAATATTACGGGTGGCGTTTATGCCGATCAGGTCTATGCTGGTGCTCGTGGTCGTGATGCCGACCAAACGAATAAGACCACTTATGGACGTCGCCATCTGGCTTTCGCTTATAAACAGATCAATATGTATGCTGGCTATATTGCGAAGAGTATCCATGGTGGTTCGGAGAGTGTCGATGATGGCTATCCTTGGGAGTGTAAAGAGGAGGAAACCTCCTTGCGTCCTAGTTCGGTACTCAACTTGATGGGTGGTACCTTCAACAAACACTGCTATGGTGGCGGTTATCAAGGAACGGCCTATGGTTCAGCCTTTGTTAATGTAGGTATCCATGCGGTCGATGACCATCATGTTTGGACCACAACGTATGGACCTCTCTATACCAAGTCTGGTGATGTATGGTCGCAATCGAGTTCTTCTGTGTCGAGCGACTCCTATGCTGACTACAAGCCCTCCCTCACCGCAGGTCCTCTCTACTTCAACGCCTCTATCTACAATGGTAGCGACTGGGGTGCTGCAGGTGCACAGGCTGTGTTCAATACCCAAGGCTTCTATGGTGGAGAGACGATGATATATGTTGATGGAGAAGACTACCATACTAGTGCTACTGCTGTTACTAGCCTGCCAGCTATGGATATCAAATATAGTTTGATTGGTTCGGGTACATCTACCGAGGGTGGCGATGTTTGGCGTCGTATCTTTGTTCGTCACTATGGCGACTATTCTTGTCCTAATCCTTCGAAGTCGTTGTTCTCCATCCAACGTGCCGATCGTGTGGTATTGGATTCTTGTTACTTCACGCTCTCGGGCGAATCGGATGCCTATTCGGCTTATATCACTCCTAACTATAGTTTAAGCCGAATTGATACCCTTATCCTTCGTGGCGATAACTTAATCAATATCGAGGCCCCCGCCCGCCATATAGTTGAGATGTATAGTGAGAAATGGCAGTCGAACGGTACTAATATTACTGACAAGGATATCTATATCCTTCATACTGATCTTGCAAACAATGTTAACGAAATGACAGCGGCAATGACGAATAATTGTAGTGACGAGTTTTCATCGTCCGAATTCTGTACCAATTTAGCCCTTGCCGTTTCCCCCTCCAACAAGTTGGTGCTGAACAATGGTTGCTATATCAGTATTGATAATTATAATTCGTATGGTAAGTTATATGGCTATGCCTACCTAATGTCGGGCGATGGTACACGCTCCTATGTATATGCTATCGATAAAGTGAGTAGCACTTCTACCAACCTTAACAATGGTGGTTTCGCAGGTATCTGTCGTTCAAACAATGTAACAAATACCTATAACAATAATGATACTATTGAGTTGAACTATGTCAATAATACCCTGACCCACTATCGTACATGGGAGGTAGGTGTATCCGATGGTGCCCGTAATCGTCATATCACTATAGTGGCCAATGCTAATCCTGAGGCTGAGGGTTGTGATGACCAGTGGTTGCCTGGTGGACAAACAGAAAATAATCACGATTATGGCTTTGCTGTAGCTCATAGTGCTCTCGAGTTGCCTCCTACCGATGGTGGACACTTCTTCAAGATTAAAAGTGTGATGGTCGACCAAGATAATGGTGGACAAGTCAATTTGATGAACGCAGCCTACAACCCTGCTGGTGGCGATGGTGATACCACTACGAATACCACCGCAGAGAATAGTGAGAACTGGGTTAATTATCGCTCTTCCGACTGGGCTGCTGATACCGCTTCGGCTGTCACTACCATGCTTAATAACCCCGATTATAACTTTGGTTTGATGTTTGTCATGCCTAGTTCACAGTTTGATTACACTGCTGTTGCACCTGGAGCACAATATACCTATGCTGGTAGCCAGGTGTTGGTAGGTGGCGAGGCTTTTACTGCTATTTCGGGATTTACTTCGTATCCTGTTAGTTCAACATCTGCCAATGTTATAACCAATATAGATTTCTATCTTACCTACAATACCGATTTTTCTACAACTATTATCCGTGATGTAATCTTTAATATTGAGGAGTATCATTTGGATAGTCAAGGGAATGAGGTGTCGGATGGTCCTATCCAGATCACGGTAACTATTGCAACCGTTATTTCTGCATTCTCCGATATGGAAGTGGAGTTGCTGGCTATGTATAATGAGGGTATTAGCGATACCTATGTCCGCAAGATTGTCCTTCCTGCTACTTTTGAGTATCGCGATTTGCGACTCACTAAGATTGAATGGGAATACGATGCAGATATTCATAATTCGGACTCTTATACATATGTACCCCCTTCTTCGAACGAACTAGGATCTAATGCAAAAAGTGACCAATGTTTATGGAACATGGTAGCTGCCGATGCAACGAAGACTGCAAATAATCAATTTGGATTTACCCTCAATCTGAGCGAGAATATTACCGATAATATTGCCAACACGTTAGGTTGGTATTCCATCGACTGTCCAGCGTTGGATGTGTACGATGCTTGTCTTTCAGGAGAATCACTTACAGGTACGGTTGCTGGAATTGAAAATAATACAGCGTATGTTACGTCATATGGTGAAAACGATCTGCATAAGTTAATGACAAGTGCAGATCTCGATATACCGCTAGGTTCACTTGATGGTCGTGCCTCTGCTGCTATTGAGGGTGTGCTCCATTTCGATGGCTCGATGGTATATCCCGAGAACCCCTATTTGGCTCGTATCCGTTTAACCTTTTCCTACACGAAAAACAATAAAACTACGAGTTTCCACCTCACCTTCAAGATTAAAACTCGTATGGAAGGCGATACCATTTATATGGCATCGGCTGTTCACGGAAACCATAAAGCACGTAGCTCGGGTGGTCTTACTATTACACGTAATGGCCATAAGTTGAAGGCATGTAGTGATCTTGCTGCTGCTGATGCAGGCCATCGCCCCAACGACTTTGTGATCGACTTTGTGGAGGCATTGCGTCTTTATAAGGAGGGCGATGTGATCTGTATCCTCGATACAGTGGATTTGTCGACCGATGATAATGTTACCATTCGAGGCTTCGACTATAGTGTAATTCAGATTATCCGTTACTCTGGCAGTCACCTCGATGCACCAGGTAAGGCATGTGCCTATCGAGGCCCCATGGTACGTATGGGCAAAAATAGTCGTTTCAGTGTCTACAATACTTGGTTCAATGGTAGTGGTATTACCCGTGTGAAGCATACTACACGTACTGCCGAGGTGGGGACTGGTGCGCCTACAGAGGGTGTCGAAAATAGTGCGGTGAATCGCGTAGTTGATACGCTATGGTCGTGTGCTCCAATGATTGTTGTGGCCGAAAATGCACAACTGCAATTAGGCAACAACGTAACTTTGATAAATAACTTTAACAATACCACCTGTAGTGATGCCGCTACCAAGCCTCAAGGCTTCTGGGGTACGAATAATCCAGGAGGTGCTATTGGTATTTATCATAGTAAGGCGGCTTCCACTGAGTATAAAGTCTATAGTGTGCGCACAGGTCTTATAGATTCTACTATTACTGTTACGGTTTCGGAATCGTCTGCGGGCTACCCCAAGGTAACGATGGGTTACAATAACGCAATCTATGATAACATTGTGATGGCTCCTGCTCGTAATGCTAACAATGGTGCTGGTATCTACAATAATGGTGGTACGCTCCTACTTGGTCTCCGATCCAATGGTGGCGATGTGATCAATATATCGCGTAATTTCCGATTGGAAAGTTTAACCTGCGCCAACTGGTTCAAGGTGTTCCAAAAACCAAGAAAAAGTTATACCTATGGAGAGAGTTGCGCTACATCTGAGACTAATAATGAGTTTGCTTATTGGCAACTCGATACTACTCAAGTAGGAATTGACATTTTTACACGTCGTGTTGATGATCAACTAGATGATACTATCATCCATGTACCTTCTACGAGTACTGGGACTTGCCCCGCTTCGTTGAGCAATGTATATCTTACCCGAACGGGTGCTACCGATTTGGATGATACACAGTCCGACCTCATATCATTCAATACAGAACTCTCGCCCACGTCATTGATTGGTGTAACGAAGTGGTTCCCTGGCGAGACAACTCGCGATACCATACAGATTGCCCGTGTATCCAATAGCCGACCTGTTACGGCCGAGAATATGTGGAATAACTTTATCTTCTTCGATGATAGCACTAAGGCATATACCTTCTATCATTCTACAGTGAATAGTTATACCATTTATTTCCAGCGTTGTGCTACATTCAAGCCTTATATTGATTCTGAACAACCCACGGTGTATCATCCTACCTCGTATCATATCAACGACTCCTCGTGGTGCTCGGCAGTGCGCGACTCACTCCATTTCAAACTTCAGGGCGGTTTCTTCCCCTATACTTATACATGGAAGACAAGTCATTATAAGCCTGCTGACACAAATTCGGATGAACCCGACTATTATACGAGTGCATATTATAATGTTACCGGCCGAGATCAGACATATGATTGGTCATCAGCTCCCGTTGTACGCCAGCGTATCACTACAGGCGATAATGTACAGGTAAACAATGTACCCGCTTTGAAAGCAGCTGCACAGGTGGATACATGTGTGCTCAATGGGTTGGATATGCCACCTTCATCGACTACTTTCGACTATACGTATCATGTGGAGGGTGTCGACCTGACCAACAACTGCGTAGTACCTCAGACAGTCGAGATTCGTGTGCGTCGTATGGATGGAGAGACTTATGTTGGGTCGACCACTCATGCAACTGCTATAGTGGAGGATCGGGAATGGTTGAGTACCTTTGGACCGGCAGCTGCTTACACGCGTACTCCCTCAACAAGTTCAATGACAACATTGCATAACCCGGGTGTCGACTCGAGTGCCTTCCACAGTACCTCTGATTCTACGGTGGCTCGTTATCTCCGTATTGCAAGTGGAGTAAAGGTCTCTCCTTTAGTTTATCCTACCAGTTATAATGCTTGGGTGGTGGCCCACGACTATTATGTGCCACAGCATACATTTAAGTATCAGATGAGGATAATGCGAGACAATCCGGATTCGACAGACCAATTCCGGAATGTGTATTTCTGTCCGGGGGATATGTTGAATTTGACGACTCATAATGATTCCACTGATGGTGTGCAAACACCAAAGTTAGGTGGCGCAACTGTTGCAGCGCAGTCGTTCTTGATGTGGGACTTTGACCCTGAGGCTGATTCGATTGACGCATTATATATTGTGCCTACTTATAATTCGACTATCACGGCAGTATATAGTCCTACACGACATTGGTATGAGGTGGTTACCTCGGAACCTACTACGGGTTATACGGTTGACTACTATGGTAATGTAACCATTAGCTCGAAAGAGGGTTTGGCATGGCTTATCAGTACCACCAATGGTTTGAATGGTCAGCGTGCTCAACAGTTCCACTTCAAACGGATTACCATCACACCTATCGATGGGGGCTATGATATGGGTGCTTACCTGTGGACTCCGTTGGGCAATATCAATAATCCATTCAGCGGTACCTTCTATGGCGATGTACAATCAGCAACTATCGATACAACTCTTGCTCGTAACCCCAATCCCTACATCCGTAATATCACGGTGAATGAACCCAACCTTCCTTACGTAGGATTCTTCGGAAATTTGGATAGTGCTGTGGTTCAGAATGTGGTGCTGGAATCGGAATTCTTGAGGGGTAATAACTATGTGGGTGGCCTTGTGGCTGTAGCCCACAACGATGTGGTTGTTAAGAATAATATCCTCCGCAATACATCGAGCTTCAGCGGTAGTTACTGTATGGGTGGTTTGATTGGCTTGGCCGATACCAATGTAACCATTAATGGTAATACGGTTTCGGTATCGCTGCTAGGTAATGCTATCTATGCGGGTGGTCTTGTTGGCTATCAAGGTTATAATGTGAAGATTGGTGGCTCGTCGGATAGTGATGAGGAGTCTACTAAGAATAATATTACCAATGTGGATGCTACCAAGCTGCAGTCGGCCCTCTATCTGGGTGGTCTCTCAGGTCAAGCAACCCATGTTTATGGTAAGGGCTCTGAAAACCATTGGTGGAAGCGCCTCTTCGGCGCTAAGCCTTCGAGCGACGAGATTGCCGATTTGCGCAACAACTATGTTAGGTTAGTTACCAATGGCAACGCTATGTTTGCTGGTGGTCTGCTTGGTTCGGCTACCAATGTCAACTTGAGCAATAACTATGTATATGGTCGTGTCCAAGCTGCCAACCAAGCGGGTAGTTTGGTGGGTCAGATGGGTAGCAATGTAACGCTCGATCACTGCTACTATATGAATGGTATGTCTACCCGTGTGTTCGGTCAGGGCAGCAACACCAGTGGCTCTACCAAGTATGCTGCATTCAAGGGCAAGGGCAATAAGGTGGAAACCTCCGAACCAATTGATGGGGTGAACAATATGACCCGTCTGCTCAACCGATGGGTACGTGCCAATAGCGATGATTCTACTAATGTTTACTTCACCTGGACTTCCGATATGCTAGGTACCAATTCGGGCTTCCCCATCTTTGGTGATCCCGATATGATTCCTGTCAACGATACCTTGGTGGAGATGGCTTGCGATGAATACAATTTCAATGGTATTGTGATTTATGGCGATACTGTGATTCGTATGAACTATGTCGACTCGGTCGAGATGATAGATAGTACCTTTACGCTGATCGTTTCGATGGGCCATTCGGAGAACGAACTCTTCTTCGATACTGTTCCTGTAGGTTCCTATTATGTGGGTCATGGTTTTGCCTTAACCAACGAGGAGCTGTCTATGCTTCGTGGTACTACCGATGGCAGCGGTGTGAAGACAGTACAGCTGGTTGACAGTTTGCTTACCGAACATGGATGCGATAGCGTGGTGATACTGAACCTAACCATCTATATGAAGACGATGGTGGATATAGAGGAGGCTGAGACCTTCGAGGTATCGGTCTTCCCCAATCCTACACTTGGTAAGGTTACAGTCCAGGCTGATGCTATCGAGACGGTGGAGGTGTACGATGCTATTAGTCGCCGTTTGATAACGGTGAAGGGTAGTGGCGATGATCAAGCTGTATTTGATCTGACACCTTATCCTACGGGTACCTATTATCTACGTGTCACAACACCACAGGGTGTCGCTATCAAGAAAGTTATCAAGAAATAAGGGAGGATACTACTATGAAGGATATCTCAATAAATAAAAAGCCTTATGTGGCCCCCGAACTCGAAGTGTTTGAGTTTGCTGTGGAATGTGAACAGAACTTATCTCCCTTCAAGACCACCGTGGAGCAGGTAACGGAGTTTACCGATAATGAGGGTGAGAATGAAAAAGGTGTGTGGGAGACTGCATGGTAATCTTTATTAATGTGAAGAAAAGAATCATGAATATGAAACGATATATGCGTAGTTGGTTGTTGGTTGCTACTTCAGCGCTGATCCTCTTTGCCTCGTGTAAGGATGAGCCTGAGATGATTACTGTCAATATGACGGTCAAAGCAGAACAGCCCTATTCAGAGAATACCGATGGTACCAAGAGTTTCCTCTCGCAAGAGGAGTTTATCTATTGGGAAGAGGGCGATAGTATTGCTATTGCTAGTAAATCGAGCGACCTCAATGTGGGTACGCTCAGTTCGGGTGCTGGTACGCGCGATGCCTTCTATCAAATGACGCTTCCTGCCTCGGGTGATGATGGTAATGCTACGGGTGCATTCGCTGCGGTATATCCCTACCGTTCGGCCTATACCTATAATACTAATGGACGTACCAAACAGTTGTTGATGACGACAGGTAATGCCTCTCCAACCACCCAGCAATTGGATTATCCCGATACGATGCCCTATCGTGCTGGGGCTTCGAATGCCGATTTTACCTTCGGTCAGAATTGTTATCCTATGGTGGCCTATTCTCCTGAAGGCCGTTCTACTGGATGGTTAAGTCCCGATAGTACAAGTCATGATACGTTAGGTTTCCATTCCGTTTCGGGTATTCTGCGCCTACAGTTCTTTGCTGCCGCAGGACAAGGGAAGACTGTGAAAGAGATTGTGGTTACTTCGTTGCCGTTAGGTAATGAGGTTAATCCAAGACAAATATCGGGTATTTTCAATATTAAACGTATTGAGTATTATAACCCTTACCTAGAGCCAGCCGATGAGAATAACGATGGCAACAATAATCGTTACACTATCCGTATTACCAATGTCAACCAGACGTTAGGTCGTGATGATAAAGCGGGTTTGTTTACTTTCTATCTCCCCCTTCCTGCTCAGACAGGTAAAACAGATGGTAGTGGTCATAGTGATACTAACTATTTTACCTATCGCCTAAAAGTAACGTTGGTAGCTACTGATAATACCCAGTCGGAGAAAGTGCTGAGGGCTAAGATTCGTCGCAACAGCATGACGATGATGGATGCCTTGGAGATTTTGAGTTGGGATGCTAGTGATCATGGTACTAGCGAAGTTCAAGTGGTTGGCAATGGTACAGCTCTGCGTCCGTTCCAAGTATATACTGTGGAAGATTTGATAAAGATTCGTGACGCGTACAATCTAGGCGATGCAGGACGTATTAACGGACAGAAAATAACAGAGAATACCTATATCAAGGTGGTGCGTACCGATATTGTGCTGACTACAGATAATTGGACTACGGGATTTAATAATTTTAAGGGGCATTTCCGTTGCTCCTCGGGTAGCCCTATCGCGGCTGGTATCACCAACAATAGTCATGTGCCGCTATTTAATTCGATCTCTGCTCAAGGCACTGTCGACTCGGTAACGGTGAAGGGTACGGTGACCGATTATGAAGCTAATATTGCTTTCTCTCCGCTGTGTAATGAGAATAATGGTCTTATTCGCAACTGTGTGAATCAGGTGAACCTTACCTCGAAAAATATCTCGATTGCTGGTATTTGTGTTACCAACTATGGTACTATTACTGGTAGTCGCAATGAGGGTTCTTTAATTAAAAAAGCCAATTCGGGTTCTACAGTCAATGTGGCTGGCATCTGCTTGAACAATAATGGTATTGTTCGTGCTAGCACCACCATTACCCATGCGTTGTTGCAAGGCAATAATGTGGCAGGTGTTTGTTATAATAACAACTCGGGCGGAATGGTACGCGACTGTAACACAATTATCAGTCGTACGCAACAAACCTCCAATTGGGGTTGTATTGTTTTCAACAACAAGAGTGGCGCTACTGTACAAAGCTGCTATGCTTCGGGTGTAATCTCTACATCGGGCTCGGTGGGTGGTATTGTCAATGTGAATAACGGCAATATTTTGGGTTGCCGTAATCAGTTGGCTGCTATTGTGGGTTTGACTCGTGTGGCTGGTATTGCTGCTACGTTGGAGGCGGGCGAGATCCGCAACTGTTTCCAAGATGGATTTGGAAGCATTACCACACAGGAAGGCGATGTGATTTGTGGTGGTTTGGTAGGCTACATGACTGGTGGTGCTATCAATAATAGTTACTCTACCTTCCAGTGTACGTTGGGTCACTCGCAACCAGGCAGCCATGTTGGTGGTGCTGTTGGTGTGGCTACCGCTGGTGCCATCAATAATGTATATGTGTACGATGGTGTGGGCAAGGTGTTTTATAGCACCAATACGGGTGCTACTATGACCAATTGCTACTCGTACGATAAGCAGGGTTCGGGCAGTTATGTATCGCAAGCTGTACGTCGTATAAAAATAAATAGAGAAGGTGGAGCCTCGGTCGATTCGGTGATCGTACTCCTAGATGCGAACGGTGTTGCTACGGAGACCCATCTGATGACTGTGCTTCAAACATGGGTTGATGCGAATGAACCAGCCCGTAATTATAGCTGGGCAGAAGAGGGTGCACACAACCCCTACCTCAATACTACAGGTACAATCTATGATTCTAAAGCGGCCAAGCGTTCGCGCCGCAGACGATAAAAGGAAATAACTTAAGGTAACCTCTAAAAATTCCACGTATGAAAAGGAATAATAATAACCATAC
>JAUNHX010000024.1:33933-34449 GCA_030523765.1 Bacteroidales bacterium | reverse complement strand
GGAGCAATGGCGAGACCTCCCGCACCATCACCTTCACGGCTAACGCCGACGCCTCCTATGTGGCTACCTTCGGCACCAGCGGTGGACAGCTTGGGGATGACTAGCAGTGGCTGAATCAGCGCCAGCATCAGCTGGCGCTGATTCGTGAGGCCAATGGGGCCAATGGGGCTGGTACGGGCTGATCCTAAGGCCCCAGAAGCCCCGGAAGATCCGGATGATCTGGAAGCCCTGGAGAGCTTGCAGCAGTCAAGTCGCCTTTCTTCGAAAGGCTTTTGAAGGGTCGCACTCAATCCCCACTGCGCAAGTAAAACTTGCTTGTGATAGCGAGGCCCCACATGCCTTTCGAAGAAAGGCGACATCAACCCCGAAATCCTACTTGCGGCAGCTTCATTAGCACAATTGGCCCCATTAGCCCCATCTCCTTACGCCAGCCAAAGCTAGCGCTACTTCAAAAAGAAATCTTTAAAATTGCCTTGCTTTTCTTTTTCCCAAAAACTCATTTCTCAACGATTGCAA
>JAUNHX010000024.1:0-33833 GCA_030523765.1 Bacteroidales bacterium | reverse complement strand
AAGCCGAAAGGAATGCCAAGTTATACTTGAGCATGTCTGAGGCCCGCAATCGTCACTGACCGATGGGAAGTACCGATTGCAAAAGCCGAAAGGAATGCCAAGTTATACTTGAGCATGTCTGAGGCCCGCAATCGTCAAGCGGCAAAGCCGCTTATTTTTCAATTCCAAGCGTTTTTGGGTTAACTATTTTGTAGGACAAGACACTATAAACAAAACTAAAAGGAAGGAATCTATTTCGGGTGCGAAACGGGTGCAAAAAAAGGCAACTGATTGATTTTCAGTTGCCTTTGTTGTCCAACCAGGATTCGAACCTAGACTGACAGAACCAAAATCTGGAGTGCTACCATTACACCATTGGACAATCCTATTTTGCTAAAAAGCGAGTGCAAAGATACGATGTTTTTCTAAAACGGCAAAGTTTTTTTTAGTTGTTGGGGAGCAGAACGAATCTAATAATAAGTATTTGAGATAGTTCCGTATATTAGTTTTTTTTTATTCTTTGCGACCAGGGAGCTTGATACTAGGCAGTTCGATGGAGCGGAAAGCGGATAAAAGTCCATTTTTTTGCTCCTCTTCGTGGTTATAGATAGAGGATATCACCGATTTGTATCGGTCTAACAGCACGTTACGCCTGATTTTAAGGGTTGGGGAGAGCATACCGTTATCGGCGGTCCACTCCTCGCTTACTAGTTTGATGCTCTTGATCTGCTCGTGGGCAGCGAAGTTCTTGTTGTACTCGTCGATGAGATCCTTGATTTTCTTTATCACTTCGGGCATCTTAATCAGTTCCACATTGCTGCGATAGTGCAAGTTGTGTTTCAAAGCCCAGTAGTGGAGGGTATTGAAATTGGGCGAAATGATAGCGGCAGCAAATTTCTCGTTTTCTCCTACTACCATAACTTGGTCGATGAAGTCGCTTTCACGCAGTTTGTTCTCGATAAGCTGTGGTGCTACGTACTTGCCTGCCGAGAGCTTGAAGATATCTTTCTTGCGGTCGGTAATCTTGAGGTAGCGATTGGCCACTAGCTTGCCTACATCGCCTGTATGGAACCAACCTTCACTATCGATTACTTGGGCCGTATACTCGGGATCTTTGTAGTATCCTAGCATGACATGAGGTCCGCGGGTAAGGATTTCGCCATCGTCGGCAAACTTCACCTCGACGCCGCTCAGGATGGGTCCTACGGTACCCAAACGCACTAGATGGTCGTGGGGGTTGTTCACAGCGATTACGGGCGATGTTTCGCTCAGTCCGTAGCCTTCATAGATATGGAAATTAGCAGCACCAAACAGTTTCAGCATACGGAGTTGGATAGCACTACTGCCAGTAATCAGGGTAAAGACTGGAGAACCACCAAACTTTTCGCGCCATTTGCTATACACATTTTTATCGTAGAAATGATGCATGAGACGAGTCCATGGCGAATAGTGCGGCTTGGTGAAATCGTATTTCTCGCCAAAGGCGATAGCAGCATCATATACTTTCTTCTTGAAACCCTTCAGATCTTTGCCAGCAGCATAGAGTTTGTCGTAAATCATCTCTAGCACACGCGGCACAGCACAGAAGATGCAGGCATGGACGTCGGCAATATCGCGGGCAATGGTACCCATATTTTCAGCATAATAGATACTCACGCCTAGCAGCTGGAAGTGGTAGTTCATGCTACGCTCATAGACGTGATTCAGCGGCAAAAAACTGAGGGCACGTGCCGTACTGTCGACAATATTGACTTTGCTGTGGGCAATAAAATTGGAGCAGACATTGCGATGTGAGAGCATCACACCCTTGGGATCGCCCGTAGTTCCGCTGGTATAGATAAGGGTAAACCACTCATCAGGTTGGATGGAACGCTTATATTCCTCGATGGTAGCCATATGTTTGTCGCGCGAAGCGATACCCATTTTGAGAATTTCAAGGATACGCGTCTCGCCCTCAATCTGAGTCATGGTGAACACCTTGGGAGGCTCCTCCATCTGCTTGAGGGTATCTTTGATGTGACCCAGCAGTTTTTTGCTACTCACCAGCACCGCTTTTGCCGCGCTATGACGGAAGATATGCAGATAGTTTTCAGTGGAGAGGGTAGGATAAACTGGCACATGGATTAGCCGAGCCATAGCCAACGCCATATCGACAAAGTTCCATTCAGGGCAGTTATGACTAATGGTGATTACTTTATCGCCCGGTTGGAGACCCATTTCGAGGAAACCATAGGCTAAAAAATGAGCAAATTTATAATAATCGTGGGAGCTATAACGCACCCATTCTCCGTTTACCTTGCCAGCCAAGATATCGTCTTTCGGGTGATTAACAACAAGATGGTCTAACAAATCGAACGTTCTTCTGATTTCGATTTCCATTACTTTTCAGCTTTATATAAAATGCAAAGATACACATATTCTATCATCGGGCCAAAAAATCCTAACATATTTAACATTTCACCTCTTTCCCAATAATTAATTTATTAGGGTAGGTTCTATCAATATGGCCAGTAATGATATAATGCTGCACTAAAGTTACACCATGGTGAGTTCTTTGAGAGTGCGAATAGCCGATTGGATGGAGGCAACCTTTTCAACAATGAGTGAGCAACGGGTACCCTCTTCGCGGAGTCGGGCCGTACGAGGATGGGCAGAGGCATACGACATCAGTCGATTGAAATTGGGCGAACTGTAGAAGGGGTTCTCTAGATTGCTGCTGAAGAAACAAACCATCTTACCAGCTTTGAGCACTAGTTTCTCGATACCGAACCCTTTTGCCATAGAACGGAGCGTGATGGTTTGGATTAGTTCCTGTGTGGCAACAGGGATAGGTCCAAAGCGGTCGATGAGACGCTCGCGATAGGCATCGAGCTCCTCGGAAGTGGAGAGATCGTTGAGTTCTTTGTAAAGCAGCAGACGTTCGCTGACGTTGGTAACATAATTATCGGGTATCAACACCTCGAGGTCGGTCTCAATAACACACTCTCGCACATACTCCTTGCGCGACTCGCGTTCGGAACGGAAGAGATCCTTGAACTCGGTTTCTTTGAGTTCATCGATAGCCTCGTTGAGGATTTTATGGTACATATCGTAGCCTATCTCGCTGATGAAGCCACTCTGTTCGGCCCCTAGAATATTGCCAGCACCACGAATATCGAGATCACGCATGGCTAGATTGAACCCGCTACCAATTGTGCTGAATTCCTCGATGGCCTTGAGTCGCTTCTGAGCCTCCTCGGTGAGGACGGTATAGGAGGGGATAAGCATATAGCAGAAGGCTTTGCGATTGCTACGTCCTACGCGTCCTCTCATCTGATGGAGATCGGATAGGCCGAAATTCTGCGCATTATTGATAATCATAGTGTTGGCATTGGGTATATCGAGGCCATTCTCGATGATAGAGGTTGCCACTAACACATCGACATCGCCTTCGATAAAGCGGATCAATGTCTCCTCCACCACCTTTCCGTCCATCTGTCCATGCGCTATAGCTACTGCTGCATCGGGGACGAGGCGTTGCACCATACCCGCCATTTCATCGAGATTTTCCACCCTATTGCTAACAAAGAAGACCTGTCCGTTGCGACTCATCTCGTAGCGGATAGCATCGCGGATTAACTCCTCGTTGAAGTTGACTAGCTCGGTTTGGATAGGTTGCCGATTGGGAGGAGGCGTTTGGATGACCGAAAGATCGCGTGCTCCCATCAAGGAGAACTGTAGCGTGCGAGGGATGGGGGTAGCCGTAAGGGTGAGGCAGTCGACATTGACCTTCATTTGGCGCAGTTTCTCTTTCACCGAAACACCAAACTTTTGTTCCTCGTCGATGATAAGCAATCCTAAATCTTTGAATATCACCTTCGGATTGGTGATAGCATGGGTACCAATCAGGATATCGATTTTCCCCTCTTCGAGTCGCTTGAGGATTTGCGCACGTTCTTTGGCAGTACGGAAACGATTCAGATAGTCGATATTTACAGGCAAGCCCTGCAGGCGTTCTACAAAGGTGTTGTAGTGCTGAAAAGCGAGAATAGTGCTAGGCACTAATACCGCTACTTGCTTGGAATCACACACCGCTTTGAAGGCGGCCCGCATAGCCACTTCGGTTTTTCCGAATCCCACATCGCCACATACAAGACGATCCATTGGGCTAGACGACTCCATATCGTCCTTCACATCGCGGGTAGCCTTGAATTGATCGGGAGTATCCTCGTACATAAAAGAGGCCTCGAGCTCGTTTTGCAAATAGCTGTCGGCACTAAAGGCGAACCCTTGCGAAGCCTTGCGTTTGGCATAGAGAGCAATCAGATCTTTAGCAATATCTTTGACCTGCTTCTTGGTGCGTTGCTTGAGCACCTGCCAGGTGCTGCTGCCCAAACGATTGAGCGTAGGTGCTGCACCCTCCTTACCCACATAGCGACTTATTTTATGCAGCCCGTGAATGCTGATATAGAGGGTATCGTTGTTCTTATACACCAGTCGAATCACCTCTTGCTGCTTGCCGTTATTTTCAATCATTTCGAGACCAGCAAAACGGCCCACACCATAGTCGATATGGGTGACATAATCGCCTGGCTTGAGTTCGAAAAGTTCTTTCAGGGTGAGTGCCTCACGGACATCCTTCATGTCGCGCACCTTGAATTTATGGTAGCGTTCAAACACCTGATGGTCGGTAAGACAGACCACATGGGCGCTATGATCTACAAATCCAGCGTGGAGCGACAGCGGAATCATCATTTGCCTGATATCACGCAGATACTCCTCCCTCGTCTGTTCATCGACACTACTATTTTGCGACAACAGGGTGTTTAACACCTTTTCCAAACGCTTGCGCTGTTGGTCGGTGCTAGTGCAAATCATATTGATATAGCCTTTGGCTTTATAATCGATAAGGGTGCGAATAAGCATATCAAACTGCTTGTGGAAGAGGGGTTGCACTTCGCAATCGACCTCTATCGCAGTAGCCTTGTTGAAAAACACAGCATTGCCATTCTCAATAATCCTACACCGCAGCATGTCTTTGAGCACCTCGTTGGCCGAAGAGTAGAGTTCTTCGGGGGCCTTGTGGTCGACAGGACTGCTCAGCGCGGAAAACTCCTTCTTGGCATTAGCTAGCGCACTATCGATGGTTTCGCACGCCATCATCAGTCCTTCAGCCCATACAATATCCTCTTCGCCGAAATAATGAACAAGATTCACCTTCTCCTCCACCACGAGGTGGGTGGGGCGATGAGTGGCTAGATTGGGGATGATGGTAAGATGATCGTATTGTTTGATAGAGAGTTGCGATACAGGATCGAAAGAGCGGAGCGAATCGATGGTATCACCAAAAAACTCCAAACGGAACGGATACTCGTTGGCATAGGAAAAGACGTCGATAATGCCGCCACGGATAGCAAACTGACCTGGCTCGACTACAAAATCGACTCTATCGAAATCGTACTCTTGCAACATATCGGTAACGAAATCCATTGACAGATCGCCACCTTTATTGATTTGAAGGGTATTACGTGCTAGGGTGCGTTGCGAGATTACTTTCTCGCTCAGCGCGTCGGGGAAAGTAACCACCACCAGATTGGCCCTATCGGCCAGGCGCTTCACCACTTCGGTACGCTGCAAACTATTGGCCGAATCGGTCTCCTCCATTTGGTAGGGTTTACGATAGGTGGTAGGGAAGAAGAGGACCCTTTTATCTTCCAATTCCTTATTGGTTTCGCCCAGTAGTTCCTCCAAATCATTGAGTAGATAATAGGCATCCTCTTTGCTAGGTGCCACAAAAAGATGACGACAGGAGAGGCGTCTGGCTATTGTTGCCCCAATCATTGAATAGAGCGATGCCTTGATGCCCTGCAATCGCACACGAGCCTGGTTCGGCTTCAAAGCCTCTTCCACTCGAGCCGCTAGAATAGAATTATCGTAGAGATCGTTCAGTATCATTATCAGTTCTTCAAAGCCTTGCTTTACAACCTACAGCAAACAACCCGTTTGCCGTTAAGCTATTACGGAAGAGGAAATGAGTAGAAATAGGATTCCTCTATCCGCCTCTTTTCTTTCTGTGATATACAACTCAGCAGCGGTGCTATGCAGTTCCGCTGCTGAATTTCAATTACGTTCTGTTTCGGTTATGGGCAGGAGCATGATAATCTTTGTTGTTTCACTCCGAAGTAGGCCGAAACGTAGATTAAGTAAATCGCAAGCAGACCTGTGCTTACGTTTCTGCTAATAGGCAGGGAATGCGATTTCGCGCTCAATCACCTGATAGGGATTGTTGTTGCGATAGATAGTTTGGCGCACCCAGTTATCGTCCTCATCGTACTCATACACATAGGAGTGCTTCCAATTGAGATGCTCGTCGTAGTTGAAGCTCGACACCTCGATAACGTTGTCGTGATCGTCATAATAATAGGTGGTGAGCATTACTAAAAACTCGTCGGCATCATAGTAACGCCACTCAATACGGTTGCCCCTATCATCGTAGGTATAGAGGTAGCGCTGCGTAAGTTCGCCAGCGGCATTGTAGAACTCCATCTCGGTGTTGTTACCCTTGATATCGTATTTATATACACGCTTTTCGGCTACCGTACCATTGGGGTTATAACTCTGCTCCTCGACGAGACGATTGTTTTCATATTTCGAGGTCTCTTTCTTAGACATACGCTCATTCATATACACGGTACGTTCGATACGGTTACCGTTGCGATCGTTCAGATAGGCTGTACGTCCAGTAAGCTTATTGTTGCGATCGTATTCGTTCCAACCAAGAGCATAGCCGTTAACGTCGAAATAATAAGAGAAATAGGTATATTCACCATTGGTACGGCGTATCTTATCCTGATAATTACCCCTCTTGTCGAAGGTAATGGAGTCGATACATACCAGCTGGCGTCCACCACCCTTGCCGCTATGCAGGTTGTAGGTATACTCGATAACATAGAGGGCGTTACCATTGATACCCATCTCGGTGCGGGAATTTTTACGGGGATTGGCAGCCATTGCTCCAGCAGCCAGCAAGAGAGTCATTGCGATTGCTATATTCCGTTTCATAGTCATAAGGAATGATATTGTTCTAATTATGATATACTATCGTGATTACCAATATTTGATTCGAAGAACGAGAAAAGAGATATTTTATTGTATTTCTTCACTATTTTTCGTCGAAAAACGATGATGCCAACGCACAAATATTAGCAACAGCACTATCGTGATTACTGCAGCCAGCATATATCCTATGCGATGAGGGATCAGCGTTCCGAGCCCCTCTTTGTCGGCCACAAAGAGGAAACTAATTGTTACCATCGACATAAAGAGGGCTGGTATCAATGTCATCCAGTACCATCCTGTTTTGGGACGATGCTGAGCCAAAAAGACCGTTACGGCCCAAAGGGTGACCATTGAAAGCACTTGATTGGCCCACGAGAAGTAGCGCCAAATATAATCGAAACCAGCCTTATCGACCAACGAGAAGATAAGCAGCGCAGCCGAGATAACGAAGACGGGCAACGCTACCAACAGACGTTTGCCTACTGGCTTCTGATCGACATGCATAAAATCGGCCACAATGAGTCGTGCCGAACGAAGAGCTGTATCGCCACTAGTAATAGCAGCGCTGATTACACCTAGCACACAAATGGTTGCAATAACAGGAGGGAACCATTCGTTAGCTATTACTCCCACCATTGCGTTGCCACCTAGGGGATGACCCGAAGCATCGATTGTCTTTGCAGCCAACACTGGATCGTGGTAAAAAACGGTAGCTGCAGCAGCCCATATCAAAGCTACCACACCTTCGGTGATCATAGCGCCGTAGAAGATGGGGCGCGTTTGCTTTTCGTTTACCATACAACGAGCCATAAGTGGACTTTGGGTGGCGTGAAATCCACTAATAGCACCGCAGGCTATGCTGATAAACATCATGGGGAAAATGGGGTTGTGTTCGGCATTGGGGTGCTTGTTGCCTAAACCTTGCCATACTTCGGGGATATCAGGCTTATAAATAATGAATGCTACCACTATTGCCAAAGCCATTCCAAGCAGCAAGAGTCCGAAGATAGGATAGATTTTACCAATCAACTTGTCGATAGGCAGTAGCGTTGCTACCAAATAATAGGCAAAGATGATAGCTACCCAAATAAAAATATTCCAATCGGGTGTGAAGTTCTGATTCAACAGCACCGCTGGAGTATTTACGAAAACGGCACCTACCAAAATCATAAGCAGCACGGTGAAGCCGCGCATGAACTGTTTCATGCCGTTGCCTAAATACTTACCATGAATTTCGGGAAGCGAAGCACCATCTTGTCGGATGGAGATAAAGCCGGCAATGAAGTCGTGGACCGCACCAGCAAAGATACATCCGAAAACGATCCATAAAAACGACGAGGTACCAAATTGGGCTCCCATAATGGCACCGCAGATAGGTCCTACACCTGCAATATTCAGAAACTGAATAAGAAAGATACGCCAGGGTTTCATAGGCACATAGTCTACTCCGTCGGGATGGGCAATAGCGGGAGTGGTGCGACTGCCGTCGACACCGATAACACGTTCCACCACCTTTGAATAAATAACATACCCTAGCACAAGGAGTACGATAGCAATAATAAAAGATATCATAACGAGTTATGTTTTTTTTGTTTTTCTTGTTTTACTTATGGCTTGTTGTTTTGCGAAAGCAGAACGCCATCTATTGGGTAGCGCCCCTAGTCTACTACAGTTCGACAGCGTCGCCCCGCTGAGGTATTTCTACTCGTTTGTAGCCCCGTTTATTTAGGGTTTCACGGAAATTTTCCTGTGTTTCGGCTTCTCCGTGTACAAGGAAAATCTTTTTGAGACGACGTTTTTCTTGGCAACCTATATAGTTGAGCATCTCCTCATAGTCGCCGTGACCTGACAAAGAGTCGATACGACGCAAATCGGCACGAACGATATAGGGACGGCCAAAGATTGACACCTTCTTATCGCCACGCATAATCTTAGCACCCAACGTTTTAGGCTCGCAGTAACCCACGCAGAGAATGGTGGTTTTGGGATTATCGATATTGTTAGCTAGATGGTGTTTCACTCGTCCAGCCTCCATCATGCCGCTAGCGGAGATGATAATACAAGTTTTGTTGCGAACGTTGAGGGCTTTTGAGGCTTCGACCGACTGGATATACTGCAAACGATCAAAACCGAAGGGGTCAGGATCATTCTTCATATAATCAATAATCTCTTCGTTGAAGCACTCAGTATGCATCCTCATGATATTGGTGGCATTCACACTGAGCGGACTGTCGACAAAGACATCGATATCGGGCAGCAGTTTGGCGTTGCGCAAACGATCGAGCGCATAGATAATTTCCTGAGCACGGCCAATAGCGAACGAGGGGATAATCAGTTTGCCCTTTTTCTTGGTACAAGTGTCGAGTACCGCCATTAGGAGCTCCTGTTCGGCAGTATCGAGATTAGTATGCAAGCGATCACCGTAGGTTGATTCCATAATTAGGTAGTCGACTTGCGGGAAGGGTTCGGGATCTTTCAATATTCGCTTGTCGTAGCGACCTATGTCGCCCGTGAAACCGAGTTTGATACGACGACGTCCTTCTTTGATTTCAAGGTAAACCATAGCCGACCCAAGAATATGTCCAGCATCGAAGAACTCGACCGTTACCTCTCCTTCAATATTGAATGGACGGTGGTAGGGAACACTGATAAAGCAACCCATACAAGCTTGGGCGTCTTGCATCGTATAGATAGGTTCCACCTTCTCAAGCCCTTGCGCTTGGCGTTTCTTATTGAAGGTATGGGTATCGCTTTCCTGAATCCGACCAGCATCGGCCAGCATGATACTACATAGGTCGCGGGTGGCGGGTGTACAGATAACGGTTCCAGTAAAGCCATTCTTATAAATGTAGGGGATCAAACCTGAATGGTCGATATGGGCGTGCGAGAGGATTACATAATCAATTTCGCGCGGATCGAATCCCAAATCGCGGTTCATCGCGTCGGTTTCTAGACCTTTGCCCTGATACATACCGCAATCTAGCAGTATCTTCAACCCTTTGGCGGTAGTGATAAGATGTTTTGAGCCCGTAACCTCACGGGCAGCGCCTTTAAATTCAAGCTTCATATTCAGATCTCCTTACAATTATACTATATTTGTTATACACTTTTACAAACTTTTCATGCCGTCGAGAACCGTCGGCATCTTCACAACGTTCTGCATTCCTATCCGTTGCAAGCATACCGCACCCATCAGCGACGGCGCAAAGCATCGTACAAAGATAATAATTTTTCTTTTATCGCGAAAAAAAATCTCTCATTCTCTCTCCCTAGCTTTTCGAGAAAAGCACTTCTTAATTGCCTACGGCGAAACGTTGCAACGTAGCTTCATCCATTCGCTGTATGGTCCACTCATCCATCGGTTTTGCCCCTATGGCGCGATAAACAGAGAGAGCTGGTTTGTTCCAGTCGATACAGATCCATTCCATTCGTCCGCAACGACGCTCTACTGCAATTTTGGCTAAATGACGCAGTACCGCCGTTCCGTAGCCTTTACCCCTTTTTTCGGGTACAATATAAAGCTCCTCGACATAGAGTCCGCGACGACCCACAAAAGTGGAGAAATTGTGGAAAAAGATAGCAAATCCTATTACCTCTTGACATCCGTTCTCGCGCAGAAGCAGACATTCGGCGGCCCGCTGTTCGAAAAGGGAGGCATAAAGGGTCTGTTTATCGGTAACGAAATCTGCCTCACACTTCTCGTAAATAGACATCTGATGGATGAATTCATAAATGACATCGATATCGGTTGGCGTAGCAGGGTTGAGGTTGATATTCAATTGGTTCATCTTGTGAAAGGGTATTGGTTATCGGTTATTGGTTATAGAAATTAATGGTTACTTTCCTTCGGTCAGTGACGTATATGCACTACGGTCTCGAAAGTACTTTTGGACGCTCCGTTTAGAAATTGATGGTAATCGGTATCATGATAGCTTTGGTTGTGGGGACGGGCGAATCTTTTTGGAGATAGCTGGAGAGCCAATATCCACAAAACCCTGAAGCAACACCCACCAAAACGCCTGTTAGTACATCGGAAGGATAATGGACTCCTAGATAAAGACGAGAGAAGGCTACACCGGAAGCCCAAAGCATTGAGGGTACAACCACATACCATTTGGGATAGGATAGACTCAGGGCAGTAGCTACCGAGAAGGTGAGCGAGGTGTGGCCCGAAGGGAAGGAGAACCCATAGGTTGTTTTTACCGGCAAAAGGTCGTCAGGATAGCCGTTGTAGGGACGGGGCCTACGGACTGTATTCTTTGTTACCTCCGTTATTACTGTTGCCGTAAGGAATGAGAATCCAGTCGCGGTACCCAAATGGATCATGTTTTTATCGTCTGTAAGCAATCCTACGCCTAGCATTCCTGCTGGAATAGCGGGAGCTAGCACCAAACTATTGGAGGTCCATTCCATCAGGTTGTCCATCGCATCGGTACGATGTTGCTGCAACTCGCACAATATGTTATAATCGATTCCCTGCGCTACAACTATGCGGGAGGGGATCATCAGCAAGAACAACCATAATAGTGGCAACGCTGAATACTGAAGGAGTGATCGTTTCATTTTTCTAAATCGTAAATTTCGGTGCAAAGATACACAGTTTTTTGCAAATGGAAGGTTTTCGCTGATGGGGTTTGAACTGCTGCCCATATATTCCTATCGTTTATATAGCAAAAAAAACAGAAAAAAAATAATGCAGTAGCACAATATTTCTTTTGAAATGGAGTTATGTTGTTGTTTTTGCTCTATGCGATAGTAGCTCAGTTGGTAGAGCGGCGGCTTCCCAAGCCGCAGGTCGCGGGTTCGAGCCCCGTCTATCGCTCCTCTATGAAAGCATCTCACCTATCTTGTCGAGATGCTTTCGCTACCTAAAGAGGCACTTTTGTTTTTCCGAATAACCCCAAACCAGCATCCACTATGTTCCATACAGCCAATTATCCTTTTATCATTGCCGGCCCTTGCAGTATCGAAAATCGCGAACAACTGCGTTCGGTTACCGAAACATTGTCGAGCGACCCTCGAATTGCGATGATACGATGTGGGGTATGGAAGCCACGCAGTCGTCCGGGCGGATTCGAAGGTCTAGGCGAAGTGGCACTTCAATGGATAAAAGAGTTGAAGGAGGAATATCCTCAGGTTCGTTTTTGCTGCGAAGTAGCGCAACCACAACATGTAGAACAATGTTTGCGTTATGGAATCGATGCTGTTTGGATTGGTGCCCGCACTAGCGGTGATCCGTTCTCGATGGAGGAACTGTGCCAAGCACTTCAAGGCACACAACTGCCAGTAATGGTAAAGAACCCTACCGCCCCCGATATTCAACTATGGATAGGGGCTATTGAACGGGTGCTGGCCACAGGCACTAGCCAAGTCGCAGCAATACACCGCGGTTTCTTTATGCGCAACAACATAGGCTATCGAAACAACCCTCTGTGGGAAATACCTATTGAGTTGCAACGACTGATGCCGCAACTACATGTATTCTGCGATCCTAGCCATATAGGGGGAAATCGCGAACTGATACCGCAGCTGATGCAGACCGCTATGGATCTACATTTTGAAGGACTCATGGTAGAGGTGCATCCTCAACCAGCAGAAGCTCTCACCGATGCTGCCCAACAGATTACACCGCAACACCTTATTACTCTTCTTGATAGTTTGATCGTGAGGAGATCCGATGAGGTGGCCGACAAAGATTTGACCCTATTGCGACAACAGATTGACCAAATAGACCGCCAACTGATTGAGAGTCTCAGAACCCGCATGGAAGTAAGCCGAAAAATTGCTTTAGTGAAACAACGAAACAATATGACTGTGTTTCAACCGAAACGATGGGAGTTGGTGTTGGAAAAAGATCTTGCGTTAGCGCAACAAATGGGGCTAGACAATACATTTGTGAAGGAGCTATTCGAGAAAATTCATGGTGAGAGTGTCCGCCTGCAAGAAGAGGCGTTGACTGGTAATAAGAAAGAAATACAATAAAAAGGTTGTTTTGCCGTTACCTAAAAAAGAGATCTCAAACAAGAATCCGAATAGCTATGAAGATTAAGTTCCTTAAATTCAAAAACTGGATCATCCTCTCGGTAATGGGAGCGCTGGGGCTGAGCAGCTGCCACCAGCAGAAGACCATTACCCAACAGGAGGAACCACCTCAGGAAGGACCACAACCACGCAACGAAATACGGCTGATGTATGGTGTGCCTACCCGCTCGTTTGACGATAACATCAAAAAAGACAACGATGAGGCGCGCCCTAATCCAAAGGCCGAACAGCCCACGCCAGTAATGTACGGTGTACCTACCGTGAACTTCCAAGTGAAGGGCAAAGTGGTAGACCAACAAGGTAATCCAGTGAAGGGACTCCGCGTGACGCTGATGAGCAGCGATGTGAGTGCCGATGGCATTCGCAATCCACAAAATGAATTCTATCAGAACTATATTAACCGCGCTTCCGACACCACCGATACCGATGGTGTATTCCAATGTCAGACTTCGGACCGACCCTGGGAAAAGCAACATGTGATGGTGCTCGACACTGATGGTTCGAAGAATGACTCGTATGAGGAGCAGGTATTATCGGTTGAGTTTCCCCAACCTTCGGGTGAGTCGCAAGGATGGAATTTGGGCACTTCCGAACAAGAAATAACTATTACCGTAAAAAAGAAATAACTATTCGGCAACAACCGAATAATGGCTGAAAATGAACCTGCGACAACGTATAGGACTGGAGATGCACCGCAGCTATAGGCACAACAACGCCAAACTGCACCCACTACAAACCCTCTTTTGGGAATGTACGCTACGCTGCAACGCCAACTGTCGTCACTGCGGCAGCGACTGCAAACAGATTCCTTCGCAGCAGGATATGCCAGCCGAAGTTTTTCTCCGCGTTATTGACAACGAGGTACTCCCTCATGTGGATCCCCATAACACCTTTATTATATTTACTGGAGGCGAAGCGCTAGTACGAAAGGATATCGAAGCGGTAGGTTTGGAGCTTTACCGACGAGAATTTCCTTGGGGTATGGTTACCAACGGATATCTACTCGATGAGGCCCGCCTTGATTCGTTGATGCGCAGTGGTATCCATTCGATGACTATATCGCTTGATGGATTGGAAAAGGAGCACAACTGGCTGCGACAAAACCCTCAGTCGTTCCAACGGGCTTCGCACGCTATCGGTCTGCTTGCTGCCGAAAAAGACTTGCTATGGGATATCGTTACTTGCGTCAATCCTCGAAATATTAACCAGCTAGAAGAATTTAAAGAATATATTATCTCGCTCGGCGTTCGCCGTTGGCGTGTATTTACCATTGTGCCTATGGGGCGTGCTGCTACCGATCCCGAACTGCAGCTAAGCAAGGACGATTTCATCCGGGTGTTTGAGTTCATTAAAAAAACTCGTCAAGAGGGACGAATAGCGGTAGACTACGGCTGTGAAGGCTTCTTAGGCAACTACGAACAAGAGGTGCGCGACCACTGGTTTTACTGCCGTGCTGGCATCGAGGTAGCCTCGATACTATGCGATGGTTCTATTTCAGGCTGCACTAGTATCCGTTCTAATTTTCATCAAGGCAATATCTATACCGACTCGTTTTGGGAGGTATGGGAAAACCGTTTTGAGAAATACCGCAATCGCGAATGGGCCCGCAAGGGGGACTGTGCCAACTGTAATATGTTCCGCTATTGCGAAGGATCGGGACTCCATCTATACGATGACAACGAAAATCTCCGTTTCTGCCATTATCACCGCTTAGGATTCTAACACACAACCCAACAAGAATAATATACAACCCACTTATAACCAAACCTTATATACAATATGATTATCACCATTCTCACTCTCCTACTAAGCATTGTGGCCTGCATTTTCAGCGTGATCAATTTCATCATGAACAAGATTACACGCAAAAAGATAAATCATGAACCTACCTTAATCGAAAAACTGACTTTTGAACATCAGGTAAAGCGTATAGGTAGGCTCCGTAAGAAAATAATGCGGCAGATGAGAAAAAAAGAGTCTACAAATACTAAATAGAGGAAAAAAGAAGACTCTAATACCTCAATAACGACACAAAAGTAACAATAAAAGAGATCTATTTTTTGATTTTTTTGACTTTCATAGCCGTTCTTGCCACCTAAAATGCGTTTCTTAAACATTTTTTAACAGTTATGCGATAGTGTTGAAAAACACATCATTATGATATATACTATAATTCTAGATTAAAAAAGTTTTTTGTGGTAACGAAAAACGATGTATCTTTGCATCCGATTTTTAAAGACAAATAAAGAGATTTATAATTATGTACCTTACGAAAGAAAAGAAAGAAGAAATCTTTGCACAGTATGGCAAATCGGCTAAGGACACGGGTTCAGCCGAAGCACAGGTAGCCCTCTATACTTACCGTATTCAGCACCTCACCGAGTTGATGAAACAGAACAAGAAAGATCAGGTAACCGAGCGCGCTCTGGTAGGTTTGGTAGGCAAACGCCGCAAAATGCTTGACTACCTGAAGAAAGTGGATATCGAAAGATACCGCGCCATCATCAAGAAATTGAATTTAAGAAAATAGTTTTTCATATTTATTTGGTTATGGTTGAGTAACCCAGCTAGTCTGGGTTACTTTTTTACATATAGCAAGAGTAGCGTGGACTTTTGTATTATAGTAAGAAATCAATTATTATAACCAAGTAGAAGAAAGGGTTGGTAGCACGGTGCTGCCAACTAGCCGATTGGAAATCGAGAAAAAAGTAAAGAAAATGAACATTATCACTAAGAAAATTGACATGGGATCCCATGTCATTGAAGTTGAAACTGGCAAACTGGCCAAGCAAGCTGACGGTGCTGCTGTTGTACGCATGAACGACACCATGCTGCTAGCTACTGTATGTGCCAAAACCGAAGTGGGCGAACATGTCGACTTTATGCCCCTTACTGTTGAATACCAAGAGAAATACGCCGCTATGGGTCGTTTCCCCGGCGGTTTCTTCAAACGCGAAGCTCGCCCCTCTGAGCACGAAATTCTGATTGCTCGCTTGGTGGACCGCGCGCTCCGTCCTCTCTTCCCCGACAATTTCCACGCAGAAGTACAAGTGGTGATCACCCTTATTTCGGGCGACAACAAGACGATGCCCGACCAACTGGCCGCTTTGGCTGCCGCTTCGGCTCTTGCTGTAAGCGATATTCCTTTCAACGGTCCTGTTTCTGAGGTTCGTGTAAGCTATCTGAATGGCGAATATGTGATCAACACTCCTATGGAGGATATCGACAATGCCGACCTCGACCTTATCGTTGCTGCTACTGAAGAGAACATCATGATGGTAGAAGGCGAGATGAAAGAGGTATCGGAAGATATTATGCTGGGTGCCCTAAAGGCTGCCCACGAAGCCATCAAGATTCAGTGCCGCACTATCGCCGAACTGACTGTTGAAACAGGCAAGACGGTGAAACGCGAATACTGCCACGAGGTGAACGACGAAGAGTTGCGCACCCGTCTCCACGATGCTGTATACCAGAAATGCTACGACTTTGCCAAACAAGGCATCGCTAATAAACATATGCGCGAAGAAGGCTTTGCTGCTATCAAGCAGGAATTCATCGATGCTAACTATACCGAAGAAACCCTCACTGAGGATGTTCAATTCATGATAGATCGCTACTATCACGATACCGAGAAAGAGGCTATGAGAGATATGGTTCTCAACGAGCGTACCCGTCTTGACGGTCGTCAACTCGATGAGATTCGTCCCATTTGGTGCGAAGTAAGCTACTTGCCTTCTGTTCACGGTTCGGCTATTTTTACCCGCGGTGAAACGCAGTCGCTTTCTACCTGTACGCTGGGTACGAAACTCGATGAGCAGACTATCGATGGTGCCGTTATATCGGGCAGCCGCCGTTTCATACTCCACTACAACTTCCCCTCGTTTGCTACTGGCGAAGTGAAAGCTAGCCGTAGCACTAGCCGCCGCGAGATCGGTCATGGCCATCTAGCTTGGCGTGCACTTAAGGGAATGCTTCCCTCGGAAACCGAATGTCCTTATACCATCCGTTTGGTAAGTGATATCCTCGAATCGAACGGAAGCTCTTCGATGGCTACCGTATGTGCTGGAACCCTTGCCCTGATGGATGCCGGTGTGAAGATTAAGAAACCTGTGGCAGGTATTGCTATGGGCCTAATCTCGAAAGGCGATAAGTGGGCTGTTTTGAGCGATATTCTTGGCGACGAGGACCACTTGGGCGATATGGACTTCAAGGTTACGGGTACCCGTGATGGTATTACCGCTTGCCAGATGGATATCAAGGTAGACGGACTGAGCTATGAGGTACTTGCTAAGGCTTTGGAGCAAGCTCGTCAAGGTCGTCTGCACATCATGGAGAAGATGCAAGAAACGATTGCCGAACCTCGCGAAGACTACAAGTCGTTCGTTCCCCGCATTGTCCAGATTCAAATTCCCAAAGACTTTATTGGTGCCGTTATCGGTAAAGGTGGTGAAGTTATCCAAAAGATTCAAGCCGAGACCAACACCATCATCAATATCGAAGAGCAAGGCGAACTGGGTATTGTTGATATCGCATCGCCCGACAAGGATAGCATCGAAGCTGCTGTGAAATGGATCAAAGAGATATGCACCGTTCCCGAAGTGGGACAGGTTTATGATGCCAAAGTTACCGGTATCGTAGAATTTGGTGCCTTCCTCGAGTTCCTTCCTGGTAAAGAGGGCCTGATGCATATCAGTGAATACGACTGGGCTCGTACCGATACCCTCGAAGGCAAGATCAATCTTGGCGACATCATCCAGGTGAAGATCATCAATATTGACGAAAAGACAGGCAAACTCAAACTGAGTCGCAAAGCGCTTCTGCCCAAGCCCGAAGGCTATGTAGAAGAAGCTCCTCGCCAGCGTCGAGAAGGCGATCGCGGTCCTCGTCGTGAAGGCGATCGCGCTCCTCGTCGCGATAACGATCGTGGCCCTCGTCGTAGCAGCGATGACAATCGTCGCCGCTAATAACTTACCAGCCGAAGAGATGAGAGCACAACGCTCCCATCTCTTCGCTGCTTTATCTCATCGCTCAGATTTCATCACCCCACCTTCCATTCCATTAATCAAGTAAAACCCATGGATACTCTGAAATATAATTTACGCGGTGTATCGGCCTCCAAAGAGGATGTTCACAACGCTATCAAAAACATCGATAAGGGTCTCTACCCTAAAGCTTTCTGCAAGATACTGCCCGATATCATTGGCGGTGATGCTGATTACTGCAACATCATGCATGCTGATGGTGCTGGTACAAAGTCCAGTTTGGCTTATCTTTACTGGAAAGAGACGGGCGATCTCTCCGTATGGAAAGGGATTGCTATCGATGCTGTGGTAATGAATCTCGACGACCTGCTCTGCGTGGGTGCGGTCGATAATATCTTACTCAGTTCCACCATCGGAAGGAATAAAAACCTCATTCCTGGTGAGGTCATCAGCGCCGTCATCAACGGTACTGAAGAGTTTCTACAACAAATGCGCGATCTAGGTATCGGCATCTATCTTACTGGTGGTGAAACAGCCGACGTAGGCGATTTGGTACGTACCATTATTGTCGACTCTACTGTTACTGCACGTATGCGTCGCGCTGATGTAATCGATAATGCCCACATTCAAGCTGGCAACGTTATTGTTGGTTTGGCTTCGTACGGACAAGCCACTTACGAAACGGCCTACAACGGTGGTATGGGTAGCAACGGTCTTACTTCAGCTCGTCATGATGTTTTCTCCAAATACTATGCTGAACAATTCCCCGAGAGTTATGACCATCAGCTTCCTTCCGAGGTTGTTTACTGCGGCAGCAAACGGCTTACTGATGCTACCGAAGTAGAGGGTGTGGATGCTGGACGAATGGTACTCTCGCCTACTCGCACTTATGCACCTATTATTCGCCGCATCCTCGATGAGTATCGTCCCAAAATTGATGGTATGATTCATTGCAGCGGTGGTGCACAAACAAAGGTGCTCCATTTCATCGACAACCTCCATGTGGTCAAAGATCACCTCTTCCCCACCCCACCGCTCTATCGCCTTATCCATGAGCAAAGCGGCACCGAGTGGAAAGAGATGTATAAGGTGTTCAATATGGGCCACCGTATGGAGATATATACCGATGAGGCTACAGCACAAGGAATCATCGATATAGCCCAATCCTTCAATGTCGATGCACAGATTATCGGTCATTGCGAAGCCAACCAAGGCCCTAAAGTGACCGTAAGTACCGAACATGGAACGTTTATTTACTAAGAACTACATTACTCCGCATCAACCCAGATGCGGAGTATTTTGTTATAATATACAACCCCGAAAACTGTTATGTTGTTAAAACTCTACGAGGATTCCCCCAACAGCCGCGACGTTGCTCGCGTAGTCGATGCCCTACAAAACGGCGCTGTCGTTATTGTTCCTACCGATACCTTTTATTCTTTTGCCTGCAGCATGCAGTATAAGAAAGCTGTCGAGCAGATTGCCCAACTCAAAGGGTTCAGTTTGAAGAAAGCAAAATACTCTATGCTTTGCTCATCGCTCAGCCAACTATCTGAATACGTACGTCCGATGGACAAGGATCTGTTCGCACTACTACGTAGCACATTGCCAGGTCCCTATACGTTCATTATGGATGCCAACAATAGCGTTCCTCGCAATTATCAAAATGCCAACAAGACTATTGGTATGCGTGTTCCCAACAACAATATCCTCCGTACTATCATCGAACAACTGGGATGTCCACTTATTGGCACCTCTGTACGCCGTATTGATGAGGATACAGAAATCGAATATTTCACCGATCCCGAACTGATTTACGAAACATTTGGCAAACGAGTAGATATTGTCGTTGACGGAGGCATAGGCTCCGACCAACCTTCTACGGTAATCGATTGTTCAGATAATCAACTCGAACTGATCCGAGAAGGACAAGGGGCTGTACCCGATATTCTTGCTTAACCCACCCTAAGAGATTCACTATTCATGAAAATTGTATTACGTTTCAACGATTCGTTTCATAATGGGAAAGGCGGCTTCGTAGTTCGCACCCTCATTATGACTATCGCCATCTTGATTGCTACCCGTTTGCTACCTGGTGTTGAAGTACATAGCGTAGTTGCCGCTATTGGTACCGCTATCGTTATCTCGGCACTCAACAATGTGGTGCGCCCTCTACTCATCTTTGTTACGTTGCCCCTCTCAATGTTCACTCTGGGGCTCTTTCTTTTTATCATCAACGCTGTCATTATATGGCTAGCCGACCAGTTGCTAGGCAAATGGTTCGAGGTAGACGATTTCAGTATTTGCATCCTTTTCAGTCTGCTACTTATAGCGCTTAACTATCTGATTGAGTTACCCAACCGTTGGCTCAACCGTCGACATTACGAAGAGAACAAAAACATCTCACGTGATGACTCTTTCTCACAGATAGACAGCAACGACGACGATCCCGACCATTTTGACGACTATGAGGATCTTTCCGATAATCAGCAACAATAAAGGATTGCCCCCTTCATCGAACCTAAAATCTTATAACTCGATAGACAAGAAAATATTTATAATCTTTCCTATAAGATGAAAATAATCAATACCGTAGCCGAGCTCCAAGCCGCTCTTGCTACTCCCCGCCAAAATGGCAAAAGCATTGCACTTGTTCCCACGATGGGAGCACTTCATGAGGGACACCTCTCCCTTATTCATCGTGCACGCACCGAGAACGATATCGTGGTGGTGAGTGTCTTTGTAAATCCCATCCAGTTCAACAACCCCGAGGATTTAGCCAAATATCCCCGTACAGTTGATGCCGACTGCCAGAAACTAGCTAGTGCACAAGCCGATATAGCTTTTGTGCCTTCGGTTGAAGAGATGTATCCTCAGCCTGTAAACGATGTGTATCATTTCGGTCCTATCGAAGAGGTGATGGAGGGTCCCCGTCGTCCTGGTCATTTCTCTGGTGTAGCTGTCGTGCTGCGTCGACTGTTTGATCTAGTGCAACCCGTACGTGCCTATTTCGGTGAAAAAGATTTCCAACAGATCGCTGTTGTACGCAATCTTATTGAACAGATCCACTATCCTATCGAGATTGTGGCTTGTCCCATCGTTCGTGCCGATGACGGATTGGCGCTGAGTTCACGCAATATGCGTCTCTCCCCTGCTGCCCGCGCTATCGCGCCCCGCATCTATGCCACCTTGCAGTCTGCCGTTGAGCGTTCCAAGACAGCAAGCGTTGCCGAAGTGAAAGAATGGGTTCTCGATACCCTACGCAACATTAATAGCGATGATGCCACACTGATAAACCCCGATACCCACACGGTCTTCGATCCCGAGTATTTCGAGATTGTCAACGACACTACTCTCCAACCCGTCAATGAATGGAGCGATGCTGACGGTATTGTAGGATGCATTACCGTTTGGCTTACGGGAGTCCGACTCATCGATATGATTCGGTTCCGCTAAAAAAAGGATAGGTATACGACTATTTACTATTGCATTCGTGCGATAAAATAGACCGCCAACTGGTAGCCCTCTAGTCCCAATCCACAAATCATACCTTTGCAGGCACTACTCAACAGCGAGTGGTGCCTGTATTCTTCTCGGGCAAAGATATTACTTATATGTACTTCCACCGCTGGTGCTGCTACAGCCAACAGCGCATCGTGTAATGCTACCGATGTGTGGCTATAGCCTCCTGCATTGATAATGATACCGTCATAATCGAAGCCCACCTCATGGATCTTATTAATCAATTCCCCCTCAATATTGCTTTGATAATAATCAATTGCAACACCCTCCGTAGTCCGTTTCATCTTTGCAATAAACTCCTCCATCGACTCATTACCGTACACCTCAGGCTGTCGCGATCCCACAAGATTAAGGTTTGGACCATTGATAATCATTATCTTCTTCATCTCTTCATTTATTTGAATTAACAATGCAAAAATACAAAGAACCTGTTAATTGGCAAAAAAACATTTCTTCCTTCGCCCCTCAGAGTCCTCCATAATAATGAGAAACACTAATTATTCTTTACATAAAACCATTTAATAGATCTTCACACCTTTCTGAACAACAGCCATTTGTTATATATCTCCCTTTGTTAGGGTGATAACGAAGGAGGTAATTGCACACCAAATTATTGGACATCGTGCATCTTATCCAGAATAGTTTGTGCTATACTATTTATATCAGGATTGAAGGCATTGACAGTAAGTTGTGCTTGCTGATAGAAAGGGATACGCTGTTGCAGTTGCTTAGATAGTTTAGTACGGCGTTCCTCCTCACTCATATGAGCAAAGGTGGGGCGAGTCTTTTTCGATTTTACCATCCGTGCTATCAAGGCATCCTCGCTCATTTGCAGGTAAATCGAAAGTCCATTGCTATTAATAAACTCCATATTATCGAAAAAACAAGGCGTTCCTCCTCCCGTGCTAACAACAGTATTCTCCAACGAAGCAGTATGTTGAAGCATCTGTCGTTCCAGTTGTCGGAAAGCCTCCTCACCATACTGCTGGAAGAAAAGAGGGATTGAGCAACGATAACGGTGTTCGAAAGCGACATCCAGATCATGGAACGTATAGTCGAGGCGACGAGCCAACTGGCGACCCATTGTCGTCTTTCCACTATACATATAACCAACAAGATAGATGCGCATAATTATATTATTTATTTCTTCAAAACATGATACTCCACATCGGTAGTGTTTCCTACCGCATCAGCAACCACTATACGGATGGTATTTGTCCCCGTATGGAGAAACTTAGCCGCACTCACCGAAAGAGAGGCCGTCTTACCATCATGCTCGGCCAACACCCATGTACCATTGATATAACAATGATAGGAGGCGATGCCGCTCAGATTATCCGAGATCTTTATCTTAAGTAATGTTGAGGATAGTTGTTTCCCCTGAGCGAAGTTGACAGGACGCACCTTAGGAGCTATCGTATCAGCCTCAATGGTGAAAGTGCCAAACATCTTCGTTGTAGCCTCCAGCCAGTCCCCTTTCCGTTTGGTAGGTAGCGCACTGCGGCTACTACCCTGAGTACAAACCACTACCAATTGATCCAGTCGTAATCCTTGTTGCTGAATTTTCTCCTTGTTGCAAAACAGACGAACGGTAAAAGGCTGATGAGGGGGCAACGGATAATTCGTTAGGGTGAGACTGTGGAGAGGCGCCAATCCCGATGATGAACGCACATGATATGAAAGTATATCATTCTCATACACCGTTCCGATAGGGATGGTGGCAGAAAAACCTGGACGTTCAAAGTATTTCGTTTTATAGTAGGCAATAGGATCACCCGGAATATCGATACTAGTATCGGCTGGGACAACATTTTGTTGGCCAGGAATATCACGCACATAGAATGTACGACTGGTGTGATTGCCTTTATAATCGCTTACCACATAACGCAGTTTATGAAGTTGTCCATCACCAAATTGCAGATATCCCATTCCGTTAACAGCACGCGAAAAACTATTCTTGTTTCCCCTAAGGCAACGTGTAAGGATATAATACTCACGCGACCGTTGATACTCATCATAGTCAATAATCGCATTGACCGCCCTCGTTTCTTCAAAGAGGAAAGTAGGATTAGCATAACGATAAAATAGGGTATCGTCTACAAAAAGTTCAATCATCTCAACCCCATTCTTTTGTGTCGATCCCTCAGCAGCATCGGTAGCATAAACACCCACATAGAAACGTCCCTGTACCCGTACCGTATCAATCCATCTCAGATAACCTTTCTTATTCTTTCCCCTCAACGTCACCGTTTGCCACTGATCATCAAGTCGAGCTTGCTGATTGGCAGGATAGACTTTGATGTTACGAATGGTAGGAGCAATATTGTCGTTATACTTAGTGCCAAAATAAAAAGGATTAATCGGTTGATCGTTGGCAGCATAGCGGATCTCATAGTGTAGATGCGGGCCGCCGCTACCACCCGTATTGCCCGCATGAGCTATCAGCTGTCCGCGACGCACTTTGATGGAATCTTTCGGCAAATTGACATCCATCGTAAAGGTATGGTGTTCATACTGATAGTTGCGAGCAAAGGTAGCCGCTTCGCCCACAAAATCATTGCAGTGCATATACACTGTACGAAAACCATTGGGATGAGTAATATAAAGCACCTTTCCTCCACCCCACGCTGAGATATTAATACGCGAAACATAACCATCGGCAGGAGCATAGATAGGTTCACCTATCTTTCCCCCTATACGAAGATCCAAACCAGAATGAAAATGGTTAGGACGAATCTCGCCAAAAGTAGCTGCAAGAGTAACGGGCAGATGCAACGGATGATCGAAGTAATTGGTAGGATAGTCAATATTTCCCTCTAGCGGTTGAGCCTGAGACTGAGGAACAACATTTAGGAACAGCAGTAGTGGTAAGAGGATAAGAAGAAGTTGTCGCATCGAGTATTTCTCTTTATTGATTTAGATTATTGTTTATTCATCCCCCATCAGTTCTTGGGCAGTAGCAAGGGCTGCTTGCGTTGGAGGTTCCGACGAGAGCATCACAGCAATCTCGTGTATTCGCTCATTGCGATCCAGTTGTCGGATCATCGATACGGTAGCCGATGCCTCAACCTGCTTATATACTTTGAGATGCTGCGTAGCAGCAGCAGCCATCTGAGGCAGATGGGTGATAACGATCACTTGCAGCGATTGTGCCATCTGCTGCATTATCTTAGATACCCTAGCACTCACCTCGCCACTGATTCCGCTGTCAATCTCATCGAAAATGATTGTAGGAAGCATCGACTGATGAGCCATCAACGATTTCAAAGCCAGCATCAGTCGTGATAACTCACCACCGCTAGCCACTTTCCCTATTTCACGAAACTCACCCCCGCGGTTAGCGTTGAATAAGAAGTCCACCTTATCGCGTCCACTGCGATGATAATCGGCTGTAGGACAAACCTCTATTTGTAATTGTGCCTCCTTCATACCCAACGAAGCAAAGGTAGGTTGCAATAGCTGTTGCACTTCAAGTGCCGCCTTCTGTCGATAGTGACTCAGCTCATCCCCAAAATGTTGCACTTCCGAGAACGAACGATCCACCTGCTCCATAGCAAGAGTTATCTCCTCATCGATATGGGCAATATGTTGCAAACGGGTATCCAGATCGGTTTGGATAGCAAGCAGCCTATCAATACTATCTACATTATGCTTCTTTTCCAACCGATATATCAAATCAAGGCGATCATCAACCTGCTGTTGTCTTTCAGGATCGAAACTAATACGATCGGCCAGCTGCTCCAACTCATCGAAAATATCATCAAGCTCTATTAACGAAGAATCCATTCGTTGGGCTAGTCCCTCTACCTCTGAGTGGTAACTAGACATCTTAGATATCTGATTCTTTGCCGAACGCAACCGTCCCAACAGAGATCCTTCTTCCCCCTCACTGTTACACATATTCAGCACATCGACTAAACCCTGCTTGATGCTTTCCGCATGGGTTAGCATATGCGATTCCTGCTCCAATTGTTCCTGCTCTCCCTCTTTCAGCTGTGCTTCGCACAACTCATCGAAGAGGAACTGCAGATAGTCTTGTTCTTTGCGATTGGCAGCCTCTTGTTCCGTAAGTTGCTCCAAGCGGTGTTTGTGTTCCACATAGAGCGAGTAGGCAGCATCATATTGGGCACGAGGCGAAGAGGCCCCATCGATATGATAGTCATCAAGTACCGATAACTGGAAATCACCATCAGCCAAATGGAGCGTCTCATGCTGCGAATGAATATCAATGATATGAGGACCCAGTTCCTTCAAAACGGGGAGCGACACAGGTGAATCATTAACAAACGCCCTACTTTTAGCCGAAGGAAGTATCTCACGACGAAGAATAAGGGTATCATCATAGTCAAGATCATGATCGGCAAAGAAGGAAGCAAGACCTAGACCTCCAATCTCAAACTGTGCCTCAACAATACATTTTTTGCTCTTATCGTATAGCACACCCAAGTCGGCCCGTTGCCCAAGCAATAGGCCCAACGCACCTAGCATAATACTTTTGCCGGCACCCGTTTCACCCGTAATAGCCACCATCTGTTCGCCAAAATGGATATCGGTGTGGCGAATAAGGGCGTAGTTTTCAATATGTAAAGAGGTCAGCATAGCTTTTCGTTTGTATTGGTGGTTAGGCTACTACATCAGCATGGGAGCTATCCGATGAAGTGCCTGAACTAAGATATCTATCTCTTCGGTGGTAGTATACAGCGCAAATGAAGCACGCACCGTACCCGGAATCCCATAACGATCCATGATAGGTTGGGTACAGTGATGGCCCGTTCGAACAGCAATACCTAGTTTGTCGAGCAATGTTCCAACATCGTACGGATGACTAGCACCCAAAAGGAAAGAGATAACTCCTACCTTGTTGGGAGCGGTGCCAAAGATTCGCAATCCCTCCACCTCGAGCATCTTCTCGGTAGCATATCGCAGCAATCTATCCTCATGGTCGGCCAACTGTTGGATGCCCTGCTGTTCCATATATTCGATAGCAGTTCCCAATCCCAGCACATCGCCTACAGCAGGAGTTCCAGCCTCAAACTTGAAAGGCAGTTCATTGTAGGTAGTCTTTTCGAAGGTCACCTCCTTGATCATCTCGCCACCACCTTGATAAGGGGGCAACGTATCGAGGATCTCCTCCCTTCCATACATCACGCCTACCCCCATAGGTCCATACATCTTGTGGCCCGAAAAACAATAGAAGTCGCACCCTATAGCTTGCACATCGACAGGCATATGGGCAATACTCTGAGCCCCATCCACAAGGATAGGCACACTGTGAGCATGAGCTATCCGCGTCAATTCCTCCACCGGATTGATCGTACCGAGGGTGTTGCTCACGTGGTTTACCGCCACCAACCGAGTATGTTCGTTGAAGAGCGTTTCGTAAACATGCAAGTCGAGTACCCCCTCATCGCTGAAAGGAATCACCTGGAGTTTAGCTCCAGCTCGCTCACATGCTAGCTGCCAAGGTACAATATTAGAGTGATGCTCCATACCGCTAACAATCACCTCATCGCCAGGATGCAAATATTTCCAGCCAAACGAGGAGGCTACAAGATTAATACTCTCGGTAGTGCCGCGAGTGAAGATAATCTCATGAGCATAGCGAGCATTGATAAACTGCTGCACCTTGCGACGAACCTGCTCGTATTGTTCTGTAGCTTGCGCTGCCAAATAATGGGCCCCACGATGAATATTAGAGTTGAGCGTCTCGTAGTAACGGGTCAAAGTATCGATTACACACTGCGGTTTCTGCGTAGTGGCCGCATTGTCTAAGTATACAAGCTGATGGCCGTACACCTTGCTATCGAGAATCTTGAAATCGGGATGCATAAACAAGATTATTTATTTGGTCTCCTCTTGGGTTGCCGACTGTCCATTCTTCTTTTTCCGTATAATGGCACGAGCCACAAAGAATACCACAACAGCTACCAGTAACGCAATGAGGATAATGGAGATAACATGACTATAGCGCTTAATCACCGATGGATCGGCAGCACGGAAAGCCACCCATCCTAGCAGCGCCAAGATAGCGTTCCATATCAGAGCTCCCAAAGTAGTGAAGAAAACAAAGCTGCCAACATTCATCTTAGCCAAACCAGCAGGAATCGAGATCAGCTGACGTATAGCAGGAATCATGCGGCCTACAAGGGTCGAGATATTGCCATGTTTGTTGAAATAATCCTCAGCTTTCTCCATCTTCTCACCGCTCAGCAGTAGCAAATGGCCCACCTTACTATCTACAAACCAGTATATGATGGGGCGACCCAACCAACGGGAAAGGAAATAGTTAATCAACGCACCCAACAGCGCGCCCAAGGTACCAAAGAGCACAATAAGCCAAATCTTCATTCCGCCCGTACTAGCAGGATCCATCGACACATACACAGCTGGAGGAATCACCACCTCGCTAGGGAAAGGAATAAAAGAACTCTCAATGGTCATCAGTCCCGCAATGGTCAAATAATTCATGTGGGCATCGTAAAAATTGAGCACCTTGCCAACAAAACCCGTAGTATCTGAATCGCCTTGCACCTGCTCAGCAATGTGTGTTTCATCCACCATTGCCATCGTGTCTGTTTGAGCGTTAGCGACCATCGGAGCAGCCACAAAGGCCATCATGATCAACGTCAGTATGTATTTCTTCATATTTCTCAAAAGGTTTCTTATCATTTATAATTATTCAAAGCGTTTTGATTGCCCCATTATTCGGTTGCGTTGAGGATATTCATCACATCGTAATCCTCCCTCATCCCAGGACAAGCATCGAGCATCATCTGTACCATCTCTGGGCAATGATGCACTACCGCATTGAGTGCATTGTAAAGGAAATTACGGCGACCCGTCATAAAGTAGCATATAGCCAGCAACGGCTGCAGCGGCATCGGATCGTCACAGCGGGTAGCCCCTTCGTGCAACAGCTCGATAGCCTCTTCCCATTCCTGTCTGCCAAACATCAGCATCGAAGCCAACGCTGCCCAATAACGCTCATCATAGTCTTCCAACTCGATAGCATAACGGCAAAAAGTCTCTGCCTGTTCATCGTTGCCCATCAAACAAGCAATAGTGGCAGCAAGCAAAAGGTAATCGGGCGATTGAGGGTTCAGTTGCAGTGCTTTAGCCACAGCATCGATCGCTGGCTGGTAGTCGGCAGTAGGATTATGTCCTATCACCTCAAAACCCCATCCCATAGGATCAGACCCTATATAGGGGTTAGCCATACGGAGATAACACAGAGCCAAATCGTACCAAGCATCGGAGTCCTCTGGATCCAGTTCTATTACCTTCTTTAGGTAAAGCACCGCCGTAACATAGTTATCACGGTATTCCATATACAACTCGGCCATCTGATGGTACACCCCTTGTTGTAGTTCAGTATAATCAACCCCTTTGCGAAGAGCCGATACGGCCTCCTCTATCTTCCCGCCATCACGATATACATCGCTCAACTCCTGATAGGCATCAAAGTATTTATCATCGATAGCAAGTGCATATTGGCAGCAATCCTCAGCCTGAGCCAAGTCGTTAAGATTGTGGTGGCAAAAGGCCAAACAAAGCCAAGCCTCCTTGCTGTAGGGATGGTCGTAAAGAAACTTGTCGAAAAAGGCAATCATCTCCCTCTGTTGGTCTAGCTGTTCCATCGCCCGCGCCATATTGTACATCGAACGGGTCTCTTTAGGATTGGCAGCCAAAGCTCTTTTATAATAAACCACAGCCTCTTTCATATGATCCAACGCCGAGTATTCATCACCAATATTGCCATACACCATTCCTAACTCATACCCATCGGTGGCCGCCTGTTTGAAATAACGTATGGCCTTCGCGTGATCATCTAAAGCACTATGCAGTGCCCCCAAGGCATAGGCTATATCAGTATTGTTAGGTTCTTGCCGCTCCAAATCGCGCAGAATAGGCAGAGCCTCCTCGTAGCGACCCTGAGCACAAAGCAGATGACTGCGGCGCAGGCGAATTTCGCTGTTTGAAGGAAAAAGTCTTTCAGCAAAGCGAACCGACTTCGAGAGCATATCCATATTATTGATTTCCAAGTAGTAGTCGATCACCACTTCCAGCTGATCCTCATCCATATAGTTGCGTTCGCCTTTGCGGATCATCTCCTCAAAGCCGAGCACCAGTTCGCGCACTTCAGCAGAATAGCCTGTAAAACGGTCTTTCTTCTTCATCTTGGTCTTATACTTATCTCAATGTATATCATTGCGCCGTAACATCTTACGACATATACGGACATGATTATCCAATTGCAAAGATACATAAAAATATTATATCGGCATCCCTCCTATGGCAAAAGGTTTTCAACAAGGAGCGTCTCATAGTCTATCCCCATCATGCCTCTCTCTTCAGCGCCCTATAGAAAACGGCATCATCGTTTTTTTCCCATTTCCATTATTATTGTTATCTTTGCACAAAATAAAAAACCTTCACCATGCGTATCAAAACATCCATTATCATACTAGTAGTAAGCGTGCTAACCATTGCATGCCATCGAAACAGCAACACCGAAAGTCAACCGCTAAAGGTTGTTGATAGTCTTAATATTACTACCGATTTCGTTGTACTTACCGACATCGTTCCCGATGCCATTCTCGAAATACGATACTATAGCACTTACAATTTTGTAGGCACCCGTATCGACGGCTACGAAGCGCCCCAAGCACTCTGCACCCGTCAGGCTGCCGAAGCCCTAGCCAAAGCCAACCAAAGTCTGAAGGAACAAGGCTATCGCCTAAAAATATACGATGCCTATCGACCCCAAAAAGCCGTTGATCACTTTGTTCGGTGGTCTAAAGATCAGGCCGATAGCACCATGAAACCCTTCTTCTATCCCGAGCTAACCAAAGATGTCCTCTTCCCCCTCGGCTACATCTGCGCCCAATCGGGCCACTCGCGAGGCAGCACCTTCGACCTCACACTCTTTGACGACCGTACGGGCAAAGAGGTCGATATGGGAGGCACCTTCGATTATTTCGGGACTCTCTCCCACCCCGATTATCAGGGCGTTACTCCCCAACAATATCAAAACCGTATGCTGCTGCGCCAAGCCATGATGGCCGCTGGCTTCAAACCCTTAGATACCGAATGGTGGCACTTCACCCTCAGCAACGAACCCTACCCCGATACCTATTTCACCTTCCCCGTAACAAATACATTATAGGCACCCAATTATTGCCCACCCCGTAGTGCTACTTTTTTCTATAGACTACGCAAGTAGGCCTTATGCTCATCGCTCACGCGGTAGCTCTCTATCGCCTTGCGTATTGCCTTCCGATGGGTCCACTCTGGCAGTCGGTGCTGCTCCATATAAGGTATGGCCGCATCCCACTGCTGCGCAAAACTAGTGGCAAAGAACCAAGCCACCATCATATTTACATAATAATCGTTGCTGCGGATCGCTGCAATCCTTTCGAATGCTCGCTCCATCAATTCACCTCCTTGGGGCATAGCGTGATACATCAGCACCCCGATACCATAACGGCACGTATAGGGATGTTGCGACTCAATCCAATCCATTGCTTTGGTAGCCACCTCCTTCCTATGGTGCACATAACTGCGGCAGTTGAACATCACATCGGTAATAGCCCAGCTGTTAGCATAGGGTAAGAAAAGAGTCAGCAGTTCTAGGGTAGTGGCATAATCGCTTTGATTCGCAATGAGGATAGCATGGAGCAGATTCTCCTCATGGTAGCGATGGGGAAGTTGCCGAAGGAAAGATTCAGCCTCCTCGCTCCCCTTTATCTCCTTCGCCAATTGTCGTATGGCAGGAGTCCTCACCCCCAGCAGCGAGCCATACTCCACCGTTGTTAGCAGAGGGGCGGAGAATTCACGATAACGAGAATCCACCAGCGCTTGGAGTCGTTCCAAGATGGAAAGTGCCATTTCGTAGAAAGAAAAAGAGAACTACTTGGTATAAAGATCAAACACCGCCTCCAGCGCCCGCGTACATACGGGACAGAATGGAGCATAGTATTTCATCATACAGTTCATCATAGGACGATATATGCCTTTAGCCACATAGCCACCACCTTCATAAGCACCTATCACACCACACGTACCCATAGCCGATGGCAATTCGCAATCGGGAGTAGGCACTGGCGTAGAAGGATCAACCAAGTCTTTCCATTTGCTTTCAAAATCAATCAGCGTAGTAATGTTCGGTTCAATCGGTTCTTGGTCCAAAGGATAGAGACTGTTATAGGTCAACTCATCATCAACATACTCATCTGCTAGTCCGCCAATCGAATGTCCCAACTCGTGGGGCAAGATATTCTCCGACATAGGCAGCACCGCACTCATGGCGTAGAAATTATAAATAGCACCACCACCATAGGTAGGGCAATTGGCCATGATGATGATATGATCGTAGGGAGCCTGAGCAATCACATCGTGCAACTGGAACAAGCTGGAGGTCATCAGGTAGCGGTCGCTATTGAACGTATTATAACTGGAGCCTACAGCACTCTGCACATACATCCCCTTGGTAGGATCGGTGATGCCGCTCTGCGTAGAAGGCACAGCCACACCCCACACATTGAACTCGTTGCGATGACTCTTGAAAGGCTCGCGGCCGAACAGACATTGGGTAAAGTAATCCAAATCCTTCCGCATCTTAGCCGTATCGCTCAGTCCATAGCCCTCAGCCACTATCACCACATCGATTTTCTTATGCACATCGCCTTTCTTCTGCAAGGCAATAGGTTCGAAGCATTTAGCATTCACCCCGTTGCCTTCCATATCAGACCAACCGTGCAAAACCTCCACCTGCGAATGTTTCGGATCAAAGAAATAACTATTCTGGGTAAAGAAACGCTGCTTCTTATCACGTTTCTGCATGCAAATGTTCACCGCCTGTTTGGGGTAAGGAATCAACATCACCTCCTCAAACTGAGCTATGCTATCCACTGCCATCGGAGTATCCTTATATTCGCGGAACAGCGTGTGGTAACAACGGCTATAAAGGGGCGTGCCAGTAGCCGCATCGGTCACCAGGATACGATAGTCACCATTATTGATTGGATCGAGCAACTGGGTTTGCGATCCAGCCCATTGGCCTGGCTTCTCCACATAGCGTATCAAGAAATTGGTATCACGATCGTGATTGCCCACCCGCAGATAGTCCACACGGAGGGTTCGATCCTCGAAAAACTTCTTGAACGAGACATTCTTCCAATTCTCGTTCTGCGCAAAACCAACAAATGCAGTTGCCAAAAACGACAGTAACAGACTTATATTCAGTATCTTCTTCATATCGATAAGTTTTCTTTGGACCCACAAAGATAGTAAATTTAATTCATTCCGCAAGGAAAAAGGAGAAATGAGCTTTTGAGGGAAAAGAAAAGAATGGCCAACGAAGCTACGCAGGCGTATTATTGGGGGTTTTACCAGATGATGTCCCGAATTTTCCAGATAATCTGGATTCTCCAGATTACTAGATTTTCCTAATTTCCAAGATTTTTCAAATTTTTTGAAGCCAGTGAACTGAGTGATGGAGGTAATACGTGCCATAATTCTTGTTTTTTGGTTTTTTGAATAATTGATTAGGTCGTTGTGATTCCCTGTGCTAGGAGACTTCATCGAGCAAGGGGCTGTCAAACTTTGATTAGTTAGATTTACATAGGACTTACCTTTGACTTGCACCAAAGTCGGATCGGTGCTACCTATCACCTGAAATCACAATGCAAAGATACGAAAAAAATTTTTAAGAATCAAGAATTAAGGGGTTTGGGGGCGAAAAGTTATTAACAATACTTGTCAAATGTTTATTTTCAATCAGTTGCCGTGACGTAACTTTTTGTTTTTTTTCAAAAGCCTCCAAAATAACGTAAAAAAGCTGTTTTTTGGAGGGTGGAAAATAGCTTTTTCGATGCTACTGTTTCAGCAGTCGCCAAGGCTTCGAAACCTACGAGGCCTAAAGAGGCCTATGAGACATATGCGACCTAATGAAGCCAACAAATTTTACAAAAACAGTGGGCAATCCATTAGCAGGGGGGAATGGAAGATTGCATTGATAGCAAAGAGGTTTTTTTACGCTGCTCGATTTGTTAAAACGAGTTAAATTGAGCATTAGCGTCACTTTTGTCACTCGCGTCACTTTTTCAAAAAGTGACGCTTTTTTGCTTGTAATATATTCGTTTTCAACTATATAAGTGGCTAAAAATGGAGCGTCACTTTTGTCACTTCAAAAAATTAGTCATTTTTGAAGGTAGGGGGGGGCGCCTCAATATAATAAAAGAAATAAATAATTAATTAATATATATAATA
>JAUNHX010000023.1 GCA_030523765.1 Bacteroidales bacterium | reverse complement strand
ATTATATATTATATATAAATATATATAGATAAATATGCATATTAGAAATATAAAGATTAACTGCTGACCTAGCATCGGCAATTAGCAGGAGAAAGGGGGAAGGCATAATAACAACTGTGACGTTGTGACGCTGTGACGCTTGCACTAGACACACATGTCTTTCCTGATTTTAGTTGACAGTTTTTTGCTCTTTTCCTGATATGGTTGTCACTTGTTTTCCTGTACAAGTTGTCAAATTCCTGATATCGTTGTCAGTATTCCATAAAAGACTATACTGCGCACTCCTCACATGCAAAGCCACTAGTCATAGGAACGAGGTATGACCCGTTGACTGAAGGGGGAGTTGAGATGCTTTATCTAATAGGCGAGACTACATCAATGGGGAGAAAAGACGGGCTATACCCTCTTTGAATTTTTCCCACCAAGAGCGTTGACGCCACGTAGGAAGATCGATTGATATAGCATCGTTGGCATCGTCTAAGAAGATGTTTTTCTGACGAATGGCCAGATCGGGATCGTATAGGAATGCATTGCATTCAAAATCTTGCTCGAGACTGCGGAAATCGATGTTGGTAGAGCCGATAGAGGTCACCTTATCGTCGACCACAATCGTTTTGGCATGAAGGAATCCTTTTTTGTAGAAATAGACTTTGACTCCTGCCTCCAACACTGTTTCTAGATTGGCTCGCGAAGCCAAAGGGTTGAGGATGCCTTTGTCGCCCCTTTCAGGAATCATAAGTCGTACGTCGATGCCCGAAAGGGCCGCATTACACATAGCGGTAATGATAGGTTCGGTAGGCATGAAATAGGGCGTTTGAATCCAAACGTACTGACGACTTTGCTGAATAAGTTGCACAAAGCCTTGCATGATCACATCCCACCGATCCATCGGTCCGTCGCCCACCACCTGTACAAGACTGTTGCTCTTCGAGTTAACCTTGGGGAAGAAACGTTCGCCATCGATAAGTTGCCCGTTGGCAAAACGCCAATCGGAAAGGAAGGTGATTTGCAGTTCGCTCACCGCAGGGCCGATGATACGAAGATGAGTGTCGCGCCATATACCATGCTTGTTGCCAGTGCGATAGCGTTGGGCTATATTCATACCTCCCGTAAACCCCACTTTACCATCGACGATAACAATTTTTCGGTGGTTGCGGCAGTTAACATCGCGACCAATGAAGGGGAAGTTCAGTTTGAGGAAAGGCTGTACAAGAACCCCTCGATTGCTCATCTTTTTATAAAACTGGCGCGACACTTGGATATTGGCAGCATCATCGTACATAAGTCGTACATCAACCCCCTGTTCCGCTTTGCGGATAAGGAGATCGGCCAACTGATTGCCTACGGGATCGTTTTCGATTTTAAAGAACTGAATGTGGATATGATCGGTAGCCTGTTCGATCGACTCCAAAAGGGCATTGAACATACCATCGAAAGTAGTATAGATCTCTACCTCGTTGCCATAGAGTGGCACCGCATGATTGGTGCGACGCATCATCTCCATAACACGACTGTGATCGGTGGGCAGCGGAGAGGGAACAAGCTGCTGCTCATCGTAGTTACGATAAGGGACACGTGCAATCTGTTCACGATCGGCATCGCTGATGGTTTTCTTGTGCCTATAGTCTTTCCCTATCAAGAAATAGGCTATCAGGCCTATACCCGGCAAGAAGATGAGTGCCATAATCCACGCAAGAGTCTTGGTAGGATTGTTGTTCTCGAGAATCAGCACCATGATGGAGCCAATAATAAGCACGAGCACGAGTACTTCGCACATTACACTGAACCAGTTGCCCGACGAAGCGGCAAGCAATATCATTTCGATGGTCATAAATATCAAAAACGCTTTGTTGTAGTTATTTTTTTATCCTTGTTTGGGAATAATAAATTGCACAGCTTGAGGCATTTCCTCGATAGAGCAATGAGTAGTAAGAATCATATCACCATCGAGAGTAACCCAGAAAGGTTCAGGGTTGCTGAGCACAAACTTTTTGCCTCTACAATAGTGGATATGGGGAGCGAAACGAGGATCGTCGAGATGACGACCCAAAGCATAAGCCCGAATCAAAGTGACGAAACGCAGCAGCGAAACAGGACGAACCATACAGAGATCGGCCACTCCATCGTTGTTGACAGAGCGAGGTGCGCAACGATACGACCCACCCACATACTGGCCATTGGCGATGGTGCAGAGCAGGAAAGGAGCATCGTTGATGAGTTGACCATCAACCTCGATGCGGCATTCATTTTTGCGAGCATGCATCAAAGCATACACAACGCCCGTAGTGTAGGCATTGCGCCCGCCAATGATAGGTTTGCGGCGCACATTGATCATAGTGTTGCACACCGCAGCATCGAAGCCGAAATTGACTATATTGATAGCATAATGATCTTCAACACCTTGAGCCGTTTGCGCCTCGATGTGGAAGATGTCGACAGGACTGGGCGTTCCTTGTATAAGATTGGGAAGATTGAGGAAACGCTCTTGTCCACCATAGTATTTCACGTAATCGTTGCCCGAACCGCAGGGATAGCAAGCCAACTGAGCCTGTGGATGCCCCACAATGCCTGAAGCCACCTCCTTCAGAGTGCCATCGCCTCCACAAGCATAAAAGCGAGTAGGCTGATTGGGATGATCAATACAATAATCATTTACATATCGACGCATCGTTCCAGGACGTCCGTCAATACGGTATATCTCATAATCAATGTGTTGAGAATACGTAGTAATTTGCCGTTCAATTTCGGCAGTATGATCTTTTTTTCCTGCGTCAGGATTGAGTATGAAGAGATGTTTCACGCTGCAAAGATACATCCTTTTTTCGATATGGCAAAAGAATGGAGTCCACATTTTTGCAGTCATCTCATACCATGAGAGTTACGCAATTATCAACTATCCCAAAGGGATTCATTTTTTTACATTTTTGAACAACTATCAAATGGAGGGTTTGAGGAACACTAACAGAATAATCGACAAATAGTCATCGACAAAAATAATTCTGTACGACAACGAGGGCAGATACAAGAAATAGAACAAAAAGAGCGCTATTTTTTAATTAAAAAAATGAAATATCCGAAAAAAATTGTATCTTTGCAAATTCGGATTATACTATCCGTTGTATAATATATAGATATATGGAATTTAAACTGAACACGATAGAAGAAGCAATCGAGGACTTCAAAGCCGGCAAATTCGTCATTGTTGTTGATGACGAAGATCGCGAGAATGAGGGTGATTTCATTATGGCGGCCGAAAAAATAACGCCAGAACATGTGAACTTCATGCTCAAAAACGGTCGTGGTGTTCTTTGTGCCCCCATCACCGAGCAGCGCTGCAAAGAGCTGAATCTGGACATGCAGGTACACGACAACACCTCACTGCTGGGAACTCCCTTTACTGTTACTGTAGACCTGCTGGGTGGCGGATGCACTACAGGTGTATCTATGCACGACCGTGCTGCCACCATTAATGCTTTGGCCGACCCCAATATCACCCCCAACGATTTGGGTCGTCCTGGCCATATCAACCCTCTGCGGGCACGCGACGGCGGTGTATTGGTGCGTGCTGGACACACTGAAGCTGCTGTAGATTTGGCCCGTTTGGCTGGATTAACCCCTGCAGGCGCCCTAATAGAAATCATCAATGATGATGGTACTATGGCCCGTATGCCTCAACTGCAAGAGGTGGCCAAACGCTTCGATTTGAAGATTGTAACGATCAAAGATCTGATTGAATACCGTTTGGTGCACGAATCCTTTATCCGCAAAGAGGAAGAGGTGTTCCTACCCACACAGTGGGGCAACTTCACCCTTATTGCCTATACCCAACTCAACAACGGCGCCACTCATATGGTGCTCAAAAAAGGAGAATGGTCGGAAGAGGAGCCCATCTTGGTGCGCGTCCATTCTAGCTGCGCCACTGGCGACATCTTTGGGTCGAGCCGCTGCGACTGTGGCGAGCAGCTGCACCGTTCGATGGAGATGGTCGAGAAAGAGGGTAAAGGCTGCATCGTATACATGAGTCAGGAAGGTCGTGGCATAGGACTAGTCAACAAGCTGAAAGCCTACCATTTGCAGGAGCAAGGCTATGATACCGTCGATGCCAACCTGAAACTTGGATTCAAAGCCGACGAGCGCGACTATGGTATTGGAGCCCAGATTCTGCGCGACCAGCATGTTCACAAGATGCGCCTTATGACCAACAACCCAGTGAAGCGCACAGGATTGGAAGGCTACGGCTTAGAGATCATCGAAACGATACCCATCATTGTTGAACCCAACAAGTACAACGAACGCTATCTGAAAACCAAGCAAGACCGAATGGGTCACAACTTGCACATTGAGAAATAGCGACACGTTGATGCAAAGAAACAAACTAATTATTTATCATTCATCAATTTAAAACACACCAAACAATAGCTATTTCACTGATGCTCTTAAACTAAACAATACAACAACCATGTTGAATTTTGAAACAAAGCTCTCAAGCATAGAATACAAAGTGCGTAAGCTCATCGACGAAAATCGACAGATGAAAGAGCAGATTATACGCCTTAACAATCAGCGCGACGAGCTCAAAGAGCAGGTGAGAAATCAAGAAAAAGAAATTAACAACCTTAAAGAGAACATTAAAGTATTAAAATTACGGAACGCACTGGAACAGAAAGGCGATTCGACTGAAGTCAAACTACGCATCAACCAAATGATACGTACCGTCGACCGATGTTTATCAATACTCAATAAAACCCCGCAGGCTATGGCTGAGCCTGCCAAAGATAATAATGATAGTGTAAGCCAGAAGGAAGAGAATAAATAACATGGAAACAAAAGAGCTAATAGTTACCGTCAAAATCATGGGGCGTCAATTTAAAATACGTTCGACCGCTGACAACGAAGCAGCCGTTCGTAATGCAGCATCCCATCTCGACAAACTGATAGCACAATTCCAAAAATCCTATGGCAGCCGCGACCTCGTTGACCCAGTCATTATGGCCGCCATATCGGTAGGAGCCGAACTGGTAAGACTAAAAGAGAACATGGAATATAAAGACCATCAGTTGATAAACACCTTAGAAGACATTGACACAGTCTTGGATGAATACCTGCATCCATCCCAAAACAGTTTGTAAACTCAACACCATTTACAAACCGAGTATGCTCATAGATGGGTAGGTTGTATAACTGAGACATCTGGCGCTCAAATCCTATATGTTTCAGAGTTTACCAATAACTCTCGGAGGGAGAGATGCAGGTTTTTTTGATGAAAACCGATCACCATTCGCCCAGGAGCATTCCCCCTAAACCACATTATCAAAAAAATGGATATAGCATTAATTATTTCTACCGGAACATTAATTATTTTTACCGGAATCGGAATCATCGTTGGAGGCGGCCTCGGCATTTGGGGCGCCACCACTGTGATGCGCAACAAACTGCTTGCTAAAAGCCAAGAAGTACTCAAAGATGCCGAAGAGAAAGGCGAGGTACTGAAAAAAGAAAAAGAACTCCAAGCCAAGGAGAAATTCCTACAACTAAAGAGTGAACACGACAAACAAGTAAACAAACGCAACAACGAACTCAACGACCGCGAACAAAAGCAAAAACAACGCGAACAAGCTTTCAATCAGAAGGTTGAAGAACTGAAAAAGAAAACAAACGAACTGAAGTCGGCCAACGACAAACTGAATAATGAGATTGAAAACCTAAACCGCCGCAACCAAGAGGTGGATCGTCGCAATGCTGAGGTGGAGAAACTGCGCGAACAGAGTTTGCAGCAGCTTGAACAGGTGGCCAATCTAAGTCAGGAAGAGGCCAAACACCAGTTGGTGGAGATGATGACCGAAGAGGCTAAAGCCGAAGCTGCCAACAGCATTATCGACATAGTAGAAGAGGCCAAGATCACTGCCAACGAGCAAGCTAAGAAAATCGTTATTCAATCCATACAGCGCACCGCTACCGAAGCAGCCGTAGAAAACACCGTATCGGTTTTCAACCTTGAAAACGAAGAGGTGAAAGGCCGCATTATTGGTCGTGAAGGCCGTAATATCCGCACACTCGAAAATCTGACTGGTGTCGAGGTGATCATCGACGATTCGCCCGATGCTATCATCCTTTCTGGTTTCGATCCTGTACGTCGTGAGATTGCTCGCTTGTCGCTCCACAAACTGGTTACCGATGGCCGTATTCACCCCGCACGTATCGAAGAGGTGGTAGCCAAGACTCGCAAGCAGATTGAACAAGAGATACTCGAAGTGGGTAAACGTACTTGTATCGACTTAGGTATCCACAATATGAACCACGAATTGGAACGTATGGTGGGCCGTATGAAATACCGTTCATCCTATGGTCAGAACCTATTGCAGCACTCGCGCGAAGTGGCCAATTTGGCAGCCACAATGGCTTCCGAACTAGGTCTCAATCCCAAACTGGCCAAACGTGCAGGTCTGCTCCACGATATAGGCAAAGTGCCCGACACCGAGCCCGAGTTGCCACACGCTATTCTGGGTATGAAGCTGGCCGAGAAATACAAAGAGCACCCCGATGTATGCAACGCTATTGGAGCACACCACGACGAAATGGAGATGAGCAGCCTTATCGCCCCCATTATCCAAGTGTGCGACGCTATTTCGGGTGCCCGTCCTGGAGCTCGTCGCGAAGTAGTAGAAGCCTACATTAACCGACTGAACAAACTCGAAGAGATGGCGATGACCTATCCCGGAGTAGTTAAGACCTATGCTATCCAAGCAGGTCGTGAACTGCGCGTCATTGTAGGTGCCGACAAGATTGACGATGCTGAAGCTAACCGCATCAGCTACGAGCTGTCGCGCCAGATTCAGAACGAGATGACCTATCCTGGCCAAATCAAAGTAACTGTTATTCGCGAAACCCGAGCCGTCAACTACGCTAAGTAGTCGGCTCGCGGTTTACCTCATCTCTTATCAGGAAAGGAACCAACCCGTATGTTCGATCTCCTCTTTATCCATTGGAATGTAGACCCGATTTTCTTCCATATCGGATCGTTCCCCGTACGTTGGTATTCAATGGGGTTTCTGCTAGCTTTTGTGCTAGGTTACTATATTGTTTACCGTATGTTCAAACGGGAGAAAGTAGATACCGACTACTTAGATAGTATGATTATCTACATCTTCCTAGCCACGCTGATAGGAGCCCGCTTAGGACACTGTCTCTTTTACCAACCCGATTATTTCCTTACTTCGGAACATTGGCTGGAAATTATCTTGCCTTTCGATATGACTACAGGGAAATTTACAGGCTATGAGGGTCTTGCCTCACACGGTGCAGCCATCGGTATTCTGATAGCCCTTTGGTTGTATTACCGACGCTACGGCATGAATCCCATCTGGTTTGTGGATCGATTGGTGATAGTGGTGGCATTGGGTGGTGCTTTTATTCGATTGGGCAACTTGATGAACTCTGAGATATATGGAGTGGAAACCACGATGCCTTGGGGCTTCTATTTCGAACGCAACGGTGAAACGGTGCCCAAGCATCCCACACAGATATACGAGTCGCTATCTTACTTTATCATCTTCATTGTATGCTACCTAGTATATCTGCATCGTGATGGGAAACTGCGGGCAGGCGTTATGTTTGGTTGGTGGCTTATTGCCCTCTTCGGTGTACGCTTCCTTATCGAATATGTGAAAGAAGAGCAGGTGGCTTTCGAGCAGGGTATGTTCCTCGATATGGGACAGATACTCAGCATACCCTTCATTGTGTTGGGTATTGTGATGGTGGTGTTAGGATATAAAGAGAAATTTCCCCAGACCCCATTGATTGAAAAAAGAGTAAAGGAGATAGAGGCGCAGAAGAAACAGAAAGCAAAAAAGAAATAAAACCATTGGGGCTATCCCCCAATAGTTATGATACCAATATATTATATATCAATTATCTAATAAAAGAAATGAAGAAACTCATCCTTGTACGACACGGCGAGAGCCAGTGGAATAAACTGAATCTTTTTACCGGATGGACCGATGTTGACCTTACTGAAAACGGCATCCGCGAAGCCTATGAAGCAGGCAAACTCCTCAAAGCAGAAGGCTATCATCCTTCCATTTGCTTTACCTCCTACTTGAAACGTGCCGTAAAGACCCTCAACCAGATTCTTGACGCTATGGATATGGACTATCTGCCTGTTGAGAAAAGCTGGCGCCTCAACGAGAAGAGTTATGGTGCTATCCAGGGACTCAACAAAACTGAGACTGCCGAAAAATACGGCGATGAGCAGGTGTTGATGTGGCGACGTAGTTTCGATGTACAACCTCCCGCACTCGATATGCACGAAGAGCGCAGCCCCCGTATGGATCACCGATACGATGAACTGTCGGACGCCGAGATTCCTCTCACCGAATCGCTGAAGGACACGATTGCGCGCCTTCTCCCCTACTATCGTGAAGCCATTATCCCCGCTATGCAGCAGCACGAACAGGTGATGATTGTAGCTCACGGCAACAGTCTTCGCGGTATTGTGAAAGAGCTGAAAGGGATGACCAACGAAGAGATTATTAAGACCAATATCCCAACGGCAGTACCCTACATTTTTGAATTTTCCGATACATTAGAGCTCCAAAAAGACTACTATTTGGGCGATCAGGAAGCTATTCGTAAAAAAATTGAAGGCGTTGCTAATCAGGCAAAAAAGAAATAATCTGTAAAGAAAAGTAGCTTCCGAAGCAAAAAAAATTTGGCACATCAAAAAAAGTTTGTACTTTTGCACCCGATTTCGCAAGCGATTTGGCGAATATCGCGGAAGCACTCGGAGAGGTGGGTGAGTGGCTGAAACCAACAGTTTGCTAAACTGTCGTACTCGATTAGGGTACCGGGGGTTCGAATCCCCCCTTCTCCGCGAAACAAAAGGACCACGATAAGGTGGAACACGGGATATAGCGTAGTCTGGTTATCGCGCCTGCTTTGGGAGCAGGAGGTCGCAAGTTCGAATCTTGCTATCCCGACCAAAGCGCCAAGAAAGAGATAAAAAAGCTTACTACTTGGTAAGCTTTTTTTGTAAGAGTTCTTTCTCGAGCCAATGGTTCCGTAGCTCAGCTGGATAGAGCAACTGCCTTCTAAGCAGTAGGTCCTGCGTTCGAATCGCAGCGGAATCACAAAAAGGATGTTTTTATTGAGATTTCAGACCATCGTGTCTGAAATCTTTTCTTTTATATCTACGCGAAGCAATTGCTATTCTTGCCCAAACCATTGCAGCAAAAACACCATAGTAAAAAAAAGATTGATAGTCGGTAATCGCTAAGCTTCCACTATCTCCATTCCGATGACCTCAACAAAAGGAACTATCGTTCCATCAACGAAGAGAAACTGTTGCTGATCCTCTTCGATCCGTTTGATGGTACCGGTATATTCGCAGTAGGTGCCTCCTGCTTTTCGGCTATCGGGCTGGAAATAAACCAACGTAATGGTAGGATGAGGATTGAACTGCGAACGTAACTGCTGAAGCATCTGATCGAGTTCCGAACGTTCAGAATCGGCTAGATTGATCTTACTATCGGTAAGGCGTGCTGTTTCGGCTAAAGCAGCACCGTGACCGGTAAGTGCTGCGAAGGGGGCAAACTGGGCTGCTCTTTCCAAGAGGGGCATTTGAGGATGCCTCTTAGAAACAGGATGTGGCAGATTGATAATATCATCATAATTGTGGCTCATGCTTTGTGTCCTCCTATCTGTGCGTTGCGTTCTTTAGCGGTAGCCCCCTCTTCGAAGCTGGTGCCGCGTAGGATAGCGTTTTTACCAAATTTGCGTTTAATCTCGAGCAGTGCGTTTTGCATTTCATGTTCTTTATTCAATTCCTCTTCCTCCCGTTTTTGTTGTTCCGCTTGAGCCTCATAGTCGACAAATAGTTCCAACTGTTGAGGTGCAGCAGAGTGAGGAATCTGATCCTCGGGAATGAGATGCATAGTTGCGATATTGAGTCGTCGAATCAACAAATGGGGATCAACGATGCTATCGTAAAGCTTTTGGATAGCATCGAGAATGATTCGGGAAGATGAGGTGTGGCGACCTAGGTTAACACTCCCGTGGGCAGGCTTCGGTACCGTCTTACCATAATAATTAGACACCTTTTCGCCACTATACTGATAACCATCGGTGGGATTGGTGATACTCTCCGTATCGTAGCCAACAGCTAATACCAACTGATCGGTAGCCATTTTATGATCTACCAATTGGAGCGAAAGAGAATCGGCCATTTCGAGGACCACTCGGCGCGCCTTATCGAACGGATAAGGCGACTGTAACACCTGTCCGTTGCTGAGGGAACTAGATTCGGGGCGGTAGGCTTTGATTTGCTGGATTGTACAAGGCTCCCAGCCCCATGCGTGATCAATAAGCAGTTCGGCGTTGATACCAAAGAGACTATAAAGTGTTTCCTCGTTGGTGAGCGAGAAACGGGCCAGTTTACCCATTGTGTCGATACCATACATAGCCAACTTGTTGGCAATACCGCGCCCTACACGCCAAAAACTGGTTATAGGCTGATGATCCCACAGCAACTGACGATAACGCATCTCATCGAGTTCGGCTATTCGCACCCCATCACGATCGGGTTCTACATGTTTGGCTACTATATCCATAGCCACTTTACATAGATAGAGATTGGTACCAATACCAGCTGTAGCGGTGATACCCGTTTCGCGTAACACATCGCGGATCATCATCATAGCAAGCTCGTGGGCAGTCTTTTTATAAGTAGCCAAATAATCAGTAACATCAATAAAGACCTCATCGATAGAATAGACGTGAATATCTTCAGGGGCTATATACTTGAGATAGATGCTATAAATCTTTGTACTGTAGTGAATATAGTGGGCCATACGAGGCACCGCAGCAATAAAGTCGACCTCCCAATCGGGGTGATCCTTCAACTCACTATCGAGATACGATTTGCCGGTAAACCGATGATAGGGAAGATCTTTGCGTCGTTGCCAATTTACCTCGCGTAGTTTCTGTACCACCTCGAAGAGACGAGCCCTTCCTCCGATACCATAAGCTTTGAGCGAAGGGGTGACTGCCAAACATATGGTCTTTTCGGTACGACTTACGTCGGCCACCACTAGGTTGGTGTTGAGCGGATCGAGTCCCCGTTCAACACACTCCACCGATCCAAAGAACGATTTCAGATCGATAGCGATATAGGTTCGCTGAGATGTACTGGGGTTGGGGGATTCGAGCAACATACGGTTATTCAATTTACTCGGCAATCAATTCAACAGGAGCGTTGCCGTTAACAAGGTATTGTCTTCCAGAAGCCACCTCTTGACAGAGCCAGCGGGTGCGGCGCTTGGAAATGGAGCGGAAAAGTAGATCAGGTTTGGTGAGAATACGGAAGGTGCTTCCCTCGGGCAGTTCGTTGAGTTGAAGTGAATGCTGATAATTGCTATCGTAATGCCGAAGAGCCTCCTCGATTTGGAGTTGTTGCTTATGGGAGAGGGGAATGCGACGAACATAACGATTTAATAGCGGACGAACATCTTGGGGAAAACAATCGGCATATTGTTGCAAAAGAGAACAATAAGCTTGTTGCCATTCGTGTCCATGCGGCTGAACGGAGTGATGATATTGTTTCCAAGTATCGAGATGCGCCATTTCGTGGAGAAGTACCCAAAGGAAAAAGTAGCTATTGAGATCACCGTTCACGCTAATTTCATGATATTCATGTCCTCTTTGAGGAGAACGATAATCGCCCAATTTACTGCTACGCGATGAACTAACACGCAGTTGTACTTGATTGGTATCGGTTAGGAAAAGAAAAAGTCGCTGGAGTGATTCCGGAGGCACATATTTCCCTAACGTCTGTTTCCAACGCAAAACTTGCTGATCGTTCATCACACTACTGTTATATGGTTAAATATCGATAAAATAGGGACTTATCCTATATTTACCATCAATTCATCATCGCTGCAATGAGTTGGGGCATAAGAAAAAGCGGGGCAGTTGCAATGACGCTGTTTGCGATGCTTATTCATATGGACACCCTTTCTGCTGCATCCGCTGAGCAGCAAAACGAGCACAACAACTCCAATGCATATGATGTTCCTTTTTGATCTCATCGTTTTATATAACGAATGGGGCTCTGCTTTATTGTGCTATCCTCTTTTTTCATTACGATGAGGGAGTAGAGCCTTTGTAAACTCCTCACCGAGTAGAAATCTGTAGTCATATCGAAGGCACATAGGAGTTACATCGGAGTTACATCGAAGGCATATCGAAGGCACAAGTTCAAAAAAGGCTAATTTACAACCTCTAAGGCAACAAGAGAGAAGGATATTTTAATAGTATACAATATTAAATAAAGTGAAAAGGGCACAACTTTGATGCCATAAACTGTTTTTTTTGTACCTTTGCACCACGTAAAGAAGAATATGAATTGGATAAAAAAAGTCCTATTTGGCTGTAAACAAGAAGAGAAGAACGAGATGAAATACCTGATAGTAGGTCTTGGAAATGTGGGCTCCGAATATGAAGGAACCCGACACAACTGTGGTTTCATGGCTGTGGATACACTCGCTAAAGAGGCCGATGTTCGTTTCCAATTGGAGCGTCACGCCTATCGTGCCGAAATGAAATTCAAAGGGCGCACATTAGTGATAATCAAACCCACTACCTATATGAATCTGAGCGGCAAAGCAGTCAACTACTGGCTGATGATGGAGAAGATTCCTCTACAGAACCTGCTGGTGGTTGTTGACGATATTGCGCTCCCCGTAGGACAGCTGCGCATGAAGAAACAGGGCAGCGGAGGAGGCCACAACGGATTAGGCAACATAGAGCAGGTGCTAGGAACCAACCAATACTGCCGTTTGCGCATAGGCGTGGGCAGCAACTTTGGACGTGGACAGCAAATCGACTATGTGCTTGGGCAATTTGCTCCCGAAGAATTGGCAGTGCTAGAACCCCAACTTATCAAAGCTTCTGAAGGCATCAAAGCTTTCTGCACTGTAGGTCCCGATCGGGCTATGAACCTCTTCAACGAAAAGAAACCGAAACCTGCTGAAAACGCTAACCCGGATGCTACTCAGCAGCAATCATAAAACCAACTGGCATCAAAAAAGAAGCAGAAATCAACAACTATGAATCTAGTATTCGACATAGGCAACACCAACACCAAGATGGCCCTCTTTGAGGGCGCTGAACTGCAATGCATGCAGACGGTGAAATCTGTTGATGCTGCTACCTTGAAAGATTTCTGCAAAGGAGCCACGCTCGAAAACATTTATGCTTCGGTAGTAGGTTTGATGCCTCATTGGAATGAAATCATTCCTGCGGGCATTCCCATTCATATTGTCGATGCTTCTGTAACACTACCATTTGAAAACGACTACGGCACTCCTCACACGCTGGGTAGCGATAGGATTGCCGCTATGGTTGGAGCTCTCCTTCATCATAGCGAGCCGCTGTTGGTGATTGATGCTGGATCGTGCATTACCCTCGATTATCTCGACGAGAATCGTCATTATCGCGGAGGTGCTATTTTACCAGGTCTGCAAATGAAATTGAATGCACTACATACTTTTACCGACCGTTTGCCGTTATTAACCTTAAACAATGTGGAACAGCTTCCAATTGTTGGCAACAATACAGAGCAAAGCATTGTTGCAGGAACGCTGACAGCCACTGTTTTGGCACTAGAAGCTTTCATAGAGCGCTACCGCCAAATGTCGACATCGCCGCTGCATGTAGTGATGACGGGAGGCGACAGTCGGCTATTACAGAGACTAGTAGATGTAAACATTGCCATCGACCCCTATTTGGTGCTTCACGGTACTAATGCAATATTTAGAAACAAATGAAGAATAGAAAACACTTTGCGCTGCTTATCGCCCTTATGGTATCGGCCTTCATCGTTCCCACTTACGGACAAAATGGCCTCAATATCCCCTTCTCACAATATGGAGTGGGATTCAGCACAACACCCTATTCCATACCCTTTGCCTCCCAAATGGGCGGAATAGCTTATACCCGACAGGCAGCCAATATGATTAACATGTTCAATCCCGCTTCCTATGCCGCCATTCAACCCACTAGTTTTGTCTTTAATATGGGACTGGGCATCGAGATGAGCACTTTTACCGACCCCAACACTTCGGTGTACGATGCTGATGGGAATATCGCCTATCTCGCTTTAGGATTCCCTTTGAGCAAATGGTGGAAAACAGCCATTGGTATTCTGCCACTTACATCGGTGAGCTACGAATCGGTACAAACGCAGACTGATCCAGTATGGGGCGAGAACAAAACGAGATATGAAGGTGTGGGCGGTGTGACCAAAGTGTTTTGGGGTCACGGTTTTAATGTTACCGACAAACTGTCGCTCGGTATGAACGTTAACTTCCTATTCGACCACTTGAATCGTGCTATTACTTACCATTTCCCGGGCAACGATTCTACCTATTTCATGGATGCCCGTCGTGAAAAAACTACCATCATTCATAATTTTACCTTCGATTTTGGAGCTCAATACACTCAGCCTATAGGAGAAGACTACACCCTCTTAGCTGGCCTTACGTTTACCCCTCATCGGAGCATGAAGGTAGACGACAATAGTTTGATCTATACATTTGTAACCTACGCCGCTACTGAATATATTCGCGACACCATTTTCCCTCTCGCAGGTCAAAATGGCGAATATACTAGTACGCTAGAACAGCCTTATATCGTTGGGTTAGGATTGGCGCTACAGCGCAATGACATCTGGTCGATCGCTTTCGATGCCACCTACTCCCCCTGGAGCGGACTTAAGTATATCGAAAACGAGGATTACAACATCTTCGGTGAATCGGCTCTTCGCTACGGCGACAATTTCAAAGGTGCCATCGGCATACAACGATTGGGCGACAAGAATGCTCAGCATTATATGCGCCGTGTTACTTATAGTGCTGGCTTCCATTTGGAGAAAGGTAAACTGCAGTTGCAACCTGTGGGTAGCGATCTTACCAGTATCGATGAATGGGGTATTGGTTTTGGAATGAGTTTGCCTATGCGCAAGGGACGTTCGGTACTCGATTTGTCGGTCAACTATTCTAGTATGGGTACTGCCGATATGCTGCGTCGCAACTGTTTCACCATCGGTATTGGACTGGGAAGCAGCGATACTTGGTTCCAAAAACGGCAATACAATTAAGGTAGATTCTGTATCCTCGCCGATTAAACAAAAAGAAAATAATGGGTAATAAAAATATATTTGTATAACCCACTTTAATAAACAAAATGTCTGATGTTGCAATAAAACCTCCTTTTTTGATACAAAAAAGATAAACGAACGACGTCAGACAATAATTCACAACAATCGACAACAAATAAAAAGAGTTAATAAGATGAAAAGAATGAAAGTTTTAATGCTCGCCGTCGTAATGGTTGCATCCACACTGACGGCTAGTGCACAGAAATGGAACTCCAATCCTGAAGACAGCGCACAATGCGTTATCAACACTTCGCTTTACACCCAAGCGTACAAACTGAAAGCCTACAATGATGCCTATACCCCTTGGCGTCAGGTTGTAGACAACTGCCCTCGTAGCAGCAAGAACTTATACATCCGCGGTGTCAACATTCTCAAAGCTCGCCTTATTGAAGCCAACAAAGCTGGCAATGCAGCACTCGTAGACTCCACCATCAACGAACTCATGGCCCTCTATGATACTCGCGCCACCTATTTCCCCGAAGATGCTGTTGACTGCATGGGTAAGAAAGCCTATGATATGGCTCAGATCTTCCCCAAGAACCCCGCCAAATTCTACCCCCTCTATGAAGAGGCTGTTACAAAAGGTGGCAAGGATCTCGATGCTATCTATGTGTTCAACTTCTTCGATGCTACTTTGAAGTATGTTGATAAAGGCTTGGGCGACACCACGCTGATTATCGACAACTACGATATTGTTAGCGAACTGCTTGAAAACGAACTTAGAAACCTTTTAACGAAGGACACTACCGACCTTACTCCCAAACAGCGTGCAGCCGATAGCACTAGCATCGCCAACCTCCGCGCCTATATGGCCAAAACCGAAGCTGCCTTCAGCCCCTTCGCATCGTGCGACCAGTTGGTTAACATCTATAGCAAGAAATTCGAGGCCGATCCTACCAACGTTACCCTTTTGAAGAAGATTACCAACATTATGCGTAAGAAAGGTTGCACCAACGAAGAACTCTTCTTCAAAGCTACCGCAGCCCTCTATGCTATCGAGCCTTCGCCTGCTACTGCCTACCTGATGGGTCAGATGTGCATCAACGAACATAAATACAGCGATGCTGTTAATTACCTGAAAGACGCTGTTGCTGGTTTGGAAGGTGAAAAAGAACTCTACCTGAGCTACATGCTCATGGGTCAGGCACAAGCTGAAACTGGAAGTCTTGCCGCTGCTCGCTCCTCCTACTATGAAGCAGCTAGAATTGACGGCACCAAAGGCGATCCCTATCTGCGTATTGCTATGCTCTACGCCAAGAGCCGTCCCGACGACGGTATGGGTGGTCGTTCGGCCTACTGGGCAGCTGTCGACAAATGTGTTCGTGCAAAATCGGTCGATTCTTCACCCGAAACTGTCGAGCTAGCCAACCGCCTCATCGGCTCTTATAGCAGCGCTTATCCCAAACAGTCGGATGCCTTCATGCTCGACCTCATTGACGGTCAGGGCTACCACGTAGGTGGCTGGATTGGTGAAAGCACCACTGTACGTACCCGTAAATAATCGGTGCCTTGCATCAGCAAGCATCATATATTAGAACATCACGTGTAGTCTGTTTCAAAAGACTACACGTGGTGTGTTGTTATACCTTTCTGCTCTTGACCCTAGCTAGCTGTCGCAACGATATAGAGAAGGTCGATTTTTTTGGGCGTAAAGATATGCCCCTACAAACAATCGATAATGCCCGTATTGTTCGCTCCTCTGAGGGAAAGATGCAAATCATTATGACAGCGCCACGCATTGAACAATACAACACCCCCGATAACCGCACCATCTATCCTCAAGGATTTGTACTCAACTGCTACGACAACAACCGGAAGCCCTCCTTTATGATCAAAGCCAAATATGGCATCCAACTTGACGATAAGCAGACGATGGAGGCTCGCGGCGATGTGGTGGTGATCGATCACAAGAGTGGCGACACATCATATCTGGACCACATTGTTTGGGATCAGAACAATCAACGCATCTACTCTGATGCTCCCATCCGTTCCGTTAATGGTCAGCGCGTAACGCTGGGCGACGGATTTGAGAGTGACGACCAGTTTATTCATCCACAAATACTCCGTCAGCGAGGAACGGTAGTGATAGACGAAAATGAAAACATTGAAGAATAGCCACACTATTAACCATTAATTGCTAAAAGAAACATCATGCCACGTTCTAATCGTATAGCACTTCTGATAATAGCCTCTATAATTGTAGCTATCAGTGTAGTATTAGCTATTCGATTAGGCAAAACCCATGAAACCTCAAAGAACGAAAACCTCAATAACGAGGCGCAACAACTGATTGCTCAACAGCAAACCAACGACTCGCTGCGACGTGTCTCTTATTACAGGAAAAACAAAAATTATCACGCTAGAAAACAGAAGTCGTACCCCTCTGTTGAGAATGATGTAGTTGCCCACTCCTCCACTACTAACCAACCTGACAAACCCCTCTATCCCTCGAAGAAGAAGCTGACGTTCGACCTTAATAAAGCTGATACGCTCGACCTCGAGCAACTATATGGAATCGGACCCACTCTTGCCCGCCGTATAGTCCGCTACCGTGAACGTCTAGGAGGTTTTTACTCCATCGAACAACTCAAGGAAGTTTACGGCCTCGATGTCCAACTAGTAGAGCGTCTTTCTAGCCAGTTAACCCTTTCTGACACTCCTCTAAGAACCCTTAATCCCAACACCGCTACACTCAACGAACTAAAACAACACCCCTATCTTGACTACTATCAAGCCAAAGCTATCGTAACCTTCCGTCAGCAAGGAGGTAAATTCCACTCATCGTCCGACCTACTCAAAATCGGTCTGCTCGATGAAGCCACAATTCGTAAAATAGAACCTTATCTTTCGTTCATTGAAACATAATATCATAATTAGGGAAAAATAAAAACAAATATGAAATATACCGCCCAACAAATAGCAGACCTTCTGCAAGGCACCGTTGAAGGTGATGCCAATGCTGAAGTATGGCAACTTTGTAAAATTGAAGAAGGACAACCTGGAGGTATCTCCTTCTTAGCCAACCCCAAATACACCCACTATATATATAGCACCCAGGCATCAGTAGTCATTGTAGCCAACAACTTTGAGGCTGAACATCCTATCAACGCTACGTTGGTAAGAGTTGAAAACCCCTACCTATCGTTTGCCACTTTGCTCAAGGCCTACAACTCAGCCCAATTAGACAAAAAAGGCATCGCTCCCGAAGCCTATATCTCGGATAGCGCCACTATAGGCAACGACTGTTACGTAGGCCCCTTTGCCTACATAGGTGAAAACGTGAAGATTGGCAATAACGTGAAGATATACCCCCACGTTTATATTGGCGACAACAGTACCATCAGCGACAACACTACCCTCTTTGCTGGAGTACGTCTTTACCATTATACTGTGATAGGTCAGCGTTGCATTCTCCATGCGGGTGCTGTGATTGGAGCCGATGGATTCGGTTTTGCCCCTCGAGAAGATGGGAGCTATGATAAAATCGACCAAATTGGCAATGTGGTTATCGAGGATGATGTGGAGATTGGTGCCAACACAACTATAGATCGTGCCACAATGGGTAGCACCATTATCCATCGTGGGGTTAAGATCGACAATCTTTGCCAAATTGCACACAATGTACAGATAGGAACCAATACCGCTATGGCAGCCCAAAGTGGTATTGCTGGCAGCGGAAAAATAGGAAGCAACTGCGTATTGGCTGGTCAGGTAGGTATTGTGGGCCATATCGAAGTGGGCGACCGTGTAATTGTGGCAGCACAAAGTGGCATCACTAACAACATCAAGAGCGACCAGACAATACTGGGAAGCCCAGCTGTAGAAGCCCACAAACAGCGTCGCAACTATATCTATACCCGCAATATGGAACGGTTGGTGGCACGAATCGAAGAATTGGAAAAACAAATAAAAGAACTGAAAGGCTGAAACGTTGAAATCAATTAAGGTTTTACTGTTCACAGCTATCACCATAGCCCTATTAGCGCTACTCTCGATCTTTTACCCTGCTGAAGGCATTACTGTTGGCAATATCACCCTCAGGTTCCCATCCCTAATGAAGATCCTCGTTAAGGAGGAACCTATCGATATTGAGGCGCTATTACAGCAAGAAGAACAAGGTAGACAGTTGCTTAGCATGCGTGATTCGGTAGATTACTATCGGGCTTATCTTGATAGCAGCGATCTCCGTTTTTCTCTCCCTAACAACGACCCTACTTACTTTGACGACTTGTTCGAGCAACTGGAAAAAGCAAAAGGGGAAGGACGCACTGTTCGTATTCTCCATTATGGTGACTCACAGATAGAGATGGATAGAATGACGCCACAACTACGAGCATATATGCAACAAACCTTTGGTGGTGGTGGTCCTGGATTGCTCTGCATCCGTCCAGTGGTAGGATCACAAACTATTACGCAGTACTGCTCGGGCAGTCTATCTCATCAGTCGTCGTTTATTCTCGATGAAGAGACCCATTCGGCCAACGGCAACTATGGACCTATGGCTCATTGCTGGTCACTATCGGGAGGAGCCAATGGTGGAGTCAACGCTTCGAAAGATGGGAAGGTGGACGATCGCTGCAAACAATTCTCTACTATCACACTCCTTTTCAACAACCGAAATGGAGTTATGAATGCTACTATTAGCAGCAAAGAGATTGATTTCCGTGAAGCACAGTCGTATGCCGAATCTGGTGTTCATACCCTACGATGGACGCTCCCCCAATCGGTTTCTTCGATCCACTATAGTCTTCAAGGACAAGGCGATATTTACGGAATTATGGTCGATGATGGGCCTGGAGTAGCTGTTGATAACATAGCTATGCGAGGCTGTTCGGGACAACAGTTCTCTCTCATCAATGCCGATCAGTTGGAGGCCGCCTATGCCGAGATGGATGTGGCACTTATCATTCTTCAATTTGGAGGTAACTCGGTGCCTTATCTTCGTCCTGGGAAAAGCTTAAACTCTTACTGCAATAGCCTCACTCAACAAATAAAACATCTACGCAAGGTTTGTCCTACAGCCAAATTCCTCTTTGTGGGTCCGAGCGATATGAGCACTACCATTGATGGTGAAATCAGATCTTATCCCTCAATGCCCATCATCGTTGACAGTTTAAGAGAGTGGGCCCTACGCAACGACATAGCTTATTGGAGCATTTACGATGCTATGGGAGGTTACAATACTATGAAGGCTTGGGTAGATAACGGACTTGCCAATACCGACTATATTCACTTCTCAACCAAAGGAGTTAAAATAATGGGCGATCGTTTCGTTGAAGCCTTTCACCGAATGTATGCTTTCTACCAACTGCGCCGCAGGATACCCTCAACCCAATTTGACTCGATATGGAACAAGCAATACCATTTCGACTCTATTCTACTGATGCAAGATTCTCTTCAACGCACTTTAGCCCAAGAACAAGAGAAAAAAGTAAATAACGATTAATATTGAAGTCTATGCGTTCCAATAAACACCATATCATCTTAGCTACTATTCTGTTTGTGGTCGGCTCCATCGGAGGATGGATGATAATGAGTGCTTTCTATCCCGTCAATCCCAAGCGTCCACACCAGCAAAGTGCTCTGAAACCTATCGTTGTCGACACCACTTATGCTTTTATCCAATACGATAAAAACCACCTTTATATTGGACACGACAGCAGTCAAATAAACCGATTGTGTGCCCAATGGCAGAGACTTACTCACACCCATCAAGGACATATAAATATTATGCATATAGGCAGTTCGCACGTTCAGGGTGGCACTCTTCCCCACACCATTCGATACAACATACTGCATGCCTATCCCGATTTGATAGCTAGTCGCGGAATGCTCTTCCCCTATTCTGCTGCACGCAAATGCAACAATCCTTACGACTATAGTGTTCGTCGCAGCCACTACCTCGACCTTACTCGCTGTGTTTACAAGGAGCCACAAGAGCAACTAGGTCTTTGTGGAATTGCCGTTACTGCAGTCGACAGTGTAGCTACTATAGGCATCCGCCTGAAAGATGAAGATCTCCACTACGCTACCGACCAGGTGGTTATACTGGGTCATAGTCGAGGAGGTGTCACTCCCCTCATCGAGCTTCGAGGAGGACAGCAAATACCTTCGCGTATAGATAGCATCCATCACCGCTACTATTACCACTTAGCTGCCCCAACCGATTCGTTTATTATCGTATTACCTTGTACCGCAGGACAATCATTTGCCCTTACTGGCGTAATGCTTACCAATCCCCAACCAGGATTCAGTTACCACAGTATTGGAGTAAACGGAGCATCACTTAACGACTATCTGCGCTGCCCCGATTTTTCGGAAGACTTAACGTTGATCAATCCCGATCTCGTTATTTTCGGTATAGGCATCAACGATGCTGCAAGTCGTTCGTTCGACACCCTTACCTTCCGCCAACAATATCAGCAACTCATCGATACCATACGTAGTGTTAATCCTAACGCCACCTTTATATTTATAACCAACAACGACAGCTATCGTCGCATCAAACGGGGACAATACTCCGTCAACACTAACGGTGAGCTAGCTCGACAAGTATTTTATCGTTTAGCTGACGCCAATGGCGGTGCTGTATGGGATCAGTTTGAAGTGATGGGAGGCCTCCGATCTATGAATCAATGGAGAATAGCAAAACTAGCACAAAACGATCGGGTTCATTTTACCAATATGGGCTATCAACTGATTGGTAACCTTTTTACCAACGCTCTCTTTGAAACGCTACAACGCTACGATGACTCCCATCCTTTCAATCCTATGAATCCCTTTATCCCTAAATCCTCCAACCCCAAACAGTTAAAGGTAAATTCTGCGTCCTACCATCCTAATGCAAACAGATAAAACCAATGACAACTAGCAACGCTCTACTAACTTACCTCTCTGATCTGTTATCGTTTGATCAGGAACACCCACTACTGTTCACCCAGTTCAACTTCTGGGCTTTCTTCCTATTAGTATACGTGTTCTTCTGTATCATCGTAACGCTTTTAGCCAAACGGCGCAACGACAAGCAGGGCAAACAAGTATGGCGCAACACCTACCTCTTCTTTGTAAGTACCTTTTTCTATTACAAAACATCAGGCACCTTCGTTCTGCTGCTAGTTTTCTCTACCCTTACGGGATATCTACTGGGTATACTGATGGATAGATTGGCCGACAAGCGGGTAGTACTCGCCGATGGTGATGAGGCCGCCAATCCAGCCGCTGTAGCCCTTAACCGACGACTCAACCGAAAACGCAAAACCTGGATGATTATAGGTATCATCATCAACCTAGCGGTGTTGTGCTACTTTAAATACGCCTACTTCTTTACCGATATCTTCAACACTATATTCCACACCAACCATCATGTAGTTAACCACTTAGCCCTTTGGGCCAATCAACTAACGGCTAGCGATCATTTCGATGCCAGCCGTATCTTGTTGCCCGTAGGCATTTCGTTCTTCACCTTCCAGAACATCAGTTATATTGTTGATGTACATCGTGAAAAGGTACGCCACGCTTCCAATATTCTCGATTTTGGTTTCTATACCACATTCTTCCCGCAATTGGTGGCAGGACCTATTGTGCGTGCCGATCAGTTTATACCTCAACTATACAAGCCCTATTTCCTTGGGCGCCGACAATTCGGTATTGGAGTATTTTGGATTCTGAACGGATTGATGAAGAAGATCATTTTAAGCGACTATCTAGCTGTCAATTTTGTTGATCGCGTATTCGACAATCCAGCACTCTATACCCCTTTCGAAAACCTTAGCGCTCTTTTCATCTATTCGCTTCAAGTATATGCCGATTTTTCGGGCTACACCGATATAGCCATCGGAGTAGCTATGCTGATGGGCTTTTATCTTCCCAAAAACTTTAATTCCCCCTATAAAGCAACCAATCCTGCTGGATTCTGGAAGCGGTGGCATATGTCGCTCTCCAACTGGCTGAAAGATTATCTCTATATCCCCATTGGAGGCAATCGCAACGCTACCATTACCTCTTATCTTATTCTTGGAGGCACTCTCGTTATTATTGCCCTTCTAGCTCAAACACGATGGGTTACCCTAGCCGTAAGTTTTGTTATCACCTTGCTGCTAGCCGACTATATCTTATTTCCAAAACATCGCAAAGACTTCAATACCAACATCAACAATCTTGACACTATGCTTGTGGGCGGATTGTGGCACGGAGCAAGTTTCAACTTCATTACCTGGGGTGGACTCAATGGTATGGGAATCTTTACCTACAAATATTGGAAACGGTTCGGTTTTTGGAGCCGTATGATTACAGTAACGATAGTAACGGGATTATTGGTGGCTTCTAAACTAATTTGGCCCAACATCCCCGCACTAAACGTCTTCGTGGTTTGGGCAGGAATCTTCTTCATAGGAACAGTGATTATAGAGATAATCAAACTGACACCATTAGGTAAAATAAGTCGCAAAAGCGACACAGGGCAATCAAATCCTATCGTAATGGTTTGGAATATTGCTATGACTTTTACCTTCATCACCTTCACCCGACTCTTCTTCCGTTCGGGTTCCAATCTTGACCCTGCCGAAGCCAACCACGTAGCTTGGACCACAGCCAAAGCGATGGTCAATCAGATGGGCCTAGCGTGGGATTTTTCGCAAATACCAGCCATACTGAGCAACTACAGTAGTGTTTTTATCCTCTTTGTAATTGGAATGATAATCCACTGGTTACCAGAACATTTCAAACGCCGCTATCGTCTTTGGTTTGCCTGTATGCCACTATGGTTGATGGCTATCGCTGTCGTAGTAGCAGTGTTTATTGTATACCAATTCATAACAGCCGATCTACAGCCTTTCATCTACTTCCAATTCTAACACAAAAGGTACCTAAGTCTTACTCAATTCCTAGAAAAACAGCATTAATGAATGTCGAGAAATCCTCGATATTCATCTTAATTTGCAATAAAAGTGGAATAAAATGTACTAAAGGAGGTATTTGAGTATAATAATATAAATTAAATTAATGATGAAATATCACCTTTTGTGGGTTTTAGCAACAACGCTAATGCTCATAGGATGCCATTCGAAATCAGATTCACAGGAGGTGGCCGAAGCCAAACAAGTGGATACTGTTATAGTATATATGACCCGCAACATCAATGCTGAAAGTCTTGTAAAGATTTACGATGCGATGGGAGTGCTCCCTGCATCGAACGATAGGGTAGCTGTAAAGATAAGCACAGGCGAGATGGGAGGTAACAACTATCTTAAGCCTGAACTGATAGGCGATTTAGTACGTCACGTAAACGGCACTATTGTGGAATGCAACACTGCCTATGGCGGAAGTCGTGCTACAAACGAAGCTCACTGGAAAACCATTCGGGCTCATGGTTTTGATAAAATTGCCCCAGTAGATATCATGGACGAAGAGGATACCATCCATATTCCCGTTCAAGACACCAAGCATATAGCTTTTGATATTGTAGGGTCGCACCTTAAGAACTACAACTATATGATATCGTTAGCTCATTTCAAAGGGCACGCTATGGGTGGTTTTGGAGGCGTACTGAAAAACCAGAGCATCGGTGTAGCCTCCTCGCAAGGCAAAGCCTACATCCATTCGGCTGGATATACACAGCATGTAGACAGTTGCTGGAACCACATAGAGGATCAAGATGGTTTCTTGGAGAGTATGGCTGCTGCTGCACAAGCTGTACATAATTATTTTGGCGAGAAGATTGTTTATATTAATATTATGAATAATATGTCGATCGACTGCGATTGCGATGATAGTCCTGAAGCTCCGAAGATTCAAGATATAGGAATATTGGCATCGACCGACCCTGTGGCTCTCGATAAGGCTTGTTTGGATCTGCTATTCAACATAACCTCCGACGAGCAAAACGACCCACAACCCATGTTCGATCGGATCAAGAAACAACACGGTACACATATTATTGATTATGCTGAAAACATCGGTTTGGGTAGCAAGGTATACAAATTGATCTACGTCGACTAGCAAAGCAAAAATACGTCACTCTCAATACATACTCTTAACGACACCCCCCAAAAGGGGTGTCGTTTATCTTTATACGTATACGATATGTCCAAGAAGAGGCAGCGCAGAACTGCACTGCTATGCAGAAAAACTACTCAACCTTATCGGGATCACCAATAAAATGGGCCACCCAATCGTTGTCGTTGGCGTGAGTATATTCACCCTTGTATTGTTCAGGATCAATATATACCTCCAGTAGCTGAGCGGTACCCTGACTGAAGAGCTCCACTATTTGAGCGGTAGCAGGAACAAGTACACATTCACCCGCATGAAGAGGAGTAATCTGATCCATTGTCTTAACAGCACAGATACCCTGAGTACAAAGATAGATCACAAAGGAATCTAACTGCGAGAAATCTTTGCGCATAGGCTTATTGAGCGGGATGAGGTTGGTGGTAAAATAGGGGCACTCAACCAAATTGTTGGTAGCATTAACCTGCTGCCGATAGTGTGTCTTCCCATCCTTAAGCTGACTGAAATCGATAGCAGCTAGCGCTTCAGCAGTATGTAATTGACGCAGTTTACCATCATCGCCAGGACGGTTGTAGTCGTAGATGCGGTAGGTGCAATCGCTACTCTGTTGGATCTCAGCAAGCAGGAGCCCGCTACCCAAAGCATGAACACGACCCGCAGGGATAAAGAAGACATCGCCTGGCTCGGGATGCTCAACATGAAGAACTTTTTCAAGACGACCTAATTCGACCACTTTCTTATAATCTTCGGTCGTAAGTTCCATATCAAAACCATCCACAATCTCGGATCCCTTCTCAGCATCGATAATATACCACATCTCCGTTTTTCCGTTATCCATACCCCGCTCCTGTGCTAATTTATCATCGGGGTGAACCTGAATAGAGAGTTTGTCGTTAGCATCAATAATCTTAATAAGCAGCGGAAATTGGTTTCCAAAACGCTCATAGTTCCGTTCGCCTACTAGCTCGCCCATATATATTTCGAGTACCTCATCGAGTGTATTTTCGGCCAAGAATCCGTTGCTAACCACCGACTCGTTGCCCGGAACAGCCGAAAGGACCCACATCTCGCCACAGTTAGGCAGCGGATCGTAATCGAATCCCAGTTCTTTTATACGGTTGCCTCCCCATATTTTGTTTTTGAAGAGAGGCATAAATTTCAAAGGATAAAGGTTGGTGTCCATGTTATTGTAGGTTTTAATGTTTCAACAAAGCGGGGTTTTAAGGGTGCTGTTGCGCAAGAAAGAGGCTATCGAGCACATTGCCCACCTCCCAACTACGCAGATCGCGACGAACAATGATACCATCGGGACTAACAATCATGATTTGTGGCAAATAAGAGATAGCCAACTGCTGCATCATAGGACTATCCCATCCCTCTTCCTCGCGGTCGGTATCGATTGAATGTACCAATACGGTGTTTTCGCTGTTTTGGTAACGGCTCGCAGCGTGATCGATTTCGGCTACTACTGTGGGGCAATGTTCACACCATGTAGCGCCAAAGCAAAACACATGATAAACGTTGGGTTGCAACAAAAGATGGAAGGAGAGTTCAGTATTCAAGGTATCGTGGTATCGGAAATCAGGCATCTTGTTACCGTTGTCCACCTTGCGTAATTGGTCAATTCGATGCTGTATCATTTTATACTGCGGTACTGAAAGTGCTTCGCCACTAAAACGGTCAAGGAGCTGCTGCTGACGACTGCAAGGGAGCATCATTAAGTGGTTATAAAGGATATAAGGAGCCCAAATAGAAGTGGGATTGGTGTTGACTTGATTCTCCAAACAGGGATATAACGTGGAGGGATCTTCACTTTGGCGGCATATCTCTAAAGCATAACGGAATTGTGTAGTAGTTTGAGAACCATGAACGGCAGAACGCTGCAAATCAGATAGATTAAGCGTTACTCGAACCACTCCAGGCTCAAGAAAGAGGGGTAGTTGGCCTGGTAGCGTGCTGTGCTTCAGATAAGCAAAAACGGGATGGGTGATGGTGGTAGCATAGCGGAACACCGAATCGTTCTTCGATGTTGGCTCCATAATTCGAGGTTCCTCACCCTGATCATAGAGATAAAGCATCGGCGGGGTAGAAAGTTCCTTGGGCGTTTCCACTCGCAAATGAAGATTTTGCGCCCCAAGGGAAGGAGCCACTAATAATAAAAAAAACAAAAAGAAAAGACAACGAACAATGGGTCCCATCATTTTACGGGTTGAAACGACAAGTGCTTTTTGTTCGTTGGCAAACAGGATGGATAGGCAAAGAAGAAGACTAGTAGGTACGATAGGTCGACCCATTCTTCTTGTTGTTGCCATATACTTTGTAGTTTTTGTTAACCACCTTCGATGATTTTGTCTTGTTGGCATACATATTGTCGGACGACTTGCAGGATGTAGTAGTGCAGCATATACCCATCAATCCAGCCACCAACAGACCGACAGAAAACATCTTTACAATTTTTTTAGTATCCTTCATACCATTTCTATTTTATTCATACATAACACTTTTGGTTGCAAAAAAGCAACCAAAAGTAGGTCACTTCGAAACTACAAAGTAACAACTTTTTTTTCGATAGAACAAATAAATGAACGATTTTTTTATGTAGTTGTATTTTTTTATGTATTTTTGCACTCTCAAAAAGTAACTAAAAGGGAATGAAAAAAGATACCGCTGCCAAGATATATGAATGGGCATCCTACATTATGTTGTTAGGGGCTACTGTTGTATTTTTCCTAACATCGAAAAATGTTCAGATTACGTTACTTATCTTGGTTGTAGCTGTATATCTACGAGCCCTCATGTACCGCGCTCGATACAAATCGTACGAAGAGGAGAATGAGACCCTAAAACGCGATTTGCGACGCCTTACGGCTGCCCTCAAAGAGAGTGAAAAAAAGTAAAAATAATAATATAAAATAGTAAAATTTATCCTTATGGCAACAACCACCGATATTAAGAATGGTCTTTGCATTGAATTCAATCACGACATCTACACGATTGTAGAATTTCTTCACGTAAAACCTGGCAAAGGTGCCGCTTTCGTACGTACTAAGATGCGCAGCGTAAAAACTGGCCGTATCCTTGAAAACACCTTCCCTTCGGGCGCCAAGATCGACGTTGTTCGCGTTGAGCGTCGTCCCTATACTTATCTTTATAAAGAGGGCGATCTGCATATGTTCATGCACACCGAGACCTACGAACAAATTGGTGTTGAAGAATCGATTATCAACGCTCCTCAGTATCTCCGCCCCGACCAGTATGTTGAAATCACCGTACAGGCCGACACCGAGACTCCCCTTATCTGCGAACTGCCTCCTTTCATCGAAACTGTTGTTACCTACACCGAACCTGGTTTCAAAGGCAACACCGCTACCAACGCTATGAAAGATGCTACCGTTGAACCTGGTGTTCAGATCCGTGTGCCCCTTTTCATCGAAACGGGCGAACGTATCAAAGTTGATACCCGTACCAACGAATACTCGGAGCGTATCAAATAAAGAAAGCCTTCTAGCGACACTCTCATCGTCGTTATGAAGCAAAGCGCTTACTATACTAATATGGAGCAACGACGGGTAGCCTACCTTTCTTTGCTCCATTATTATACATCCACCAACCCATAATGATGCTGAAAAACAAAAAAACGATATCTCAATGAAGCGTAGTTCCCTCCTTCTATGTTGCATCCTCTTTTTGCTAGCAGCTTGCAACAATAAAAACCAACAACCTACTAGCACAACAGAGACCGATTATACGGCTGTGGTCATTCCCAACTTCTGTGCCGATTCGGCCTATAAATATACCGACGACCAACTATCGTTCGGTCCTCGCATTCCTGGCAGGAAGGGACACGACGAGTGTGCCCATTTCCTTGCTCGAAAAATGGGTCGTTGGTGCGATACAGTGATCATGCAGTCCTTCAGCGCCACCTTATGGAACGGACAAACGGCTCGAGGACAGAATATCATTGCCTCGTTCGATCCTCAGAAGGAGCATCGCGTATTATTGGCTGCCCACTGGGATTCACGTATGTGGGCCGATCAAGATCCCGATAGTTCGCAACATCACAACCCTATTCTTGGAGCTAACGATGGAGCCTCGGGTGTGGCCACACTGATGGAGATGGCCCGTATAATGAGCAGTCAGCGCCCCGATGTAGGTATCGACTTCATCTTTTTCGACCTTGAAGATCAGGGAGCACCCTATTGGAGCGAAAACTACGAAGATAACACCTGGTGCAAGGGTTCGCAATACTGGGCACAACACCCTCATCGACCCTATTATAGAGCCAACTATGGTATACTCTTCGACATGATTGGAACCGAGCAACCTCGATTCACCAAAGAGGAGGTGTCGCGCAACTATGCTCCTGGCGTTACCAACAAATTGTGGAAAGCGGCAGCAGCCATAGGTCACAGCAACGTATTCGTAGATGCTAACACCCCACCCATCCTCGATGACCACCTCTATGTGAACCAAATCATAGGCATTCCTATGGTTGATATTGTACAAAATAGTGTAGATCGCAGCTTCTTTAAACACTGGCATACTTTGGGCGACAACCTCGATGCTGTCAATCCCCAAAGCCTTAAAATTGTTGCCGATGTTACCATGAAGGTAATCTATGCCGATTTCCCGCCCAAACAATGAAAAAGATAGTATTTCTTTTAGCCATAGTGCTGCTAGGAGCTTGCGAGAACAATCGCGATTGTAAGATAAGCATAGGCGATGCTACCTTTCAGTGCGAGCCCAACAGTGCCGCCTACTCGGGATTGAACCACGTGGGAGGCTACGAGTATTTTACCGGTGGACACCGCGGGGTAGTAGTTATCCGACTCTCGCTCACCGATTTTATAGCCTTCGAGCGCACTTGTCCGTGCGACAACAATTCGCGTGTTGAAGTATCGGACACCTATGGATCGATGGTGCTAGAATGTCCTACCTGCCATTCGCTTTTCAGCGTCAACGACTACGGTAATCCAATGACGGGTTCGGTCACTCAGTGTCCGCTCTATAGGTATGAGACCTCCTATAATGGAGGTACTCTCTACATATACTAATCGGATATCTATCCCACTCATTATCGTATACATATTACATTATTATTTAATCCTATGGAAAGCCAGAACACCCATAACAGCCAGACGCCCAAGCGTCGTAGACAACTAAAGGTATATCTGCACCAGCTGCTCAATATCAAAGAATATATGGATATCGATGCTGCCGATGCCAATATTCGGAAAAACATCTATTTCCGAGGTCCCAATGTGCTTATTCTTATCTGCGCCATTTGGATAGCATCGCTAGGACTCAACGTCAACTCTATCCCCGTTATTATCGGTGCTATGTTGGTATCGCCACTCATGGGACCTATTATTGGTTTGGGATTAGGAGCAGGCGTTATCGATACGCAACTCATCAAAGATTCGTTGCGCAATCTAGCAGTAATGGTAGGTATAAGCATCTTGGCATCAACACTCTATTTCCTTATAAGTCCGCTGCGACTAGATAATCCCACCGAACTATTGGCCCGCACCAATCCTACCATCTACGACGTGCTGATTGCTTTTGTGGGTGGTGCCGCTGGCATACTAGAAACAGCGCGGCGCGAAAAGGGAACCGTAATATCGGGTGTAGCTATAGCCACAGCCCTTATGCCGCCCCTTTGTACAATCGGCTACGGATTCTCGCAATGGAATATGCATTATGTGTTTGGTGCCTTCTATCTTTTCTGTATCAACAGCATCTTCATAGCGCTAGCCACCTTTCTGGGGGTAAAGTATCTCCGTTTCCCCCTCAAAAGCTACTCCGATCCTATGCGTCAACGTAAGGTACGTAGATCGGTAGCTGTGGTACTACTGATCGTTATTATCCCTAGTCTTTTCTCGGCAGGCCGACTGGTACGTCAGAACAACTTTAGTCGCAATGCCTCCCATTTTGTTTCCGACAATCGGAGTATTGGCAGCAGCTATATCTACGACTATAAGGTGCAACACAATGGTCGCCAATCCGTTTTGCAACTCTTTATGGCTGGCGAAGAGATGGGACCTACCGAACAAGATCTTCTCTTGGCAGAAGCGCTCAATTACGGCATTCACGAAGATCAGTTGGCTATCAGCACCGAAGCCACCACCAATAGCGCCAACGACAACGAAATATTCAAAGAGGTATTGCAGAGTTCCGAAGCCAAAATCAGCAGTCGCGACCAACAGATTGCCGAACTACAAACCCGATTATCGAACTACGAGCTTCCCTACAAGCAATTGGCACGCGAGATAGAATCGCAATATCCGAATGTGAAACATGTAACGTTAGCCCGAGGCCAGCGCGTCAGCACTAGCGACTCCGATTCTACCTTTACCACCCTTCTCCTTGTAGAAAGCGAGCAGCCTATCAACGCATCGCAACAAGAGCAATTGCAAAAATGGTTGCAAGTACGACTCAACACAGAGTACGTAGAGGTAATAATTAAGTAGTAATACTATTTTTTAGTTGTTTTTTCGATTATAAAATCATATAAATCAACGATATATGATTTTTTCGATATTTTTTTATCCTTTGGTGCAAGTTTTTGAGAGTTAAACGTACTAATAAGTGGTTTTCAAAAAAGCCGAGAGTTAATTAAAGTAGATTAAGATTGTAATTTTTTTCATAATTGTACGACGTTAATTAAGATGAAATAGCCTCCCTGTGAAGGAAGGCTATTTTGCTTTTATAAACTTTACAATTAAAACAACCGATTATCTAACCAAAGATTTGAGACTAATTATAAATCTCTCAGTTGTATCAATATGAGATTGTCGCTCTATTAATCGCGATACCCAATAACGCTGCGAACCTCACTGAGCGTACGGCGAGCACTCTCACGAGCTTTCTCTTTGCCCTGATCCATAATCTTGCGTAGGCGCTCTTGATCGCTCCCTATCTCGTTAATACGGGCACGTATAGGATCAATGAAGCGTTGCATATCCTCTACCAACTGTTTCTTCAGATCGCCATAACGAATCTGGCAACGATTATAAAGATCGTCGAAATATTCAACCGTATCGGGGGTCGACACCACCTTTAATAAGGTAAACAGATTCTCTATCTCGACAGGTTTGGGTTGATTCATCTGGGTGGGGCCGCTATCCGATTTAGCCTTCATGATTTTTTTCTTAATCACGCTATCCTCATCGGTTAGGAAGAGGGCATTGCCTTCTCCTTCGCTCTTACCCATCTTGCCGCTACCATCAAGGCCCGGAATCTTAATCAGATTATCGCCATAGTTGAAAGCCTGAGGCAGAGGGAACACCTCATGCTTGTACATATTGTTGAAGCGCTGAGCAAACGTGCGAGTCATCTCCAAATGCTGCTCCTGATCTTTTCCTACAGGCACCTTAGTTGCTTTATGAATAATGATATCGGCAGCCATCAAGGTAGGATAGGTTAGCAAACCAGCATTGACGTTGTTGGGCTGTTGGCGTACTTTATCTTTGAACGAAGTAACACGTTCCAACTCGCCCAGATAGGCGTTCATATTGAGGAAAAGGTAAAGTTCGGCCGTTTCAGGAAGGTCGCTCTGCAGATATATCGTAGCTTTATCAGGATCCAAACCGCAAGCCAAATACTGAACAAGAATCTGCCGAGCATTGCCCGAAAGATCGTTGGGAGTAGGATGAGTGGTGAGGGAATGATAATCGGCAATAAAGAAGAAACAATCATACTCTTCCTGCATGCGGATAAAGTTGCGAAGAGCACCAAAAAAGTTGCCCAGATGGAGGTTACCAGTGGGACGGATGCCACTGCATACGATTTCTTTACTCATATATAGTCTCTTTTATTTCAAACCAATGTGACAATAATTACGTAAAAAAGGCAATATTATTTTATAACATGCAAAATTATTTGTACTTTTGCAGTCGCGTTTACAAAGGAAACGTAGCGTCCCAATTTTCAACCCATCTATAAACAAACATACGAACCATGAACGAAAAATACTGTATCATTATGGCTGGTGGCATCGGAAGCCGCTTCTGGCCTCTCAGCAAAAATAACTATCCCAAGCAATTCCTCGATGTACTAGGAACAGGCAAAAGTTTTATCCGCAGCACATTCGAACGCTTCAACCCAGTGGTGCCTGCCGAAAACTTCCTAGTGGTTACCAATGCAGCCTATCGCGATTTGGTTTTGGAACATATACCCGAACTGAAGCCCAACCAAGTGTTGTGCGAACCCATGCGTCGCAATACGGCTCCCTGTATTGCTTATGCCACTTGGCGTATCAAGAGTCGCTGCAATAAAGCATCGGTTGTCGTTACTCCTGCCGATCATCTGGTAACCAACGAGGTGGAATTCCAGAAGGTAATTTCGACTGGCTTCGATTTTGTTGAGCAACCCGAACATGCAAACGCGCTGATGACCATCGGTATCCGTCCTTCGCGTCCCGAAACCGGCTACGGATACATCGAAGTGGATCCCGCCAAACAACCCAAACACGAGCACGAGGTAGTCGAAATGGCCTCCTTCAAAGAGAAACCCGATCTAGAACGCGCCAAACAATTTGTTGCCGCAGGCAATTTCTATTGGAATTCCGGCATCTTCATTTGGTCGCTAGAAGGTATTACCAACGCTTTCCACAATAGCCTTCCCGATATGGAACAGCTATTTGAGAGCGGTGCCCACCTTTTCGGTACCGACAAAGAGCAAGCCTTCATCAACGAGAAATTTGCCCAGTGCGAGAATATCTCGATCGACTACGGTGTAATGGAACGTTCCGATTGTCGTTATACCATTCCTGCCGACTTCGGTTGGAGCGACATTGGCACCTGGGGAAGCCTTTATACCCACGCTGCCCACGACAATTATGGCAACGCCCTACGAGGAAAAGTAGTCACAGCCGATTTGAAGAACAGCGTAGTGAACATTGAACCTGGAGTAGAGGCTATTGTGCAAGGATTGGATCACTGTCTTGTTGCTTATCGCGACAACTCATTCCTAGTATGCCGTCTTGACGACGAGCAGCGGATCAAGGAGTGGGTTGCAGAACTAGAGAAATAGGATCAGAAAAATCCCCACCCTATTAGCCAAGCTGCTAATAATTTATGCCTTCGGTAATGAAGTTTGGTTTCACAACCTCTTTATGCCGAAGGCGTTCTTTTTCCCCAATAAGGTGCGTAATCAATTACAGAAAGAAGGGGTAGCTTAAAATATCAACTGTGACGTTGTGACGCTGTGACGGTTTGTTGTCTTTTTCCTGAAATGGTTAATAGTTTTTTGCTCATTTCCTGATATGGTTGTCACTTGTTTTCCTGTACAAGTTGACACATTCTTAAGGTAACCTCTAAAAATTGCTTCAATGTGATTTTGGAGAAGATTTATAGCAGATTGCTCCGTTGAACGAAGGAGTATAGCGGGCTATATGACTGAGTGAAACTGAGCAAGATGCATAAATCAATCCAAAAGCACTGAAAGTATGGTTATTATTATTCCTTTTCATACGTGGAATTTTTAGAGGTTACCTTAACATCGTTGACAGTGTACCTGAAAAGGTTGACAACCGTTTTTCTCTCAATTACAAAGCCTCTAGATACTCATCATTCTTAATCTAGCCCAACTCATGAATGGTTCTTTTTTAATATTGTCGGGTTGGGCGATTTCTTGTGTGAGGAGAACTATCTCTAAGGGAGGCAATCCTCTGATTTACATCAGTGTTACCTTTGACTTGCACCATAGGCATTTACCTTCAATCTATCAAGCATGATAGGTAGTTTTTCCCTCACTTCACTCTCGTATTACCCTTACTTCACCCTTACTCATGAGTATGGCTAGAGTAAGGGTGATGTATGGCTAGAGTAAGGGTGATGCGAGGCTAGAGCGATAGAAAAGCGACAGAAGAGCGATGACAGAGCGGAGGCATATCGAGAGAACCCACACACCTCACTCGAGCATTATGATCATCCAAATCACCCCTAGTAGTATTGATGCAAAAGGGAGAGCAATACTAGTGAACCATTTCTATTTCAGAAGTTTCAGCCTTGTAGAGAGAGCATTTCTGTCAATTGCGACTAGTGCAAAGCGTCACAGCGTCACAACGTCACAGTTCTTATTGAACCATTCCCCACTTGCTTGCATCATTCTCTAGTCTTTTTATTAAATTATATTTATTATATATATTATATTATTAT
>JAUNHX010000050.1 GCA_030523765.1 Bacteroidales bacterium | reverse complement strand
GTATGGTTATTATTATTCCTTTTCATACGTGGAATTTTTAGAGGTTACCTTAAGTGTTAAAAAATCGTTTTGGCACAATAAAAAAAACAAACAGTAGTTTATATACGCGAAACTGCTCGCCAACAGCGGCGTTGCGTTTCGAGAGAACCCATTGTTTCATATTAAAGGATTGCTTATGATGCAGCACTATGATTTCAAACCCATCCTGGGGTATCAGGAAGCAAATACATCAACGAAATCAGTAAGCATCCAACCGTCGAAACGGGTTGTCCAAAACATCCGCAGTTATGCCCGATGCATTCAGCAGGTGAAGACACCGGATGTTAAAATTAAACTTTACCTCAATTAAAAAAATGCAAGAGGATCTTTAACGTAAAAAAGATCCTCTTTTCGTTTGCTCAAAAAAACTTCCTTTATTTACACAATATTTATGTTAATATTTCGTTAATATATCATAATACTAACCCCAAAAAACGATTTATTATGAAGATTACGAACAAAATGTTTGCTGAGTGCTTTGGCACTTTCGTACTTGTGCTGGGCGGTTGTGGTACAGCGCTGTTCGGGCATGTAGGATTTCTCGGTGTGGCTGTTGCCTTCGGTCTCACTGTTATTGCTATGGCGTATGGCATCGGCCACGTTAGTGGGGCTCACTTGAATCCCGCTGTTAGTTTTGGTGTCTTTATCAATGGGCGTATGAACTTCACAGAGATGCTACTCTATTGGATCAGCCAAATTGTGGGTGCCATCATCGCTGGTGCTGTACTCTATGGCGTATGGAATGCCGCTGGTATGGGTGCCACAGGCGTGTTTGCTGCCAACGGATATGGTGAAGCCTTCCAGACTGCTGCTGGCGACGGCTATATGAACCTGTCGGCAGGTGGTGCTTTTGCCGTTGAGGCAGTGCTAACCTTCGTCTTCTTGATGGTCATCCTCGGTGCTACCGACGAGCGTAGCAATCCCAAAGCTGCTGGTTTGGCTATTGGTCTCACCCTGACGCTTATCCACCTAATCAGCATTCCTTTGACTAATACGAGTGTGAATCCCGCTCGTAGTATTAGCCAAGCTATTTTCAGCAACTGTGATACCTGGAGCGCATGCAGCCAGTTGTGGCTCTTCATTGTGGCTCCTCTTGTAGGTGCCTGCGTTGCTGGCTTGTTCTACAAGGTTGTAGCTCCTGAAAAGAAATAAGCATTTTATTTGCTAAAAGAGAGGGAACCCCCATCAGGGTTCCCTTTTTTTGTATGTGGATTTCCGTTAAGACCGATGCTTTGGGCCTTACTGTTCGTTATCACGAATGGAGTTGTAGCACAAATCGTGTTTCCTCTGCGTTATTTCATCAAGTCGCGAAGAATCATATCCACCACCTTCTTTACGCCAGTGCCCGCCTTTTCTTGAACAATGGTGATGGGACGAGAAATGGGCACAGCCTTGGGGTCCACAAGATAACAAGGCGCAGTGCGGGGCACATAGTGAATCAGTCCTGCTGCGGGATATACATTCATGCTAGTACCAACCACCACAAAATAGTCGGCCTGTTCGCAGAGGGCTGCGGCAATCTCAATATTGGGTACAGCTTCGCCAAACCAAACGATATGGGGTCGCAGTTGTGCTCCATCGGGCGCTTTGTCGCCTACATGGATATCAGCATCGCCTATCTCCACAATCAGGTCGGGGTTACGTTCGCTCCTTCCTTTGGTAAGCTCTCCATGAAGGTGGATCACCTTATGTGAACCTGCCCGCTCGTGTAGGTTGTCAATGTTCTGGGTAACTATCGTTACATCGAAATACTCTTCGAGTCGTACCAACTGGCGGTGGCCCTCGTTGGGCTCCTTGGTGAAGAGACTACGGCGCATATTATTGTAGAAATTAAGCACCATCTCGGGGTCGCGCTGATAGCCTTCGGGAGTGGCTACATCTTCTACCCGATATTGTTCCCACAGTCCGTCGCTATCACGGAAGGTGCTAATGCCACTTTCGGCACTGATGCCTGCACCTGTCAGGACTACAATCTTTTTTTTCATATCTTGTATGTTATGTTTTTATAAGGTAACCTCTAAAAATTGCTTCAATGTGATTTTGGAGAAGATTTATAGCAGATTGCTCCGTTGAACGAAGGAGTATAGCGGGCTATATGACTGAGTGAAACTGAGCAAGATGCATAAATCAATCCAAAAGCACTGAAAGTATGGTTATTATTATTCCTTTTCATACGTGGAATTTTTAGAGGTTACCTTAAGGGTTATTTATCAATGATCTTGAATTCTGTACGTCGGTTGAGTGAGCGACCCTCTTCGGTATCGTTGCTGGCTACCGGTTGACTTTCGCCATATCCTCGGTAGGTGAGGCGCGAAGCATCAATCCCTTGCACTATAAGATAGTCGCGAACAGCACGAGCTCGTTGCTCGGATAGCTGCTGGTTGTCCGTTTCTTTGCCTACATTGTCGGTGTGGCCCCCTAGTTCAACCTTCAGAGTGGGGTTGTTATTGAGTAGGGTCACTACGGCATCTAGTTCCGATTTCGACTCGTCAAGCAACGTATATTGGCCTGTAGCAAAGAAAACATTGCGCAAGGCCACCCGCTGTCCAACGGCAATAGGGGAAAGCGCTATATTGTTCTCAAAATAACCGGTAGTGGATTGTTGGTGCTTCAAATCGTAGTTGTCGGAATAGAAGAGATAACCTTTGGAAGCAACGTGGAAGGCGTAACTGCCTCCCTCCGGAAGACTTACAAGGTAGGTGCCATCGGTGGCATCGCTATTGGTAGAGGCCACCTGCTGTCCCGTAAGGAGGTCGATAACAGTAATGCCTGCATAGAGTGGACTGTGGCTCTCAGCGTCGGTAATAGTACCGCGTACGTAATCTACACTCGAGGCTCGTACCGGTTCGGGGAGAGTGAAGGTGTAGAGGTCTTGCTTCCCATAGCCACCGCTGCGATCGCTCGAGAAAAGCGCACTCCGTCCATCGCGTGCCACTATCAGGTTCGATTCATCGCCTGGGGTGTTGATAGGATAGCCCAGATTGAGGGGTCTACTCCAACTACCATCATCGTTCAAGGTGCTACGATACAGATCCATCCCCCCCATACCTATATGTCCGTTGCTGCTGAAATAGAGGGTGCGACCATCAAAATGGATAAAGGGACTCATCTCGTCGCCTGGGGTGTTGATGGTGGGTCCGAGGTTTTCAGGAACACTCCATCCTTTGCCCTCTACAAAGACGGTGCGCCATATATCCATGCCTCCATAACCTCCCTTGCGGTTGCTAACGAAGAAGAGGGTGTGTCCATCAATGCTAAAAGAGGGTTGTGATTCCCATGCGGCACTATTCACAGGGGGCCCCATGTTGCGAGGCTTGCTCCATTTTTCGCCTTTACGGCTGCACATATAGAGGTCGCAACGACCAGCCCCGTCGGGACGACCACAAGCTGTGAAGAACATCAGTCGGCCGTCTTGCGACAGGCATTGGGCTCCCTCGTTGTCATTGCTGTTTACAGGCTCTTCCATTCGTTCGGCTTGGCTCCATTGCCCCTCGGTGTAGTGGCTAATATAGAAATCTTCCTCTTCCGCTAGCCCGTTAGCAGTAGTGGTACGGCGAGGACTACGACGGGTAAAGATCAAGGTTTGGCCGTCAACAGTAAGGGCAGGCAGATATTCATCGTTTTCACTGTTGATGTTGGGACCCATATTGTGTGGATCGAAGGGTACAGGGTGCTGCATCGCCTCTTTGCGGAACTGAGCACTTTGCAGCCCTCTCTGCGCTTCCTCGTGCCTATCGGGATGCTTCGTATCGAGTTTTAAAAACTGATTGTAATAGTTGATGGCTTGGTCGTAACTGCCTTCATCAAGGGCTAGAGAACCTAACTGTAGCCAGGCTTGGGTAAAGAAAGTGGGGTGGTATTCCACTACGGCACTATAGTATTTTTTCGATAGGTCGACTCGTTTCTGATCGTACCACCATTCGGCCAGCATTAGGTTCGCTTCGGCAAACTGAGGATCGACTGCTACCGCCTGTTCAAAGAGGTCGATCGCATCGATACTATTGCCTTGATAGAGGGCCCGTTCCCCCTTCTCAAAGAGTTTGATGGCTTTGTTGTTCGACGAAGTATAGTTCTGTGCTAGCAGCGAAAGGCTGCTCAATAAAACAAGGACTATGATGGTAACTATTTTCTTCATACCTTTCATAACGCAGTTCTGTTTCTTTTAGTATCGGAACAGTATTTGAAGTTCTACTATTGATAAAAATAATTTGTTTATCTCGAAAAATGTATGTAACTTGTACTTAGTTTTGATTAGTATAATTGTGATGTATTATTCTGGTTAAAACCATGTTAGTTAAATTTATTACAAATCTAAAAACTGAAAAAACTATGAAGAAAAACCTATTTTTCGCCCTCGTGGCATTGTTCATTGGTTCGTTTGCCCTTATCGCTTGTGGCGGTAACGACAATGGTACAGCTAAAGTTAGTAAGCGCGATTCCCCTACCGATGTTGCTAAGAAGATGTTGGACAAGATGGTAGATAAAGATTTTGTTGGTGCTGTGGCATATGTAGATGGAATTGAAGAAGTTGAGGAGAACGAAGTGACCGAATTAGCAGGTCTCATTCAGTTCGCCTACGAGGCTCGCGGTGGTTTAACCTCCTATAAGATTCTTGGCGAAGAGATCGCAGAGGATGGCGAGTCTGCCGAGGTGAATATCGAGACGGTCTATGGCAACGGTGAAACCGATACCGACGATGTCGACCTAAAGAAGACAGAGAACGGCTGGCGTGTAACCATGGGTGTAAATGTAAAATAAGATTCACCTTGCTGTTATTGTATGAACTATTAGTAATATCAATACATTAAGACGCCGTCTTTCTTCGGGAAGGTGGCGTCTCCTCTTTATGTGGTACGATGGTGATAGGGTGGAATGCAACATTTTTTATCTTTTTGCGTTATACTTTAAAATGGCGAGTTATATTATGTAGAACCTACCTAAAACAGATGCCCATGAAACGTCTCCTCTTTTTACTCCTCCTTTGCAGTCCCGTAGTGTTGTGGGCTCAACAGTTCGTGGTGGCAAACCATGGACATCCTATCTTTTATAAGGTGCTCGACAAGCGGAATGTGGCTGTCTGTGCCCCAGCCAGTAGTTATGCTTCCGCCTACAAGGGCGCCATCGTTATCCCGAACGAGGTTCGTTACCGTCGTCATCGGTATCAGGTAACCACTATTGCCGCCGAGGCTTTTGCCCGATGCACCGCATTGGAATCGGTCGTCTTACCCACTACGCTCGAGTTTGTGGAGTACAATGCTTTTCAGGGCTGCAATGGCTTGCATTCAGTCCAGCTACCTATGGCTACGGTCAGGATTGAAGAGGGAGCCTTCGCCCGATGCGAACAGTTGATGCGGGTCGAGATAGCTAATAGCGATTGCGAGGTGCATCGCGATGCTTTTGTCGGTTGTGGCGAAGCCTTACAGATGGTCTGCCCTACCATCAGTGTTGTAGATACGCAAGGACTCTTATGGCAAGAATACTATAAAGCCTCGTGTTATGACCAGTGCAAGACCTATGTGCGTCAAATGAAAGATCAGCGCGAAGCGGAGAAGGCGCGATTGGCGGGCGACTATAGGAACGATATCCGCCAATCCAAGGAGGCCGAACAACAGAAGTGGGAGATCAAACATGGGCAATTGCCCAAAGATCGTCCGCAGTTAGGTCCCCCTCCCAAACGTACCACCTCGTTAGGCGACAAAGGAGATTAAAAAAAATTAAATATGAAAAACAAAAGAAAACTTTTCGTCATTGTGGCAGCGCTCAGCGTAACTATTGTCGCAGCTGCTTTTGTAATCCCCAATACCATGAACAATTATCTTTGCAAGAAATGTAGCACCCTTATCAAGTCACAGTCGCAGCCCAGCGCACTGGGTTGTCCTCAAGGAGGCAGTCATCAGTGGTCCAGATTGGGCGAAGTAGGACGTAAGTATTATCATTGCCACAAATGCAATATCCTCGTCGAGTCGGCTTCCCAGCCTTCAGCGTTGGGCTGTCCCTCCGGATCGAGTCATCAATGGCATTACCTAGGTCAGCTAGGCGACAAAAACTACCAATGCCGCAAGTGTGGCACCTATGTACATACCGAATCACAGCCCTCCTCGTTAGGCTGTGGTGCAGGCGGATCACACCAGTGGCATAAGTTGTAGACTCAAAAAACGCTTGGAATTGAAAATAAAGCGGCTTTGCCGCTTGACGTCTAGGCGCCAAAAACACTAGGAATTGAAAAATGACAAATGACAAATGACATTTTTTGGGGTCTCTATGAATTAAAAAACACTAGGAATTGAAAAATGACAAATGACAAATGACATTTTTTGGGGTCTCTATGAATTAAAAACGCTTGGAATTGAAAAGTGAGAAGTGAGAAATGAGTTTTTGAGGAAAAATAAAGAATGGCCGTCTTCACAGAGGGCCATTCTCATTCAAAACTATTAACTTATTTATTTTGAAAATCGTCGCAATCTAAAGGTAACCTAAAATCGTTTCAATTAAAATTTTTATCGGTAGAGTGAAAAAGCAACGTGACGGTTGTCTCTTCGTGTAGTGAAGCT
>JAUNHX010000022.1 GCA_030523765.1 Bacteroidales bacterium | reverse complement strand
TTGCTTAATCGAGTCTAGCTCCATGATTGTTAGGAAATAATGTGTATTTCTTGATATGCGTAGATGCGATGATCTGGTACAATGATGATATGTGATACAATGATAAGATTATTTGATAATAGGATTTCGCGTTGTTTAATTGTTGAAGAAGGATGGTGTTTTTTCTTGAGTTTGTTTTTTTTTGATGCCAAATCAGAAAAAAAAACTTATCTTTGCCTCGCGTTTGTAGGTATAAGAATACAAACAAAACTCTAAAGATAAGGAAAATATGAAAGTCAAAGATATTGTTGAAGCATTAAACTTAAAGGTTCTCTCCGCTCCTGAGGGACTTGATCGCGAAGTTGACAACTGTTATGTTAGCGACCTATTGAGCGATGTGATGGGCAATGCCGAAGCTAATCATGCATGGGTGACAATCCAGACCCATAAGAATGTAGCTGCGATTGCTTCGCTCAAAGAGCTTTCGTGTGTAATCAATGTAAAAGGCTTTACCGCTTCGGAGGATACTTTAGCTCAAAGCAACGAGGATGGGATTCCCTTCCTTTCTACCGATATGGAGACCTTTGAGATAGTAGGTCGCCTTTATAATCTCTTCCACCAGAAATAATTGATCGCTATCGTTTTGATGGCTCTATCATCAAGTTGGTGGTAAGCTATTGTCTTGCATAGGTCATTGGGATCTTTATGCTAGGCCACTTCTTCTAAAAAACAAAATATCTGTTTTGATAAATAATAAGACTTCTCCCAAGTGAATGAGAGAAGTCTTTTTTGCTTTGTATAGTGGTATTGTACCTTACTCTTATTTGATAAGGAATGAGAACTTGTTGTAGTTCTTTAGTGCGATACCAGTACCACGTGCTACAGCGCGGAGAGGATCATCGGCAATATGAACCTTCAACTTCGTTTTGCTAGAGATACGACGATCGAGACCACGCAACTGCGAACCACCACCAGCTAAGTAGATACCGTTCTTATAGATATCGGATGCAAGTTCGGGAGGGGTGACGGCTAAGGTGTCAAGGACTGCCTGTTCAATGCGGGTGATCGATTTATCGAGGGCGTGGGCGATCTCTTTGTAGTTGATTGATATCTCTTTAGGAAGACCTGTCACTACATCACGGCCAGTACAAGGATAATCTTCGGGTGCCTCTTCTAGTTCGCTGACAGCACTACCTACAGCGATCTTCACCACTTCGGCAGTACGTTCACCGATAATGAGGTTGTGGTTTTTCTTCATGTAGTCGATGATGTTCTCATTGAACTCGTCGCCAGCTACACGGATGGAATTGTTGCATACGATACCACCAAGGGAGATAACGGCAATCTCAGCTGTACCACCTCCGATATCGACGATCATATTGCCATCGGGCTCCATCACATCTATGCCAATACCAATAGCGGCAGCCATCGGCTCGTGGATCATTTTAATCTCTTTAGCGCCAGCTTGTTCGGCCGACTCTTGAACAGCACGCTGTTCCACATTAGTGATACCGCTAGGAATGCATATAACCATGCGCAGGGCAGGAGGCATGAAAGAACGAGTGACGCTAGTCATCTTGATAAACTCTCGAATCAGGTGTTGTGCCATCTCGAAATCGGCAATGACACCACCGCGCAAGGGGCGGATGGTGGCAATGTTGTTGTTTTGTTTGCCATACATCTGCTGTGCCCGTTTGCCTACGGCAATGATTTTGCCAGTTTGTTTGTCGACAGCTACGATGGAAGGTTCGTCGATAACTACTTGGTCGTTGTATATAACAATGGAATTGGCAGTACCCAAGTCCATAGCAACTTCTTTATTGAATAGCGAAAGTAGACCCATAATCTTATCAGACTCTTTATTCTTTGATTGTTTCTATGTGATTGGCTCTTAGTGAGACAGTCCCTGCGTACCATATCTTTGCTGTAACGATCTGCAGAGGGTTATTGTCTGTTTCACTTTTCACTTTTCACTTTAATAACTATATTTTTTGTCGCACTATGATACGGAAAAACCGTTTTTTTGTTCCAAAAAAGACTCTTTTTTTCCTTTTTAGTGTTTGAAGTGACGTTTACCCGTAATGGCCATACCCATATGGTGCTCCTCGCAGAAATCGATAGAGTCCTGATCGTGGATGCTTCCTCCGGGATGAGCTACGGCTACGATACCAGCCTTGTGGGCTATCTCAACGCAGTCGGGGAAGGGGAAGAAGGCATCGCTTGCCATTACAGCTCCGTTGAGGTCGAAACCAAAACCTTGTGCCTTAGCGATCGCCTGACGGAGTGCGTCAACTCGTGAGGTTTGGCCAGTTCCACTAGCTAGCAACTGACCTCCTTTAGCAAGGACGATGGCGTTGCTCTTGGTATGTTTTACCAAGATAGTAGCGAAAGCAAGATCGTTGGCTTGCTGGTCGGTGATGGGAGTAGAGGTAACACTCTTCTTCATTTCGGCAGCGGTAGGAACCACCGTATCGCGCTCTTGTACGAGTACTCCGTTGAGGGCGCTGCGGAAAACTACCGGCTGTATAGCGAAGGCATTGCGACGGAGAATGATGCGATTCTTTTTGCCACGAAGTACCTCGAGGGCATCATCAGTATAGTCGGGGGCGATGCATACCTCGAAAAAGATTTTATGCATCTCGTCGGCTACATCTTTGGTGATGGTACGGTTGGTGATTAGGATACCACCGAAGGCCGACACGGGATCGCCAGCAAGGGCATCGGTCCATGCTTGAAGCAGATTGTCGCGAGTGGCAATGCCACAGGCGTTGTTGTGCTTGAGGATAGCGAAGGTGGTATCGGAGAAATCATCGATAAGGCAGCAAGCAGCATCGATATCACCAAGGTTGTTGTAGGAGATCTCTTTTCCATTGAGTTGGGTGAAAGCACCTGCAAGATCGCCAGCAAAGAAGCCTTTCTGATGAGGATTCTCACCATAGCGCAGTCCTATGGCCTTGTTGCAACTATATTTGAACGAGGGGATCTGTTCTTCGCGATTGAAGTAGTTGAAAATGGCAGTATCATAATGACTGCTTACCGCAAAAGCATAAGCGGCAAAACGGTGGCGCTGCTCGAGGGTGAGCTCGCCGTTTTGTTCGTTGTAGAGTTGCAAGAATTCGGTATAATGATCAACTGAGGGAACGATTACTACATCGTTGTAGTTCTTGGCAGCAGCTCGGATCAGCGAGATACCTCCGATATCAATCTTTTCAATGATATCTTGGTTGGCGGCTCCCGAGGCTACCGTCTGTTCAAAGGGGTAAAGGTCGACAATAACGAGGTCTATTTCAGGAATCTCGTATTCGTGGAGTTGCTCACCATCGCTAAACATATCACGACGACTAAGGATGCCTCCGAATACTTTAGGGTGCAGCGTTTTGACACGTCCGCCCAAGATGGAGGGGTATCCAGTAAGCGATTCCACGGTAACGGCGTTGATACCGAGATCGGTGATGAATTTGTAGGTACCACCAGTTGAATAGATGGTTACCCCTTGTGCATCGAGTGCACGTACAATGTCTTCTAGTCCGTCCTTGTAAAAAACAGAAATGAGCGCGGATTTAATCTTTTTACTATTGGCCATATATTAGTGTTATTATTTGTTTTCAAAGTTGATTGATTTATTGGGATTGTAGGGTTTAGTCGCCAAACTCGATATCGAGTCCGCGAGCAGTGTGGATAAGCCGATGGTTGGGGGTGAGCAAATGAGGCTCGCGTACAGCCTCGGCTAAGGGAACGCCTACAATGTTGGGATGCTGGTATGCTACCATCTGTCCAAAACGCCCCTCCTTGACTAGTTCGAAAGCACATACGCCAAACTCGGAGGCGAGGATGCGGTCGAAAGCAATAGGAGTGCCGCCACGTTGTAGATGGCCTAGGATAGTGCAGCGGATGTCGTGTTCTACGCCAGCAGCTTTCAGTTCGGCTGCCAGTTGGTCGGCAATACCACCTAGTTTGATATGTTGGTATCCTATCTCACCAGTAACAGTTCCTGTGACTCCACCACCAACGGGCTTGGCTCCTTCTGCCACCACGCATACACAGTAGCCGCGGCGTTTGTTGTAGCGTGTTTCGATCTTCTCTTTGATCTTCTCAACGTTGTAGGGTATCTCGGGTATGATGCATACGTCGGCACCACCAGCAATAGCACTATGAAGGGCAATCCATCCAGCATCGCGCCCCATCACTTCAAGGATGAAGACACGGTTGTGGCTAGCAGCGGTAGTAACCAGCTTGTCGATGGCATCGGTGCATATTTGTACGGCTGTTTGGAATCCGAATGTGTAGTCGGTCATCGAGAGATCATTGTCGATGGTCTTAGGTACGCCAACAATATTGAGTCCTTTCTCGTACAGACCGAGCGAGATACGTTGCGATCCATCACCTCCGATATTGATGACGGCATCGACACCCATATACTGTAACTTGCGGAGCATCTCATCGCTGCGATCAACAGTTGTCCATGATCCGTCGGCATTCTTTACAGGCCAAGCAAAGGGGCCTCCTTTATTGGTAGTACCCAAAATGGTACCTCCTTGCATATGGAGTCCTTCGACTGTTTTTTCATCCAAAACAACAATCTCGGTAGGTTCACGGAGCACACCGTTGAATGATTCGATGCAACCAATAACCTCCCAATCTTTTTCTTGCGAAGCACGTTTCACGATACCGCGAATTACGGCATTTAATCCAGGACAATCGCCTCCGCCTGTTAGAACCATTACTCGTTTGAGTGCCATATTATGTATTCTTTCTTTTTTACATTATTAATATAACTCATTTGCCGCTTCAACGGATTGTGCAGCAAGTGATTGCATTATCTTTCCTAGAGTGGAAAGTGACTACAAAGATAGACATTTTCTTGAAATTCTCAAAAGCTTAACAAAAAAAATGAAAAAACTTATCGGCGTCTTTAGCGATGGCGAGGTATACCCTTTGGAGCATTACCGTAGGAGGAGAAAGAGGCAGATTCTAATTTTTTTCTTGTATAATCAAAATAAATCGTATCTTTGCACCAGTCTAATAGGAAGGACATACCTACTGAAGATGCTGATTTATAGATAAAAAAGCTTGGGTATGGAGTCGTTTAGATAGTAAAAAATGCGGATATGGCGTAATTGGTAGCCGCGCTAGACTTAGGATCTAGTTCCTTTCGGAGTGGGAGTTCGAGTCTCCCTATCCGCACTAAAGTTAGGATTAATGTAGAGAGAAGTTTACCTCCAAAACGGGTGAACTTCTTTTCTTTTAAGGCGTGTGCTTCCTGCCATTACTAGAAAAGGAAGGAACAACAATAAAAAGGTGATTTTTGCGTTTCTTATACAATTACTTGCCGTAATACTATTCAGTTATTTCAACATCAACAAAAGAGCATTATGTCAGCACATCAACCAATATTTAGTCGCACCGAGCGATTGCTGGGCGAAGAGATTATGGATCGTATTGCACAGCAACGGGTCATTATCTTTGGTGTAGGAGGCGTGGGAAGCTGGTGCGCTGAGAGTCTAGTACGCAGCGGTATAGGCCATTTAACGATGGTCGATTCCGATAGTGTAGCTATCAGTAATGTGAATCGACAAGTAATGGCAACTACGAAGACTGTGGGGAGGGTGAAAGTGGAGGCGATGCGTGAACGACTATTAGAGATCAATCCTGAGGCCGATATTGTGGCTTTGAAGAGGGTATACAATCATGATACGGCAGCCGATTTTAATATGGAATCATATGATTTTGTTATCGATGCTATCGATAGCTTGAGCAACAAGCATGACTTAATCGTTCATGCTACCTCGTTACCCGTTCATTTCTTCTCTTCGATGGGATCGGCGTTGAAGATGGATGGATCGAAGATAGCGGTGGATGAGTTTTGGAATGTACAAGGATGCCCTTTGGCGCGAGCTCTTCGAAAAAAGATGAAGCGTTCGGGCCGCTATCCTGCTCGGAAGTTCCGCTGCATCTACTCGCCCGAATTACTACCCAATCTGGGTCCCGATGAAGATGATCCTTTGTTGTCCACTAACGATACTGAGGTTGGATTCTACAAATCTCAGATCAATGGAACGCTCTCTCATATTACTGCTATTTTTGGATTTCGGTTGGCTGGTCTAGTTATAGAAACCATTGTGCAGAAGGTAAAAGGATGTGAGGAAATAAGGTAGTGTAGAGACTTGACAGATAATTCGTTTTTTTTTTTTTACGTAAAAAAACACCCCTGATTCTCCAGTAGAGGAACAGGGGTGGATTCATTAGTGAGATACTGTTCTGAGTAATTAACTCTTGTGAGCAACATGTTCGTTGTTTTCTTCATGTTCTTTATTGCGTAACTGATAGAGAGCAACGGAATTGTCGATTGTTTTTTCGCGAGCTTCGCTACCATATTTATCGACATCGACCACATTGCGGGGACTATGAGTGATACAGAGAGGACCATTGATACAGCCACCGTCGCAAGCCATACCTTCAAAGAAATTCTCTGCAGCACGCCCCATCTTCAGTTTCAGTAGGTTGGTACGACATTCGTCGATGCCATTCATTTGGCAGGGTTTGATACCTTCAACGCCATATTGTTTGGCTACATCGACGATGCCCTGTGCAATACCACCACTCTTGGCAAATATACGGCCATAGAAGGAGGCGTTGTCGAGAAGGGTGTCATCGAGCTTGGCGGGATCAATGCCACGAGCATCGACGAAGGCCTGCAGCTCTTCGAACGACATCACGGAATCGATAGCGCCGTGGGTCTTTTCAAGGTTGTATTCAAGCTTCTTGGCTGCACAAGGTCCGATGAAGATCACTTTAGCGGTAGGATCACCAGCTTTGATGAGCTGAGCTGCTTCGACCATAGGACTGACGCTAGAGGAGATGTATTTCACCAAGTCGGGGAAGTTTTTCTCGATAAACATGACAAAGCTAGGACAACATGAGGTGGTCATGATACCCTTCTCAGCCCATTCATGGGCTTCATGGTAGAGAGTGATGTCAGCACCTAAAGCGGCCTCGACGACTTGATGGAAACCTAGCGCTTTGATGGCACTGACCACTTGCCCTAATCGGCTATCGCGACATTGACCAGCAATGGCGGGGGCCACAACAGCGTAGACGTTGTATTTGGTATTATTTTCCGATTTCTGAAGGATATCAATAACATCGAGAACGAGACTCTTGTCAGTGATAGCACCAAAGGGGCATTTGTACACGCAAGCGCCACAAGCAATACATTTGTTGTTGTCGATAACGGCGGTTTGATTCTCGTCCATCGAGATGGCTTTTACTTTGCAGGCCTGCATACAGGGACGCCGTTGGAGGATTAGTGCGGAATAGGGGCAAGCTTTTACACATTTGCCACATTCGATACACTTGGTTTTATCGACAGTGCATTTGTGGTCGACAATGGTGATGGCTCCTTTGGGACAGGCATCCTGACAAGCATGCATCATGCATCCACGACAAGAGGGGGTTACATAGATACCTCCAGCGGGACATTCATCGCAAGCAGCATCAATGACTTGCACTACATTGTCGTTGCCTTTCTTTCCGCCCAATACCATTTCGATACGATATTGAAGGATGGCTCTTTCTTTGTAGATGCAGCAACGTACTTTCGATTTAGGGCCAGGACAGATTATTTCGGGGATCTCCATATAGGAGTTTTCCAGGCCCCCCTCGTAAGCACGACGGATAACCTCTTTTAGGACCGCATATTTTATTTGTTGGACGTCGGTATCAAATACACGATGTGTGCTCATGTTTCTTATATTTAGAAGTTAATGGGACAAAATTAAATACTTATATATTAATGTATACATTACTCTATTAATCGTAGTCGAGAACTACCTCTTTGCCCATAGATCGGAGGTTGGCGGCTAGATGTTCCACAATCTTCATCTTCATACCAGTATCAATAGGTAATCCCTGATGGGCCACATTGACGCTGCGGCCTACGAAGAATCGGATATTGGAGGCCTCTTCGAATAAAACGTTGGCTAGCAGAGATGCACCATCTTGCTTGGTGAACGTCTTGGGTGCCATATCGTGGATATCCATATAGCGCTTGGAAAGATCTAGCAAGCGACGGAGGGTAATAACTCCTTCGGTGGTGAGGTCTATGCCATCGATAAATCCGATGGGAGGTACCTCTTTGTCGGGAAAATCGAAACTAGTGCGGAGGGGTTTCCCTAGATAGCGGGCTACGATCTGAGAACTGGTGCCACCGCAAACAACTTTCTTTGTGTGACCTTCCATGAACTTGCCTACATAGTAACTATCTTTCTCCTTGTCGACTGGAGGACCTACCATGATGTTAACATCGGTACGCTCACGGAATTTGACTACCGCTACGGTAGTGTCATCGCCAGGTTTGTCGAGGTAAAGGTCGTTGCAAGCTGAAGCGAAGATGGTTGCAGCAGCACGAGCCGACATAGAGGGGTTGAGGTTGCGATTGAGATGCTGCATGATCTCGGCCCTATCCCATCCGAAGTTTAGAATCATGCCGATGCCAGCATGAATGGTGCCATCACTCATCACGATGACCATATCGTCGTTTTCGAGTTTGAGGGGACTCTTGAATACCTGCTTGCCACATACATCGAGCTCTTCACGTTCGAAGTCGGTACATTTCCCGTGGTGATAATAGATGGCCTGTGGGTTGTCGAACTCGAACAGATAGCCACAGCCCTCTTTGTTGACGTGGATAATAGAGAAGGTGGAGTAGGCTACTCCTCGTACACTACATACGGGGAGGGTTTGGATGATGGTTTCGACACATTCGTAAAGATCGATATCGTTGGCCACCATGGTGCAGAGAATCTTGGAGGTGAGGGTGGAGAGGATATTGGCTTTGACGCCGCTACCCAATCCGTCGGCCAACACAAGGGTGGTCCACTCACCGCTGGTGGTAGCTTCGACATTGTCGCCGCACAGCTCTTCGCCGTACTTGTTCATTGAAGAACAACCATATTCTAAACACATTTCCATGCTCCGTTAGTCTCCTTTCTCCTCCGATTCGAGGGTTTTTTTGAGTTTGAGTAGTGCTACCTTAGTTTCAGCTGTGGTCTCGCCGAGGAGTGATGCAATTTCTTGTGCCACACGCATTTGCTTCTTGATCACCTCATCGGTAGTGGTGAGGGTTTCCATTTTCACTTTGCTGATTTGTTTGTCGTAGTTGACGCTTTCGGTTACATCCTTCATGATGCCGAAAAGAACGTTTTGCCCTTCCAAGTAGTTGATAGAGAGATCGACATATTTCTGTGTTTCAATAATGAACATATTCTTACTGTCGACATGTTTTTTCTCGTTGTAGGCAATCATAAAGTCGACTGGTTTGAAGTAATCGAGGGCTGGGCGTCCTTTGACGTTGGTTTCGCGGATACCTAACAGCTCGCGTGCTTTGCTGTTGGCTTCAACGATATTCATCTCCGAATCGAGCACGATGACTCCTTCGGGGCTGTTTTGGATCACTTCGTAGCTGAGCGACTCGGCACGTTGGCGCATATAGGGCATACATATCTCTATATCAGCGTAGCCGTTGTAGACGGCCCATGCTTTCTGTCGACAGGTGGCATAGCCACAGGCACCACAGTCGAGCTCGTCTTCCTTAGTCATTTTGCCTGTTTTGTGGAGGATGGCTTCGATATCGCGTTCGGTGGCGGGCATACTGCTGTTGCGTATGCGAGGGTAGAGGGCAGTGAGGTCGACTTCGACGGGCACTTCTTCTTGAACCGAAAGGAGTTCTTTGCGTTCGCGGTTCACGTATTCGCGTACTTCGTTGGTAGCGGTGATACTTCCACCAGGATGTTCGAGGCTGCAAGGACCGTTGACGCAGCAGTCTTTGCAAAGATTGATTTCGAGAAACACGTGGTGAAGATCTTCGATATGGTCGAGTGCATCGCTACAACGATCGGGCCCATCGACCGACATATATTCGTAGCCTTCGGGAAGGGTGGGGAACGATTTGATGATGCCGTGACTTACGGGATATAGCTTGGCTAGATTAGCCGATCCCCCTTTGGGATTGATCATGATGTTGGTAATCTCGTCGAGCACAATGTTGCGCTCTTCGAGAAAATGACTCAGATCTTCAAAGGTGAGCACATTCTCAATATATCCGCATTCATGGCCCTCACGTTTTTTGGCGATGCAAGGTCCAATGAAAACTACTTTGGCATCGGGATGATGCTGGTGTATGATTTTGGCGTGAGCCACCATAGGACTATCTACGGGGGCAAGGTATTTGAGGGCTTTTGGGTAGTATTCTTGTATGAGTCGGCATACAGCGGGGCATGCGCTAGCAATGTAGTTGTGGTATTCGCCAGTGCGCATCTGCTCCGTATATTTCTGCGTAACGGCTTGTGCGCCAATAGCTGTTTCTTCGGCATCGGCAAAGCCCAATTTGGCTAGGGCTATCTTCATCGGGGTGAAGTCTTTAAGCCGGAAACTGCTAATGAAGGAGGGTGCCACGCTGGCAATGACCTTCTGTCCGCTGGCCAAAAGAGCTTTAACTTGGTCGAGTTCGCTATGTACTACTTTAGCATTTTGGGGGCAGATAACGGTGCAGTGTCCACAGAGGATGCAGCGGTCTTCGATGATCTTTGCTTGGTGATCACGCACATCGATAGCTTTGACGGGGCATTCGCGAAGACATTTATAGCAGTCTTTACATTTAGCATTACGAAATTCGAGATATTGTGCCATGATTTACATTTAGGTAGGAGTCCTTCTTTTTGTGGCAACAGTTGCGGTATGTTGGGCTTCGGGATAGGCCGTAGTTGTTGCTCAAAGGGGGAGTATGGTTATTTTCCTTTAGTTATTTTTGTGTTTCTGTTGTATTTTTACGAGAAGGGATATTAGATGTTGAGCAGTGGGTAAATCTCCTTGGCGAAGAGCTCTTCGGCATTGTCTTTATTGACGTTGTGGAGGAAGAGTTCGTCGCTACCAAGATGCTCTACTGTGGCAGCTTCCATATTGTCGGCTTTTACCGTCACCCCTTGGGCACAGTAGCCTAGGCAGAAGCTGGCCTGCAAATCAACGAGGTCTTCGACATCGTATTTCTTGATGATTTCTTTCATGGCTACGATCACGTCGTACGAACCTTTTAGGTGGCAGGAGCTGCCAACACAGACTTTGATTACCATAGTGTTTCCTTTCTTTTAGTTTTGGGATTATAAGACTTGGGGCCTTCAGACTTAACGTTGGGAAGGGTGGTCTGAGGGCTATTCTCTTCATTGATAGACTGCGAGGCTTCGAAAGTGGCCTTTTCGAGCATGGAGGAGAGGCTGGCTAGCGAGGCTGCCAAGTTCTCGTATCTTACCACAATGTTGTGTGGAGTTTCGATAATAGTGGGAGCGAAGTTCCAGATGGCTTTGATGCCAGAGGCAATAAGTAGATCGGCAACTTTTTGGGCTTCGGAGGCGGGTACTGCGATAACGCCTATTTGGATGCCTAGTCGTTTTACTAACGAAGGTAACTTGGCTATTTCGAAGATGGGCTTGCCTTCTATAGTCTTGGTATGGAGCGTTACATCGGTGTCGAAGCCTGCTACCAAATGCATGCCGTAGGCTTCGAACCCACCATAGGACAGCAGCAGTGTCCCCAATTTGCCTACACCTACCACAATGGCTTCGGTGGTGTTGTTGTAGCCGAGCAAAGAAGCTAGATCGTCAAGAAGGGGGCGTACGGCAAATCCAACCTTCGATTTGCCGGAGGTCGATGCTACCGATGCTAGGTCTTTCCTCACTTGGATGGGGTTAAGTTTGAGGCTGCTGGCAATAGCAGTGGAGGAGATAGAGATGACTCCTTCGTGCCATTTCTTTTCAAGATAGGCATAATAAAGGGGTAATCGACGTAAAGTCGCTTTCTGTACCTCGGTTATATGTTTATGTGTATTAGTCATTTATAAAATTTTCGATACGTAATTATCGAAATAATCCGTTTTGCAAAGATAGTAAAAATAATGTAAATCTATAAAAATATCTTTGTTTCGTGATTGTTTGGAGTAGGGTAGAGCTGATGATGAAGGATGAGGATAAAAAAAGCAGCATCTTTTTTGAGGATGCTGCCTTTTTTGGTAATCCTTAGTCGACCGACTAAGCCTCAGCGTTCTTTTCGATAGCGAGTTTACCTCTGTAATATCCGCATTCGGGACATACATGGTGGTACATCACAGGTGCACCACAGTTGCTGCAAGTAGTCAGCTGAGGAGCCGTAAGGCTGTCATGCGTTCTTCTCTTGGCAGTTCTTGTCTTAGAGAATCTGTGTTTTGGATGTGGCATAATTTATTATTTTTTAATTATTTATTTCAAATCTTTAAGTTTGGCCCATCGAGGGTCGATTGGTTGGGTTTCGGCATCGGAGGGGTCTTCGCTGTCGTTGCCTGGTTCTACATCAGTGCTGCTGTTAAGGTATTGCAGCATTGTGGGATTGCACGTAGGATTGCCCTCCGAATCGTTGGGATGAATATGCTGGAGGGGCATAGCCACAGCCACATATTCGTACATCCACTGTGCGAGGTCTATCTGATAAGCCCCTTCGGGCAGTATCACTTCGTCCTCATTGTCGGAGGTTTCGGTGTTGCTGAACTTCACACAGAGCATCTGCTGCCCTTCAACGTTGACGTTCATCGGTTCCAAACACCGGTCGCACTCCGTTCTCATTATCCCACTGAAGGAAAATTTTAACAATAACATCCGCTCTGTTTTCTCAAGAATAACGTCAAAAACGACATTTCCTGCTCTCAAATTTTCGTTTTCAAAGGCTTGAAAGAACTCGTCGGTTAAAACATAGTTGTAGTTATAACTACCTGGTTTCAAGCCAGAAAACTGGATGGTTGTATCAATTTTACTCTTCATTATTACACACTAATGAGTGTGCAAAAATACAACTTTTTTATAAACTGGAAAAAATTTTGTGTTAAAAGTAAAAAAAATCCGCCCCCCTGCGATTCGTGTTTTGTGTTTAATGAATCACCATAGGAAGGAAAATATAGACAGCAAAACCGCATAGAATAAGTCCCACTATAAGGTTGAAGATGTGGAGCATCTTTTTCGTAAGGTAGTTCTGTAGTAGGGATGCAATTTTGCATTTCAATATATCGAGCGATAGTGTTGCCATTAGTACTCCCACAAACATGAGCCATAACGAACCTTCGGGAATAGTGAATTGGAGTCGCTGTGCAAAGAGCGAGGGGGCAGCGATGAAGCCAGCCCAAAAAATCCAGATCATGGGATTGAACATATTGATTGTTAAACCCTTGAAGTAGATCTTGATGGGTTTTACTTCCTTGAGAGCATCGCCTTGATTGGCAGCATCGTCTTGTTTGCTGAAAATGGTATAAAGTCCAAAAACTAGTAGCGCTAGCGAACCGATGGTGGCAGCTAGAGGGGTATGCATCAACTGATTGATATTCACACTGCTGAGCACGGTGAGCAGTAATGTTACCACAATGATATCGTTGGCGTTGATTCCGAAAGCGATAGGGAAGGCCCTTTTAAATCCATACTGAGCGCTTGTCTGTATCAGCGTGAAGAAGGCTGGGCCAAAGTTGAAACAGATGGAAATGATACAGCCGTAAAGGATTCCGTAGAGTAATACCATGCTCGTTTTCTTTTGGTTACAGTATGTTTCGGTGTTGGTTGTTTCGGTTATTTAAGGCGCAAAATTACAAAAGTTTCCTTAATGGGCGAAAAAAAATATGCCAATCTGTAAATCTTTTGTCGTGTAGTGTATAGATTGTTACATGAAATGGCTTGTATTGAGGATAAAAGGAAGTGATTACATGATGATAATTTAATTGTATAATACCTATAATACAATATAGTTTATATTGAACTTGGCATTTTGTTTTTTTCAAAATTCATTCTTTTAGTATTAGATTTAAGTAGGAGTTAAGTAAGATTTAAGTAGGAGTTATATCGGAGTTAGAGCGAAGGATCCCCCTTACTACAGATTAGATTGTGGAAACGTGTGGCTGAAACATAGTGATGCTTTTATCGTTTTTGACAAAAAAAGTGGTGTAATATTTCTGATTTGGCAATATTGTACCTTTTTTTTGTGCGTCTTTTTTGAATTGGTTTCATGAAGTGAAGTTTTGTTGTTTTTTTAAATTGTTGATATTTAATATTGTGTGGAATTATGCTGCCGTTTATTGCTTTTTTTGTCGTCATTTTTTGCTCGCACCACTTTTTTTTGTATCTTTGCAAATTGTTTGTTGTCGTAGATTCCTCGAGCAGGATAAGGAGATTAGAGATTGGTTAATAGTAATATACGACCACATGAACAGAAAATAATCAATTGATATAATATAACAATACTATTCAAAAACCATGAGTCCGCAACAAAACTTCGAAGCCACCAAGAAAGCAATTGGCTATGTGGAACGCAAGGAGGCTACCCAAGCCGACTACGACCGGATCGGTTTTATGTCGGGTTTGGAGGTCCACCAACAGCTGGCCACCAAAGAGAAATTGTTCTGTCACTGTCCTGCCGGCCATTTCCAAAAGGAAGATGAGTACGACGCTGAACTGTTGCGCCATATGCGCCCCACACTCTCCGAGATGGGCGGTTATGACGGCACAGCCCTGATGGAGTTCAAAACACGCAAGAACATTGTGTACCATATTGCACACGAAACAGCTTGCACCTATGAGATTGACGATACGCCTCCTTTTCCCCTCAATCCGGAGGCGCTACAGTATGCGCTCGAAATTGCATTGGCATCGAAGTTGAATATTGTTGGCGAAGTGCATGTTACTCGCAAACAGTATCTTGACGGCTCTATCCCTACGGGTTTCCAACGTACAGCTATCCTAGGTGTAGAGGGCGAAATTCATCTGCGTAGCGGCAAACGGGTGGGCCTCACCCAGTTGAGCATCGAAGAGGATGCTTGTCGCGAAGTGAGCGATGTGCGCCATATTCGTGTTTATCGTACCGACCGTCTAGGTATGCCGCTCATCGAAACGGTTACCGATCCCGATCTAGTCAATCCCACCGAAGTGGGCGAAGCAGGCGATGCTATCCGTTTCTTGAACCGCAGTACTGGACGAGTGCGTACGGGTAGCGGTGCTGGACGTGAGGATGTGAACGTTAGCTGCAAAGGGGGCACCCGTATCGAAGTGAAAGGTGTAAGTCACACCAAATGGTTGCCCGATGTGTCGCACTATGAGTGCTTCCGTCAGTGGGCACTGCTCGCTATCCGCGATCAGTTGAAGAGCCGCTGCTCCAAAGAGCAATGGGCTATGAGCCATATGGAACTGAATCCGAAAGATTTCAACTTCTACTATACCCCTATCACCGAAGCGCTGGAGAGAGGCGAGAAACTTATTGCTGTCAACCTTCCTCATTTTGCAGGACTCTTGTCGCACTTCACTCAGCCCGGTCGTCCCTTCTACGATGAGATAGTAAATCGTCTAAAAGTTATTGCTTGTATAGAACGCCCCAATATGGCTACGAGCGAAGACTTAGAGGATGTGGTTTCGCAGAATGTGTTCAGCCGTATCGCTCAACAGATGCATGCTGGAGAGGATGATGCCCAGATTATCTTTTGGGCTCCCGATGAGGATGTGGCTATGGGTATTGAGGTAATCGAAGAGCGTTGCCAAATGGCTTTCGATGGAGTTCCCAAAGAGACGCGCAAAGTGATGAACGATCATACTTCGATCTTTGAACGTGTGCTTCCTGGTGCCGACCGTATGTATCCCGATACCGACTCGGCTCCCATCCCTCTGAGCAACGATTATATCGAAGAGTTGCGCACCCATATCCCCGAAGATATCATGCTGCGTTACGAACAGATGAAAGCTTGGAAGGTGCCAACCGATTGTTATAACTTTATTTTTACCCACAATTATTATCCTCGTATCAAATCGATCGTAGAGATGGGCTTCGATGCCAAGCGTGTGGGCTGTTTCTTTGGCCACACGTTGAAACATCTGCAGGGTGTTTACGGAGGACTTCCCTTCTGCAGTAGCCGTATCGTTAATCTGTTCCGTTTCATCAAAGAGCAAGATCTCGATGTGGCTATCGCCAAATCGATGTTAGAAGTAATGTTCGACGATCCCGAAATGGATTGCGAAGAGGCTTTAGTTGCAATTGGATTTGTTCCTAGCAGTCGTGAAGAGATTATGGAAACCCTCAACGAACTGAAATCGGAACCCTTCGAACCAGCACGCAAAGATACCAACGAAGCCGATCGTGTAAACAGCTTGATGGGTCGTCTGCGTTGGATTGGGTTGGGCAACATGAGTCTAACCGAACTGGCCAAAGAAGTATAAAACACCAAACGTGAACAAACGGTGGACAATATGAGGAGCATGAAGTAGTGAACTCCATCGTTCAAACAACAAGTTTAAAATCATGGAAGACAATAAACTATTCCAAGGATATAAAGGCAGAGCCTTAGATTTATTGAAAAAATATGATGTGAGGGTATGGGACAAAGCCGAAGTTGATACCACTCGTGGTCACTTCAGCGGAAAAATTCTGCCGCGAGCAGAGAATACTGATGATACTCACATCGTTTTGAAGGTGGTAACGGGCTATAATATCGGTCTCGATATCTCAACTATCACCAACATGAAGGGAGAACGCGATCCGCAACCCAATTTCAAAGTACCCGAAAAAGAGTTCCCCTATACTCCGGGACTCCCACATGTGAAACTGTTAGGTACGGGTGGCACTATCGCTTCGCGTCTCGACTACCGTACGGGTGCTGTGATACCCGCCTTCTCGCCTGGCGAGTTGTTTGGTGCTGTGCCTGAATTGGCTGATATCTGCAACCTAGAAACAGAAAAGGTTTTTGCAGTTTTTAGCGAAAATATGTCACCTAAAGAGTATCTCGCTTTGGCCAACAAGATTGGCGATGAGGTAAAGAATGGTATCGAAGGTATCGTAATCGGTCACGGAACCGATACTTTGGCCCATACGGCTACAGCACTCACTTATATGTGTCAGAATCTCCCTATGCCTGTAGTATTGGTTGGTTCTCAGCGCAGTTCTGACCGTCCTAGTTCGGATGCTGCATTGAATCTGATGCATGCAATGACGGCTGCCGGTCACGGCGATATTGCTGAAGTGATGGTATGTATGTTCGGACCTACAAGCGACGAGTACGGATTCTTGCATCGTGGTACCCGTGTGCGTAAAATGCACTCCAGCTATCGCTCCACCTTCCGTACTATCGGTGATACCCCGTTAGCTACTATCAGCCGCAAAGAGGGAGCTGTTCCCATCAAGAAGATTTACAACCATCGTCGTCACGGTGAGCGTAAGGTTGAAGTTATTACCGATCTTGCCTCCTATAAGGCTAGTTTGGCAGCCAACGATCCCAACACTACCCGTATCGTTCCTGTATTCGACGACCGAGTGGCTATCCTCTATTACTATCCCGGTATGAAACCCGATGTGCTAGAGGCTCTTATTGATCGCGGATATAAAGGCATTGTGTGGGATGGAACAGGATTGGGTCACGTCAACAAAGGTATGTTCGATGCTATTCAAAAAGCTACCGATGCGGGCATCCATCAGTATATGTGCGTACAAACTATTTGGGGTTATACCCACATGTTTGTCTACGATACGGGTCGCGACCTTATGGCTCGCGGCATCATTCCTGCCGACAATATGCTGTGCGAATCGGCCTATATCAAACTGGGTTGGGCTTTGGGTCTTTCTCACGACCGAGAGGAGGTACGTAAGCTGATGCTTACTCCTATCAACGACGAGATTACCCGCCGCGAACCCTACGATGGCTATCTTATTTATCAAGGCGGCGTACCCGAAGTAGAGGAGTTTGTGCGGAAGGTACATAAATAATATTGATTATCAATAAGTTCAGTGGATCATCATATAAATATTTAAGATCGATAGGTTGCTCTACTTCATCTCTCTGATCAAGGCGAACAACCTATCTTTTCTTCTCTAGGAACAATGTAAAGAATAAGATAATGAAAAGATTCAAAGTATTACTCGTCAGTGTGGCTATGCTTTTCCTTATGGCCGCTTGCAACAACAAAAGTAACAGCCCAGAAGGTGTAGCAACCGCTTTCTTAGAGGCTTTGGGTACGGGCGATTATGATAAAGCCTATTCCTGTACTACAGGAAGTGAAGAAGAGCGTCAAGCTGTGGTGGCCAACTACGAACAGATGAAACTCTGCGTAACCGACTATAAGATCAACGGATTCTCTATCGAACCCGAGGGCAATCGGGCTACCATCGATGTTACAACAACGATGACATCAATCTTCAATGGACAAGCTGCAACATCCGATGAACGGTATAATGCCGTGATGGTTGATGGAGTTTGGAAACTCGATTTCTAACTAAATAATCAATTATTCCTCGCTAACCTCTGAAACGAATTTTCGGTAGGCCGAGAAGACATTGGCTCGCGAAAGCACACCGAGATATCGGTTCTCTTCGTCGAGCACAATAATATTGTAACTAACTGTGAGACGGAACTTATCGATCACCGACTGTGGAGGATCGGTAATACAGACAATATCGCTATCACTTACGGGATGAAGCAGATCGTCTACCACAATCTTGTCGTATAGCTCGGGACGGAACATCACCTTACGAACATCATCCAGCAGAATCACCCCTACAAAATGATCATCATCGGTAAGTACTGGGAAAAGATTACGACGCGAGTTCTGTATAGCCTCCACCAAATCGCGTAGATGATCCCCTTGACGGACAATAAAGAAGTTGGTTTCGATTAGTCTGCGCATATTCATCAGTTGGATAGCGCTACTGTCTTTATCGTGGGTCATCAAATTACCTTGCTTGGCTAGATTGCGAGCATAGATTGAGTGCCGCTCGAAAGGACTCACCCCTATATAGGTCACAGCCGATGCAATCAACAATGGTACCAACAATGCATATCCTCCCGTAATCTCAGCTATGAGGAAAGTGGCCATAAAGGGAGCATGCATTACGCCAGTCATCACAGCCGCCATTCCTACAAGTGCAAAGTTAGAGGTACTCTGAATGGGCAATCCCAGTTGGTTGAGCAAGAGGGCTACAAAATAACCAGTAAGACCGCCCAATATGAGTGACGGACCAAAGGTTCCTCCCACTCCACCACTACCAATGGTGGTAGCTGTAGCAATACACTTCATGGGTACCAATACAAATAGCAATATTATTGCGGCCCAAGTGCTATCGCTCCAAGTGGCGAAAATACTATTGCGGAATAGTACTTGACTATCACCGTGCAGCAGCGAAGTGAGGGTACCGTATCCTTCACCAAAGAGGGGAGGAAAGAGGAATATCATCACACCCAGTGCTAATCCGCCTATGATAGCTCTAAGTGTGGGTTTCGATATTTTCTTAAACCAACCTTCAACTCGAGCTGTAGAACGGAGAAAATAGATACTACTGAAAGCGCATACCACACCGAGAATAATATAATAAGGTATCTGATTTAGAGCAAATTCTTCGGCCACAGTAAAGGCAAACTGTACATTGGTTCCCATCAAGAAATAGGTGATGGTTGCAGCACTTAGTGCCGAGAGGAGTAGCGGTATGGCCGCTGTCATTGTTAGATCGAACATCAGTACCTCTACGACAAACCAGATGCCAGCAATAGGGGCTTTGAAGATACCAGCAATAGCACCAGCAGCACCACACCCAAGCAACAGCTTTACATGCTGAGAACCTAAACGGAAAAAGCGACCGATATTACTACCTATAGCACTACCAGTCGATGCGATAGGGGCCTCCAATCCAACGCTGCCACCAAAAGCAACCGTTAGGGTGGAAGCTACTAAAGAGGTCCACATATTCTTGGGTGGTAGTTTTCCCTGATGGCGTGATATAGCAAGCAGCACAGAGGGAATGCCGTGACCAATCTCGCCCCGTACCACAATGCGGACAAAAAAGATTGTTAGCAGTATACCGATTAGAGGATAGATCAGCATCAATCCGTTGCCCCCCACAAAAGTAAGCACATTGAACCGAAGAAGAAAAGCATTGATCACATGCACGAGGGTCTTGAGCACTACAGCCGCCAGTCCCGAGCACAATCCTACCAGTATGCTAAGCAAAATAACGAAAGTTTGATCGGTAAGGTGTTTGATACGCCATACCATGAAACTCTTATACATTTGGCTGAGTAGTGGTCGGATGCTCTTCATGATCTTATTTCTTTTCGTAGAAATGCATTTCGGTAAGGTAATTCCACACTGGGTCACTCAGCAGATACTGTACTGAATGGCCCAAAGCAATCTGCTTCCGGATATAGCTCGAAGAGATTTCCATCAGTGGACATTGCACTAGTGTTACATTGGGGTGTTGGAGGAAAGGACTATCGAGGTGTCCAGGACGAGGATAAACCTTTATTTGGTAGTTATCTAGAATATACTGATAGTTGCGCCAACGATCAAAATGATCTAAATTGTCGCTCCCCATCAGCAAACAGAACCGATAGTTGGGATAGAGTTCCCCTAGTTGGGCAAGGGTCACTACCGTATAGGAGGGGATAGGCAGATGCATTTCTACATCGCAAGCCTTCAGTCGGTAGTTATCATCGATAGCTCTCCGCACCATCGCCATCCTATGATAGTCGGCCAATAACTCCTTCTGTTCTTTGAATGGATTCTGAGGGGAAACTACAAACCACACTTCGTCTAAATCGCTATTCTCCAACATCGCGTTAGCAATAATCAGATGTCCCACGTGGATGGGATTGAACGACCCGAAATATAGTCCAACATGTTTCATTAATTGCGAGAAGTGTGTTTTCTTTATCTAGTTTGGTTAATAAATCTTGTTTATTCTGATACTAGTGTTGTTAAAACAGAACAACAAAGTCCGCAAGGCGAACTTTGTTCTTCGTTTCTTTTGTGGGGGAAGGGGTTGTTTAACGCAACACTCCTAGTAGTACTTATACTTCGATATGATACCAATATGGCGCAGTTTGCGACCCTTGAAGGTATAAATCTGTCCCACTTCGCCAGCACCACTAATAACTTTCAAAACGGCTATATCTTCGATATAAGACTTAGGGAACTTGCGAAAAAAGACACCAAACACCTCCTCTTTCGTTACTCCGGGATGTATCCCGTTGGCTAACACCACTTCAGGGTCGGTGATCTTTCCGTCAAGCATCTCCACTCGTCCAGTAAATATAGAACGATACATATCTATATAACTATCGTCCAAACGGCGTATAGTGTTTACCGATACCTCCATCGAATCGAAATAGCGCTTGTATCCTACTTCGCGATACCACTGCAGTTGCGATGAAGTGATGAACTGCTCTACTGTTTCCCATTTGCCGATAGGGTAGATTACCTGATCCGACAAAGTGAAGATAGTCATCGTATCAGTATATACCTTCACGTCTTTTACCATATACTCAGGTCGAGCATAACTCATCATACGCATAGCTTTAGCGCGCGAGCTCACCTGTTGTGCATTACCTAAGATGGCTGTGACCATCAGTGTAAATATCAAGACGAATTTCTTCATTGTTCTTATTGTTTTGCTTTTAAGCGTTGAAATAGTAATTATTTCACTATTGATTGAAATGATAACGATGTTTTTCGTTTTTTATTATCTTACCACCGTCAATTTCTGGAGAGAAACACCAGTGGCAGTCTCCACTCGCAGTAGATAGAGTCCTTGTGGATAGTGGCTCACATCCAACTGGTAGTTGTTTCCCTCAATGTAGTGTGTGCTGAATACCTGCTGACCACGAGCGTTAAGCACCACCAAGTGATGGATAGGGCTATTAGCCTCAATATTCGTTATTTGGGAAGCGGGATTGGGGTAGAGATCGATAGTTGTACCAACGCCTACTTGGTCGATACCGATATAGGATGCGGGGAAACGATCGGTAACTACAGCAGTAGATACCTCATTGTTGTTGGCATCGGCAGGATCGTTGTTGGCCATCACAGCTACCAGTCGGCAGCGCCAAGCACGGTTGCTCTCAGGCAGCTGATAGTTGATATTATAGTTGAAGGTGTGTGTCGAATCGGCGTTGGGGAAGGGATAGGAGGCAACAATACCGCGCACTATTTGTGCGTGACGGTACTCCCTGTTCCATCCGCTAGAAGTAGCCTGCGGCATCAGCACGCTGTCCTCCACCAAATAGATATCCAATTTTGGGTTGGCATAGGGAGCCTGATAGGTGAAATGACCTGAGAGGCTACCAGTAAACGTACGGCTTGTTTCGTCATATTCGGTATTGTCCCATTGCATATAAACAAAATTGGGAAGCGCGTTAGCCCTATTCATTAGCTCGCCAATTTGGTCAACGGTTGAACTGATACCCATCAGCGGGCCAGGGAAATTGGTCGAGAGACGGGCGCGGTTGTAAGCAATGGCTGGCACAAAATGATTGTCACTATTGTATAAACTATCCAGTATCCTACTGCTCTCGTTGGTCAACGCATCGCTTCCACTACCACCGTGATAAGCCATCATAATGTAGTTTCCGTTGGCCATCGTAGTAGCCATTTCGGCCTGTTGCCAAGCAGTGGGGCAGATGCCACACGAATCGAGGAGCATCAGTTCTACTAGATTAGTTCGATTGACTAGCAAAGCGCTATCAAATACCACAATATCGGTAGCCAGCGAGTTGTCGCTTGGGTCATCATCTACTCCGTTGGGATAATAGGCTGTCACCGTAATATGGTATTTGTTCATATAAGCCGCAATGAAATTGGGCGAACAGGTAAAGGTGTAGGAACCACCGTGAGGAATATTGATATTACCTACATGGATGTCACCTTGCAGGATACCGTTCACCGTATATTGTACATTGAATCCTGTTAGATTTGCAGTACCACGATTCACTATCATACCTCTTATTTCTACAGGCGTATCTATCTTGGCACTGCTAGGAATATAGAGTTGACGTAAAGCAATAGCGTTTTGAGCAGGGATGCCTACATAGATATTGTCCAGCATCAGCAAGTTCATATCGAGTGAATTTTGGATGAACGCAATATGGATTGTCTGTCCCACATAAGAGGAAAGATCCACCATATATTCAGTCCACGACGATGAGCAGCGAGCTACAGAAAGAACAGCCGAATCTTCAAAGTTGCTACGAAGCGAATCACCATTAGTGGATATCCTAATCTCAAAGCCATCGGGATAGGCATCCTCCAAAGCAGCAGCTTCAAACACCAACTTGTAATTGGCCGTAGGAATAGTCAGCGCAGGAGTAATAAGCCAACGGTCGGCTTGCGACACTGAACTGAACCACGAAGTACTAGCCACACAGGGAGCATTATTACCCCTTTGAGTGTTCAATACCCATGCATTTCGATAGGAGGTATTATAAGAGATATTCTCGTCGTTAAACATCGTCCAATCGGAGGGGATTCCGTTCGAAAAATCCTCAACAAGCAGCGATTGGCTTCGTAGAGTCAGTACAGAAGTAAGCGCAACAATAAATAGTACTATCTTTCTCATTTTTATGGTACTTAATTGTTCTTTACAATTGTTTTTTAAACTGCAAAGATACACAAGTTGTGTGGAATAACAAAATTTTTTTGTAAATAGTGTTCACTCAAGCAGATATCATGGCTTGGAGTTCTCTTTGTTAGAATTTGAAGCGGAGAGCTAGACCACCTTTTGTAGTAGCCGTAAGGAACGAAATATAGGGATTGTTGATATTGGTTTGAATAAATAGACGGAGGGTAAGTTGTTGCGAAACATCGTAATCGGCATTGATGTCGCCTAACCATATCTTCGAGCCGCTGGTTACCTGTCCCGCCACATTTCCTTGATTGATCTTTCGTATCATTGTCTTGTTGTCAGTATAGGTCAAATTGAAGCTGATCTTCAAGTCGCTCTTCAACTCGTGAGTCTTCTCGGCAGTTTTGATATGAACCACCACATCCTTGAATATGTAGCCAATACCTAGCGTTATTGCATCGCGGGTAATCTGCGTTAATTGATTGTTGGCAAAGCTCAGGTTCAGCGTCCGGTTCTTTTGGATATTCATCTTAAACTGGAAGTTGTTTACCATATTTACTGTCAGGTTGATCAGTGGGTTGAACTGTTCAGTTAAAACAACTCCATCCATTGATATAGGTGCTATGTAATCGCCCGTAGCGTTGAGTACCGACTCCATTCCGTAGTCGTAATCATTGATTAGAGCGCTAATAGCTGCATCGGTGTAGTAACTGTTAATTGTGTAGGAAGAGCTGTAGCGATGTTGGATAGCAATCTGCGAGAACCATCGTTGTAGGTAAGGAATCTTTGATAAACCATTGTAGTTGATACCCCAGTTGGGAAGCGGCATTTTCATGAAGGGACTGAAGGAGCGTTTGGCTACATCATCGCCCAAATAGGTGGCTAAGAAAGCAGTAAGAAGAACAGTTGGCTGATTGGCACTATATCCTGCAGGGAACCACTCGCCCGTCATTGTATCTTGGATCATCGTGTGGTTATAAGGATTGGGGTTGGCTTCAGCCAAACGGTTGGCAACAACGATACGGTTATTAAGAAATTCCTGATATAGAGTCTCTGGATCGGTGAAAGCAGTACGGAAACTCCAAGTGGTAGCCGTATAGGAACCATTCATCGTGTAGGAGAGGGGACCCTCTACCCTGTTGGTCGAACTTAGATACTTATAGTAGTACTGTTCGTTTTCCGATTGTCTTTGCTCCATTGATAGATTGATTATTAGATCACGTATCGGTTCAACTTTCGATTGAAGAGTCATAGCTCGATTGAAGGTAGCGTACGAAGGATCGTTCATCAAGGTATCCATACTCAGCAAGTTGTTTTCACGGAGTCGCTCTACGATATCGGCGTTGCTGCCCATCACAAATCCCAATCCTGGGGTCCACAGCGATTGTGGATCCATTCCCAATATGGTAGCCTCACCCATATAGCCAGCAATAGTGCGGGCAGTCGATTGGTTGAACTGTGCATTGATATCCTTTACAGCCGTCACTATCCTCAGTCCGAAGTAGCCCAATTCCACCAGTTTCTCCTTCATCTCAGCCTTCCTTATTGAGTCTGCAATGCGGGCATCTTCGGCTGTCCGGAGGGGATCCTTTTCCAATCCACGCTTCTCGTCAATCTTGTTGCGATCCTTATCTTTCAACTTGCTATCATTCCGCTGATCGGGTCGTTTCATTGGCTTGCGGGCATTGGCTTTCTTAAGCAAAGGTACCTTATTATATAGTTTGGTGAAATCACCGTTAATACCGCCGTTAAAGGTAGTTGAGTTCTGTATTCTTGCGCCTTGTGAAGCTAGTGCCATCGAGGTACCAAGATAATTGTATTGCGCTCTGTAGCTGAGAGGTATGCGGAGAAACTCCATATAGGGCAACTTGTTGATAGGCACATCCCATGTGGCCCCAATATTGTGGGTATAGTTTTCCATCGTACCGCCATTCAGTATCGAACTCCATATTGAATCCATTCCTGTGCGAGTCTCCACCAGTCCAGGCGGTTCATCGATACGAGCGTTGGCTAGCGCATCGAAAGTGAAGTGGATACTTCGCGATAAATCGTAGGCAAAGCCATAGTTTCTACGCCAAGTAAACTGTTTGTAGTAGGTAGGATTCATAATCACCAACGCAGCACTCTTGTTGCGTAGCAGCGTTGATTCTACATCGCGATACACCTCAGTCGAGAACGAGAGACTCTTCGGTTGGGTATAAACGTTGAAATCCTTAATGATTTTGAGGTTTTTGTTTTGAAACGCCTTCTTCTTGTCGAAGGGCTTTAATTGTTTAGGTTGGGTGATAGCAAACGAATAGTTCAATCCACCGCGATGTTGCGCCACATTGTGGTACTCCAAATCCTCGTCGCTGTTCTTCTCGCCCGCATAGGCATAGCTGAACGAGAAATTCTCTATATCGTAGAAATGGGGATTCAGCGCACTCTTGCCCGTACGTTCCTTTCGCATATTAGTCAGCGTAAGGTTGGTGGTAGTTCGGCGTTGCTGGGTCATCTGCTTCACGCTATCGCGTTCAGCCATCGTTTGGTAAGTAGCCAAATCGGTCTTTAAATCTACATCAGGATCGAGGGGGTTGTACTGCGGACTTCCTATCGAACGGTTGCGGTCTAGATAGAAAGGAATATGCACACCCCAATCTTCTGGAAAGAATTTACCCAGTTCCAACTGCATGGTGGTCTGCATATTGAATTGGTTAATCAGCTCGAGAGTGGTCAATCTGTCTTCTAAGTTTCCGAATCCCGAGGTGGTATACGAAGTATAGAGCGACACATTACCCAAATCGGCCAAATTGGTTCTCGCCAAAGCCATTGCTGACCAACCGCCTCGTTGTGAGTAATCCGATAGTCGCAACTCATTCACCCACACAATAGCATTCTTGGGCTGCATATCGTTACCATCGTAGAGACTCTCCTTCTTTAGGTTGCGTACACCAATCATAATCACCTTCACCTTACCCAAGTTGGGAGTACCCAACACCGTATATCGGTGTCCATCGGAAGCCATCTCGCTATAAAGCATTGTCGAGCTGTATTCTAGATTACCTTCTCGAATCAACTTGTTGCGATGTGTTTTGATATCCACCAACTTATCAAGATCAATCTCTACATTATTCTCCTCGGGCCAGATAGCATAGCGATCATCGCTGGTAGTACCCCACGGGGTCAGTTTCAGCGGCACCTCATATTCATAGTAATTGCTTGTAAAGTCGCTACCCAGTCGTACAAATAGAGTTAGATCATCATCTTGTAAATTATCGGTAGCATTCTTTTGTTCGGCATGAACAAACATCTTCAGTTTGCCGTAATAACGCATATCGTATTGCGAGTTGCGATATACTGCACGGGCATCACCACTGTTTAGATTGGTAATATCGAACGAAAGGGCCTGCTCATTAAGTCGGGTATAACTGCTGCTAGCATTATACCATTGTTCGCGTTCAATGCCAGGAGGCAGATTGTAGGGAACTGGCACGCGGCTGCCGTTTTCTTGAATATTCACAGTACCTAAGGTAAACGAGGTGTTATCTTCAGTGCCTGTAGCGTAATCGCCTGGTTGGTGCAGATCTTCGCTATATTTGCGCCAAGTGCCGTAAACCAACTCGAGGGTAGCAAAACGGAGCACCACAGGCTGTTGGAAATCGCGAAGGAACATTCGGATGAAACGGATACTCTGATAACCACTGATGTCGCCCACCTTGCGATCGGGTTCCCTTATGGGGATTGAGAATTGGTACCAACGCACTATAGGAGCTATCGTACCATCGGGCAAACTCACATCATTAGCCTCGCGCATATCCACAATATAGTTCTTGCCTATCTGCATTTGGTCGGGCTGCAAATCGATCACATATTCGTAGTAGGCCTCGTTCTCGCTCAGCGTGTTGTCTCGGTTAATATCCTCCACATTGGGATAGATGCTACCCGTAGTGGGATAGCTCTCCGTATTGTCCACACTGGCTCGGTTGTTGCCTTCAGGGTGAGTAAAATATTTGTAGCGTTCTAGAATCTTTAAATCGTTGGCATCATAATCGGTACCCAAATAATAATGGTAATCGTCCGAACTGGGGTCAGCTAATGCTAAAGCATAAGCAGCACTCCCTACACCGTGAGCAGCAGCGATTGAATTCAAATAGTCGGCGTAGAACGACTGCTCATCTTCCACATAGTGGCTACCCAATCCATCGTAGCCCACATCTTGATATTTACGTGTCTCCTCAGCTTCCGAGTAGGCGTTCACCACACTTTGGTTGCGCGGCACCCTTCCCCATATCGTAGTATCTACAGGGAAGCGGGCAAAATCATCGGCACTAGTTCCAGTGGGTAGACCCTGTTCGAAATTCTTTCGGCTATCGCGCAAAATATCCTCGCTGATGTCACCCAAGTTGATGTAGAACTTACCACCAGGTAGGTTATCATCGTGTTCGCCCGTTTCGGGATTCATAAAGGGATCCATCACCCAAAACTCGATGGTTTCGATGTTCTGTGTCTCGAAATCGGTATAATCGAGCTGTCGCATAATACCGCCCCATCGTGTCTGAGGATCAAGTAGATGACCTTCGGCATCGATACCGTGTGAATAGGCGTCGGCGCTCACATCGAAGTTATAAGGACCTCGTTCGTTGGGAAAGAAAGCCAAGTTCAGTTCGTTGATATGATTCTCCTTGCCCAATGCTACATCCTTGTTGGGGAACACCTCCTTTTGGCTAATGCGACGTACATAGGGCTTACTCCGATCGGCCACCGTAATATTTTCAGGCGGCTTCACACCCGATAGTCCGCTAGTACCATAAAAGATATCGGCAATATTGTACCATGATATCAATGCACGATTCATTCCGTATTGTAGTCCTGTTCCAGGAGCCGTTTCAGGGAAAAGGGGCATCGCCGATTTGTAGTCTTGCGGTGTTGAAGCCAAATGCCAAGCCGATGGCAGTTTCAGATCAATACTGCTTTCAGCCCCCTCAAAGTCATCGATATAGGAACTCTTACCATCCTCGCTGCCTGTATTGGCCATATTGGGGATAAACTGAGCAAACTCCGCTTGCAAACTCAACGACGAAGGTTCTTTGGTTGATATCATAGGCAGCATATCCACCACCTTGGTAATAAAGGGTACATCATGCTTATAATTCAAGTCCACTCCCCAAATGCTATTGCTAGTAGGCTCCTCACCGAAATTATTTTTGGTGGTCATCGGCTTCTCGCGCAGATTCATAAAGGTACCGCCAATGTGGAAATTAGGATCAATCTCATAGTCGAGATGTAAGCCCAACATCGTCTTGGTAGTCATGCTGAACGAGTTGTTTTCACTGCTCACACTGATGGGGGTATTGCTGCTAAGCAGACTCTCGTTGATAATACGCACCGTTCCCATCGTATAATCTACCGTATAATCCACATTCTCAATCAGTGGCATACCGCCAGCAGTCACCGTTACCGATCCGGGTGATACGCTGTAGCCCAAACTGATTTCTCCACTCACGCTACTCATATAATAGCCTTCTAAGTAGAATTTGTTCTTGTCGGCATATTGTTGGGCAAGGGTTTGGGTCATCGTATAGAGGGAGTCGAAACAGTAACTATCGGCATATTCAGGACCCAACATCTCGCGCAGGTCTTTGCCGAAAGGCTCAATGTAGGGGAAAAAGATACGGCCCGACGATGCTTGGATCGTACCTCCCTTATAGGCAGCGCTGTCCATCCAGTCGAACACACCATCGGGGGTATAGTAGTTCTGCGAAGCATCCATGCGGTCCAATCCAAACACCTCTACCAGCGGGGTACCCTCCTTGGGTCCTTCGGTGAAGTATCCTATTCCCACACCACTCTCGGGACTCTCGTACAGCACGTTGAGACGGAAATTATCTTGTGTTAGCTGACTGCTTTTCAAGAAATATACATTCTTCATCATCAGTTTCCACAATGCATTGCGGGGACTGTTGTTAGAACTTTTAAGCAGTTTCACTACTAGGGTGTTGGGGTCGTTAACACCATCCGATGTCAGCTCACCCACCTGATATACAGTAGTATCGCCTACCACTTGATATTGGAACGCAACAGCCAATATCTGGTCGCTATTCAACGGCTGCGATAGCGAAATAAAACCCAATCGGCTGTTGTAGGTATATTCACTGCTGTTTAGCAAACGGGCGCTCTCAATCTTTTCGTAATCTACCCCGCTAGTCAACCCTTTGCCTTGCATATAGCTAGTCACATTATCGATACTGCGAATAGCACTTGTGTTGACAACGGCACTTCCTCCAGCTCCACTCATAATCAAGTTGTTCACATTATTGGCGGGCTTCACGGTGGTAGTATTGCCTACCCCTTGCCCCGTCACATACACCGATTGAGGATTAGCTTCGCCCAGATCGGTAAGGGCCAGGAGGTTACGGTTGTTGGTAACAGCAGCACCCACATTGGTGCGCCATACCTCCATGCGGATAATCTTGATGTTGGAGTTGACCACAGGGAGAGTTTCGTTGGCTTTATTGTAGTTGTCTCGGAAATACTGTGCAATGAAGTAGTGACGATTTTCCTCGTATTCATCGGCCCTGATTTCGAACTCTTGGGCGGTAGCACCGCCTTGCACTTGCATATTCTCAGTGCTAGTCTCTTTTTGGCTGGCCACAGCATCGATCATCAAGTTGCCAAACTTCAGTTTGGTGTGGAAGCCCCACAGTTGCGTACTTCCCTTGATTAACTGTGAGTTGAGGGGGAACGAAATATCGCCCGCATCGAACAGTTGCAGTATATCATCCTCCTTACCCTCATATTTCAGTTTGATTTGATTCTCGAAATCAAAGGTGGCTTTGGTGTTGTAGTTGATATCGAAATCGAACAAATCGCCAATCTTGGCGTTCACACCCAACTGTATGTTCTCGTCGAATTTAGGGGTCCAGTTGCTGCGGTCTGAAGGATCGCGAGAGGGGTCAGCGCTATAGTTGTTCACCATCTCGAAACTCAGATCGGCACTACCCGTAGGGGTGACGCTGATTTCGGGACGGGTGCTAGTGAGAGCCTCTATCTTGCGACTAATCTCGTTGTAGCCCGGTATCTGACTGAGGAGTCCTCCTTCAGGATTGGCATTGTTGGTGGTGTTCTTCAGTTTATCGTTCCAGTATTTCTGCATCAAGTTACCCATTTGGTAATCCTGATATTCTTGGAACGTCATATATTCGCGACTTATTACAATATCGCCCACTTTGGTCACCTTTACATAACTGTTGTCTTTCGCATCGTATTCCACCGTCACCGTCATATTGGAGGGTTTCCAGTTGGGATCTTGAGCCAATAGCAAGCTGGGAGCCAAGAGGGCAAAGCATAGCAACACAAACGCCAGCACAAGGTGTAGCGGGTGCTGGCTGCTTTGGGGTTTGTTGTATGTGAAGCAATGCTGTGTCACAGTCGTTTACTTGTATTTGTTATCGTTAAAGTTTGCCGAGGGCCAGTTTGATCAGTTTCTCGACAGTAGCATCGGGATTCTCTTTGGCCAGTTGCTGCAACACTTTGTCGGCAGCTGCTTTGGGGAAGCCCAACATCGTTAAAGCAGATAACGCCTCTTCGGCATTTTTATTACTTTCCGAGAGTGTATTTAACACATTACCCTCCATTTTGCCTATCTTGTCCTGCAGTTCGAGGATAATCCGCTGGGCTCCTTTGGCGCCAATGCCTTTCACCGATTGCACCTTCTTCACATTCTTTGAGGCTACAGCTTCGCGCAGTTCGTCCACCGTGAGGGAACTGAGCATCACCCTAGCGGTATTCACTCCTACGCCGCTTATGGCGATGAGCATTCGGAACATTTCGCGTTCGGCTACCTCATAAAAGCCGAAAAGCAGATGGGCATCTTCGCGAACCACATAGTGTACCAGCAGTTTCACTTGCGGCAGGTCTTTGATGCGGGAATAGGTATTTACCGTTATCTCAATCATATACCCCACCCCGTGGCAGTCAATCACAGCATAGCTGGGTGTAGCTTCTACTAATTGTCCTTGAATATATTCGTACATAGTATCCTTTTACAATTATTTGATATCAACGCGGCGTATGCCGTAAAGGGTTCTACGCCCATCGCTGCTGCTTTGCTTTACCATTATCCGTTTGGCCGTTTGGGCAGTATCTTGATATTCGTAGCAGCCAATAGCGGGGGGCTCTAAGCGTGGTTGGTTCAGCAAATCGTGGTGTATGCTCACAAAAGAGCTGTTGCCAGCACCTAAAGCACATGAGTTGTTTAGCAATCGGTAGTCTTGATTGCTGGGATCAACAAAGCGGGGCACCGAATCGGTCAGCGTGTTCACCAGTTGTGCGTACTCCTGTGCTTTCTTGGAGAGGATCAGGCAGTGATCGAAGCCTATCTGTGCTAGTGCTCCCTCTTTCAGGTCGAACAGTATCTCCCCTTTGGTGTTGCTAGAGGGATAACTGCCATAAATGATGCAGTTGCGGAACAGTGCTTGGTGAAGATCGCGCATCACCACGCTGCTATCGATGGCGGTATAGTAATTGTTTAACACCACACTTGGGGTAGTGCGATAGTTGCCTCGATAGCCCCAATAGTTGGCGAAGGTGGAGTTACTGAAGGTATAGCGCCCCCCTAGCTGGAGCGCAAGGGTAACGTATCCACAGTTGTCTATCAACATATTATCGCCTTCGATGGTGGCTCCCTGACCTATCAGTCCTGCATAGGAGCAGTTCTCTATCTTGCTGTTGGTAATACGAAGAGTAGGGCTGTTCCCCACATTGGTATCGGCGAGCACTCCCACAAAGCTATTCTCTACTACAGCCCAATCCATAATATTGTCTTTGCTGCCAGCCGAAAGCCAAATGTAGCCCCATTGACCAGCCAAATAGTCGTAGTACCCATCGTGGCGTACCGAAGTGAAAAGTATGGGTTGTTCGAACGTTCCCTGAGCGTGGAGTGTTCCCCCATCGTAGACCCACAGATATCCGTTGTCGCCAAAATAAATCTCGTCGCCAGGTAGCAAGGAAAGCGTGGCCCCTTCATCGACTACAGCATATCCATATACTACGTGAGGCAGTTGATGGTTCCAGTGTTCACAGTCAATAACGCTGTAGGGGTAGGGATTGCCGTAGGCATCGTAAATCACGCGATCGGGCATATGATAAACGGCATTGCGGCCATAGGCTGTAAGCAGTAGCTTTTGACTGCCGCTACCCCAATCGAAGAGGATATGATCCGAAACCAAGAAGGGTTCAGTCATCGTGTTGGGGTTGATGTTGGCGTGGATAAAGATAAAGAGACTATCGTGAGCCGCTATTTCAATATTACGGGCCATCATCGAGGTGTCGCCATCCACATTGAGACGGAAACGACTTGAGGCTCCTTGTTCGAGGGTTACCGAACGAAGCAGTAGCGGGTCGTCGTATTGGTTGTATACCTTCACATATTGTGTGGCGGTGCCCATTGTGGTGAACACCGTATCGAAGGCAACGGTATCTTCCGAAAAGAGCAACTCTATGTCACCCTCCAAATAGGTTGGTTTCTGACAGCCCACCACTAGCAGCAGTAGACTCAGTAGTGCTCCTATTCCTAGGGCTAGATGTTTCTTCATTGCTCCTCTTCGATGCTCCATACTAGTTTATTTCAGGTTGAACTTCAATGATTTCTCTCCTTTGGCGGTGCGGATGTAAAGGGTGTAGTTGGCTTTGGGCATCTTGCTGATGGTGATGCGGTTGCCATTCTTGTAGGTAGGTATTTTGCGAATGCTGTTACCCTCTTGATCCACAAACTCCACTTCGGCTGTAGGGCTCTCCATACTGATGGTGATATAGCCATCGGCCAAGAAGGGGTTTACCATCACCTTCTCCGACGAGTTGCCTTTGGCAACCATACCGCTCGATATAGTGAAGTCTTTCTTGAAGGTGAAGGAGGTGATATTCGTCATCTGCATCTGTTCTGGTTCGAAGGTGAACCCATCCATTGTAGGCTTCAGTACTCCGTTGCAACCTGTGGGAACCTCTAGATAATAGATGCCGTTTTCGTCGGTAACGGCACTCCTTTCGCCACAACTCACAGTAACGCCTGCACGGGCTACTCCTTTCTCGTCGGCAATCCGTCCTTGAATCCCTTGTCCCGTAAAGCGGACCAACCCGTTGAAGTCGGTGCCAAACCATTTGTTGCCCTGCCCATCAATAGCGATATTCTGTATCACTTTGCCCGGAAGTGGACTGTTCTTGGGGGTAAAAACGCGCCAGTTCTTGTCGCGATCAAAAACGGCAACTCCTTCATCGGTAGCTATCCAAAGCATGCCCGCATCATCGAGTTGCAAATCGTTGATTTGGTTGCTGGGTAGCGGACTGTTTAGTTTGTTGAAAATGGTCCAGTTGCTACCATCAAAACGGCAAAGCCCACTCAAGGTGCTAATCCATTTCACGTTGCGTTTGTCTACTACTACACTCGACACGATGTTGTGGGGTAATCCTGAGTTCTTGGTGGTATAGGAGGTCCAGTTATTATCATCGAAAACGCAGAGTCCATCGTTGGTGCCAATCCATTTGTTGTTCTGTTGGTCGATGGTAACGCAGAGAATAAAGTTGGAAAGCAAGCCCGAGTTCACCTCGGTGTATTTGGTCCAATCTTTTCCATCATATTTCACCAATCCGCCCAAGGTAACACCAATCCATTTTACATCGTTTTGATCGATCGTTATCTCTCGGATAAATTTTAGATCCATCTTCTTGGTTTGCTGCGTATATTCGGTCCATTTGCTGCCGTTAAACTCGATTACCCCGTAGTCGTCAGTGCCAATCCACAGTACCCCACGATTGTCGATAGTAAGGCAGTTCACAAACTGATCTTTCAGCTTTTCGTTAAACATCGAATAGTCGGTCCATGTTTTTCCGCTATAGCGGCACAACCCCAAATTGGTACCCACCCATTTGTTGTTCTTCTTATCGCAGGCAATAGCCAAAATGGTGTTGCCTGTAATCTCGGAGTTTTTGAGGTTAAAGGTGTTCCAAGTTTGAGCTCCAGCTTTTAGGGCCATACTGCACATCAGCAGCAATGCTATGTATAGATGTCGTTTCATGTTCCTAGCTTTGTTTGCGATGCGGACCATTGTCCTTTTGGTGCCACATCAGGTTTTATGCTTCTCTTTCTTGGCGGCAGGAAAGAGGATATTATTCAGTATCAGTCGGTAGCCTGGCGAATTGGGATAGAGCGATAGGTCGGTCTTCGGATCGCCAACAAAATGGCTGTAGTCTTCTGGATCGTGTCCTCCAAGAAAAGTCCAGGTTCCTTTGCCATATTCGCCGTGAAGGTAACGTACTTCGCCCAGCTCTTTGTTTTCGGCCAATATCACGCAACTGGTTTTCACATACTGTTTGCGGAATGCTGTGGTTTGACCCATAAAGCCGTGTACTATGCGGCTGTGGTTCTGTGTCAGCATGGTGGGAATCCAATCCCATTTGGCGCTAAACTCGAAGAGGGTGAAGAAGTCGGTCTTCTCGTTCACCACCCTTTGTCGTTGCCGCTGGTCAATATCGATGCTCGATATCTCGTATTCGGCGGGGTTGGTGGAGAGTTGGAAGTCTTTAAAGGCGAAGGTTTTGCTGTAGTCGAGTAGTTGCTGCGCGTTGGGGGTCATCCCATCGCCATCAAACATCTGCTCGCAGATATCGATTCCTTCGGCAGCCAATGCTACATCGTAACTATCTGGGGCTGAACACATAGCGAAGAGAAATCCACCGCCCATCACAAAGTCGCGTATCTTGTGGGCTACGGCCAACTTCAGTTGCGACACCTTGCTATAGCCTAATTTGTGAGCCATCGCCTCTTGTGTCCTCACATCTTCGATATACCATTGTTGGTTGCGATAGTTGGCCCAAAATTTTCCATATTGACCAGTAAAGTCTTCATGATGAAGGTGTAGCCAATCGTAGGTGGGTAACACTCCTGCCATCACCTCTTCGTCGTACACCACATCGTAGGGTATCTCGGCATAGGTAAGTACTAGCGTCACCGCATCGTCCCAAGGGAGTTTGTTCTTAGGACTGTAAACGGCAATCTTGGGGGCTTTCTGAAGTCGCACAGCGTCCATATTCACTCCCGGATCGGCAATCTCGCTCAGTATAGATGTTGATTGTCCATCGGCGATAGCCTCATAACTTACACCACGCAGTTTGCATTCCCGTTCTAGTGCATCGGCATATTTCATCATGAAACTGCCACCTCGATAGTTCAGCAACCAGGTTACCTCTACATCGCGTTCTAGCGCCCAATAGGCAACACCGTAGGCCTTCAAGTGGTTGCGTTGTCCTTCGGCATCCATAGGTATCAGCAAAAAGGTGGCATGAGCCATCTGCCCTAGCAACAGCATTACCAACAGCGCGATAGTATAAGTGATTCTTTTGTTCATTATTTCTAAGTAACGAACCAACCCTCTATTTATTGCATTAAAAAAATGAAACTATTATAATAAGACGACTCATGCTGCTTGTATCATGTGTTGGGCTTTTTATGTAGTAGGTGCTGCGGTGATAGGGTTAAAGTATGTTACCTCTCTTTTTGCTCTGTTGAGGTGGACAAAAGTAAGAGTTACATCAGTGTTACATTAGACTTGCATAAGTATTGAAAGTGCGTTATCTTGTCACTTTGCAATTATCATTGTTTTGCAAGATAGTCTGTCGTGATTGTTAAAATACAGATAATGTGTTAGTTAATGCTTCTATAGCCTTAATCCACATCACATCCCCTCATAGTTATTTTAACATAAGAAAAAGAGTGCGTAGGCTTTTTTGAGCAGAACAAAGAACCCCTTTTAACCTCTCCTAGGCAGCCTTTAGCCATACATCACCCTTACTCTAGCCATACATCACCCTTA
>JAUNHX010000007.1:73662-117232 GCA_030523765.1 Bacteroidales bacterium | reverse complement strand
AGGCCCAATTCGCCCCTTTGGCCTCTTTCGCCCCATTGGCCCTATTTCCCAGCGACAACTGCCTCGAAAAGGCCTAGATTCCATTCTATTCCTTGTATTGTTATAAACGACTCCGCTTGCGCTTTTACTGTCTGTCGCCCGAACAAGGACCATCCAAGGGCCGCCTCTTTTGTGAAAAATGTACAATATAGGATTTACCCTTTATTTACTTGATTGGGCATTCAAGCATCTTCTGTCCCTCAAGGTAGCCTTCAAGGATATCGCCTACCTGAACAGGGCCCACTCCAGCAGGAGTACCCGTATAGATGATATCGCCCGTTTTCAGCGTCATAAACTGAGAAACGTAACTTACAATCGTATCGGTCGAGAAGAACATATCGCGCGTATTACCATGTTGTACCTCCTTACCATTGTGAAGCAGATGGAAGTCGAGATTATTAATATCATGACCTTCTAGGGGAATAAACTCGCTTAGCACAGCACTGCCATCAAATCCTTTGGCTAGAGCCCATGGCTGACCTTTTGCCTTGAAACGGCCTTGCAGATCGCGAGCCGTAAAATCGATACCGAGGGCTATCGCATCATAATAACGACTTGCATATCGAGGTTCTATACTTTTGCCCACACGGCAAATGCGAACCACCACCTCGAGTTCATAGTTAACATCCTTACTAAACTCAGGATAGAAGAAAGGCTGATGTTTGAGAAGAAGTGCGCTATCGGGCTTAAGGAATATCACTGGTTCGGTAGGCACATTGCTTTGCCCTTCGGGGAGGAAGGTCTCTTTAGGCCTCATCTCGGCGGCATGGGCTGGATAGTTTTTTGCTATACAGATAATTTTCATGTTATTGATTGTTGTTAAGATAGGTTCTACAAAATCATTTCTTGCGATTTTGAAGGGATTGTTGAGCAGATTGCAGTGCGAAGCGAGGATGCATAGTGGGCTATGCAACCGAGTGGCAAGCAGCAAGAGGTCGACATAACTTCTAAAACGCAGAAAAGATTCCTATTGCCCATTATCATTTTCTTTTTTATTTAATTGGTGAATTTCTATAACCCACCTTTATATTCAAAAGGAGTTAATACTCAAAAGGAATGGTGATTAAATCTTTGTCGTCTGACGAGAATCCTACTTGAAGTTCGTAGCGCAACCCATGGGTTAGTTCGCCCATCTGCTGCGTCTGTTCATCGAAGGTGCGAAGCCAGTCGGGATCAATCACTATGCTAAAAGGAGTACCCTCAGGACTTGTTCGATAAACCCTTACACGAGTAAAACCAACAAGACTCTTGATGGGGCCTTCAGGATCGTTAGGATTGCGCAGATAAACCTGAACAACAGTAGTTGTAGGAAGAGCCTTCCCCCGAATAGGATGAGGATCAACAACAGTGCCTGTAAGGTTAAGCGCCACATCGTCAAAACGAAGATCTTTCAGTTTGAACTGACGATAAGAGAGTCCGTAACCAAAAGGATACATCGGACGCTCAGTCATATAACGATAAGTACGTCCCTTCATACTATAGTCATCGAAAGGTGGCATCTGTTCGGTTGAACGATAGAACGTAAGAGGAAGACGTCCAAACGAGAAATGGTGACATGTGAGTGCATTGGCAACATCTAATCCCATGGTCTCACCACCATACCAAGCCACATAGATACCATCAAGTTCCTTCTCAATATCGCCCAAAGCAATGGCACTGCCACAGCAAAGTACCAAGACCACTGGCTTACCTGTACGCTTACGAATCTCACGTATCATCTGCTGCTGCACCTTGGGCAGTTCGATCGATGTACGGTCCCCTTTATGGAATCCATCCAATTCTACTTGCAACTCTTCACCCTCTAACTCGGGCGAGAGACCTCCCACAAAGATGATTACGTCGTTTTTCTTCAAATCATCCCAAACCGACCGATCAACAGCAACGGTATCGTTCACTCTGTCGCACAACGGATGATAGTACAATGTTACTGGGTCGACATGCTGATTGGCAGCCCAATGCTGCATGCCCTCTAGAATCGTTACAGCATGACGAGGTGTACCATTATAATTACCTTGCAGCATAATAGAGTCGGCAGCGTTAGGGCCAACCACAGCGATGCGCTTTGTCTTCTTACCGTTGAGCGGTGTTAGTTGGCTTCGTTTTAGCATCACAATACTTTCACCATGTAGGTCGACAAACGGATCTTCAATATGCAGATAAGCAGTATCGGCATTAGGATCATCAACACCAACCATCAGTCGAGTACGGAGAACACGCCGCAGATGATCGTCGATTTTGCTCTCATCGATATATCCGCTATCCACAGCCGCCTTCAGTGCTGGCAATCCACTGCCACATTCTAGGTCGACCTCGCTGCCGAAAGCATCGCCAGCAGTAAGGGCGGCGGAAGGGTGCGTTTTATGACGAGGAATAACAGTATCGCGTTCCCAGCAGTCGTTCAGCGCCCAGCAGTCGGTAACCAAGATATTATTATAGTTCCACTTGTTGCGAAGAATATCGACCAATAAGTCGCGATTGGTACAGCAAGGAACACCATTCAAACGGTTGTATCCGCACATCACCTGCTGCACATTGCTATGCTTGATAATATACTCGAAGGCAGGGAGATAGGTAGTCCACAAATCACGTGGCGAAACACGAGCATCGAACTCATGGCGTACCCCTTCAGGACCGCTATGAACAGCTAAATGCTTTAAACAAGCAGCCGTAACCAACTTGGTAGTATCACGCCCCTGTAGTCCTTGAACCACAGCCAATCCCATACGAGCTGTAAGATAGGGATCCTCTCCAAAAGTTTCCATACCTCTACCCCATCGCGGATCACGGAAAATATTGATATTGGGGGTAAAAAAGGTAAGGCCTGTGTAATCTTGCCTTATGCCACTCATCACCGCATCATTATAATGCTTTTGGCGAGCCTCGATAGCGATAGCCTGATAAGTTTTCTCAATCAGATCGACATCGAAGGTAGCTGCTAAAGCGATAGGCATAGGATAAACATGAGCATATCCGTTGCGGGCCACACCATGAAGCGCCTCATTCCACCAACTATAGGCAGGAAGAGCCAATCGCTCGATGGCTGGATTCTGATGTTCCATCAAAGATATTTTCTCTTCGAGGGTAAGACGCATTAACAAATCATCCACACGTTGCTCGATTGGTAGCTGGGAGTCATAGAAAGGGAAGTTTGTCGAGATGACAGGCTTGATAGACTGGGCTGCCAACGCCATAGGCAATACCAACAAGAAGGAAAAGATTACAAGGAGTCTGCACATAATTAATCTGTTCACGGATATAAAACCATTTATCTTATAAATGGGTGAAGGCGGTTATTCCACCCTCACCCATTGAGAATGCTTTACATATTTTCATTTGCTATATAAACCAACGTATGGCGTTATTATTTCTTAGCGGTGGTTTTCTTAGCAATAGGTTTCTTGGTGGCAGCTTTCTTCACTGCAGGCTTTACAGCAACTTTCTTCACTGCAGGTTTTGCAACTGCTTTCTTCACTGCGGGTTTTGCAGCGGTAGTCTTCTTAGCCGTTGTTTTCTTAGCGGCAGCCTTCTTGGTTTTCTGAACCGAGAGCAACTTATCCTTCGAACCAAGAACCTTCTCGATCTTATGGATATATAGCTGTTTCATGCTTTCGCGAGCCGGTTTCAGGTATTTGCGAGGATCGAAAGCAGCGGGATCGTTAGCCATTGCCTTGCGGATGGCAGCGGTCATAGCCAGACGGCTGTCGCTATCGATATTGATCTTGCAGACAGCACTCTTGGCGGCCTTACGCAGTTGTTCCTCAGGAATACCAACAGCAGCAACCATCTTACCACCATATTGGTTGATGGTGTCAACCTCATCTTGAGGTACCGAGCTCGAGCCGTGCAGCACGATGGGGAATCCAGGCAGTTTCTTCTCGATAGCCTTCAGCACATCGAAAGCCAAGGGAGGAGGAACAAGGCGACCCGTCTTAGGATCTTTGGTGCACTGTTCAGGTTTGAACTTATAGGCACCATGACTAGTACCGATAGAGATAGCTAAACTATCGACACCCGTCTTGGTTACGAAATCAATCACCTCTTCAGGCTTGGTATAGTGGCTCTCTTCTGCCGACACCTCGTCTTCAACACCTGCCAATACTCCTAGCTCGCCCTCAACAGTGACGTCATACTTATGAGCATACTTCACCACTTTCTTGGTCAGTGCCACATTCTCATCATAAGGAAGGGAAGATCCATCAATCATCACTGATGAGAAGCCCATATCGATGCAACTCTTGCAAGTTTCATAGCTGTCGCCATGATCGAGATGGAGCACAATCTCAGGCTTTTTGCATCCCAGTTCCTTGGCGTATTCCACAGCACCTTCGGCCATATAGCGCAAAAGGGTTTGGTTTGCATAATCGCGGGCGCCTTTAGAAACCTGAAGGATAACGGGCGAATTGGTAGCAACAGCAGCCTGAATGATAGCCTGCATCTGCTCCATGTTGTTGAAGTTGAAAGCGGGGATAGCATAACCGCCATCAACAGCCTTAGCGAACATCTCGCGGGTGTTCACAAGTCCTATTTTTTTGTAATCTACCATGATAAAATAACGCGTTTTAATTGGGGTTGATACTTGTTTTATAGTCTTGTTAATTAGCTACCAATAAATCGAGTAGTAAATGAGATTCAAGTCTTTACGCACCTCACTCACCAACCACCCTCTTATTGACGACACTGCAAAGATACTAATATTATTGAATATGACAGCATTTAAACAAAAATATTTTTTGCCAAATAATAGAAAAAACGTATCTTTGTAGCACCTTTTAGAGATAATCCAAGGGTCGAGAAACAACGCTTTTATGCTCAACCACAATAGAAAAAAAACTTTCAATAGTCATGACAATGAAAACAAATAAACTATTCTGCACGCTTCTTATATCACTTCTTCTTGGATGGTTATTGCCACTTCAAGCCCAATCCGATAGTATTAACGCCGACAATACTTATTACGTTATTGTTGAACAAGAACCCTCCTTTCCTGGAGGCATCGATGCGCTATATCAATATTTGGGTAGCAACATCATCTATCCTGCCACTGCCACCCAAAAGGGCATTATAGGTACTGTGATAGTCACTTTCATTGTCGAAACAGATGGCTCTATCTCCAATATCAAGGTACTAAAAGATCCTGGCTTTGGTATGAGCGAGGAAGTAGTACGTGTTGTCAACGCTATGCCTCGTTGGACACCCGCGATGCAGAGTGGGAAACCTGTGCGAGCCCTCTTTACCCTCCCTGTCGTTTTCCGTCTAGATGATGATACCGACAAACCCTCACGTAGCCTCTTCCGCCGATTGTTCGGCCATAATCGTTAGACTTTATTTTGATTCTTTCTGACCTTTTAGGTAGGTTCGACACATTAATTACTTGCGTTTTTGAAGAGATTGTTGAACAGATTGCTATGCGAAGCAAGGGCGCATAGTGGGTTATGCAACTGAGTAACAAGTGGTCCAATACCGACAAGAGTTCAAATTTGTAGATCCTACCTAAAGTATTTGAAGTGTTGCTAGTAATGACTGCATAAGTATTGCAACAATTAATCATTTCGTTATGAAGATAATGGGTTGGGTGGAGCCATCCCTACTGAGAGAGTAAACAAAGCGTTTGCTGAGAGAAAACAATATTGCCGTTTTGTCATACATTGTACCCACTTTTACTCTATGACTGCGCCAAATAGTCATGCAACCTTCTATTGGAATAAAGGTTGATGGGGAGCATTTAAAAGCCCTATGGCAAAGACTAATGCAAAGCTAATACAACGAATAAACAAACCATAATCAATATGAACCTTAATAATTTTACAATCAAATCGCAACAAGCCATCCAAAAGGCTCAGGAGATTGCCTTAGGCCGACAGCATCAAAGCATCGAGACGGCCCACATTATGAAGGGTATCCTGAGCGAAGACGAGAACGTGACCCCCTACCTGCTGAAGAAGCTTGACGTGAACGTTGCTCGGATGACGAGTGCACTCGATGCTATCATCAACTCCATACCCCGTGTTAGTGGTGCTGCCCAATATCTGAGCGGCGATGCCAACAACGCCCTTATCAAGGCATCGCAATATGCCAACGAGATGGGCGATGAATTTGTATCGATCGAGCACCTACTACTCGGTCTGCTCAGCGGACGTGACACCACAGCACAGCTTTTGAAAGACAACGGAGTAAACGAGAAAGCCCTCAAAGCCGCTATAGCCGATTTGCGCAAAGGCAGCAAAGTGGGATCGCAAAGCGCTGAAGACACCTACAATGCGCTAAATAAGTATGCTAAAAACCTGAACCAACTAGCACAAGCTGGCAAACTGGATCCTGTGATTGGCCGCGATGAGGAGATACGTCGTGTGCTTCAGATCCTCTCACGTCGTACCAAAAACAACCCCATACTTATAGGCGAGCCTGGTGTGGGTAAGACTGCCATCGCTGAGGGTTTGGCCCAACGTATTGTAAGTGGTGATGTAGCTGAAAACCTGAAGAGCAAAACACTCTATTCGCTCGATATGGGAGCCCTCGTGGCAGGTGCCAAATACAAAGGAGAGTTCGAGGAACGACTGAAAAGTGTGATCCGTGAAATCAATGAAGCTGATGGCGAGATTATCCTCTTTATTGATGAGATACATACCCTTGTAGGTGCTGGTGGTGGCGAAGGTGCAATGGATGCTGCTAATATCCTTAAACCAGCACTGGCTCGTGGCGAACTGAGAGCTATTGGTGCTACCACACTGGCTGAATATCAGAAGTATTTTGAAAAAGATAAGGCTTTGGAACGACGTTTCCAAAGTGTCCTCATCGATGAACCCGATGTGGCTGATACCATCTCTATACTCCGAGGACTAAAGGAGCGCTACGAGGTGCACCACAAAGTGCGTATCAAAGATGAAGCTATCATCGCTGCTGCCGAACTATCGAACCGCTATATTACCAATCGTTTCCTCCCTGATAAAGCTATCGACTTGATTGACGAGGCTGCTGCTAAACTACGTCTTGAGATCGATTCTGTACCCGAGGAACTCGATGAGATAGAGCGTCGTATACGTCAGTTGGAGATTGAGCGCGAAGCCATTAAACGGGAAGATGATCAGGATAAACTTCAAAAACTGGGCAACGAGATTAGTCTCCTCAACGAACAACGCAACCAGATGAAGGCTCGTTGGCAGAACGAGAAAACCATTGTTGAAGATATCCAAACCGAAGTTAAAAACATTGAAAGTTACAAATTCCAAGCCGAACAGGCTGAACGTCAAGGCGATTACGGGAAAGTAGCTGAATTGCGCTACGGTCGCATCAAAGAGGCCGAACGTCATGTTGAAGAACTGAAATCTCAGCTCAAAGCTATGCAAGCCGATAATGCGATGATCAACGAAGAGGTTGACAGCGAACAGATTGCCGAAGTGGTGAGCAAATGGACTGGAATACCTGTAACACGCATGATGCAGAGCGAGAAAGAAAAGTTGCTCCACCTTGAAGAGGAGCTGCACAAACGTGTGGTGGGTCAAGATGAAGCTATACGCGATATTGCCAATGCTGTTCGCCGCAGCCGTACGGGCCTCACCGATGGACGTCGCCCCATAGGCAGTTTTATCTTCCTTGGCACCACTGGTGTTGGTAAAACAGAATTGGCACGTGCTTTGGCTGAGGTACTCTTCGATGACGAGAACATGATGGTGCGTATCGATATGACTGAGTATCAAGAGGCCCACAGCGTTAGCCGTCTAGTAGGAGCACCTCCGGGATATGTAGGCTACGATGAAGGTGGACAACTTACTGAAGCAGTGCGCCACAAACCCTATAGCATTATTCTTTTTGATGAGATAGAAAAGGCCCATCCCGATGTGTTCAATATTCTGCTACAGGTGCTCGAAGATGGACGTCTAACGGATAACAAGGGGCGTACAGCCGATTTCAAGAACACCATCATCATTATGACTTCCAACATGGGTTCAAACATCATTCAGGAACGATTGGCTGATATTGACACACTGCGAAGCCAATATGTGCTCGATGAGACTAAAAACGAGGTAATGGGACTACTGAAGCAGCATCTGCGTCCTGAATTTCTGAACCGTATCGATGAGATTATCATGTTCCGTCCCCTCACGAAGAATCAGATACGCGAAGTGGTACGCATCCAAATGAACCAGGTAGGCAAGATGCTCGAAAAGAACAATATCCTCATCTCTACTACCGAAGAAGCTATCAATCATTTGGCCGAAATAGGCTATGATCCCGCTATGGGAGCCCGTCCTGTAAAACGAGTTATTCAACGCGAAATCCTCAATGAGATGAGCCGCCAGATGCTTGAAGGTCACATCAGTAACGATAGCAACGTCATCATTGACGTGATTGATGACCACTTCGTATTCTACAACGCTGAAAACCCAATGGACAACAAAAACAGTTAAACAAGGTGTTGACCCCAACACCTACCAACCTCAAACCCGAATAGTATGATGATGCCGTTCGGGTTTTACTATTTTAGCTGAAAGCGAAGCACTTATCGATAAATAGCGACACCTTCAACAATAATTCCGTTACTGTTGCGTTAATAAAATGTTATTATTAATATAAACAACAATTAAACAACAATGAAGAGATTACTCCCTATCATAGTACTGCTTTGCCTCTCGGCCTCGCTCTATGCCCAACAGCCCGCAAAGCCATCGCTGCCTACGCCACTCACAGTAACCTTTGTGAACTGGGGTGATACTATGCCTATAAAGATGGACATTTATTATCCCGAACAGCGACGTGCCGATAGCACTACGGTACTTTATCTTTTTGGAGGTGGTTTTGTGAACGGTTCGCGCGATAGTACCAGCAGCCTCAACGCTGTTAAAGCATTGCTCGAGAAAGGCTTTGTGGCTGTTAGTGCCGACTATAGGCTGGGACTCAATATGGTGGACTTCGATACCGTACACCTTCGCACCGTTAGCAACCCTTTCTTTTACTCCATACATATCGCTGTTGAAGACTGCAGCCATGCCATACGTTACCTCTGCGACCACAGCCAAGAACTAGGTATCCTTCCCGATCGTATAGTCCTTACTGGATGCAGCGCTGGAGCCATCACCGTTGCCGAGACCGATTACTTCCGTGCCAACAATATGCCCCCAACAGCAGCACTGCCCAAGGGATGGAAACCGCTAGCGGTGGCACCCTATAGCGGTGGTATATTCTGTAAAAGAGGTAATCTCAGCTACGCCACACCGCCAGCCCCTACCATGATAGTACACGGGACATTAGACAAGATTGTTAACTACAACAAGTTCCATTCAACAGGTGGCAACATCCTTTATGGTGGCAACCAATTGGCTAAACATTTTGCCAAACAAAAGTATCCCTATTGGATTCTCCGTTTCGAAGATCGAGGACACGAAGCAAGTGTTTACCTTCCCTATACAATCCAGGAGTTTACCGCTTTTGTAGAGCTGACACTGGCGGGAAGGAAAACCTTTTACGATGCCACCTGTACTGATACAGCCCTCCCCCAATGGGAGTGGGCCCAGATGAATATCTTCCAACTCTATTTTAAATAAACAAAAACTGCTATAGCACTATGGAAATCATGTCGCCCGTAGGAAGCTACGAAAGTCTGATGGCCGCTATCCAAGGTGGCGCTGACTCGGTATACTTCGGAGTGGGCAACCTCAATATGCGATCGCGTTCGGCCAACAACTTCGGACTCGATGATTTACAAAAGATTGCCGAGATAGCCCACTCTCATGGTCTGCGCACCTATCTCACTGTTAACACCATCATCTACAATCAGGAGATCGAGGAGATGCACCAAATTGTAGCGGCTGCCAAAGCTGCAGGCATCAGCGCTATCATTGCTAGCGATATGGCTGTGATCAGTTATGCCAATAGCATTGGTATGGAGATCCATATCTCTACCCAATGCAATATCAGCAACGTTGAGGCGGTACGCTACTATGCACAGTTTGCCGATGTCATGGTTACAGCACGCGAACTGCCGCTACGTCAGGTGGCGGAAATCACTCAGTATATCAAGGACAATGATATACGCGGACCCAAGGGCAACTTGGTTGAGATTGAAATATTTGGACATGGTGCCCTCTGCATGTCGGTAAGTGGGAAATGCTATCTGAGTCTCGATAACTACAACTATTCGGCTAACAGAGGCGCCTGTTTGCAACTATGCCGTAGGCAATATCTGGTTAAAGACCTTGAGAGCGATATGGAATTGGTGGTTGACAATAAATATATCATGTCGCCTAAAGATCTTAAGACAATCGACTTCCTTGATAAAATCATCCATGCGGGTGTGAAGGTGTTGAAGATTGAAGGGCGCGGACGCAGTGCCGACTATGTAAAAGTGGTAACACAATGCTACAAAGAGGCAGCCCTAGCGGTGGAGGAGGGAACCTATACTCAAGAAAAGATTGCCGATTGGAATCGCCGTTTGGCTACGGTCTTTAATCGTGGCTTTTGGGATGGATACTATATGGGACGTACCCTAGGAGAATGGAGTGAGCGCTATGGCAGTCAGGCCACTGAGACGAAGGTTTATTTAGGCAAGGTAACCAACTATTTCTACCGCATCAATGTGGCTGAGGTACGACTCGAAACGGCTAACACATTAGAGGTTGGTGACCGCTATATGGTGCTAGGACAGACCACAGGTGTTTACGATGATACCATAAAAGAAATACGGGTTGACAACCAGTCGGTTGATGCGGCCCATCAAGGTGATGCTTTTTCGTTTGCCACCTCTCAACCTCTCCATCGGGGCGACAAACTATATAAGGTGATTGCTACTATCGATGAATATTAATTCAACAAATCCTCTATGGCGAAATCAAAGAAATATTACTACTGCCAAGAATGTGGCTACCAAAGCGCCTCGTGGTTAGGCCGTTGCCCAGAATGTGGCAAATGGAACACCATGGTGGAAGAGGTGGTGAAGGCTGCCGTAAGCTCTGTTAAAGCTTCGCAACGTAGCATCAGCCCTACCTCAAAACCCAAGCTGATCAAGGATGTAACCTATAGCGAAACCACCCGTATTCCTACCCATTACCCAGAACTTGACAGGGTGCTTGGAGGAGGTATTGTGCCTGGATCGCTTATCCTGATAGGAGGTGAACCTGGCATTGGTAAATCGACCCTCTTGCTACAAACAGCCCTCAGTATTACCAACTTGAGGGTGCTATATGTGAGCGGAGAGGAGAGCGAACAACAAATCAAGATGCGTGCCGATCGTATCAACCAGCACAACAACACTTGCTATGTGGTTAGCGAAACGGTAACGCAACGTATTTTCGAACATATAGAACAGGTGCAACCCGATTTGGTGGTGATCGACTCCATTCAAACCATCAGCACTGAACATGTTGATTCGGCTTCTGGAAGCGTATCGCAGATACGCGAATGCACCACAGAATTTCAACGTTTTGCTAAGGAATCGGGGGTGCCAGTACTGCTTATTGGCCACATTACAAAGGATGGGACCCTTGCAGGACCCAAGGTGATGGAGCATATTGTAGACTGTGTGCTCCAGTTTGAAGGCGATCGCAATTATGGTTTCCGTATGCTTCGCTCGCTCAAGAATCGTTTTGGCAGCACTGCCGAACTGGGTATCTTCGAGATGCAGGGCGATGGACTGCGCGAGGTGGCCAACCCCTCTGAATTTCTCCTCTCGCAACGTGATGAAAACCTGAGCGGTGCTGCCATCGGTGCTACCCTCGAGGGGGCCCGTCCGATGTTTATTGAAGTGCAATCGCTCGTATCGAGTGCCGTTTATGGTACCCCGCAACGCAACGCCAATGGATTCGACTATCGCAGACTTTCTATGCTGTTGGCTGTCCTCGAGAAGCGATGTGGATTCAAACTGGCTGCCAAGGATGTGTTTCTTAATATTGCTGGAGGCATCAAGGTAGCCGACCCTGCCCTGGACCTCGCGGTGGTATGCTCTATCCTCTCCTCTAATGTTGACATTGCTATCAGTCCCAAGTTCTGCTTTGCTGCCGAGATGGGCCTTTCGGGCGAGATACGTCCTGTGGCCCGAGTGGAGCAGCGTGTAGGAGAGGCGAACCGCCTAGGATTCGAAAAGATTTTTATTTCCAAATATAACGGTAAAGCTATCAAACAGTCCAAGTACGATATCGAGATTGTGCAAGTGGGCGTGATTGAAGAGGCTTTCCGTAAACTTTTTGCCTAATCATCATGTACAAAACCCTCTCCCCTTCCGATATCAACACGCTTACCGTTCAAGGCTGTACTGCCGAAAGTTGGGAGCTTGTTAAGGTGGCCGAACACTGCGACCTTCATAGTATTCAGCGCTGTCATTTTTATGGCACTGTGCAGATAGGCCTTATCGAGACAACTATCCACACCATCAACCAAGCCCCTTGGCCTGAGGGTATATATGATAGTACGCTATGCAACTGCACTATAGGCGATCACCCTGTTATTCATCGTATTGGCATGATGGCCCACTATCATATAGGGAATTGTTGCATTCTGCACGACATAGGCCAAATGATAGGTGATGATGTGACCCATCCGCATTACGCTAAAATCGAGGTAATGAACGAGAATGGCAAGCGCAGCATACTCCCCTTTGCTCAGATGAGTATTGCGGAAGCTTACCTTTGGGCTCGCTACCGTCAACACACCCATCTGATGAACCTCTTCGAACAGTTTACTCAACAGGAACGGGAAAACGAAGGGGCTCTGAACCGCATTGGTGATTACGCCACTATAGTGGGCTGCAAGAGTCTTATGAGGGTAGCGGTAAGATCGGACGCTGAGGCTCCTACAATAATAGAAGACTGCATAGCACTCCACGATGGGGTGGTAGGCTATGGATGCTGTATAGGTATGGGGGTTATGGCTGAACGGTTTTTGCTGGGCGAGAATGTGCATCTTGAAATGGGGGCCCGCATCAACGACACTGTGATAGGTGATAACAGCACCATTGCTCGTTGCGAGGTAGGCAATAGTTTTATTTTTCCCTCACACGAGCAACACCACAACAATTCGTTCTTGATTGCCACGCTGGTAATGGGGCAGAGCAATATCGCTGCTGGTGCCACTATAGGCAGCAATCACAATAGTCGGACTGCCGATGGTGAGATTCGTGCTCATCGGGGCTTTTGGCCTGGATTGTGCACCAGTTTGAAACACAACAGCCGCTTTGCCTCCTACTGCCTATTGGCCAAGGGCGATTACCCTGCCGAGCTGAATATTCCTTTCCCCTTTGCCCTTGTAAACAATAACGCTAGCACGGATACCCTCGAAATAATGCCTGCCTATTGGTGGATGTATAACATGTTTGCCCTGGATCGCAATGCCCGCAAGTTTGCTGCGCGCGATCGCCGTCAGCACAAATCTAACCATATAGAATTCGATTTGTGGAGCCCCGATGTGGCGGAAGAGATTATGCAGGCTATTCATATCCTAGAGTTACCTAAGGAGGAATTAAACGAGCGGCTAGCCAACATAGAGCATGGCAAACGCAATGTAGTTATCCTCAAGCAGAAAGAGGCCCTCAAAGCTTATCAGGATATGCTTTATTACTACTGTATCAAAACGATCTCTGAATACAGCAAGGGGCAAATACCTACTCCCCTATCGTTCGATATACCTCGAACACGGGAATGGTTCAACATGGGAGGCCAGATAGTACAACAATCGGATGTAGACACCCTTATCCAGCAAATAGAACATGGGGCATTCACCAATTGGTACATGGTGGGTTCTCATATCGATTACCTATGGAACGACTATCCTACAACCAAAGCCACCCATGCCTATGCCCTACTCTGCGAGCTGCTCCACTCATCGAGCATCGATAAGCAGCAATGGAACCGCATGAATAAACGCTACCAAGAGATACAAGACTTAATTGCTGAACGAATCGCCTCCTCGCGCGAGAAAGACGACTCCAATCCCTTCCGTCACGCTACCTCGGACAGCGAAACTGAATGGGAGTCTATTTATAAGAAATAACAAAACAATCCACCCTTTATCAACCAACCATAATAACTATTAACCAATATGAGCAAAACCCTTTTCAACGAACGAATGAAACTGGCCGACATCATCTCTGCCAACCCTAGCCTTATCCTTATGCTGCCTCGATTTGGCATATCGCTTGGATTCGGAGATCAAAGTGTGAAGCAAGTATGTCAACACCATCAGGTTTCGGCCGATTTTGTTATTCTCATTTTCAATGTCTATACCTTTAATGACTACCTCCCCTCGGTAGACGAGTTGTCGTGCATCAACATGGAGCATCTTATCCCCTATCTTGAGGCCTCGCACGTATATTACTTGCAGCAACGCCTACCTCATATAGAACGTCATCTGAAGCATGTGGCTGATACCATCGAACCTCGATATAGCCAAATACTTCTCCAGTTCATGACCGACTATGAGAAGGAGGTTAATGACCATTTCCAAGAGGAGGAGAAGAATGTATTTCCTGTACTGCAACGGATGCAACAAGGAGAAAAAACTGATGGCAACCTAGCTAGCCATTTCATTGATGGCCATAGCGATATCGAAGACAAACTATCCGACCTTACCGCTATCGTTTACAAATATCTTCCCCCTAACGCTATCCCTGATGAGAGTATTGAACTGGTATTCGATATCCTCCAACTCAGCACCGATCTTGAAAAACATGCACTTATTGAAGAAAAAATTATGTTACCCTATGCCAACTATCTAAGCGGGAGGCTGAAATGAAACATCTTACGAGTATCCTTATTATAGAACCCTCCGATATCATTGTTGAGGGTTTGCGCACCATCCTTGAAGAAGCGGGGGGCTTCAATATATTGGCTTCGCTTTGCGATAGCACAAACCTCAACGAACGTATTATCGCCTCCCAACCCGATGTCCTAATCATCAATCCTACCCTACTACCCCAACCTGTTAGGTCTTTCCTTGCCTCGCTCCAGCAGACAAGACCTCAACTGTCGATCATCTCGCTCATATACCAATATGTAGAGCCCGACTTGCTGCAAGCGTTCAAGAGCACAATCGATATAAGGGAGAATCGCAGCACCATCATCAGCATCATCAACGAGAGCTTTGCCTCCACCTGCGATGAGACAGATATGGATGGCAATGAGAATGCTGACCTCAGCGATCGCGAACTAGATGTGCTGGTACTTGTGGCCAAGGGGTATAGCAGCAAAGCGATAGCCGATGAACTCCATATATCTATCCATACCGTCAACAGCCATCGAAAGAACATTACTCACAAAACGGGTATCAAATCGGTTGCGGGTCTGGCTGTTTACGCTATGCTCCACAACTTGATGTAAGCGATATGGTATGGTGTAGCCTTCAGTGCTTCATTATGTATCCATTATTATAATGTTATCTTTATAAAAAACGAAAGCGTATTTATTGAACCCACTTGAAGAGTACACAGCTTCACTCTAAGGGGTCTTCCCCTACACTGCCTCCCATATTATCTTAGAACTTAAACATAGAGATGATGTTGCTTCCCTCGTTCTGAACAAGCAAGGGATGGCATGCCTACATGCTATTTTGAAAGAGATAGATATCCACTGTTATATATAAACAATAATAATGGGAATTAACTTCTATGGTGTGTTGATCCCCCCCTATAAAAGGGTGGCTTCACTCTCTATAGGAACGACCCTCCTCGTTCATAGGAGAAACCCTCCCCAAAGCCTACGTCCGAGGAGGGTTTCTCTTAAGAATGTGAAACCATACACATGGGAGTGTTTGAAACTTCACTAATGATGGATATTAATAATCTGATTTTCTTTAACATAGATATCAATACGATCATTCTTGTTTGGGGCTAGTATTTCTGATGGATTGTTGTATGGTAGTGGAATAATATAATTGATATTTTTGATAAGGATATAAAGATTTTAGGTTGTAATACTACTTCATTCATTTAAGGTGGATTCTACAAATACATTTCCTGCGATTTTGAAGGGATTGTCGAACAGATTGCTGTGCGAAGCGAGGGAGAATAGTGGGCTATGCAACCGAGTAACAAGCGGCCCGATGTCGACAAGACTTCAAATTTATAGAACCTACCTTAACTGTAGGTGGATGATTTTGGCTCTTTTGAGTAGATCACAACCAAACATGAAGAGGCGTGTACGGAATTTGAGTTTGCCTCGAAGAATATGGCGTGCTTGGGTATGGAACATCTTTTCGGAGAGGATGTGTGTGCCAGTTTGTTTGGCGAAGAGGTTGGCATCATCAACATAGAAATACATAAGGGAGGCGGTATTGCCCGAACGCTGGACAAATTTATTGGTGAATTTGAGTCCTGTACTGTTGGTGGCATCAAAAACCAATTCGCCTTGTGGGAAGGATTGTTTGAGTTGGCCTATAAAACGTTGCACCTGTTCGATGTGGAAATATTGGAATACTCCACTAACTACTATCAATGTGGGCAAGGTCTTATCGATGGATGACACCCACCCCATAGCGAACATATCGCCTGCAATGAGGGTTTCCCCTTCGCGTTCGCCTAACACTTGCTTACGCAAGGCGATGGCTTCGGGAAGATCGATGCCATAGAAGTGTTCTGCACCATGTGGCACACGATCGAAACCGGTGTCAAGTCCTACACCTAAATAGATGATATTGCAGCCTGGGTGGGATAGGATAAAGGATTGGACTGTGTGATCCATCTGCCAACAGCGATCAACATGGGCCATGTGGGTATATTCATCGCTGCCTTGCTCTACCCCTGCTGGTAGGGAATTGGCTAATGAAAGGGCTTTCTGATCGCAGAAATACTCAGGAAAATGGCGGCTAACGTAGATGCGTGCTACCATAGGGAGATAGAGGGTATTGGCTACACCTTTTAAATTTTCCATACTTGTTTTTTTGTTTTCTTTGTTATAGAACACTTATTGCATAGTGACAATAAGAATAAGGGTGGTATTTGTGCTAATAGCAGCATAGCGGGAGGCCCGGAGTGCTACTGCCCATAAAAGATGGTTATCGGCATCGCATAGCATCAACGCTTCTCTCTTTTGATGCGGGGTATAATGATGATGGGTAAACAGATCGCTCACCAACTGTGTGCCACTCATACCATAGGGGGCAATGCGATCGGCCTCTTGCCATGAACGTAGCGTCAAGGGCCATGCCAATCGATCTACATCGAAGAGGGCTTGGGTGGGAGGCACCTTCAACGAAGGGACTTGGGTACGGGGTAGGATGCAAAAAGAAAGGGTTTTATTATTAAGTGTGACTTGGTAGTTTTCGGACTGCTCTACCTCGAAACGTTCGATAAATTGGGTGTTGTTTTGTTTTTCATCTTTACGGATTGGCTCTATCAGCAACCCCTCGGCACTGCGAAGAAGTTGGTATTGAGATGAAAGAAATTGCTGACCGAAATGGGGATCGCCTTGCAACTGCAGAAGACTATCAACAACGGAGGTGTTGAACCCAAAGGGCTGAAGGAATTCGAAGAGGAGTGTTCGCTGCGGATGGAGATGCATCAAATCATGGTGCGATAAAAGGAAACTATCGCCTTGCGACTTAAGATACTGCTGACGCTGACTATCGACTGCTTGACGATAGAGCTGTTCGGCATCGGATAGATGGGTGATGTTGCGCTGCATAATCTCATCGATGGAAGGGTTGATGCTGCGAAGCAATGGGAGTAGCTGATGACGAATCTGGTTTCGACGATAGGCTAGCGACTGATTGGTGACATCCTCAACATGCGAGAGATTCTCTTGTTCAGCATACGCTTCAATCTGTTGACGGGAGAATACAAGCATTGGACGAACAATATCTCCATTGCGGGGGAGGATGCCATGAAGCCCAGAGATGCCAGTGCCACGAAGTAGGTTGATGAAGAAGGTCTCGGTAGCATCATCGCGATGATGGGCTGTTGCTATATAGTCGAAATGATGGTCACGCAGCAGTGTTTCGAAGTAACGATAACGTAGGTTGCGGGCTGCCTCTTCGACTGATAGTTTCTCCTCTTCAGCATAGGCATGGGTATCGAACTGTGCTACAAAGAGGGGTATCTGATAATGATTAGCCAATTGACGAACGAACTGCTCATCGCGATCGCAATCGCCAGGACGGAGATGGAAGTTGCAATGGGCAATAGCAACGGGGAAGCCTGCTCGATGCATGAGGTGAAGCATTACCACCGAATCGATACCTCCACTCACAGCCAACAATCCTCGTTGCTGAGGAGTGAAGAGCTGCTGCTGTTCAATATATGAAAGGAAATGATGGAGCATGAGTGTTGGTTTCGTTGATTGATAATAATAAAAGATGAATAAGAGTAGAAAAAATACCCCGAGCAAAGGCTCGGGGTATTGGCTTGTAGTGCAGTATTACTGCTTATTTGGTAAATACCATCTTACGCATGAGGCGCTCGCCATTGTACTCGATACCATAGAAATAGGTACCAGTACTGTTGAGCTGCTTACCGAAGGTGATGCTATGATCGCCCTCCGAGAAGTCGCCAATCGACTGGTAGACTAGACGACCTACAGCATCCATGACGAAGAAGCGTACCTGACCAGGCGTAGGAATAGAGAACTCAATACGGGTATCGGCAGTGAAGGGGTTGGGGACGTTCTGATCGAGCGTCATACCATTGGTGGCCACATCGCTAATACCATCGGGATTGTAGTAGTTCTCTACCTCTACGATAGAGGTCTGGTTGTTGGCATCGTTGTTATCATTCCAAGGAGCATCGACAGAGTTGAGCGGCATGGTGAGGAAGCCCGTACCAGTATAACTACGATCGCTGTTTTTAGGAATGGAACCATCAAGGACGATAGAGAATACCTCGCCCGGCGAGATGATACGTTGACTTACAGCATAGAGCGTGGTACCATTCACAGTAGCATTGGCACGGAAGGCACGACTATAGGACATATTACCGAGATTCTCCAATTCAACACGTACCTTACAATAGTCTTCACGGTTTTCTTGGACAAGGACACGCAACGCATGAAGGTCGACATACTGATCATCGATGACCGAGGTGGTATCGTTGGTACTGTCGTTATCGCCATCAATATGGACGAAGCCAGAGACGTAGACGTAGGGGTTACCTGCACGACGCGGCTGAACCGAATCGAAGACATAGTAACTGGTGTGGAGGGCAGCCAACGGCATACCAGCATTGAAATGCTCGATAACCATAGTACTGGTATCGTTATCATACCAATAGCCTACAGTGAAGTTGTTAGCTGAACGAGAACCAATATTGTCGATTGTTAGCTGGAACTTGACGCTGTGAGCATCGGTGGTATCGATAACGATAGAGCGAGCATAGAGGTCGGTGATATTCTGAAGACCATCAATATTCTTGCTGACTGTATCGTTGTAGGGATAGCCATCGCCATTATAGGTGACGTACACATAGAGTGGCATCTGTCCCATCGAGGCACGACACTTGCGCAAGAAGGAGTAATTATAGTATTCGAAGGATCCAAGTGGAGCGCCCAACTGAGCTTCGAAGTCGACTGTCTCGGTAACCGTGAAGTTATCGTTGAAGACGTAGGTGACATCGCAGCTGCTTACAGGCTGTTGTCCATAGTTACGCAGACGTGCGGTTACTTGGATAGAGTCGCCTGCTACGATATGATCGAGAGGATAGAGGATGTCGGTAACAGCCATATCATCGTCCAGAGGAGCCAATACGAAGTCTTGGAATACGGTATCGTTCTCATGATAGATATCCATATTGACTGTAGTATAGGAATAAATCTGGAAGGTATCGGGGAAGTCGGCCATCACTACGAATGGATCGGGGAAGGTGTAGATAACCGACTCATCGGGAGCAATAGTACCATTGTATGTTCCTACCTTGGCCAAGAAGGAGCCATAGGGCACATATGCCAACGTTACGGAACGAGCAGTATCGAGACCATAGTTATGGATGGTTACCTTGGGATAGATCGTTTCACCGAATCGAGGTTCGGTAGGATAGAGAATCGAGGTAACACCCACATCGATAGCACGACGAGCGCGACCAATGAGCATATTGTCGAGTACAGCACCCTCAGCAGCGGGAACTCCTTCGGGAGCCTCGTAAACAATACGGAACTGGAGAGTTTGCTGGAAGTCGCCACTAGCGTGAGAAGTGGGATAACGATATTCGGTGAAGGCATAGCCCGAAGAGGTACCGGTGATACCCGCAGGCTCGGTGTACCAGAAGGTATCGGCAGCAGAACCTAGGGTCTGCCATGTGCTCTGCCAATCCCAGAACTCAACATAGACACGTGCACCCTCTCCAATATCGTGAGCCAACCAGAAGGAGATGGTATCGGGACGAATCTGAGAGATATCGATGAGAGGCGAATAGAGGTAACTCAAACTACCATAGTTGCCAGTATTGACCATACCCTCGTTGCCAGTGATGTAGGCCAACGAGTCACTCATACAGTAGGAGAGATGCGGTTTATTCCAAGGATAGTTGCGTGTCCAGAGGTTGCGTGAATAATTATTGTAACCAGCAGGAGCATACCAGAGGTTGACATTCAAATCATCGAAGTTATCTTCAATAATCAGCGTCTTGACAGCGAAACGATGGAACTCGCAACGAATGGTATCATTATAGGTAATGGTGTCGCCAGGTGCTTGTACCCAAATAGCATAGCGGGTAGTACCCTCGGGCAGATAAGCAGCAGGCAGCGAAACGGGAGCCGACTGACCCGGTGCAAGCATACCAGTCCAGGTAAAGCTATTGTTACTATTACCGTTTCTGTGGATAGTGCGATAACCGATTGTAGCTGATTCAAGGTTAGCCCCACCCTTGTTGCTTAACATAAAGGTGACAACAGTGCTATCGGTACCCGAAATAATATTGCTGCTGGGCGAAACAACGCGTCCAAGACCAGCATCGACATCAACAGGAAGATCCTCAACATAGAGCAGATAATCCTGTACCTGACCGAAATCAAAGTTGAATGGCTCCTTCATAGCTACCGAGTCGGTCTGCGTTTGATGCAGACAAACACGCATACGGGTGTAACCGAGGTTACAACTATCGGGCAGCGTATAGACGAATTTCACAGGTTGACGACTATAAACGGTATCGGCAAAGATGACCTCACGCATGATATTGTTGGAGGTGCCATCGGGGTTAACGAATTCTTCGCCCTCATAGAAGTAACCATCGCGGTTGTAGTCGATGTATACCGAGAGGAAGCCTTGCGAATTGTAGTCGGAGTGGCGACTACTATTGGCCAAATTAATCAACATGGTATCGGTAGTACCCTTCACAAGACGAAGCACAGGAACAGCAGGATTGTTGAAATCACCAAAGTTGATATAAGTATGACCAACCTCGGGGGTAACCTGATCGAGGGTGGTATAAGTTACACGAGTAATATCGTGACCTGCAGGATTACCCACCACGGGAGTGGAATAAGAGTCGAAGTAGCCATTTGCATCTGCCACACCATTCTCACGTCGCTGATAGAATTGGTCGAGGTCACGGATAGTATCGTTGAGACGAGTCTGTTCATTGCTTAGGTTAGTCCAAGCACGAACAGTATAGGTCTGCTGACTAGTAAGCGGGTTGGTGGGGAAGATTGCCAACGAATCGAAAGCGAATACATACGAATCATCGGGCTGGATGGTGGCCGTACAGGTTTCAGTTACCTCTTGCAGCAAGGTACCATTAGCATTGAGACCTTGACGCAACTGATAGGTAACAGGGATATTAGAGATAGCTTGCGTACCATAGTTGGTAATACGAACCTTCACCGTATCGTTAAACATGTAAACCATAGAATAGGGAGTAACGATTTGGGTAATAGAGGCATCGGTAGGTACACGAGGATTGATGAATACATGGATGGGGTTGTAGTAGCTGGTACAACCCGAGCTGCTGATAGCACTGAGGTAGTAGACAGTATCGCGAAAATACTGCGGAGTCTCCCACCAGGTTGACTGATTGTAGTTGCTAGGAGCATAGAAGGGTTCAGCATCGGTAGAGTCTTTGTACCAACGGATAGGACGGTGTACAACACTCAAGCCATTATCGGTCTGAGTAGCCTTGATAGTATCCCAGGTAGCATAGGGGATATGGAGATCGGGACCCGTAGGCATGTTGGGAGTATACTTCGAGGTGAAGTTAGTCCATCCCGTAGTATCGCGACCTTGGAGATTGAACGCATGCTTTTGGTCGTAGACATAGGTGCCCCACGAACGGATTTGCATCTGTAGGTCACGCTCGTTGCCTGTAGGATAGAGATTGGCGGGTGTTTGGAAGGTGAAGTCAATAAAGCCTTGAACGGGTAAATCCTCCGTGAGATTGAGTGTTTCGATATGACCCTGAGGTAAGGTAGTCACAGTAGCACCGTTAGTTTGAACTCGTGCCTGATAACCAATAGTGATGGGGTATGCAGAGGGGATAGGCTTGCGACCGACATTGACGATACGCATCGATACAGGTGTTTCATGGAGACGGCAGCCGTGAACACCCGAGAGGGAATCGTTGATAGCAACCCATTCAGCACGAATATCGAAGGCAGGTTCGATCATGAAGACTGTGTCAGTATGGTTATTGACTGTATCGCTCTCATAGTAGTTCAATCCAGGAGCGAAGTCGATCACAGCATGGATATGATTCGTATCAATCAGACCAAGAGGTAAGAGAATATAGGCAGTATCGAATACCGGTTCGGTGGGAACCATCTCACTGATTGTGCGGGTTGGGGTAATCAGGTTTTGACCGTTATTATAGGATTCGGTATTGGCGATATAAGCATACCATCTAACATTGGTCTCTGTAGAGGTACCATTGTTGTAGAGCTTCACAATGATGCGGAGCGAATCGGTCTCTACAGTATTGGAGTCGAGAGTAGGTTCGATAAACTCAAGCACAGCGATGTCGTGAGGATCACGTATAGGCTCATGAGCACCAATACAAGGCTGCGGAATCTGAGGACGAATAACACCATCGATATCGACAGGCACCTCAGTATTATACTGGGCCTTCTCAGCAAACTGGGCGATGCTCAGATGAAGATCGTTGGCAGCAACATAATAAGGCGACTCATTGTAGGAGTTAGCATCCTTGTTGTTGGCAGCACGTAATGCATCGAGCGAAGTAACTTCAGCGCCCCAGTAGCAGAAGCGGATGGTGTCGCCTGTAGAGAAGTATACATTATAATTACAGTTAGCAATATTGAAAGCACTCTGAGCATAGAGAGCATAACCCTTACTGTTGTTGGCAAAGATATTATTCAGCACATGGACATTCGAGCTAGTGGTCTGTACTGAGAAAGCACGGGTGTTGGCTGAGTTAAGGCCAGCATAGACGCGGCACGAATTGTAGTAGACATTGAGGAAGTGTGAACTATCAACCCAGATACCAGCCGAAGTCTGACCCGAGACGCCTGTACCATACACCGCAGTCATATTGTTGTAGATACGACCACGGATAGTATTGCTAGCAACACAGTTGATAACCGAGATACCACGCTTACCACCATTCTTGGTATCGTAGAGTACTACATTGTTGCGCTCAATATCGATACCACCATCCACCTGGGCCACAAAGATACCCGTAAGCGCACGGCTGTTGACCGTTACACCCGAGTTGATCTGGTTGCGGCGAATTACAACATCGTTGAACTTACGCAGTGCGATACCCTGGAACCAGAAGTTGCGCACCTCGCCATCATCAAAGCGGAAGCCTGCACTAGTGTATTCATTGGGGATAAGCGCCTTGATGCCATAATAACCATAGAGGACAAGACAGCTATCGAACGAGAGACTATTCACCTCGTTGCCTGCAACGACACCACAAGCGTTGACATTATTGATAGTTTCCTTCACCTTGATAACTGTCTTGGTGAAACCAATGTGATCGGAACTGTTGATGACAACCACATGACCATAGTTGGTGTTGCCCGTAGGCAAGCTAGCGATGGTCATATGATCAAAGTTGATATAACTAGCACCATCAAAGTTGAGTACATAGTTGCTGTTGTTGGCAGTAGCATAACGCAGCTCGACAGCCGAACTATCGGTAAGCGACCCGCGGAAGGTAATCGTATTGATACCGCTAACACCATTGATAGCACCCAACGAGAGTTGCTCCTCGTAGAGACCATCCTGAACAACGAAGACTACCGGACCAGCAACACCAGCATTGTTCAACGTATCGATGGCCTCTGTGAACGACAAGTAATCGTTGGTGGCAGCACTACCAATGGTGTAGGTGCCAGCACAGAAGGTCACATTGATCATGCGGATAATGGTATCGTTTGTAGAAACGGTATCGTCGGTAGTATTGATGATAGCTTTGAGAACATGACGTCCAGGTTCGAAGGATGGGGTAGCGATAGTGATGACGCTAGAGGATCGCGATGCTACTCCTTGCAGACTGTTGTAAACGCCATGAGTGGTGTCAACCCAATAATTGATTGTATAGTCGGTAATACTATCGGAACCGCTATTGCGAACCACCACATCGAAGTTGTTAGCACCACACGAACTGAACTGAACCGTATCCATAGCCTCGGGCCATTCCAAAGCAGCATCAACATCGGGGGTACCAATCACCGTTACATAGATAGGACTAGAGGGACCCTCGCAACCTAGGTCGACGAAGGTGAACTTAATATCGGGGCGGTTAGCACTGCGACTACCATTGCCCGTAAATGTGGCAATAGCCGCAGTGGAGTTGTCACTCTTATATAGAGCGGTCTGCGAAGGACCAGCGGTATAGCGGGTGCGAGCACCAGTAGTGAGTTGTGTAGTGGTAGTATGAACCACCTCAACAACAATATTAGAGGTACCATCCCAAATGAAGGGGGTATCGAACTGATGGGTAATCCAACCCTGATTAGCATTGCTATAGGTAAGGTTGCTATCGACCATCACGGTAGTGATGCTCTTCCAGTTGTTGTTGGCAGTAAACGTAGCCTCTGTCACCATACCCATACCAATCTGGAAGAGATCGAAGGTAAACGATGGATTGGGATTAGCAGCGGGAGCGATTACCGAGTCGAGATAGAAGGAGATAGCACTGATAGGACCAGCTCCATGACCAGCATCAATCAAATCTTGTGCCAGATAGAGGTACTGTTCCTTCACATACTTCGTATTGGGGCAATAGGGCGAAGGATGTGCCGTATTGCCTGTTGTAGAAGCCAACGTACCTACATGCACCTGATTAGGAGCGGTACCATAGGCGGTAACATAGAAGGTATCGTTGGAGTAGAGATAATCGGTAATATAAGTATTGTAAGCACCAAGATAATTGCCGTAACGATCATACCAACCTAACGAATCGGGTGTAGGCAGGATGGTAGAGAGAGTGTCGCGATCACCATACTGAACAGTGTCATAGATATAAACAATAGGTGCTGTTGGTGTATACGAAGAATAGGTGTGAGCCGAGGTGGTGTCGTTGAAGAGCGATACATCACCTGCTTGAGCATCAACCCAAGCCACTACATCGTACTCCTGCGTACCCGAAGCAACAGACATATTGAGCGGGATAGAGAAGGTGTGGGTAATGGTGCCATTGGAAGCAATCGGAGCAATAGTATCGACACATGCCAACGTTCCATTTACCGAATAGTAGGCAGCAAACGAGCCTGAGGTATTAGCACCATAGTTATGCATCGATACCGTTACCGATTCCATACCAAGACCGCAGCCCTCGGGCAACACGACCTGATCGAGTGCTATATCAACAGGAGGACGAGATTCGATATGGATATGGATGTGTGCCGTATCTGCAGGGCAGCCATTATCGGTGTAGAGAATCAGATTGTTGCTTGGTTGACCTAGGGTCATCACATGAGCAGAGTCGGCTACTTGCCAATATTGACGCGTATTGTTGGGGGTAGCATTAGCATTGGTGGGCCAGTTGATACGGTACATACCAGCGGTAGCGGAATTGTTCGTAATACCATCACCCGACCAAACTACAGAAGGCACATTGAGTTGAGTCCACTGATTTTGCGAAGTGATAGAATTGATAGCCACAGCATCAACAATACCCTTTCCATCGCGATATACAACACCCAAATTGGCTGTAGCATTGGGCGATACCGTAGCCATACCACCCAAAGTATAGCTTGAGTCGACCGAAATACCAGTACGATACTGGATTACCATACACTGTCCAGGTTGGATGGTGACAGCAGGGAATACATATACACGGTTCATACTGCTAGTATTGCTAACCAACTGCAGCGTATCGCCCTCCATATAGGCAGGAGCATCACCCACATTGGTCAGCTCGACAGCCAACTGGGTGGAGGCATTCATCCACAGTTGCTGCGGATAGGTAACACCAGCACCATTATTTTTGGTTTGAACCTCAGTAATCTTCACCATCGGCATATTGCGGCGCTGACGAACATAGTACAGCGTATCGGTATAAAGGATGGGAGTTATTATGGGGTTGCCTACAAAGAAGGCAGCCGAATCGGGATGGGTATACCAATAAAGGGTAGATTTGTCTTGACGACCCGAGTTGTAGATGTTGATGGGCCAAGACTGAACACCTTGCGTAAGGGTCAGCGTATCGGCAGTACCATAATTGATAGTATCGTGAACAGTAGTAACAGCGGGGAAATGATAACGAGCAATAACTTGATAGCTCGAGGTATCGTTCGCGGGATTGGGGTCGAGCGAAGAGGAGACGAACCAGAAATTGAGTCTATGTACCGAGTCGCGAATACCATTGGTAGGAATAGCCACATTTTGGTTGAGGTTGACTGTCACGATCGACTCGCCAGGAATAGAGTCGGTAATAGGAATGGTGTAGGAAGCCTGACCAGGCTGGCCGTTCACATTGAAGGCAATCGAGAGACCCGAACCATTATAAGTATTCACACCCGAGTTCTTGATGGCGATACGGACAGGAACCGTTGAGGGTACCGAGCAGTATTCATCATAAGGTTCGATTAGCTCGTCGACCTCGAAATCGTAAGGCAGCGATGAGAACTCGAAAGCACCCACGCAAGAGCTTACACTATCGCGCTGCGTACCAAAGAGGTCGGTGGTTACTTCTGGGAAGTAAGAAACGAGACCGTGATGACGTACATTCTGACTATAGGTGCGGAGGTCGGTAGGAGCAGAGCCGAGGAAGGCGGGATTCACATTCTGCGAAGCGGCATCGCTTACAACCGACTGCCACTGAGTGAAGGAGGTGCAGTTGATTCCATTGTATTTGTTCAGCAAACTGCTACGAGAATAATAAATATTGTATCCAATATAATTAACATTGCCTGCATTGGGAATGAAATTGAACGCATAGTTGGTGGTATCCATACAGCTAACAATGTTGTTGAAGAAATAGCAGCTATCGATAACACCACCACCAAAGGTAGCAGCAGCTACACCCGAGAAGGAAGGAGCATTCATTTTCACCGAGTTGTAAATCACCTTAGTATAAGTAGCGGTGATAAAGTTGAGCGGGGTAACCAACATATTGGCAGTACCATCATCATCGCAAATCAACATATTGTTTGCAATAACAGCGAAGGCATCAGCCGATCCGTTGAATGCGGTAGCACCAATAGCGGGAGCACCCTTGGTGGTGTATACCACATTGCGAGTTACATGGGTAGCACCCGAACAGTCTTGCAGCAAGATACAGTAGCTGGCATTGGTTGCCACACCAGTAACAGTACAAGAGTCGATAACGCCATCCACCTGGTTGCGCAAGATAATACCTGTATTCTGAGGACCCGTTACAGTACAGCCACGAATAATATTGCCGTGAGCCATATTATCGGAAGCGGGACCTACCATACTGATACCAATCTTACCTTTATTAAAGGTACAGCCCTGGATAAGCAGCGAGTCGGCACCACCCGAATAGATTTGTGCAGTTGAAAGATAAGCCGGCTCAGTAAACTGACAATCGAGAACTTGGCATCCCGTACTGTACATACCCATACGGACAGGATAGGTACATGTTTTGTTAGCCACGGGAGCGAAGGTGAGTTTACTGAGACGAATATGGTTAGCGTTAGCCAAATTCAAAAGATTATTGCAAGCATTCTGGTTGGCGAAGATGACCGACCCTAGCGTCCCGTTGGCCGGTTGGAATTGAACATAGTTCGTTACCGATGTTCCGGGAATATTGGGGAAGACAATAGGACCATAGTAGGTGCCAGCAGCAAGGTTGACCGTAAGGGGACCATTGACACCGCACTGACTCAACACATAGAGCAGGTTCTCAATCGTATTGTATTCGCTAGAGGGTCCTCCACATGTTACCGTTCCACTCATGGGACCCGAGCAGGACACGAAGCGAGAACAGATATTGTTGTTCAGCGGCTCGTGGTCGCGATATCGTATGCCGTTGCTCGTAATACTATCATCGGTCCAAGCACAGAAGGTATGATAACCGTGACTCAGCATCTGGGATGAGTTGATGGTTACCTGTACGCTAGAGTTGCCAGCCAAAGTGCCTGTCCAGTCATAGTAGTGGGTCGTACTATCATCGATTTGATAATAGATACGGGCTGCATTGACTGTGTTTACACCATAGTTTTGCAGACGAACAATAAGGTTGTTGGCAGTAACAGCCGAAGCGGGAGTAGAATCGTTGGGGGTAATAAGACCCGAAATACCGATATCATAGATTAGTGGCGGGTTGGCCCAAGCACGGAATAAAAAGTCGGGTTTCTTCACCGAGTCGAGCATACCCAATCTGAACATGTCGTGGGTATAGGGGTCGAGGGCACTCGAAGAGGCATAGTGGGCCGAGAGTGTTCCCTTGGCAGGAAGCAGATAAGGATTCGGGGCTGTAGGGGCGTATGTACGTACCGAAACGGCCGAGGGATCGCCTGCTGGATAGTTCTTATAGATAATCTGAACCAACAGATCTTGTCCAGCATAGAAGAAAGTATCTTGGAAATTGATCAGTCCATAAGTATTAGCACTCAGCGAGATGGTCATCGAACTATCGTACACCACCTTCATGAATCCATCATAGAAGGGAGCATTGCCCATCGAACTGATCACATTAGCATAGTTGGTATCAACATTGGCCAACCGCACCTGCATATTGAGGTGCTGCGACCCCGATGTTGCATTGGCGGCAAGGAAGCTCAGCATGGTGATGGCACCTGGTTTAAAACCAGCACGAACCATCTCCGAACGAGGATAAATGAACTGGCTTCGAGAGATACCATGATTGGGGAATGGGTAATTGGTAGAAGTACCAGCAGTGGAACCGTTAAGACAGCCTGTCGAGATACTGACCTGATTGGTAGAACCACGAACACTATGATAGGTTGCCCATCCCGAAGCATCGTCTGGATAGGTAGCCGTATTGTGGTTAGTGGTAGCATCCTTCGTTACTACACGGAAATAAATCGTTGTATCGTAACCAGCAAAGGGGATGTAACCGCGATAGCGGTTGGGATGACCAGCAACAGCAGTCATCTGCACCCGTTGGGTAGTAATGCTGCTGCCCGTACCTAAACGATAAAGCATGTAGATGGAATCGGCATCCATGCCTGCCGAAACGCTAGTAGTAACTTCGCATTCTATACGTGTACTACGGCTAGTTGGATAGGCCTCAAGGTCGGGGATGTGGGTCATATTGATAACCGGCACAGCCAACGACTGGGGACTAGCCTTGAGCGACACATTGTCCAAATACCAAGCCTGATTGGCGGTAGGATTGGAAACCGTAGTGGGTTTGAAACGAAAACGGACTAGCAGTTTACGCATAGCCATAGGCGTTTGTACCAGCACGTTACCCAAATTGAAACGCTCGCGCTTCCAACTGCGGTTGTCGATCACGCCCGACCAAGCAGGATAGCTATTGCGGCTAAAGGAACTGTTCTGAGCAAAGTCGCTCGAACCGCCGCCCCATCCCATATCGTAGGCACCATTACCTTGCAACTGCTGCCAGTCGCCATTCACCGTCTTAACCTCGATTGTTGCCACACTGTTGGCAGCAGCACCATCGAAAGGATTGGCGTTACAGATGTGCATAAACTCTAGCACAAAATAAGTGAGCGTAGAGTTGTTTGTCAGGTCGATAGTGTCCAACATCACAATCGCCTCCGTTGTAGTACGGGTCATCTTCAATGAACGGCTACCCGACGTGTAAAATAACGACTGTGGTTGGGCCGTACCTTGAACGACTACATACGAAGATGTCTCTCCAGTGGACTCAAATCCCTGCTGATAGGCAGTGGTGATCTGCGCTTGGGAAAACCCAAAAATCAGCGAAAATAGAGCAAAGAGTACTGCGTTTTTTTTCATCTTTATATTATATTTTTTATTTTATTATCAACTATTTATAGCATTTGCCGATGAGGCATAGCCCCATCGGAGTTTGCACAAAAAGATTTACAAAGTTACAAAATTTTTCTCAAATAGCAACCACCTAAGGTTTATTTTTTTATAAATAATACTTTTCATATCATCTACATAGTTCTATTTCAATTCTTTTATAGTCTATCTTTTTTTCTTTTTCAGATATCGAGGCATTCTTATCCCCAATAATCATCGATAAACTGTGAGAAAGACGTTTATGAGGGCCAAAAAGTTGCAAACCGTTTTCATAATTATTCTTAAAAACAATCTTTTTAACTATACCCTCTTCTTCTATAATCTAAGAAAAAGAATGTTTTAATGCAATTTAATCACGACTGCTTAGGTGTACAAAATCGTCTCTTAAAAGTAACTTCGTGCATTTTGGTTTTTCCCCTTTTTAGATTGTTCGATTAAGCAACCTAAAAAGTCAGAATTAGGTTAGAGTTATGTTAGAGTTGAGTTAGAGTTAGGTCAAGCGTAGGCATCCCTTCTGCAAGCCCTCTTCATAGCCTTAATATTATCCCACTCTCCAACAAGAGAAATATCGACCACAAAGATTACTTATATAGGAATATTGGCAGTATTTTACTCAACATTGGAAGTCGCCCGTTGACGGAGCACTTCGTACATAAAGACACCTGCTGCAACACCTACGTTGAGCGATTGTACCTCGCCCATAATAGGCAACTTAGCTCGTACATCGCAGAGCCTAAGTACCTCGTTGGAAATACCCGTCTCCTCCGACCCCATCACTAGTAAAGTGGGTTGCTTGAAATCGACCTCAGTATACTGCTTAGAGCCTTTCTCGGTAGCTGCCACAACCTGTAAACCAATTTGTTTGGCAAAATTGATTACCGTTTTGAGGTTCTGTTCCCTACAGATAGGCACTCGCAACAACGCACCCGAAGAGGTTTTAATAGCATCCTCGCTCATTTGGGCGCTTCCGCGATCGGGAACCACAACTGCATCAACACCAGCACATTCGGCCGTACGAACAATAGCCCCCATGTTGCGAACATCGGTAATATGATCGAGTAGCACAACGAAAGGAGTCTTGCCCTGTTCGAAAAGCATCGGAATAAGGTCCATGAACTGTTGGTATTCGATAGGAGACACTGTAGCAACAACCCCTTGATGGTTATTACGAGTAACTTTGTCAAGTTTTTCGATAGGCACATATTGGAAAGGAAGACCAGCGGCACGTATTTTGCTTTTCAGTTCGTTTACCAAGTTTCCGCTGAGTCCGTTTTGGATTAGAATCTTGTCGATCTGAACACCGCTCTCAATGGCTTCAATCACGGGTCGGAGCCCATAAACTAACTGTTGTTTAGACGATTGTTTCACGTGAAACTTATCGTTTTGTCTATTCCCAGTTCTTTCCATCTTTCATCGTTATTTTACGATCGGCCATATCGGCCAACTCTTCATTGTGGGTAACTATAATAAAAGTTTGCTGGTATTGGTCGCGCAACTGAAAGAACAGATTGTGGAGTTCTTTCGCATGCACACTATCAAGATTGCCCGAAGGCTCATCGGCAAGAATGACAGCTGGGTGGTTGATTAAAGCTCGCGCCACAGCCACCCGCTGTTGCTCACCACCGCTGAGTTGAGAAGGTTTATGTTCGGCCCTATCGGCCACATTGAGGAATTGTAGCAACCGCATAGCTTCCTGTTTGGCTTCTTCCATGCTTTTCCCACCAATCAAGGCAGGCATACATACATTTTCGATAGCAGTAAATTCGGGCAACAAATTGTGAAACTGGAATACAAAACCGATACGCTGATTGCGGAAACGCGATAGTTCTCGGTCGCCTAGCTTGGTTACATCAGTACCATCGATTAAGATAGTACCGCTATCAGGACGATCAAGCGTACCTATGATTTGCAGCAACGTAGTTTTACCCGCACCCGAGGCACCCACTATCGAGAGTACCTCGCCCTGAGCTATCTCCAAATTGATATCCTGCAACACGTGGAGGTTGCCGTACGATTTATGAATATGCTGTACCGAAATCATCTTGCCGTAATTATTGTGGGGAAAATTAGTATTGTTTTCCGTTCAAGAACACCGTTTCCACCTTGTTTTCACCATAAGCATAGGGCATATACTCATAGGTGGCAATCGGTTTGGTGATGTAGAAATTGGCACGTTTGCCAACAGCGATACTACCCAGTTCGTTGCTAACCCCCATAGCATAGCCGCTATTGATTGTGGTAGCATTGAAAGCCTCTTCGGGAAGCATTCGATAGTTGACACAAGCAAAACTCAATACCAACTGCATATTGCCCGAAGGCGAAGAACCCGGATTGTAATCGCTAGCCATAGCTACAGGAAGACCAGCCTCCATCATATCACGAACAGGAGCGTGCTGCATATTGAGGAAGAAAGCGGCTCCAGGCAATACGGTAGGCATCGTTTCACTTCCTTTCAGCGCTTCGATTTCCTCAGGACCTGTATATTCCAAGTGGTCACACGAAAGAGCATTATAGCGGACAGCACATTGAATGCCACCACTACGAGCCATCTCGTTGGCATGAATCTTGGGGCGCATACCATATTTGATACCCGCCTCGAGCATTCGTTCAGTATCAGCTACAGTGAAGAAACCCTCATCGCAAAATACATCAATATAGTCGGCCAATCCTTCGGCAGCAGCTTGAGGTATCATCTCATCAATAACCAAATCAACAAATTTCTCTTGGCGGCCACGATATTCCATCGGAATGCCATGAGCTCCTAACAGAGTACTCTTAATGGTGAGGGGCGAATTTTCCTTCAAACGACGAATAACACGGAGCATCTTCATCTCGGCCTCAGTAGTCATACCATAACCCGATTTGATTTCAACAGCTCCCGTACCATAGCGGATAATATTATCCAATCGGAGCATTGCATCCTCATACAACTGATCCTCGCTTGCCTCTTGCACTCTTTTGGCCGAATTAAGGATACCACCACCACGTTTGGCAATCTCGTCGTAGGAAAGTCCACGAATCTTATCAATGTATTCGATTTCGCGACTACCTGCATAAACCAAATGGGTATGACTGTCACAGAAGGAGGGGAACACCATTCGTCCAGTAGCATCAACTTCCTGATCGAAGCGTTGCTCCTTCAGATTCTTCATCTCGCCAAAGTCGGCAATCATCTCATCTTCTATAATAAGATAGGCTTCTTTCACAGTAGCCATCTTAGCCATATCGGTGCCACACACCTTGAGGCGAGGGGTTTGTTCTACTTGTACAAGTTCTTTGATATTTTTGATCAGTATTTTCATCTCTACTATTTTAGGGTTATTTTTTTCTTATGAATTAAAAAAGAATGATGGTTTTCGTTGGTTGTGTTTAGAACAGTTCGCCTTGGGAGCCGCCAAACTTCACTTTGCCTAAGTGTTGGTAGGCCATTGGGGTGACCTCCCTTCCTCGAGGGGTACGCATCAGATAGCCCTCTTGGATAAGGTAAGGCTCATATACCTCCTCTACCGTATCGGCCTCTTCACCCACAGCGGTAGCGATGGTATTCAAGCCAACGGGACCACCTTTAAACTTGTCGATGATGGTACTCAGAATACGAATATCCATCTCGTCCAAGCCGTTGCGATCCACATTCAGCGCCTGCAGTGCATAACGAGCCACATCGAGCGTTATCGTTCCGTCACCCTTCACTTGTGCAAAATCGCGAACACGACGTAGTAACAGGTTGGCGATACGGGGAGTACCCCGCGAGCGACGGGCAATCTCGATGGCCGATTCAGAAGTAATCTTCACTTGCAGCAATCCTGCCGAACGATTCACAATGCTTGTCAATGTCTCGGCATCATAATACTGCAAACGGCAGTTGATACCGAAACGAGCACGTAGTGGAGCTGTCAGCATACCGCTACGAGTAGTAGCTCCAATAAGGGTAAAAGGTTTCAAATTAAGTTGTACGCTACGAGCTGCCGGACCCGATTCAATCATGATATCGATCCGATAATCTTCCATAGCCGAATATAGGTATTCTTCAACGATGGGCGACAGACGGTGAATCTCGTCAATAAACAATACATCGTTGGGTTGCAAGCTAGTAAGAAGTCCTGCCAGATCGCCAGGTTTATCCAATACAGGACCCGAGGTCATCTTTATTCCTACGCCCAACTCGTTAGCAATGATATGGGATAGGGTTGTTTTTCCCAAACCTGGAGGACCGTGAAGAAGCACGTGGTCAAGCGGTTCGCTCCGTTCCTTAGCGGCACTCACGAAAACCTTCAGGTTGTCCAACACCTGTTGCTGTCCAGCAAAGGCATCAAACCCTTGAGGTCGAAGCGCTCGCTCGGTTTCACGTTCGCGCACCGACTGACTTTTTCCTGTTGCATCAAGATTTGAATTCATATCATTATAATCTTACCCCATCCCTCAAGCCCTCGTAAAGCGCTCAACATACAGATACTCCGCTGTCGGGCTGCTTCTTGTAGGCCCATCGATGGAAATGCAAAGATACGATAAAATATGGAACCACCGAAAAAAAACATCGCATCCGCCCTCTCGTTGATCGCATCCGTATGGAGATGCGACATTTTTTCTTTCAAAAATTTACACCTTATATATAATAAAGTACCATCTCAGACGTTATATTTGTATAAAATTCTAAAACGAAAAAGAAGAAACGCTTGAATATGAAACCGATTATTGTAGGTACCGATTTCTCGCAAGGGTCGTATGTTGCCCTCGAAGTGGCTGTCGATATTGCCAACAAGATGGGCTCCGACATCAAACTGATCTGGGTTCGCAAGGAGAAGAAACTGGTCTCTAGCGAAATTCTAGACGAAACGGCTCGCAATGCCGCCGAGCAACTCACAGCACTCTGCAACAAACACAACCCCTCCATGAAATTCGGGCGGATTGAATGGGAGATTTTAGGAGGAAAGGTAGAGAACGCCATCGCTGAGGCTGTCCATCAGTATGATGGTTCCATGGTGGTTATTGGTACCAATGGTGCATCAGGCTATGAAAAATTCATTATGGGTAGTACAGCTGTCCGCATTGTTCAAGAGGTACCTTGTCCTGTACTTACCATACGCGAAGGTTTCAACTTCCACAAAGCATTGGAACGTATCGTTGTGCCCATCCGTGTGAATGCCAACTCGCGGCAGAAGGTTCCACCCGCTGCCCATATGGCAAAGATATTTGGTTCGAAAGTATTTATTCTAGGTCTCATCGAAACTGCCCAAGATGCTTTCACGCTGAAAACCTATCTCAAGCAAGTAGAACAATATATGGCACAGGAAGGCATTGAATACCATTCTGTGGGACGTAGATACGATAACTACACGCAGACCGTACTCCAATATTGCGATGACGTAAAGGCCGACCTCGTAGTAATCAACACCGAGCAAGACCGCCTGTTGGCCCGCCTCTTCCTTGGCACCAACGCTCAGCAGATAGTACACAAATCGCAGATACCTGTTCTTTGTATCCACCCTGAAGATATTGGAGACATTGCCCGCTAACGACGTTATAATCATAGGAGCAGGTGCTGCTGGACTGATGGCCGCACTCACCGCTGCCAATCAGGGCCAGCGGGTACTTCTGCTTGAGAAGATGGATCAACCTGGCCGCAAACTCCGTATTACCGGCAAAGGACGATGCAACCTTACCAATACTGCACCGCTGAAAGAATTCCTCGAGCATGTAGGTTCTGACAATCGTTTTATGCGCAACAGTTTCTCCCGTTTCTTCAACCAAGAGTTGATGGATTTCTTTGAGCAACACGGAGTCCCTCTCACCATCGAACGCGGCAATCGAGTTTACCCCTCTAGCGGCAAATCGCTCGATATCTTCTTGGCACTCGTTGAACCTATCGAAAAGCATCCCAATATCACTTTCATCAAGAAAGCTGAAGTGGAATCGCTCCTCGTCTCGTCCGAAGAGCATCGCATTGTCGGTGTACGCATGAAAAACCACGAAAGCTTCTCTACACGCAAGGTAATCCTTGCCACTGGTGGCCAATCCTATCCATCCACTGGATCGACTGGCGATGGCTATCGTATGGCTCAAGCAGTGGGTCATACTGTCATCGATTGTGTTCCCTCGTTGGTCCCATTAACTTGTGCCGAACCTATACCTGACGATCTGATAGGATTTGTATTGAAAAACGTATCCCTTCGCATCGAACAAATTGATGGGAAGCGACTCTTCGAACAACAGGGAGAGATGACCTTTACAGCCGATGGACTCGCAGGCCCACTCGTAATGAGTGCAAGCCGCATAGCCAGTAGGCCTCTCCATCAGGGCGAACAGTTAATAGCCAAGATCGACCTTAAGCCTGCCCTCAGCAACGAGGTACTCGACAAACGACTTATCCATGATCTCGACACCAACGGCAGCCGCATCCTCAACGATGCTATGCGCATGTGGCTCCCTGCCGAGTTAATACCCCTTGCACTCAAACGACTCAAGATAGAGCAATTCAAACGACTCAACCAAGTGAACGGCAACGAACGTAAACGACTATTACAGTTTCTCAAAGGCGTTCCCTTCACCCTTACTGGCACACACGATTATCCCGAAGCTATCGTCACCCAGGGTGGCGTAAGCCTCAAAGAGGTTAACCCAAAAACAATGGAATCCAAAATCATTCCTGGATTATTCTTTGCTGGCGAAGTACTCGATCTTGATGCAGATACTGGTGGCTATAATCTCCAGATTGCCTTTTCAACCTCTGTTGCAGCTGGTTCCAAATAGTTATCAAAGCCAACTCCTACCCTTTTTAACACCACATTATCATTGCGCAATCGACTACCGATTATGCATTTTTTTGACTTATAATGAAAACCTTATTTACCTCACTTGCCCTACTTCATGACGTTTGCGACGCTTCTCTCTCACTGTTGAAAAGGCATTCTCAAGGTAGTGAATCTCATAATCATCACCACTTGCAACAATTCCTATAATATCAAACCTTACCTCTTCATAACGTCGTTTGGAACGTACGTAAGCATTAGCACAAGCAATATAAGCCTCACGTTTATCATAATCGACCGCCTCTTCTGGCTCTCCACGCTTATTGCTTTTCCTTGTCTTCACCTCTACGAAACAGATAAGATCATCCTTAAGTGTAATGATATCCACTTCGAAATGGCCAAGATGCCAATTACGCTCCAGTATTTTGTGTCCTCTTTCTTCCAAATAACGACAAGCGATATCCTCACCCGTATTACCTAAAATATTATGTAGCGCCATCTTTCACTTATTTTAATCGGTTATCCATAATAATATAACGTATCATATTATTATAAGATTGCTATCGTGTGCCAAATTCTTCTACAGCAATCGTAGCCTCTTCCCATGCCTCCATCTTCTGCTCAAGCAGTTCTTTTAGTTGCTGATATTCGGCGTAAAACTCAGGATTCGTTGTTGCCTCATTGCTTCCTGCTGCCAGTAAAGCATCTTTCGAAGCAATCTCCCCCTCTAGCTTCTCAATTTCTTGTTCAATCCTCTCTACCACACTACGCAGTTTTCGCAATTCTCGTTCACGATCCTTGGATTGTTGATAGTTAAGCTTGTTTTGCGATATGGTCTGAGTATTATTTGTTGCTATCGTTTTCTTGGCCACCTCTAGTTCCTTAAGATGCTCTATCTTGCGATGATCGAGAAATTCAAAGATATCACCCTTAAACTCGTGCACTTTTCCATCACGGAATTCGTAAAGAGTGTCGGTTAAACCTTGTAGAAAATCACGATCGTGACTTACCACAATCAATGTACCATCATATTGAAGTAATGCATTCTTTAGTATATCCTTGGAATTCATATCCAAGTGGTTGGTAGGCTCATCGAGCACCAACAAATTCGACGGGGTTAGAAGCAACTTAGCCAATGCCAGTCTAGCTTTCTCTCCTCCACTGAGCACCTTCACCTTCTTCTCTATGTCATCGGCATCGAAGAGGAAACTACCCAAAATATTACGTATCTTAGGACGTATATCGCCTTGGGCTATATCATCGATAGTTTGGAATACCGTCTTTTCACCATCAAGCATTGCAGCCTGGTTTTGGGCATAATAGCCTATCTGAACTTGGTGACCAATCTTGCAAAGGCCTGTTTGATCGGTGATATCGCCCACTATGATTTTAGCCAACGTAGTCTTTCCCTCACCATTACGACCAACAAAAGCCACCTTGTTTCCTTTCAAAATCGTTAAGTCAACATCATCGAATACGGGCTTCCCATCATAAGCTTTGCCTAGGTGTTCGGTCTGTACCACAATCTTGCCACTATGGGGAGCAGGAGGGAATTGAAAATGGATACTCTCTGTTGATACCTCATCCACTTGGATTTCCTCCATCTTGTCTAGCATCTTGATTCGGCTTTGAACTTGTTTCGACTTGGTAGCCTTATATCGGAAACGTTCAATAAACGCCTCTATTTGCGCCACCTGTCTTTGCTGATTGGTAAGCGAAGCCATTTGGCTAGCCCTACGCTCTTGCATCAACACCACATATTCCGAATAGGAGGCCTTATAGTCGTATATACGTCCTGCTGTAATTTCAATGGTACGAGTAGTGATATTATCGAGGAAAGTACGGTCATGACTTACCAATACTACAGCACCTGGATACGTTTGCAAGAAGTTTTCCAACCACTGAATTGATTCAATGTCGAGATGGTTTGTTGGCTCGTCGAGCAACAAAAAGTCGGGACGACGAAGTAAAAGCTTAGCCAACTCTACACGCATTTGCCATCCACCACTAAATTCTGCAATAGGGCGATCGAAGTCAGAATGACGGAATCCCAGTCCTAATAATATCTTCTCTGCTTGTTCCCTTCTACTACTGCCACCCAGCATACTAATCTGCTCAGTAACATCATGATGGCGATTCAGCAATCGTTCATAGTCGGTCGACTCATAATCGGTACGTTCTGCTATCTCTGCCGTAAGACGTTCTTGCAACTGTTCCAACTGATCGATAGCCTCGAAGGCTGTAAGGGTCTCATTGATCACCGTAAGCCTACTGTCGGGGACCATCTCTTGCGGCAAATAGCCTACCGTCTGGCCCGTAGCGATAACAATCACACCCGTTTCGGGCTCTTGCCACCCACAGAGTATTTTTAGGAGTGTCGACTTGCCAGCACCATTCTTTCCTACCAGACCGATACGATCTCGGTCGTTGATATTGAAAGTCACATTGTCGAAGAGGTTAGTCCCTGTAAACTGAACCGATAAATTGTTGATAGAGATCATGCCATTGTGATTATACGCCACCTACAGCAAAAACTGATTTAGTGGCAAAAAGAAAAGTAGAAAGCCATCGCTTCCGACAGCTTTCTACTATGTTGATTTCGTAGGTAGATGCTCGCCCTTGATTGCGAGCCTCGCCGTCGACTAGTTAAACGAGAAGTTGACAGGGAGGTTGAACTCAGAGCGTACAGTACGGGTTTGCTGTTTAGCAGGTTTCCACTTAGGCATGGTTTTAACCACACGCATAGCTTCTTCACCGCAGCCGCCTCCGATATCGCGCATTACACGAACATTGGAGATAGAACCATCTTTCTCAACCACAAAGCGGATATACACCTTACCCTCAATGCCCGTTTGACGTGCAATTTGAGGATAAACAATGTTCTCCTTAAGGAATTTGTACAAGGCTTCTTCACCACCAGGGAATTGAGCCACTTCCTCTACAACAATATAGATCTGCTCCTCTTTCACTTCCACTTCCTCATCGGGAGCAGCAACAATAGCATCACCCATCTCGATATCATCGGTAAGGTCCATACTAATAATACCAATCTCGTTGTCCGACTCTTGATCGTTGTCGATCACGTGTACCTCGGTAATAACCTCGGGAGCCTCAGGTTCGGGAGGAGGGGGTGTTTCTTCTACCTGCGTCTGGAGGACGACTTCTTCAACCTCGTCGATAACGGTTCTGTCGCTAACTTCGATCTCCTCATGGTCATAGCTCTTCACATTGAAAGCAACCAAGCAGGTAGCCAAAGCAAGAATCAAACCGAGCTCAACGTAAATGCCTTTACGTTTTTCGAGGTCTGCTTTAGGATTCTTCTTTAATTCCATGTTATTATTTTTTAATTATTTACACACTATTTTAGCAGAACACACTCTGCTTTTTCAAAATGCTAAATTACAAACTTTTTTTGAACTATCAACAACTATTTGTCGAAAAAAAGATAAAATAGTCACCAACTATTTATTATTCAATGCTTTCTAACATGCAACTTTTTCTACAGTTCCTATCTTCCAATTGACAAATTGACTTCCTCTTCGAGGTATATCCAATTGTTATCGCTATATCTTTATTACATCTATCTATTGCACCTTGTTGAAAGTATAACGAATAATACGTTCCCATCCATGATGATCTTGATAAGAGTTGACTTTATAGTAGTTTTCAAAAACAAGATGTAAACTATCAAGTTCCTTGATTGCATATTTGGTACCATTAATAGCTAGCGTATCGCCATCAATAATCCAATTGAACTTGACATACGAAGAAGAGTAATCATATTGTCCCTCACTGACCATTCGGTCATTCATGTGCCATTGCATCGTTTTGTCAGCACTGAAAATAGCCGAATCGTATCCTACATAACTAGTATCAGGCAAGTTGTAGTTTTCTTCGCGAGTATAGGAGGATCCTGGTAGCCATTCGTTATCGTCAGTAAGATCTTTAACCACTAAATAATAATTTTCCACAGCCCATTTGCCGATAATCATCTCTTCATTACCAGGCTCGTTGATTACGGGATCATCGCCACAAGCAGCCATTAGCAGCACACCTACCACTAACATCATTTTTTTGAACATTACTTTCATTTTTGTTTGTTTTTTATTAATATTTGAACGATATAATTTCCTTATAAAATATCATCATGTTATCAGTCAAGTGCATAATTCAGTATTACTCAATCCATTTACCTAACACTCATAAACCGTACCGACTACTCACATCAAAGTTTTTATTCTCAAAAACAACTCTATTTCCACTATTCATATAACAAGACCTATCTTTTATTATAACGACAAAATAACGAAATATTATACCTATAGAAGAAAAAAACAATACATATAAAAATACATCTTTTTTAGTGGATACCTTTATATATATATCCACAATCATCATCAGTTTTAATACCCTCTCCCTTATACTACCCCATGCAATATTCTATCCTCTACTATAACTATCTTTATAACACACCCTAAAAGGTTAGAACGACAAGAAAAATGTTAAATTTCCATATGCTCATTTGGTCATTTATTGAATTATTAGTACTTTTGCAAACTTTCAAAGCGAATATTTATAATTATTATGGAAGAAAAAGAGATCAAACAAGAAAACAATGATGTAGTAATCGCCGAACGATCGAAAATATCCGATCTTTGGACTAAAGAAGACTGGTTAGCCAATTGGATAGGATTTATCGTTATCTTGATAGCCTGCTTGGCGGTGCTGACGGGTGCCTTTAATTTTAGCGCTCTCAAATTCTCTACTTTCCACGTATGGGAGAATGTAGAGGAATTTAAAACACTAGGATCGCAAATTGACTCTGCTTTTTGGGGTAAACTACTACGCACGTTCCTTGTTCTTGGTGTTCTATTCACCCTAGGGGCCAAATTGCAAGGGGCTAGAATCAAAAACTATGCTCCTGCCTTTGTTGTTCTTTTTGTTATAGCCTTTGTTGTAAGGCTTATCAGTGCCGAATTCACTTTGAATCGCTATCTTGAGTGGGCCTTCTGGGCCTTGTTGGTAGGACTGCTCATTTCCAACACAGTAGGAGTACCCCAATGGTTGAAACCTGCCATTAAAACTGAATTTTATATCAAAACTGGTTTAGTGATCATGGGGTTTTCTGTGTTGTTTAGCAACATAGCAAAATTTGGGCTTTACGGACTCGGCATTGCCTGGGTTGTCACACCTATCGTCATCATCTTCATTTGGTATTTCGGTACCCGGGTGCTCAAAATGAACAACAAGCCACTCATCATCACCCTTGCAGCTGCCACAAGTGTATGCGGCACATCGGCAGCTATTGCTACTGGTGCAGCTGCCAAAGCCAAGAAAACCGATTTATCGTTGGCTGTTTCTATCTCCATCATTTTTACCATCCTAATGATGGTTTTCGAACCCATTGTACTTAAACATATCGGCTGGAGCCCGTTAATGGGCGGTTCATTGATAGGGGGCACGGTTGATAGTACTGGTGCTGTAGTGGTGGCAGGCACCGCCTTGGGAGAGGAGGCACAAACCGCTGCTGTTCTAGTGAAGAGCATCCAAAATATACTGATAGGCTTCGTAGCCTTCGCTGTAGCGGTTTTTTTCGCAACTAAAGTCGATCAAAAGGAGAATCAAAAAGTGGGCGCGAGAGAAATATGGTATCGATTCCCGAAGTTTATCATTGGTTTCTTCGTAGCCTCGCTGATAGCCAGTTTCGTGATACAACCTCTTTGTGGTATAGAGGATGTCGGTGCCATCAACAAGGTACTTGACCAATACAAGAATTGGGCCTTCGTGTTGGCATTTACCTCCATAGGTCTCGACACCAATTTCAAGGAGATAGGCCGACAGATGCAGGGAGGGAAAGTATTGTGGCTGTACGTGGTAGGTCAAGTATTCAATATCGCACTTACTGCCCTCGTTGTTTGGTTGCTCCTTAGCGGTGTTATCTTCCCCATCCCCGACCTAACGCTACTTAATTAAACCTGCATTCAAAGACTACTTAGTACAACTGTTTCTATGTGATCTATTTATAAACCTAAACATGAAAAAGCATCCTTTCCGCACTTTACTCTTCCGTATCATCACAGTGGTGATGATTGCTGCTGTAGTATGCTGCGCACTCTACATTATGGTTCATCAAATAGGACTCAGTCCACAACTTGACTTCGGTGCTGGAGCCTATTACTACGCCGATATCCCCAACTACGACAAGTATATTCCTTCGCAATCCTACCCTTCCTCTATCCCCTATTGGATCTATGTGCTTCTTTTTCTTGCCTGGGGATGGATTATGTACCGGTTGCTTGCATGGATAGAACAACGCAATAATTCCAAGAAACACAACCATCATCATGACTCTAACACATAACTACAACAAACTGTATTCTGTACGAGTAACCAACCCATACAATACACTCCACTTTTCGTTGACTGACTTTCACTAGCTCGACCCGATAGGTGTACCTTTTTCTTGTGTTAAAAACATGCTCTTATCACGCTACAGCCATACATCACCCTTACTCTACCCTTACATCACCCTTACTCTT
>JAUNHX010000007.1:0-73652 GCA_030523765.1 Bacteroidales bacterium | reverse complement strand
AGGCAAAGAGGAGGTTAAGATGAGGTTAAAAAGAGGCTAAGAGGAGGCTAACCGAAGAAAAAAAATGCCATTCTGTTCTTTTTTTGTACTTTTGCATTCTCAAATAAATAAAACGATATAATATGGACACTTCCTCAAGCGTTAAAAAACAGAATTTTACAGTGGCTATCATTGCCATGTTCTTTATGTTTGCCATGATCTCGTTCGTTACCAATATGGCTGCTCCTTTCGGCAATATCTGGAAGAACACCTACGAATGGTCTGGCATGCTGGGTAATATGATGAACTTCCTAGCTTACCTCTTTATGGGTATTCCTGCTGGCAAACTACTCTCACGCATTGGATATAAAAAGACTGCTCAAATAGCACTAGCTATAGGATTTATAGGTATGGCCATTCAATATCTATCTAGTTTGGTGGGAGCCGATACGGCAACCTTCACAGTAAGCGGTCAGCCTATAATGCTCAACTTTATCATCTATCTGCTTGGTGCCTTCATCTGTGGTTTCTGCGTATGTATGCTCAATACTGTAGTAAACCCGATGTTGAATCTGCTGGGTGGTGGTGGCAATCGTGGTAACCAACTGATCCAAACTGGTGGCACCCTTAACTCCCTAACGGGTACACTTACGCCACTATTGGTAGGTGCACTGATTGGTACCGTAACCGATCGTACAGCTATGACCGATGTAGCCCCACTGCTTTTCATTGCAATGGGTGTATTTGCCCTAGCTTTCGTCATTATCAGCCTTGTAAAAATCCCCGAGCCCAATATGGGACGTGAGAAATCAACCACCAAGGACAAATACAGTGCATGGAGTTTCCGTCATTTGGTGCTGGGTGTTATTGCTATCTTCTTCTATGTAGGCATTGAAGTTGGTATCCCAGCCGAACTGAACTTCTATTTGACTGACGACCCCTTGTGTGGTGCTGCCATCGGTGGTGCCGTAGCTGCTATCTATTGGCTGCTGATGATGGTAGGACGTGCCGCTAGCACTGCTATAAGCGGCAAGGTATCGACCCGAACACAACTTATTTTTGTCAGCATTTTAGCCATTGTGCTGATTATTGCCGCCATTATCATGCCATCCGACATCCGCGTATCAATGCCTGGCTATAGCGTGAGCGATGGTTTCGATATGTTCAAAGTTCCCGTTAGCGCACTGCTGCTGGTTCTTTGCGGCCTTTGTACCTCGCTGATGTGGGGCGGCATCTTCAACCTCTCGGTCGAAGGGTTGGGCAAATACACAGAACAGGCCTCGGGCATCTTTATGATGATGGTTGTAGGTGGTGGCGTAATGCCGCTTATCCAAAATGCCATCGGCAAGTCTGCCGGCTATATGGTAAGTTATTGGTTGGTAGTAGCCATGTTAGCTTACATCCTTTTCTATGCCTTGGTAGGTTCGAAGAATGTAAACAAAGATATTCCTGTTGAGTAAAGAGGTATTCTATCCTATCTACTATACATAAAGATTTCATTCTTTATGTATAGTAGATCCGCCTAGATTCCAATAGGACATCTTCCCCAAAAAAATATCCTTATCATAAAAGAAAAGATGTAGCGAGGAGTACCTCGCTACATCTTTTTTTGCTACATCAAAAAAAGTTTGTATTTTTGCAGCCGATTTGGTCGCCCGAAAGGGGCGTGAAAAGGGAACCAGGTGAGAATCCTGGACAGTCCCGCTGCTGTGAGTTCAACAGTTGCAGTCCAATAAGTTAAGCCACTGTATGTCGCTATAGACACATGGGAAGGCGAGGGGTGCAAGAACGAGTCAGAAGACCTGCCAAATTGCGCGAAATCGGTTGGCTTTCGAGGAAAAAGCGAATTGAATTGAAAATACCCACCCATGGGGGAAGCAAATAGGAATTATGGGTCTTTATCCACCCCTCTTCCATTCCATATTTTCAAAGAAAGCCATTCCGATACTGCAGTTTTTGAATAACTTAAAAGTATAATAAAACAGTATCAAAATGGTAAAAAAACTATTCACATTCACAATGGGCTTGATGCTTACCGTTGCCGCTATGGCACAAGCCTCACCCAAATCTATCACCTTCTCGGCTTCCGACATCCAGTACTGGGTAGGTACTGGTAGCAATCAGGCTGTAATTATTATTGGATGGGACGACAATCCATCCAACAACAATTTTGCTCTTGCCTGGGGCGTCCGCTGGAATGGTACCGCTACAGCAGCCAATATGCTCGACACTATCGCCACCTACGATAGCCGCGTTACTTACACTATTGGCACTGGTTTTGTCACTTATATTGGATACAACGACGGCACCCTTATATCGGGATCGGAAGACAGTTATTGGTGCTACACCATCAACGGCGTCTATGCTTCAGCATATGGGATACAGACCATGACCAACAACGACTTGATGGAGATTAGCAGCAGCTGTAATTTCGACCTCGACACAGCTATAGCAGCCACCAACCCCAATAGTGTTACTGAAGGTACTATCGCTGCCAGCGATATCGAGTACTGGGTAGGTAATGGTTCCAATGAATTAATCTTCGCCATCAACTGGGTTGATACCGCTTTGGCTTGGGGTTACCGTTTCAGCGATAGCACCGTGTTGCTCTCCACTGTGATGAGCGACATTCAAGCTGCCGATCCCCGTTTCAGTTACACGATGGGGTCCTATGGTGTAGACGACATCCTCTTTATTGACAATAACGACACCCTTCGTGGTACCACCTGGTGGAGCCACTATCTGAATGGTGCAGAATCATGGGGTATGGGTAGCACTTTACGCAACGGCGACTTCAGCCGCTGGTTCGATCCTGCTACTGCTGTAGTAGTAGACAGTACCTATCACTCTGAATATGGCGGATATTGGTCATACAATTATGTATGTCCTCAAACCATTTATCCTGTCTCCGCCCCAGCAATGACCGATGCCACGATCCCCGAAAGCGCCATCCTCTACTGGGTAGGCACAGGCGAGAACAAAGTTCGCTTTATCGTTAACTGGGCTGACACTGCTCTAGCTTGGGGCTATCGTTTTGATTCCGATAGTGTGATTGCCTCTGACATGATGGAGGCTATTGCAGCTGCCGATCCTCGCCTCTCTATTACTGGTGCCAGCACTGGGTTAATTACTGATATTGTTTTTGTAGATAATAACGACACCCTTGCTATCACACCTGGACAATATTGGATGTATAACTACAATGGTGAATATTCATATAACTATATCAACCAACAGAGCGTTTTTAACGGTGACGTAATTAAGTTTGGCGACCTCTCGGTAGCCACTGGCATTGGCGACATCGATGACTGGGGTTATTACGCTAGCTACATTTGGACCATGCCTGTTTATCCCGTCTCGATACCCGTGGTAGTAGGTCCTTTCTGTGGCGCCGTAGGCACGGAGGGTTGCGATGCCATTGCCGGCAACAGCAATCTTTTCAAAGCTTGGGCTACTGGATGCACTGTTACCCGAGGCTACCAAAATATTGCACAGCCTGAAATGGGAATGGTTTCCTACGGTGCCGATTCTATGGCTATAGGTGCTGTGAATATGAACGACAACCTTAGTGTGGTAAGTCTTGGCGATGGTGGCTCGGCCCTACTCTCCTTCGCACACCCCATCACCAACGGAGAAGGTCCCGATTTCGCTGTGTTCGAGAATAGCTTCGATGACCATTTCCTCGAACTAGCCTTTGTTGAGGTTAGTACCGATGGCGAACACTTTGTACGGTTCCCTGCCACCTCTTACACTCAAACCACTACTCAAACGGGTCCTAATGGTTCAACAGATCCTACGATGATTAACAATCTAGCTGGCAAATACCGCATGGGCTACGGCACTCCCTTCGATCTAGAAGAACTTCGTGATAGCTCTAATATCAATGTCGATAGCATCCTCTATGTCCGTATCGTTGATGTAGTAGGTAGTATTGATCCTCAGTACGGTACCACCGACCAGTATGGCAACCTCATTAACGATCCATGGCCCAACTCAGGCTATAGCGCTGGCTTCGACCTCGATGGCATAGGTGTTATCCATCAACTGACCACCTCTTCCATCGATGAGGCTCAATCTGCTATTGTTAGTGTCTACCCCAATCCCGCTACCGATCGTATAAATATCGTAGCAGCCCACAATGCCAATGCCGAATTATACGACTTCACAGGACGTCGCGTGGCAGTCTTCTCGTTCAACGAAGGTGTTAACACCATATCTCTAACTAATATCAATCCTGGTGTATACATGCTTCGCATAGGAGAGTCTGTCAGCAAAATCGTAAAACGTTAAACACTTCTTTCATTTATCCTAGAATAGTTAAACAATTCTAGCTATTAATCCTTTTCATTGGGAGGGAACGAAAAAAAACGTTCCCTCTTTTTTTATTATCAACATTGTAATATACCTATTTTATACCCATCTATTTAATAAAATTAAGTCACTTACGCTTGCCCAATTTTTGATATACTTCTCGGTGGCGTAAGATGTACATCTCATTGTGGGGAGATATTACTCTCCGGAACGTTAAGATATATATCTTAGCTCAACGAAAGGTACCTCTTTTTTTGGTAACTACAAATTACTAATAATCATCTATTTACATTTAAAACTATTGATGTATTTTTTTGTCTTACTGCCCATTTTTTCAATTTTTATTGTTTTTAATTATCAATCAAAAGAATAGCGTTTCTGTATTTTAACGCCTTTCTTGTTTATTCAATTAGAGCCCATCATATTCACATTTCTTGTTAGTCACGGCATTCAGGAAAATCAATCCTAAACTATAAGAAAAGCTGTACTTATTTAGAATCAACCTGAATCACCCTTCTTGAAAGGAAGATACCATACTTAACCCACACTTCGCACAAAATCCAACCGTGGGATTATACAAAAAAAACTCGTTATATAGGATGGTTTTCTTATCTTTGCAATTACAACAGATAAATAAAGAAATAAATATGAAACTGAGAAACATTATGTTATGCACTCTTGTAGTGCTTGGATCAGCTGTTATTTCCTCTTGTGGAAGCAGTAAAAAAAGTGCAACGGTTAATGATAAATCAACCATCTACGACTATAGTGTAGAGGGCAATATGGGCGGTACTATCAATATGAAGGACTATAGAGGCAAGGTTATCATGGTAGTAAACACAGCCAGTAAATGTGGTTTTACCCCTCAGTATGAAGGACTTGAAGCTCTGTACGAGAAATACCAGGACCAAGGTCTTGTTATTGTAGGATTTCCATGTGATCAGTTTGGCCACCAAGAGCCTGGCACCAACGAAGAGATTGCCACCTTCTGCAAAGCCAATTATGGTGTAAGCTTCCCCATAGCCACCAAAATCGAGGTGAATGGTGAGAACGCTCATCCTATCTATAACTTCTTGAAGGCACGTACCCAAACAGGTGATATTCGTTGGAATTTTTGCAAATTCCTTATTGCCCGTGACGGCACTACCGTGAAACGCTATTCTACCAAAACCACCCCAGCTGAGATGGAAGAGGATATTCAAGAGCTTCTCCAGTAAAGAGTCTCAAGATCTTTATAAATCCTATCTTTAGCATCTAGCACATCAGCCAAAAAAAATGGGGTTATTTATACTAAAAAACTCTTTTTTGCGATATACCCATTAATAAATCCAATTATTAAAACGAAACAAAATGCGTTACGAAGTTGATTTTCTCATCATCGGTTCAGGAGTTGCCGGACTCAGCTACGCTCTCAAAGTGGCACCTTACGGCAAAGTATGCATCCTAACTAAAGCCAACGCCGACGAGGGGTCGACAAAATATGCTCAAGGCGGTATCGCTGCAGTAATGTACGACTCAGATAGTTTCGATAACCATATACACGATACCTTAGTAGCAGGCGATGGCATATGCGACCGCGATGTAGTAGAAATGACTATTCGTGAGGCTCCCGACCGTATCAAAGAGTTGGTTCAATACGGTGTCAACTTCGATCGCTTAGGCGACAAATTTGACCTTCACAGAGAAGGAGGTCACTCCGAGTTCCGCATCCTGCATCATAAAGACAACACTGGCGAAGAGGTGGAACGTGGATTGCTGCAAGCAGTGAGAGAGCATCCCGATATAGAACTTAAAGAAAATCAGTTTGCCGTTGATATCATCACTCAGCATCATCTTGGTAAACGGGTAACCAAACAGACGCCCAACATTGAATGCTATGGCTGCTATGTTTTAAACGGCAATACTCATCAAGTAGATACCTATTTGGCTAAAGTTACTCTGTTGGCCACCGGTGGACTTGGCAACGTTTACACCACTACTACCAACCCCATCACCGCCACAGGCGATGGTGTAGCCATGGTACACCGTGCTCGTGGTGTAATCCGCGATATGGAGTTTGCCCAATTCCATCCCACCAGTCTTTACAATCCCTCTGAACGTCCTGCATTCCTCATCACCGAGGCTATGCGTGGTGCAGGGGCTGTGTTGAAAGACACTCACGGAGAGGAGTTCATGCAGAAATACGATGAGCGCCTGTCGTTAGCACCTCGCGATATCGTGGCACGTGCTATCGATAAAGAGATGAAGATGAGTGGTGCCGACCACCTTTATCTTGATGCACGACAGATAGGCAAGAAGCATTTAATTGATGGATTCCCAACAATATATGCCAAATGTCTCGAAATTGGTATCAACATCACCAAAGATATGATACCTATTCGCCCTGCTATGCATTATCATTGTGGTGGTATTGCCGTCAATATGAAAGGGGAATCAAGTATCCATAATCTTTTTGCTGCAGGTGAATGTTCACGTACGGGACTGCATGGAGGCAACCGACTAGCTAGCAACTCACTTCTTGAGGCAGTAGTTTATGCTCACAATGCAGCTCAAGAGGCCACCTCGCGTATCAAGAACATCGAATTCTGCACTGCCGTTCCCAATTGGAATAGCAACGGAATGGTACTCAATGAAGAAATGGTACTCATCACCCAGACCAAGAAAGAGCTGCAAGAGATTATGTCTAACTATGTGGGTATCGTGCGTAGCGACCTCCGTCTGCAACGAGCAATGGACCGTATGAACTTGATATTCCGCGAAACAGAGGACCTCTATAACCGCAGCATCCTTAGCGAGGAACTTTCCGAATTGAGGAATCTTATTGCCTGCGCCTACCTCATCACTAAACAGGCCAAAGCACGTCGCGAAAACCGAGGTCTTCACTATTCAATCGACCTGATTGAAGAATAACGATTACTCTCATCATTAAAAGATAAAGCGCTCCCCCACCCTATTGGGGGAAGCGCTTTTATAATTTATATGTCCTACGCTTATTGTGGTTATTAAAAAAAACTCTTCCTCATTAGGAAGAGTTTTATAGGATATAGTTACAATGTTAGTCTTTATCCCTTAAGGGCTTCGCTACCACTCACAATCTCGATAATCTCGTTGGTGATAGCAGCTTGACGAGCTTTATTATATGTAAGACGCAACTCCTTGAGCAATTCATTAGCGTTGTCAGTAGCACTTTGCATTGCACTCATACGTGCACCATGTTCGGCAGCTAGACTATCGAGGATAATTCGATAGAACTGGGTATGAAGCATGAATGGTACAAGATTACGCAAGATTTCCTGTTTGTTGGGCTCGTAAATAAAATCATTGTTGACAGAAGACTTGGCTGATTGCGACTGGGGCAAGCGCGTTGGCTGGATAGGAAGGAACTGTTCGGTGGTAAGCACCTGTGTTATGGAGTTCTTAAATTGATTATAGATCACCTCCACCTTGTCATACTGCCTTTGCACAAAACGTTGCATAATCAAATCACTAAGCGCATGGACCTGATCAAAAGTAGCATTGTCGAGCAACTCGTCGTGACTTTCCTCTACCAATCCCTCCTGTTTGGAGAACACCTCGGTAGCCTTCTTACCGATAGTGATTAGGCTTAAATGAGGGCACTGCTGTTGGCGATAATAATCCACACGGGCAGAAGCCTGCTTGATTACATTAGCATTAAAGCCACCACATAACCCTTTATTGGAGGTAACAACAATCAAAAGCACATGCTTCTCACTCCGCTCAAAATGGAAAGGAGTAGTGACACCATCATCGACATTGATGCTAGCAATGATACTCTCCAACTGAGCGGCATAGGGACGCATACCTAAGATGGCCATCTGAGCACGCCGAAACTTAGCAGCCGAGACCATCTTCATGGCCGAGGTGATTTGCTGTGTGCTACTTACTGAGGCAATACGAGTTCGTACTTCTTTTAAGTTGGCCATAATTCGTCGCTATTTGTTGTGAGATTGATATTTGGCAATCAAATCGGAGGCCACTTTCTTCATGGTTTCGAGATCCTCATCGAGGAGTTTTCCAGCCTTGAGATTGGCCAACAGATCGGCATGCTGTGTACGAAGCAAGAAGAGGTATTCTTGTTCGAAGTTGCTAATCTTATCAAGGGGTACCGACTGCAGCAGGCCCTTGGTACCGCAATAGATGATAGCCACCTGTTCTTCGACAGGCATAGGCTTATACTGCGGCTGTTTGAGAATCTCTACATTGCGAGCACCTTTGTCGAGCACTGCCTTAGTAGCAGCATCGAGATCGGAACCAAACTTAGAGAAAGCCTCTAACTCACGATATTGAGCCTGATCGATCTTCAACGTACCAGCAATCTTTTTCATCGATTTGATCTGAGCCTTACCACCTACACGCGAAACAGATATACCTACATTGATAGCAGGGCGAACACCGCTGTTGAAGAGATTTGTTTCGAGGAATATCTGACCATCGGTAATAGAGATGACATTGGTTGGGATATAGGCCGACACGTCGCCAGCTTGCGTCTCGATGATAGGAAGAGCAGTCAAAGAACCACCACCCTTCACTTTACCTTGAAGTGATTCAGGCAAGTCGTTCATTTGGGCAGCTATCTCATCATTACCAATAATACGAGCAGCACGTTCCAACAAACGAGAATGGAGATAGAAGACATCGCCAGGATAAGCCTCGCGTCCAGGGGGGCGACGAAGAAGCAATGAGACTTCGCGGTATGCGACAGCCTGTTTCGACAAGTCATCGTAGATCACCAACGCATCGCGCCCCGTATCGCGGAAATATTCCCCGATAGCAGCTCCTGCAAAGGGAGCATAGAACTGCATAGCAGCAGGATCGGAGGCGGTAGCAGCCACCACGATTGTGTAGTCCATAGCCCCTTTCTCGGTAAGATTCTTTACAAGATTGGCGACTGTAGAACCTTTCTGACCACAGGCCACATAGATACAATAAACGGGATTGCCAGCCTCATAGAAACTACGCTGATTGATGATAGTATCGATAGCAATAGCTGTCTTTCCAGTTTGACGGTCACCAATGATAAGTTCACGCTGACCGCGACCAATAGGGATCATCGAGTCGACAGCCTTCAAACCGGTTTGGAGTGGCTGATCGACAGGCTGACGGAAAATAACACCAGGGGCTTTGCGCTCGAGTGGCATCTCATAAAGATCCCCTTCGATAGGGCCAGCGCCATCGATAGGCATTCCGATGGTGTTGACTACACGGCCAACCAAAGCGTCGCCTACCTTAATAGAAGCAATACGGCGTGTACGGCGAATAGTGTCGCCTTCATTGATAGCATTGCTTTCGGCAAGCATCACAACACCAACGTTGTCTTCCTCAAGATTTTGGACGATACCCTGCTCGCCCGATTCAAATTCCACCAATTCGCCTGACTGAGCATTGTTGAGGCCATAAACACGGGCAATGCCATCGCCTACAGTGAGTACGGTACCCACTTCCTGCAACTCCGCTTCCAGGTCGATATTCGATAATTGTTTCTTCAATATTGCCGATACTTCGGCAGGTTTAATCTCGGACATATCTGAGGTTGTTGATTTCTATTAAATGAATGATTATGGTTATTTCCGAAAGAGGATTCTTATCGTCGAGCAATCTTACTTTCGTATTCGTTGCGACTGAATTCGTTGCGCAATTTGATGAGTTTAGTACGGATACGATCATCGTAGAGTTTATTATCGAACGTGAGATAGAAACCACCGATACGGTGATTGTCAACCCGAGCCACGAATTCGACCTCTTTCCCCGTATAGTCTGCAATCATCTGTTTGGCCTCATCAAGTAGTTGCTGATCGATATCAACAGCTGTCACAAATTCAGCCAAGACCACATTGTTCTTATCGCGCCACAATTCGATGTAAGCGTTAGCGATACCACGCAGACTCACTGCCCGGCGCTTGCGTACCACAAAACAAAGAAAAGCCATCGAAACCTCACTAATATGACCCTTAAAGAGGTCCTCAACGATGGCCGACTTTTTCGTTTCCTTGATGGTAGGATTGGCAAAGACCTTGTTCAGCACGCGGTTCTCGCCACATACTTGCTGCACCAAACGCATATCCTCGTTAACCTTGTCTACACAATTCATATCGGAGGCAAGCATGAAGAGCGCTTTAGCGTAGTGGAGATTGATCTTATACTGTTCCATACTAGAGTCTTTTTTGTTTAGTTAAAATGAGTCTTTTCCAGTTCGCGTTCTATCAGTTCGTTGGCTTTAACGCGATCAGACAGTTCTTGACGCATCAACTTCTCAGCGATCTCAATACTGAGATTGGCCACCTCGTTCTTTAACTCGTGAACAGCATTAAGTTTTTCGTACTGAATAGCCTCTTGTGCATTAGCAATAATGCGATCGGCCTCAGCCTGAGCCTTCTGTTTCGACTCCTCGATGATGCTCTCGCTAGTGAGGCGAGCAGTACGAAGAATCTCATCGCGTTCTTTCTTAGCCTCTAACAGCAAATCCTCATTGTGGGCCTGCAGTTGCTTTATCTCTTCTTTAGCTTTCTCGGCAGCGTTGAGCGATTCACTGATGGCCTCTTCTCGCTCTTTAAGCGACTTCAGAATCACGGGCCATCCCCATTTGCAGAGAATGAGCACCAAGATGCCGAACGCTACAAGCATCCAAACAAAAGTTCCTAGACCGGGACTGATTAAAGGATTGTTCATATAATGATAAGTATAATCTTTCGTTTAAAAATGATCAAACAATACAGAAAGAAGGCCCGCTGGTAGGATAGCAGCCAATCGCTCATCTTTCCTGTACGGCGGGCCTTGTCACACCCGCCTACTTTTTGAGTACAGCAAGCAGACAGATAACTGCTGCGAAGAGAGCAACACCCTCTACGAGAGCAGCAGCTAAAATCATCACAGACTGGATCTTACCAGCTGCTTCAGGCTGACGGGCAATACCTTCCATGGCACCACCACCAATCTTACCGATACCAACGCCTGCACCAATAGCAGCGAGACCAGAACCGATAGCACCACCCATGTGACTCAAAGACATCGAGGCAGCAGCCTGCAGTAGAATTAACAAACTTGTCATAATACTTTATTTTTTATGTTTGACAAAAATTTACCTATTTTATAACATACAATCACCACATTTTCAATCCCCTTGCGGATACTGAACGATGGGGGTAGTCAACTGAATTAGATGGCAAAGTTAAGAAAAAAGTTTGATACGTAACTAAAAATAGTAATACAATCGAATGTTAAAAACCACAATTGTTTATATGACAACAAATTGTAACGATTAAAAAAAGTGTTATATCCTTTTCCCTTTGAGATGATGATGGGATTAGGCCTATCTAAATAGAACCCGCATAGATAAGACAACTAGATAGTGTAGAAACAAAAAAAAGAGGCACCTCTCATGAGGTGCTTCTCTTCTTTTTGAGGTCGCTTCCGGATTTGAACCGGAGTAGCAGGTTTTGCAGACCTGTGCCTAGCCCCTCGGCCAAACGACCTTTACTTATGCTTCGTATCTCTTCGAAAGCATTTGCAAAAGTACGAAGATTTTCGAAACTGGCAAATTTTTTTTTACATTATCCGTAAACCTTCACTTCAATTCCTTCTTTCTTAATACGTTCCGCATATAAGTTTAATTCATCGATTTTTATTTTGCGTAGGTTTTTTGCTGGTGTTGCGCGATCCAAAGGATAGATCATTACGAATTTTGGGTTGATTTTTTTCAATAATTCTAGATAGGGAACAAACTGCTCATCGATGATATTACTCACCCGATGTCCCTCATCATCCTCCCCATCAAATAGGAGGGTTTGAATGATGCCATCATGACCGAAGCGCACCAATCCATCGATCAACTCATCCCAAGTACAACCAGTATTACCTTCATCGCTATGAGCGATATTGCGATTGATGAGTTCACGCATTTCTTGGGTGCCAGCATCCAGTTTTAGGCAGGGATTGGTAAGTTTCTTCAACGCATTGAAGATTTCAGGACGACGTAGTTGGGTAGCATTTGTAAGCAACGTAGTAGCTGCCTTGGGATAATATTTATCGCGCATCTCGCAAACCAAATCAACAATTGCAGGGAAATCGGGATACAAAGTAGGTTCCCCATTGCCAGCAAAAGTCAGCGAATCGACAGGTACACCTTGTGCTACCAACTCTTGCAGACGCTGTTCGAGTTGCATACGTATTTCGGCAGGGGTACTATACACCATCTCTGCACGTTCAGAATCGCGATTCCAACCACACTCACAGTAGATGCAATCATATGAACAATATTTATGTTTCAGCGGTAGGAGATTCACTCCCAGCGAACTGCCTAAACGGCGGCTATGGATAGGTCCAACAATAGTATTTTCAAAAAGCATTTTATGTCGTATTTATTAGAGTCTGATTTCTATAATGCTAACGGCGAAAGCGATAAAATATTACATTATTGGCAAAAAAAGAGTGCGGCTGATTGCTAGTAAAGAGCAACACTCTAACTATGCAGCTTACCAACATCGACCGCCCGATGATATAAGCCTACAAGGATTGTTCCTACGAAAGGAATCAGCCACGCTGCGTAATCATACCAAGCTGCCTTCACCTCCATAAGTCCCTCGCCATCACGATTAAAGAAAGCTGCCGAACGGCGATTGGCATCTTGTTCTACTGGCTGTTTATCGTGCTGTTCCATACTCAGAATACTAGGCAAGCCGATACGCGAATAGTAGGCCCATCCCATTTTAAGACTTTGCAGATAATGTCCATATTCGTGTTGAAAAAGCCAGTTGTCTTCACAAGCAGCGATAGGATAGCTTCCCACGATGAAGCAGCCTTGCGAAACTGCGCCCCATAAACCCCGACTAGTGCGTATTACTGTAGCACCTCGACAATAATCCACATCAGTAACACCCCCTTTTAGTTCGAACACCACATGCGCTATTGCTGTTAGTAGTCCTCCTATAGTTTGAGGTAATTGCCACAGAAAACGAGAAAGCAGCTCCACCACACGCATTGTCCATACCCGTTGAGGATCGCTCTTCAATAATCCCCACCCAATGCGTAGCAGCATACGACTGTGATGCAACCCGTTGCGCCAAGCCTGCTGCCACCGAGAGTCGTTGCCCTTGGAAGAGTGGATCATTGAGAGAATGAAACCTACAACCATACCTTTCTATTCATTATTTGTTTGATCACCCTTCTGATCTACCGCTATCAAGAAATGCATCGTACTACCCTTTCCTACCTCACTCTCTGCCCATATGCGACAACCACGCAATGTATGATCATCGTGCTGCTTGATGATATAGCGGCATAGAATGAGCCCAAAGCCGTTACCACTGGCTCCCGATACTGCCGAGTTGGTACGCTGTGTAACATTTTTATCTGTACGGAAAAGATCCTCCACCTCATCGGGGGTCATACCGCAGCCCGTATCGGCTACCGTTACCTCTATAAATCGAGTATCTTCATCACAAATATTTGCATCGATTACTATCGATCCCTCGTCAGTATGCTGAACCGCATTGCTTACCAAATTTCGAAGCAGAATTACCAGCAGTTGAGAATCGCCCCATACACGAATTGCGGTAGGTTGAAATCTGAGTTCCACCCTATCGGGGCGAGCATTAAGGATATTATCGTCAACAATATCGAATACCTCTTGCAGAGCGAAACGCGAGGGACGGAACTGCAATCCACCCGGCAAACTGATGGTGGTCCAAGCTTTGATGTTATCGAACGTTCTTGTCATCCGTCCCAACACCTCTTGTTTGAGTGCCTCGGGCAGATTTTTGTTTTGAAGATAGGAGATAAAAGGATTGATATCGTGTCGTAGTACCGAGAGACACGTTTCCACATTGGCTATACGCTCCACATCTTGCTCCTTAGCCTCCTTTAGGCGCTGAGTTTCACGCTGAAGAGCTCTTGTTTTCTTGGCCAACTGCCAAGTTACCAAGATTAAGAACAGACTCAGTAATGCCACTACGATGAAGAAGACCACATATACCTTGTTGGTTTTCCTCACATCGCTCAATTCGCGTTGCAATAGGAAATCGGCCCGCTCGTTCTGACCAATAAATTGCAATATACTTATCTCTTTAGCGAACCATAATCGCAATTCGTCACCGTTGAGAGCAGCACCACTATTGATGAGGCCTGCATAGAGTCGCAGTTCAAACTTAGGGGCAATAAAGTCAACTAGCGTTGTATCATATAGTGCCGCTAAATAATACTCGCGTGCCAAAGCGGTATCGCCTATTGTCATCGCATAGTCGGCTACTGTAACAGCAGCACCTAGCCGCTGATAAGGATCGTCGAGTTGCCAAAAGAGATCTGTGCTTTCTGCAAATAGTGCTAAAGTAAAATCCTCGTCAGGTTGAAGGTTGAAATGGAAAACATGATCCATTGCATAATAAATCCAATCCAACACATCGCTATTAGCTTGCCACGATGCCTCTTTGATGAGGGTATCAGAGCGCATTAAGCCCATTAACTGATAAACATTAGCTAGATGATAGGGGTCGAACACTACACTATCGCTGATAATTCTAAGATTATCCTCACACAGTTCCAATGCCCTTCGCAAATACTTATGCTGTTCGGCCGACGAATCGCAGAGTTTGTAATAGCTATGAGCCATCGCGTAATTGAGCGAAATATCCTGTGCATAATCGCAACGTAGCGTTGGTTTCACCGCCTCAATCTCATCGAGCATACCACGCACATTATCCAAAGCACCATAACGGAAAAAATAATTGAGCGTAATAGAGGTGATATAATATTCCATGAGGGCAAAATCATGCAAATCGTTGCCAGTACTCCGTTCCAGTACCTTGCTGTGATCAATATCGTATAGAATCTGATACGATTCGGCAGTATAACACTGACGTTGTTTTACACGAGCCGAGAGGAGTTGTGCAATAAGTTGCTCAATCTCAAGATGATCATTTTGCGTTGTTGACAGTGAACTATCGAAACATACCGAAGTATATACATACATGCTATCATAGTCGGAAAGCATATACTTACTATAGGCCACATTATTGCATGCCCGCAAATAACCATCTTGATAATCGGGCATACTGTCGGCAATAAGCCGTAGCGCACTGTCGGCCAGTTGCATACCCTTTACAGGATCGCGATAGCGAAGAAGGAAAGCATCCTTATTATAGCCATCAATACGGGAACGCAACAACAGATTGTCCGACTCCGACTGGCGGCTACATGCTGCCGATAACATCATCAGCAACATAAAACAGAACCATTTGAAAAGCGCTCTTTTTCTCATCTTTTAATATTCTAACATCCACGTTTCCAAATCACAATATCCAACAGAATGGATCTATGATTCATCCTAATCAAAATGCAAATATACGCTTTTTTCTCATATGTCCATCATCTAAGAGCCTTCATGTTTCATTCTACCGTTAGCAATAAAAAAAACGTTTCCTACGTTAGTACTTGAAAATATGCCACAAAATGGAAACGCTTAAGATAATGATTGTTGATGATGAGCCTATTATCCGCAAAGCCATCAAGTACGAACTCAACGAAAGTCACGCTCAAATACAATGCCTCCTTACTGATGATGGTGAAGTGGTAACTAAAGAGGTTGAGGTGCTCGATACCTTTGCCAACGGGCCACAACTCTATACAGCGTTGAACGATCCCTCGCGTCCCAAACCCGACTATCTGCTTGTTGATATGGAACTGCAGGGTGAACCTACGGGCGGCATAGCCATCACACAGAAGGTACGACGCCAATACGAAACCTCAAACCATACTCCTATAGGCATTATCATCCTTAGCGGCCGTTTCGACAATCTGAACGAAGCGGGCAACGATCGTCGTCAACGTATGGAGGAGATTGGGCAAGTGGTTTTCGAAGCCCTTCATCGTGGGGCCAACGCTTTCGTTAGCAAAAACGCTGTAGGCGGATTCAGTATCGACAATATTCTCCAAGCTATTTCTAGTCTTGAACGAGGAGAACAATTCTATTTCAATTATCCCGTAATGATTACCCTTAAAGAAGCTGCCGAACAATACTTTGCTTCGGTGGCTCGCTCGTCGACTGAATATGGCGACTTCAGTGAACGCGAACGGGCACTACTACTATGGGAAGCAGCTGGTTGTACCGCCTCCGAAATAGCCCAGCGTATGAGTCCTATCTTCTCCGAAAGCGAGAAATCGGTTCAAGATATGCAGAAAGATATCTCTGCCCGACTCAATATCGTCAACAAATCGGGTGCCCGTGTGGCGAAAGCCATCTTGCTAGGGCTTCTTGATCCGCGACGTGTGGCGTTCCTTACTCGCCGATAGCAACTCCTGTTCCACCCTTCCAATAAACAAAATAACATATCGGAAAACGACACCTTTTTTGAGGAGGGTTTAAGTAAGACTTATGTTAGTCTTATTTTAGTATTATGTTATACTTAAGTTATTCTTACATTAGTCTTACTTTAGAATTGAACAAATCCATTCTATGCAAAAAAAGGATACCGCATTTTATGCAAGCATCCTTTTTCTTTATCTGCTTTATATCTATCATTTAATATATAATAACGCTATATTGTATAATCCTGAGTGTTAGGAAACTGAAAACGTAAAGGTTCCTAGGGTTTTGGATAGTTTCAAACAACCTATCGATAAACGTTTATAAAGCATCTTTCTTTGTTACAAACCCTCCTAAGGTATCACTACCGAACTAATTTTAGGGAATATCGACCCCGTTAAGAAGTAGAAAAGGCCATCTTTATCCCTACTTAAAGGGGTAAAGATCAGATGCTTTCCATCGCGCACTAACATCTGCTTCGAACCTTCGCCTTGAGGTGTAAACTTATAGATAGCCAACGCCAAATTGGCCAACAGCAGTTTGCTACTATTCAATGCTGGTTCAAGCGTATACTCGTCGGGAGCATCCTCTGCTTCGTTCATTAACACGTACAGGTTGCCTTTATATTCAAACAGATCGGCCTCCACATTGGGCCAATTTGCATTCTGATTATTCTGCATAATTCCTCGTGTCCAAACCACATTGCCAGCATTATCGACATATACCAGCAGCATACCGCGACTATACACTGCCTCATTGGTAGTCATACCTGTTTTGACATTGCGCGTCTCCTCTTTCCACATACGATGATAAATCACATAACCACCATCGGTTGTCGTAAGCTGATCGGCTGTCGATAGGAAATTGGGACCCGTAATAGGAGCTATTTTGGAATTGTAAAACACTGCCCGTTCCTCATCGGAAAACTCATGTCGGTTGTCGGTAATCATGCGGCCAGCATCAATATTGAACAAATAACCATGCATAGCAGGATAGGTACGTCCAGTAATACCCGAACGGGATCTGAACTGAATCAAACCCTTGCCCCCTTTGCCTTCGAGAACGGAAGCCACTATATTGCCTCCATTGTAACCCAAGAGCGATAAATTTTCAATGTCATCGGTAGTAATATAATCGGCTGTTTTCGCCCCTTCGGCATTGGCCACACTAAAGCGAGCCACCGTTTCATCCTTATTCTTGTCAGAATAACTCAAACTACCAATCACGATAGTACCTTCGTTTGTCACAATGAGCTGATGGGCATTATTGTCTCTGATAACATTTTTCCATAACTGCTTCATATCCTTGTCATAGAGTGCTACATGGGTTTCCACCATTTGATGCTTACTCCAAACCGAGAAAGCTACTCCATGATAGGCTTCGTTGGGCGATGAAGCATATTTGAACCAACCCTCACTTTGCCGTTCGAGGGACAAATCAAGGAGACGATTGTCGGATAACTGTTGAAGCGTCGTAGCCTCGAAGGTCAAATGGCGAAGGGCATACTGACTACCATCCACTTGGAACAACAGCACATGAAGGGTCCTACCACTAAGATAGGTATCCATAACATCCCATGCTGCCGAATTTTCAATTTTTATAGCCTTCGACTCATTCCACTCTGAATCAACCAAACGCACTCGATACGCTTTGATACGTCGCATCGATGTTCCTGGCTCTCCTACCCCTACGGCTTTCAATTCCGGTTCTACCGATATGATTTGCCCTTTCTCAACTCCTGGCACTAGGTGTACCCTAACAGGTTCGTATGCCTTTTTGTTCACAGCAGAGCCCTGTTGGTAGATTATATCTTGAGCAGACAATGTGGCAGCAACACAAACTACCAAAAGCAATACAGTAATAATTCTTTTCATCATCATTGATCTATTTTTTGTTACATACAGATGTTTTAAACAACCTATAATCGCACAACCCACGCTTTTATTACAACACCAACAGTTTTTTTTTGATAATGATTATCCGATAAGTTACTAAACCATTAACTATCAATACTATTGGATTAAAAAAAAGACGATTCTACTGAGGCATCTACACGAATAAATCACAACACTTTTTCTTAAGTATTGAAATCTGTTTAGTTCTTTCTACTCTCCTTCTTGCCCAACCAATGAAACAGATCTTTCCATGTAATCTTCTTTCCGTACAAAAGTATACCGCGCCGATATATAACAGCGGCAATCCAAATACAAAGAGGGAAAGCTAAAAACAACAACAACATCGATAATCCAGCTTGCCATCCAGGTACACCGAAGGGGATGCGGAACATCATAGCGACAGGCGAGGTGAAAGGAATGATAGAAAGCCAAGTAGACAACGCGCCCGAGGGTTCGTTAAGCATGGCGGGAAGCAAAAGGAAAGTGAGCAAAAGGGGAATAGTAAGCGGTAGTGTAAACTGTTGAGAGTCGGTCTCGTTGTCGGTAATAGCACCTGCGGCAGCGAAAAGACTTGCATAGAGCAGATAACCTAGCAAGAAATAGAAGATAAAGAGCCCTATAATGAGGGGGAAATTAATCGACACCAAACCCTCTAACAGCTCGGGAACAACTTGCATCGCCTGGGCTTCCTCCATTTGGGCTGTTGCATCGGCCCCTTTCGTAGCCAATTCAGTAATGCCTTGATGCTGCTGTTCGGCTTGTTGGAAAAGATCGGCATTAGTGGCATTTATTCCCAATAGTACAAATCCCGAGAGCAGAATCCACAAAGCAAACTGTGTCAAACCGACCAAACCGATACCTACCACTTTTCCCATCATCAGTTGGAATGGACGGACACTACACACTATCACTTCAACGATTCGATTCGTTTTTTCTTCCATCACACCACGCATTACCTGACTGCCAAAGGAGAAGATGGCCATGAAGATAAGGAATGCCAAGATCAAACCCAACACCACTTTGATGGTGAGATAGCCATCGCGACCGGTTTCAATATCCAGTGTGTGTATCTTCATCTTGGTATTGCTAATAAGGTTATAATCATCGGCACTGATGTTGTGCACATCAAGTAGGATATTGTTGCGCAGTATAGTCTGCAACTGTCGTTCCACATCGCTCTGTACTGTCATCGAGGGGGTCTTGCTGCGATAATATAGGAAGGCATCGGTAGGAATGGTGGTTTCGCGTGCTGGGATGTAGATAATTGCGTTGTAGCTATCGGAATCTTGCAATTGCTGTTTGGCATAGTCGAGGCTTCCTGCCGCCAGATATTGCACATCGGCCGATGATTCAAAACTCTGCTGGAAAAGACCCGTTTCGTCGACAACCATTACCGTTGCCTTTTCGAGCGGACGAGAGGCCAAATAGATAGGTATAGCATAAATAGCAGCCATCAGAATCGGTACTACGATGGTTAGAATCCAAAACGAAGGTTTCTTGATGCGAGTAAGGTATTCGCGCTGTATAACTAGGAGTATCTTATGCATAGGGAAGTACTATTTCACGTTTTCAATAAAAATATCGTTCATCGAAGGCAATATCTCGCGCAGCCCTATAATCTGGCACTGTGGTATCAACTGCTCAAGCAGATTGTTGGCGCAATGCTCTTGTGGTAGCTGCACCTTCACTACCGTACGATCGGGTTGCTCATTGAGCGACACTATTTGGTAGTTGTTTGGCAATTGGAATGGCCACCGATAAGGGGTGCACTCCACTTCGTATAGGTTCTTGCGATAGCTTTCTCGAATAGGCCTCACCCCACCCTGCAGCACTACACGACTTTGATTGATGAGGGCTATATCATCGCATATTTCTTCTACCGATGCCATATTGTGAGTAGAAAAGATCACAGTAGATCCCTTATCACGAAGGGCTAAAATTTCATTTTTAAGCAGCGTTGCGTTTACTGGATCGAATCCGCTAAAAGGCTCGTCGAAGATTAACAGTTGCGGTTCATGAAGCACTGTAACAATGAATTGTACCTTTTGCTGCATACCCTTCGATAGTTCCTCCACCTTGCGGTTCCACCAACTGTCGATATCGAATTTTTCGAACCATTGATGAAGTCGCTTCTCGGCATCGTGACGACTAAGACCCTTCAACTGAGCCAAATATAAAGCCTGCTCGCCCACTTTCATCTTCTTATACAAGCCACGCTCCTCGGGCAGATAACCAATACGGTAAACGTCGTTCTCTATCATAGGTCGTCCATCTATCAACAGTTCACCACTATCGGGGGCAGTGATACGATTAATGATGCGGATCAACGTACTTTTACCAGCACCATTAGGGCCCAGTAAACCGAAGACAGTATTCTTGCGTACATCAATACTCACATCGCTGAGCGCATGAAAATCGCCAAAGGTTTTATTAATATGGTGGGCTTGAAAAAACAAAGATTCGTTAGCGGACATGATTCAATAATTATAACGGTATTTCAATAATAACAATTACTATAGGCTAATGTAAGTCTAATGCTTCATGAATCTAATTAGCAGTATTTCGGCAAGCAGCATCAGTAATGCCAACATCACACACCATCGCCATAGAGGAGTACCCTCATGCTGACGACGTATCATCTCATCGAGCGGCTTGTCGGCGTGACGTAACACCTCGTTGTTACCCAATTGATAATCCTTTATTGCATCAGCAATCTCGCCTTTGGCAAAGAACTCCATCTGCGATTCTGCGCGGCTGTAATTGAAAGACAACCCCTCCATCAAGTGACCTTCACGATAAAGACCATAGGCTCCCGCATTAAGGAGATCATTGTGGGGTACCAAGAATGTACGATTGGCTACTACTCTTAGGTCGGGTATCAACTCTTGCGTTGTATCGAGAGCCCGCATCTTCGTCAATCCATCGCCTACAGTATAGCGTCCCATCAATGGAATGGGGTTAGTACTGTTGAGGATATGGTATATGGGGCCAAGAGGGCGACTATAGAGAGCCATATTGTATAGTGTAGGAACAAATAGAGCCTGTTGTACAAAATCTGTATATTCGCTTCGTAACGGAGCGCTGAAAAGGAAAACTTTACCACTACCATAAGATGAGAGTGTAAGATAGTCGTCGCCATTAGCCATACTGATAAGGGTTTCGCGAAGCGTATTGCCTCCGCTATTAAGCTTATAATGTTGCTGTATTGTAGGCAGTTCTATCCGATCGTTGCGGCCATCGAACACATGACTGTAATGGGCCGAAGAGGTGTTGGCTTGATTAGCTTTCACCTCTTGCTTGCTCCAACTTCCCAATTGAGGAGCGTGGAAGAAGACCAACGACTGGTTGTAGGCCTCTACTTGCGACTGTTCAGCAGGAATAACCAACAACGACCCGCCCATCTCGACAAATGGTTGTAGCGCTTGCGCTAGTCCTGTGGAAAATGTCGTAAGTTCGTTAAGTATAATGAAATGATAGTCGGAAAGACTATTAAAGTCGACATTTCTTTCAGGTACTACTTGATAGTGTACTACCGAGTCGCCATCGAACAATCGATGTAGATATGTATTATCAGATGCACCATTGATACAGAGCACCTCAATTTGATCACTGATATTGAGGGTAAAGAAAAGTTGGTCATCGAAAGTGATAGGATAGTCGGTCGTTTCGATACGTCCTTGCATCACTCCTGTGCCATCGATAGTGAAATGAAGCGGAACCAACTGCCTTTGTCCTGGCTGTAGATCGGACGAAGCTAGAGCACGTTCTTTGCCATCAAGGAAGAGTCGAATAGGCACTTTCTCAACAACCTCGGTACCGGTATTGGAAAGCCACACTTCGGCTTGTACCGTACTGCCTCTTCGATAAACGGGGGCATTGAGTGCTAACGAATCAATGTAGATGTTGCCCATCTGGCTTGCCTCAAGGGGAACAAAAGTAGTATGCACCATAGTGTCGGTAGGCAACTGATCCCACTGAACTCCACTGCGTTGGAAATCGCTCACCACATATAGTTCGCGATTAACGGCTGGAGCTGTAGTCATAAAATCGTATTGACGATCCAACACATCGGACAATATCCAGCTAGAAGGAGAGAGCTCTACCTCATCGATCATTAGCAGAAACTCATCGCGGCTCACCCAGCGGAACTGGCTACCCGTCATAGCATTTGTTAGCAGTTGGAAACGGTCGGAGGGTTTGTAGGCACGTGCTATTTCGCGTGCTTTTTGCTTGCCCTCCTCCAATAATGTGCCATTACTATGGGTGTTGCCCATCGAGAAGGAGTTGTCGAGATATACACTCACAGCATTTCCTCCTTTGCGAACCGCTTGCTGAGAAGATGGGATAAAAGGTTGTGCAAAAGCCAATACAAGGAACACTACCGCGAGGATGCGAGCTGCCAAAATAAGCATCTCACGCAATCGCGACTGGCGTTTAGTTTCAGTTTGCAACTGCTGCAATTGTTCTACATTGCTAAAATAGATTTTTTTATAGCGGCGAAAGTTAAAGAGGTGGACCAAGATGGGAATAGCTATTGCCACCAGACCTATAAGGAACAAAGGATTGACAAAATGCATGACAGATGAATGTTATTTAGCAGCTGTTCGCTTAGTTTTCGGATGAGATTCCTTAACCGTTGCCTTGTGCTCATCAGCATAATAACGACACAATTCAGTAAGGCCACATTCTGAACAGTGAGGTTTGCGGGCATTACAGACATAACGGCCGTGAAGAATCAGCCAATGATGGGCTATAGGAATCTTGTCTTCTGGAATATGTTTTACTAGTTCGCGCTCTGTTTGGAGCGGATTTTTAGAGTTGCGAGTCAATCCGATACGATTAGCAACGCGAAATACATGGGTATCGACAGCCAACGCTGGCAAATGAAAGACCACACTAGCTATAACATTAGCCGTTTTACGTCCTACTCCGGGAAGAGTTTGCAGTTCATCAACATCACAAGGCACCTCGCCTCCAAAATCAGACACCAGTTTGCGACTCATCCCCTCTAGGTGTTTGCTCTTATTGTTAGGATAGGAGACAGAATGAATATATTCATATATCTCGACAGCCGTTGCTTGTGCCATATCCTGCACAGTAGGATACGCCTTGAAGAGAGCCGGAGTAACCATATTGACCCGCTTGTCGGTACACTGAGCTGAAAGGATTACCGCTACCAACAATTGATATGGATTATCATAGTGCAGCTCGGTTTCTGCCACAGGCATTGCTTCTTCGAAATAGGCAATAAGGCGTCGATATCGTTCGTTTTGAGTCATGGGTAAAAAACTTCGTTATCAGTCGTACGACTGAATAACGACACTTACTCTTTTTTATTGCACTAACACTTACAATGGATTATCGAACAATTATACACATGCTGATCCCCTCTCATTGGGAATTTGAGGGTAGGCCAGTTATCTCGACTCGCGCAAAAAAAAACAATCGATAATCTACTTGAAATACATTATAATTGCTATACAAGTATTTCAATAATGCTTTTCCGACTTAAAAAGATGTATTCTTATTGGTTTCGTCATCGTGTGGATATAGGCATAGGGTAAGCATGAGTTAGGTAAGGCTTAAAGAAGGCATCGAAATAGTCGCTTTTATCTTTTATTATAATAGCATAAAAGGTCTTATATCGTTCATATGTTCATAGTAACTGTATAGAAGGCTGCAAACTATCAAAAAAATTTCCTAGTACATTTTTACTCCTCGGTGTTATTAAAGAATTTACTTTGAAAATTGAGTAAATAAACGCGTCGAGTGGCTCGCGTAAAAGCGGTATAGAGCCATCGTAGATAATCACGATCCACCATATCGTCGGTAAGATAACCTTGATCGATGAAGACCGTAGGCCATTGGCCTCCTTGCGTCTTATGACAGGTAAGAGAATAGGCGAACTTTACTTGTAGCGCATTGTAGTGAGGGTTGTTACGCACTTGTCTTTGACGTTCAGCAGCTACAGGTATATCGGCATAATCTTTCATTACCTCCTCGTAAAGCCTTCGCGTCTCGTCGCGAGTAAGGGATGGCGATTCCGAATGGAGCGTGTCGAGCAGCAGTTTGCATTCTAACTCTGGCTCATCAGGGTAATCCACAAAACGAGCAGTGATATCAGAGAAATGGAAACCATACAGTTCCTGCTGATTACGAACACTGAGTACCTCTACAATGTCGCCATTGGCAATAAAGCCCATATTTGATTCGTCGCCTAGCCAGTAATAATTGTTTTTTACTACCATGAGATAGTCGCCTGCATTGACCTCCTGTTCACGGAAAAGAATCCGATTGCGGATTTCTTGGTTGAAGAGGTTGGCTCGCTTATTGCTCCGCGTAACAAAAACCACATCCTCTTGCGATCCATTTGCATATTCTTGGTTTAACACCTCCTCTAACTCATCGCCAGGCAACCGAACAACATCTTTAACACCTTCGAGGTCGAACAAAGGGAAAGCAACCTCGTCGTATTCATTCAACTCAGCTATCCGCGATCGCAGTAATGTGGCATTATGAAGGATGCCTGAAAATTGTTTCTGTCGTACCACCTCGGTAAGCTCATATTCATAGAGATTGAGAGGTGAAAGGGCTCGCAGATAGTCGCCATTGAGGGCTGGGCTTTCCGATGAACCTACTGGGGGAAGTTGTGCAGTATCACCCATCAAAAGCAACCGACAATGCGATCCTTCCTGTACATAATCGATCAAATCCTCCAACAAACTGCGACGACTCGAGGATGTGTCGTCCATGCTTTCGGCTCCGATCATCGAAGCCTCATCGACAATAAAAAGAGTGTAAGAATGCTTATTTGATGCTCGAACAGTAAACACAGCACCTGAAGGGTCGGTAATGGTGGTGTAGATAATCTTATGGATGGTAAAGGCTGTTTTGCCTGAATAATTGGAAAGCACTTTGGCAGCACGCCCAGTAGGGGCCATTAGCAGCGTGCGAATGCGCAATGCGGGAGCCGACTTGATAAGAGCACTCACCAGCGATGTTTTTCCTGTTCCTGCATAACCCTTTAACAAGAAAGCCGAAAGGGGATCAGCATCAAATAGAAAACGGGAAAGCAAAACACATGCCTCCTGTTGTCCTCGAGTAGGTTGGAACGGAAAAAAAGAAAAGATATACTGCTGAACTTTGCTTTGTGCATCCATAACTGCAAAAGAGAAATGGGTCTTGTCTTATATTTATTCTCACCCTTGGTGACTATCGCCTATAACAACTAAGTTAGAGCGATTAGGTTAGAGGGGTGAACCACAATCAGTTCACTATCGCTAAACTAATCGCTCTAACCAAACAGTGTTGAGCGATGGGCTCTTGTATCGACAATACTAGTTGGCGGGTGCTTCGGGAGCGGGTGCTTCGGTAGCAGGAGTAGCCTGCTGAGCAGCGCCAGCCTGAACGGTATTGGCGGGGATATTGGTCAGATTGGTGTTGTCGACAGTAACCTCGGTCTTGAGTTCACCACTTACCTGAGGACGTACGGTTTTGATCATAGCAGTAGCAATGATACTGAGTACAATAAGGCAGGCGGCCATAATCCATGTGATTTTCTCGATAGTCTCAGTGGTTTTACGAACACCCATAATCTGGTTGGGGGCAGAGAAGTTGGCAGCCAAACCGCCACCTTTAGAGTTCTGAATCAACACAGCGCCAGCCAGAAGAGCGCATACCACTAAAATCAGAATGATAACGAATAGATACATACGTGCGTTTTTTTATTTGTTTTCTTTCTTATTCTTTAATTCTTCAATTCGGGTTGCAAAAGTACTACTTTTTTCGGGATTACGAGATATTAATTTCTCATAAATTGCAATAGCACGATCATATTTACCTTGCTTTTCAAACACAACTGCCAATGTTTCAGTCTCTAACATCTCTGTAGGCGATGCACTTTTTTTTGCTAATTCTTCGATTGTTTCGGCCTCAACAGGGCTGTTTTCGTCGGGTTGGAAGTTGCCGTCTTCAAGAAATTTGGATAAGATTTCGCTCTTAGGAGCCGTTTTGAACGAAATTTCTTGGTAAGCATTGATTTCCTGCATAATATCGAAAGCTTGGGGCTCGTCAGAGCTATACTCGTTGGCTTTAGCATTTTCGATCTGCTGCTTGAGGGCCAAATCGCTAGGGGTAGAAATATCGATAGTTTGGACGCGGTCGAGGGCATCGGTCAGCTGCGAGGGTTCAAGCATATACGTAGCTACCCGTGTTGAGAATCGTTCTTCCCACTGATAGATACTTGCCGCTTTGTCGCTTAGCAGATCGAGCATCTGCAACGGAGCACAATAGGGATAATGAATCTTCTCGTTCTGTATGTCGAGTTTCTCCTGAAGAGTGAAGGAGTCATGGTTCTTTATCTTCTCATTAAAAAGACTACTTTTCATGGTCTATGTCGATATTTCAGTAATAAAAAAATTAGAATGCCACCATCGTAGGGCAACCTTTCAAAATATATAATAACGCAATTAATCGGCCTTTATTATCCTTTGCGCAAAAAAAATCCCCATTCCTATTGGAACGGGGAATTTTTCATGACGAAATAAGCAAATTCTTATTTCAGTTTGCCCAGCTTGCTGCCAACTTTGAATTTGACAACTTTCTTAGCAGGAACCTTAACGGCAGCACCCGTCTGAGGATTCTTAGCAGTACGAGCTTTACGCTTTACTACATCGAAAGTACCGAAACCAATAAGGGTAATCTTGTTACCTTTCTTCAGCTGTTCGTGGGTGGTCTCCATAAAAGCATCGAGAGCTTTCTTGGTGTCAGTTTTGGTCATGCCAGCCTTCTTGGCCATTGCAGCAATGAATTCTGTTTTGTTCATGTGTCTAATAACGTTAAAAGGTTATACAATAATATTATCGATGCAAATATAGGAAGTTTTTATAATATGGCGAAGAAAAAATTCAATTTTTTTTGTTAAATTTTTAAAGATTACATCATATTACTAATTTCCAACAACTTACATTATAACCTCTCAAAAACTCGTCAATATTATTTTTTCGTTTTCCGTTCATTTGTAGACTCAAAATAAGCACAAATCCATCAATAACTTTAATTTTTAACTCTCTTTTTTGGTCTGAAATGACGCTTCCTATAGGGATTTTCTCGCTTTCTGGAGACTTATCAGGAAGAAAAGAAACATGGTATACTTTTAACGATTGTGTTGTTCCCTTGTTATCGATCATCTGCATGGTAGATGCTGGATAGGGCGAAAGGCCACGCACAAAATCTACTATACGCTGACCCGACTGTTGCCATGGAATTGCGCAATCGGCTTTGAAGATTTTAGGAGCAGGACACAATGGGCCCTCTGCAGGCTGCGGTTTCCCATGAAGAGTTCCTGATGCTAGTCCATCGATAGTTTGCACCACCAAAGAGCGTCCCATCTTCGCCAATCGATCGTGAAGGGTTTCGCACGTATCATCAGGGGTAATGGGGGTCGATTCCTGAAGGAGGATTTTCCCCTCGTCGATCCGCTCGTTGAGGAGAAATGTTGTTACCCCTGTTTCATGTTCCCCATTGATGATAGCCCAATTGATAGGTGCTGCGCCACGATAATTAGGTAGCAGCGATGCATGAAGATTAAACGTACCTAGCCTAGGCATCGACCAAACAACCTGGGGGAGCATACGGAAAGCCACAACCACAAATAGGTCGGCCTCCAAAGCACGTAAGTCAGCAAGGAACTGATCGTCACGCAACTTCTCTGGTTGGAGCAAAGGTAACTGATGGGATAGCGCATATTCTTTCACAGCCGAATATGTAACTTTGAGTCCTCGACCCGTTTGACGATCGGGCACTGTTACCACTCCCACTACCTGATGGGTGGATTGGACAATAGCATCGAGCGACTCAACAGCAAAGTCGGGCGTACCCATAAAGACAATACGAAGCATATACTATTATTGTATCTATATATAATAAACACTATTTCTTTGCGAACTCCACAGCGTTGTGACACATCTTAAGAGCAGTGATTGCGCCTTCGATACCCTTATTACCATGTTTTCCTCCCGAACGATCGAGCGCTTGCTCCATATTATTAGTGGTAAGAAGACTAAAAATAATAGGCTTTCCCTCTTTGATTGAGAGATTGGTTAAACCATTGGCCACTGCCTCGCATATGAAATCAAAATGACGCGTTTCCCCTTGGATAACACATCCAATGCAGATCACTGCATCACACTGTCTTCCGTGGAGCATCATCTGAGCTCCGTTGGTTAGTTCGTAACTACCTGGAACGTGCATTACAGGAATGTGATCTTCTTCAACACCATATTCAATTAGAGTATTATAGGCCCCTTCAAGCATAGCATTGGTAACAGTTGGATTCCATTCAGCTACCACGATGCCAATAGTAAATGGTTTGCCATTAGGCACGGTGTTGGGGTCATATTCGGAGAGATTTACTTTCTTGGTTGGCATTATATCTATTCTTTATATATTAGGTTTAACATTGAATATACTATCGTCGTACTACTAGCTTGATTCCTGGCGATAGGCGCTTGGGAGCATCAGGATTCAATGCACGGAGCTGTTCAACTGTAGTATTGTAACGTTTCGCTAGTCGTTCCCAATCATCACTGTACTGAGTAGTATAATAGGTAGGACCCGAGCGACTACGCTTTGTTGTTTCTTTTACGAAACTTTTATCGGCCTTAAATTCTTGGGGCTTGCGTCCCTTGGGGGCATGGACACCGAAATAACTCTTATCGAGATGAAGGGTATGGGTACGTAAAGCTCTTTTCTCAATATCGATCACCCACTCGGGATTGAATGATTGATAGAGGAAACGGGTCTCGAAATGGAGATGAGGACCAGTTGAGCGGCCAGTATTGCCGCCTAATCCCAATAGGGTACCGGCATCGACTACTTGCTTCGGTTTTACACATATTTTTGACAAATGACCATACAACGTCTCAAGCCCATTGTAATGGCGAACCACCACACAATTGCCATAGCCTCCCATAACTGACGCCACTCGCACTACACCCGGAAAGACACTATAAACAGGGGTACCAGTGGTTAGAGCAATATCAACACCTCGATGAGCCCGTTCCCAGCGCCATCCATAGGGCGACGATTTCACCCCTTTAGTGGGAAAACAAAATTCGTTTTCGTTACGGACAAGGCGAAGATTGATCTCGTCAGGTAGCGAATCGAGAGGGAGATTCTTTACACGAACACGAGTAGTAACAAAGTTATTGCCATACCACATTGCCGCAGGACACACCACGCCATCAGATAGATAGACTGGCTCCTTTTTATTGGCATCTCGAATAAGCGAATCACGGGTAAGCCGAGCCTCGCTCTTACTGTTGTCCGACCGATTATAGGGGGAAGTAGCATGCGACTTTGAAACAGAGTTCTTGGCAGAGGAAGCCGATGTCTTTACTTTAGTTGTTGCGCTTTTACGGTTCATCTGTGCATTGACAATCGAGTCGTAATAACCCGACGTATTGTTAGACTGTGCCCATACAGAGGGTACAGTTGCAACAAGCATCAATATCAGAATCCACCGCCTCTTTATCATTTCTTCAGTTCTTTACGCATGGTACTAGAGGGAATCCCAAGTGCTTCGCGATATTTCATCACTGTGCGACGTGCAATAGTATAGCCCATCTGTTTGAGTTGCTCGGTCAATTTCTCGTCGGTAAATGGTTGACTCTTATCTTCGCCGTCCACAATCTCTTGCAGTTTAGCCTTCACCTCGGCTGAAGCTACAGCACTTCCATCCTCACTTTCTACCGCATTAGAGAAGAACTTGTCGAGACGAACCAACCCAAAATCGGTTTGTACATATTTAGCGTTCACAATACGCGAGATGGTAGAATTATCGTAACCAGTCTCCTCTGCCACATCCTTCTGCAGTAATGGTTTGATATCGACAGGATCACCCGATAGGAAATATTGTTTCTGATGTTTCACAATACACTTCATAGTAGCGGTAAGTGCTGTAGTGCGCAGTTTCAAAGCATCTATAAAGAGCGTGGCATCTTCCGATTTGTCTTTGATGAAATTGATAGCCTCAAGGGTAGCCTTATTCTTCGTTTTCTGCTTCTCTAGATCTTTTAGAGTCTGGGTGTAGTAGCGATTTACGTGCAGTTTAGGGGTATGCTCGTTGTTTAGGCTTACTACTAATCGTCCATCTTTGTTGGTAACATAGAAATCGGGGACAATTACGTCGTGAACAATCTCGCTGTAACTACTTGCAGGAGCTAACGATAGTCGTTTTATGATATTCAGTGCAGCATCAAGATCGTCATCGTTGATGTTGAGCGTTTTTAGAATATCTTTATACCGTTTCTTTGTGAGTTCGTTAAAGCAACGATCTATGATAGTTGTAGCCGTTTCAACCGCAGCATCACGAGGTGTAATATTGTGGAGTTGGATAGAGAGACATTCTTGTTCATCGCGAGCAGCGATACCCGATGGTTCAAAGGTTTGGACAATCTTCAGAATGCGTATCACCTCCTCTTCAGTTGTGATGATACGACGTTTAAATTCCATATCGTTGGCTATCACAGCAGGGTTGCGGCCCAAATAGCCACGATCATCGATACTACCAATAATTTCTTGCGCTATCACCATTTCCTGTTCATCGAGATCTTCTTGCACCAACTGTTCGATTAACTCATCGTTTAGGGAACGGTGCGAAGCAATAAAATTATCGTAGTTGGTGTCTCCACTATTACGATCGTGTTCTTGCCGCTCACGATAACTGTAGTCATCGTCAAAAGCATCAAGATCCGACTCCTCTATCAATCCGTCGCGCTGGTCAATATCGTCATCTATTCCGCGGCCATCATCAATAGCATCTTGCTCTGTGGGTTCAATATTATCATTCATCGAGGCCGACTCATCAACCTCAGTAGTTTCATCTTCGAGGAGCGCATTGTTGGCCAACTCCTCCTGAACAGCCTTCTCCAGTTCCACGATAGGAACCAGCAGCCTATTCAGCATAATCTGCTGAGGCGATTGCTTTTGGCTCGTCTTGGTTACTTGTTTTATCTGGGACATGGTAGTTCTATTTTAGTGAATACTATAAGTAATAACTATAATTAACTAAAAATAGTATGAAGCAGCCCTTTTTTTTCAAGAAATCTTGTAATAACTAATAGCAAAGATTTTATCAAAAACGAAAAACAATACGAAAAAAGTTGCTACATTAATATGGTAAAGTAAACCAAATACTCTAACCTTCCCTTTTAATGACGATCTGAAGGACTAAGGGGTTCGGCATAAAACTCGGTATAGAAGTATTTTTTTCGGATGATCCACACACGTAGCAACCACAATATGAAGAAGCCATTGCTAGCTATCTTATAGTATAGGTGATAGGGTTCTGATAATGGAAATATCCAAAAAAGAATTGACAAAATTACATCAATCCAAAAAAACAACATCCCAAACCTTTTCACGATCACGAAAAGTCACAACATTACACACTCCGTTCTGTACTATCACTGGCAGAGTAGCCGAAATAAAAGGGATCATGCTTTGTATAGCTACCTCGTAGCGACCTGCAGGCAACTCTACCTTCACTTCTTTTTGTTGCATCACTCCTACAGTCTGCCTATTAATAAGCAACTTGTGAGGAATGACCGCATTGATCTTACCTGTTTTTTGCCGTATTGTTAAGAGGGCCATAATAGACTACTGTTTGGTTTGAAAAAAGAGAGCCCCACTGTATTGAGGGGCTCCCTTTGAGTATAGTAACTAGACAACTGAAGTAGGAGATTAATCCTCTTCGGTTTGCTGTTCTTCGTAAGCCTTGAGAAGAGCCTGCTGAACATCGGTAGGAACCTGTTGATATTCAGCGTAAGTCATCGTATAGGTACCACGACCACTGGTAAGCGAACTCAGAGAGGTGCTATAGCGATTCATCTCAGCCAAAGGAGCCTTGGCACGGAGGGTCGTATATTTGCCTTCGGCATCCATACCCATTACGATAGCACGACGGCCCTGAAGGTCGGTCATAACGCCACCCATCGATTCGGTAGGAACAGTTACAGCTACATCGTAGATAGGCTCCATAATCTTAGGAGAAGCCTGTTTGAAGGCCTCCTTGAAAGCGGTACGACCAGCGATCTTAAATGCGGTCTCGTTCGAATCAACGGGGTGCATTTTACCATCGTAGATATTTACCACGATATCGCGAGCATACGAACCAGTAAGAGGACCTTGCTCCATCTTCTCCATAATACCTTTCAAGATAGCAGGCATGAAACGAGCATCGATGCTACCACCAACGATACAGTTGTTGAAGATCAGTTTGCCACCCCAGTCGAGCTCGTACACATCGGTACCACGGATGGGGTACTTGGTCTGATTGGGCATACCCTCGAAATAGGGCTCGATGAGCATATGAACCTCACCGAACTGACCGCTACCACCCGACTGCTTTTTATGACGGTACATAGCCTCGGCAGACTTTGTGATGGTTTCACGGTAGGGCACCTTGGGAGCGAAGAAGTTAACCTCAAGTTTGTACACATTCTCGAAATACCACTTCAAGGTATTGAGGTGCAGTTCGCCCTGGCATCCTAGAATGGTTTGACGCAACTCGCGGCTGTTGGTCAGCGTAAGGCTGCGGTCGGTAGCCACGAGGTCATTCATAGCAGCGCCAACTTTCTCATCATCGTTGCTGTTGACAGCCTTAAAGGCAACGGTATAAATAGGAGTGGGGAATTCGATAGCGGGTACCTGATCGTCGGTATTCTTAGCAGTGGTCAGGGTATGGCAAGTCTTCACATCTTTCAGTTTGATGGTAGCCACGATATCACCAGCACATGCCTTCTCAACACGCTGACGATTCTTGCCAGCACATACAAGGATCTGAGAGATACGCTCTTTGCTTTGATTGCAGCTATTCACAACATCCTGTGCCTCAGCCAACTCACCGTCATAGATGCGGATATAACTGATCTCTCCCAGATGCTGGTCTTTAGCAGCCTTGAAGACGAAAGCAACAGTGGGGTTTGCACTATCGTTCTTCAGTTCTTTACCAGCTATGGTCTTCTTGTTTTCTTCAACAGCATTAGGAGCAGGTACATTGTCTACAATGAATTCAAGAAGACGAGCTACACCCATATTCTCCTTTGCAGAAGTGCAGAGGATAGGATAGAGATCGCGCTTGTCGATAGCAAGACGGAGAGCCTTGGAGAGATCCTCATGGCTGAGGTCGCCATCCTCGAAATATTTCTCCATCAGAGCATCGTCGGCAGCAGCAGCCTCTTCAACGAGGGCCATACGGAGTTCTTCAGCCTTGTCAGCAAATTCGGCAGGAATATCACTCATTTCGCACTTGCCATCCTTGAAGGTAAGTTGTTTGTTGAGTACGATATCGACCACACTATTAAAGCCTAAGCCCTGGTTAACGGGGAACTGGAGAATAGTGCATTTAGCACCGAAATAATCCTTCAGTTGGTTTACACAGTCATCAAAGTTAGCCTTCTCAGCGTCCAGATGGTTAACAGTGAAAATCATGGGGGTACCCAGCTTTTGGCTATAACGGTAAGCAATCTCTGTACCTACTTCGATGCCAGACTGAGCGTTGACCACTACCACAGCAGCCTCAACTACGTTATAGGCAGCAACCAGCTCGCCCTGGAAATCGGCGAAGCCTGGAACGTCGAGTATGTTGATCTTCTTGCCACCAAACTCGCTATACAGCGGGGTGGTCATCACCGAATTGCGGCGATCAATTTCGATGTCACGGTAATCGGAAATGGTGTTCTTGTCCTCGATGGTACCGCGGCGATTGATAACGCCGCCGTTGAAGGCCATAGCTTCAGCCATGGTGGTCTTGCCCGATTTGGCACCACCTACGAGGGCGATGTTGCGGATGTCGGAAGTCTGATAAATTTTCATTGGTTGATATATATATTTTAATTATTCTACTTTTTTTTGTTTGGTATATTTGATTGTGATAGATTATTTTTGCGACCAAGTTCTTCATGGCCTTCAACTCCCTATCAATTATTTTTCAATAATATAAAGCACAAAAGAGCACCTTTTTATTTAAATTATTGAACGGCAAATATACAACTTTTTTTCTTTTTTGAAGTTTATATTTTCTTTTCTCCGAAAAAAAAGAGCTCTACATAACTGCAGTTATGGAAATAGTTCAACGAAGCGCTCAATCTAAAAATCTTGAAGTAAAACCTAAGCAAGGGACAATAAAAAAGGATTTTTTATGTTATTGTTTTTTGCGGAGAGTTCAAAACACTAACGCAACACCACTATGGGAGTTATTGCACGACAAAGCATTAAAGGAGCCTTAGCCAACTATGTTGGCATCGCTATTGGTTTCGTTACCACTTTCTTCGTGGTTACTGACTGTCTTACCCGCGAAGAATTAGGACTTACGCGAGTACTCGTTGATGCAGCCCTCCTTTTCTCTGGTTTAGCGCAGTTAGGTACCAACGCTAGTATTATCCGCTACTATCCTTATTTTAAAGATCCCAATCAGCGCGACCACGGATTCTTTGGTTGGACTCTGCTTCTACCCTTCTTTGGATTCAGCCTCTTCGCCCTTCTTTTTCTACTATTCAAACAGCCCATTATAGATCTATACTCCAAGGAGTCGCCAATGGTGGTAGACTATTTTTATCTTATCCTCCCTCTCACTTTCTTTGCACTCTACCTCACCGTTTTCGAAACAAACTGTAATGTACTCATGCGTATCACCGTTCCTAAGGCGGTACGCGAATGTGGTATCCGATTACTGAACCTCATAGCCTATCTCCTTTATGGTCACGACCTTATTTCGTTCGATCTTTTTGTTATACTCTTTTGCTCCTCCTATGCTTTGGCAGCACTTGTCGACTTTTTATATCTTCTTTCGCTTGGGCGCATCTCTTTCAAGATTGATCGCCATTTCATATCACGGCCCATGCTCAAACAGATAGTACTCTACACCCTCTTTATGACCGCCACTATCTTGGCAGGCAATATTCCCCTCATCAACTCCCTCTTTCTCGGAGCCAAGACTGGCCTAACGCTTGCTGGCGTTTACACCATCGCCTCCTATATTGCCAATATTGTCGAGGTGCCTTATCGTTCGTTAGGAGCTATATCCCAGCCAATGATATCACAGGCAGTTAAAGACAATAATTGGAGGGAAGTGAATCGACTTGGCCAACAAGTATCACTACATCAGTTACTAGTTGCTTGCCTCATATTCTTCTTTATATGGATCAACCTTGATGCGCTATTTACCCTTATTCCTCATGGCGACGAATATCGAGGGGGTATGGGCGTTGTGTTCTTCCTTGGATTAGCCAAGATTGTCAACTCTTCGTTCTCGATAGGAACCAACATCCTCAACTTCTCGACCCGATATCCTGTATCGCTTATCTTCATCTTAGTACTCACCGTCAGCGCTATCGTATTCAATAATGAGTTAATACCCCTATGGGGCGTTAATGGTTCGGCTTGTGCAACCCTCTTCTCATACCTCATTTATTTCTTACTGCTTCTCTCATACCTTAACATTCGTCTTAAAGTCAACATCCTATCCACCCCACAGATTAAAGTATTAGCATTCATTGTCGTGCTATTTGTTATTAATGCGTTGTGGGGTTGGGGAATAAGTCCGCTATTCAATGGTATTGCTCATCCTTGGCATATCTTAATCGATGCCTTATGTCGAAGCATTGTATTCCTTTTAGTTGTTCCAATAGCTGTTTACTACCTTCACATATCGGCCCCAATCAACCAAATGATGAACAAAATATTAGTAAAAGTACATCTCAAATAACTGTAGTGTTTTTGTCCCCTCTTCTCTAATCATAAAAACAAGCTCATCCCCTTGAGGTCGAGCTTGCTTCTTTTTTTAAACACGCTATTAATAATGGCAAATATTACATCTGCTTTGTAAGCCAATACTGAAGGTCCACACATTCGATTAGCTGCAACTGAGTTTCTGTCCACGGCAGGTTGTCCTCTTCATCGAGAAGACATGCCTTAAAAATGTCATAAGTCTTATAATCATCGCCAGCATTAACGATATAGAAGCGTAATTCATCAATACTAGCAATAGAGACCTGTTGTTCCATCTTCAAGTAATCCACAATATTACTTTCCATTCTGTGGTACATCGATTGCCTACTCAGATTAGTTACGTAGTACTATAGACGTTTAATAATTACTAGTTTGTTTATGGTAATTTAGTTTTTGTTATTATTATTTGATTCGCTCTTCTTTAACGTCTTGTTTATAGTTATTTATGCGAGTGCATAATGTCTCTATCAAACGATCTAGGTTTCCAGCCATTTTCATCATTTCCTCTTGTTGCTCAGGGGTAGAAACCATGCACTGCAATTGGCAGCTCATTTCTAACGGTATTTCCTTCGCCAGTTCCTTCATACGCAGACCCTTATGGGTAAGTCCTACAATAATTTTACGATGATCTTGTCCATCACGCTTACGTACTATTAACTTTTGAACTTCCATACGTTTCAACAGCGGAGTCACCGTATTGGTTTCCAGAAGCAGTCGGTGGGCTATATCGTTGACCGGCATCTTATTCTTTTCCCACAACACTAACATTACCAAATACTGAGGATAGGTGAGACCCAGCTTACTCAACCACGGTTCGTACATCTGTATGACCAGACGACTGGCGGCATATAGACGGAAACAAAGCTGGTTGTCCAATTTCAACTGTTCGTATACCATATGTTTATAGTTTTTATAATACTAATGTCCAAATAAGAAGCCCACATATACTCTAGGTCCCTGCGGGTTGTCCAATTCACCGCTTGTCAAATCAGTCACATAGTCAATCTTACCCACTAGGTGAATCCTTTCAGTCAGCGCATACTCGCAACCAGCAAAGGGAGTTACACACATAAATGAGTATCGACGATATGAGGCATGCAACTCCGTTTCATAATTGACATCTTGAGGATCAAGTAGCGTAGTGTTTTGCACTGAACCACCACCCACAGTAGCACCCACAAAAAAGGACCACTTTTCACTATACCATACCCCGTCAACTAACAGGCCGCCCCACCCTACTCTTAATTGGCTATGGTTGGGTTCGTAAGTAAGGGTGCTTACATAGCCTTCCGATCCCACCCGGAAGTGTGGCAGCAGCTTAATCTTAATAGCGCCACCAATACCGAAAGGCATACCTTCAGCGATAACGGGCGTGCCTGTAACGTTGTCGAACGAGGTGAAGTTGACACTGCTGTTGGCTACCCAACCCGTGTGCAGCATCATCCCTCCTTGGTAGCCCTGAAAGCCGAAACGGCTTTGGCTCATGGCAGGAAATACCAGAGTCATCAATAGGGCAGATATGATGATAGTTTTTCTCATGAACATTGTTGTTGGTGCTTAACAAAAGCTCTTGTTTCTTCAGATGTTCGCATTAAAGAAAGAGGTAGCGCTAACCGAGCATAGCCACGATATCGTCCTCGAACTTCTCAGGCTCAGTTTGTGGAGCATAACGCTTGATAGTAGCGCCATCACGTGAAATCAAGAACTTGGTGAAGTTCCACTTAATAGACTTACCGAGTGTACCTCGCGCAACTTCGCAGAGATATTTGAATACTGGATGAGCGTTGGCGCCATTCACATCACATTTCTTGGTCAAAGGAAATGTAACACCGAAGTTAATCTCACAGAACTGGGCGATAGTTGCATCGTCGCCTGGTTCTTGATTGGCAAACTGGTCGCAGGGGAAACCCACTACACAGAGACCCTTCTCTCCATATTTCTTATATAAAGCCTCTAGCCCCTTGTATTGAGGAGTAAAACCGCATTTGCTAGCGGTATTCACCACAAGGATTACTTTACCTTTCAGATCCTCAAATTTTAATTCCTTGCCGTTGTTTAACGTTGCTGTGTAATCGTAAATCGTTGACATAGTTTTAAATATTTATTAAATCATTTATATCGTTCACGATGCAAATATACACATTTTTTCAAACATACAAGAAAAATTTTATCTTGCACGATATTTTTTTGTTTTGATTAAAAATCGTATATATAAATAATGTATATATACGATTAATAACATAGTAAACCGGCTACTATTATTTTAGCGCAGCTTCAATAGCCATATGATACAATTCAGAAGGTGAGATTCCTATAGCACGCGCCTCTTTGGGTACAATGCTTTCGGGTGACTGACCAGGAATAGTATTCACTTCCATAAAATATAGGTGCGATTGCTCTACATCGTAAAGATAGTCGAATCTCACAATGCCTTCACAATTAAGCATATCATATAGTTTAGACGAAACATCCTGAATTTCGCGACTAATAGAATCATCAACCTGCGCAGGAGTCACCTCGTTAGAGAAACCATTATATTTAGCATCATAATCAAAAAACTCGTGTCCGCCCGTAGGAATAATCTCTGTAACGGGAAAAACATACTTCTGATGCTTAGCTCTGAAAACACCACAATCAAACTCGCGACCTTTTATAAACTCCTCTACAAGCACCTCTCGATCCTCAGTAAAAGCTTCACGAATAGCTGGCTCTAGCTGATCAATAGTTTTTACCTTAGTAGTGGCAACACTACTACCTCCCGCAGCAGGTTTTACAAAGAGGGGCAGACCCAAAGTATCGACTATTTTCTGGCAGTTATAAGGCTGATTCTCGAAAAGATGGAAAGAACGAGCCACTTTAGTAATACCAAAATCACGAACCACAGCATTGCAGTAAGCTTTATTGAAAGTAAGAGCCGAAGTATAAAAACCACAAGTGGTATAGGGGATACTCAACATATCAAAATATCCTTGCAACACACCATTCTCGCCAGGATTGCCGTGAATGATAATGAACGCCAAATCGAACTTCACCACCTTGTTGCTCATATGTAAAGTAAAATCAGCCCGATCAAGAGGAATTTCCTGATCGTCATCATCAAGTCCAAACCAACGGTCGCGTTCAACAACTACGCGATATCGATTATAAAGATCGGCACTAATACTCTGATAAACCTGCGTGCCACTCATGATAGAGATATCATGCTCTCCTGAGTATCCACCCATAACGATGGCAATATTCATTTTCATTGTTTATATTTTTTATTCATTGTTTCTTTCATAGCATTGAGTTTAGCTTCAAAAAGCCGATATTCCTCACTCTCAGGGTTGATAGGACGATGCGACTGCATGGCGTATAGTTGAGAATGCTGCTTAATAAGACTACAAGTATCAGCATTAGCATGAGCTTGGAGCATATGGTCAAAGATAATACGCTGAGCCAACGAAGAAGGGTGAAGCATATCATCAGCATAGAAACGATAATCACGAAGCTCATCGACCATAATCTCGTATGCAGGAAAATAAAAACACTGTTGTGGATAGCGCCTTAACAATTCATCAACAGCCAACATCAGCACTGCCTTCCCCAACTGACTACCGTGAGCACCATATGCCCAATGCCGAATAGGACTGATGGTGAAAAGCACTTGCACTCGGAACTGCTGCAATTGATCAAGAAGCGGGACAAAGGAATCGACCACCTCTTCAACTGTTGCACAATGAAGATCGAAGGCTGACGCAGGCATCTTATGACAATTGGCAACCACATAATCACTATCGTGAAGAGTATAATAATGGGCATCGCCCAAAGTGATAATCAATTGGCAACCTCGCTCTATGAATTGATGAGCTTGGCGTTGCTGCAGAAGAGAACTCTCAAGCAACTGATCCTTCTCTTTGTTGGAAAACGAGCCATGATGCAACCACGAATGCCAAAGTCCTCGATACTGAACCATATCATCGTTACCCAAGGGCTGCAGCGTGAGACAACGCTGAATACACTCCACAATACTAAGCGGATTATAGAGAATGCCGAAAGGATTCTGCATCACCTCGAAACCACCATGCAAAAGCTGCTCACCAATATGTTCGGTGAAACATGAACCAACCATCAGCAGTGGACTCTGATGATTAAGTTGGAAGGGACTTTGACTTACGGATATACGAGTTTGCAGTTCCATGAGATGATTATTTTTCTTTATCGCTCAATTCAATTTTCGATACAGCAGTAAACGAACGCAACAAAGGGATGAAATCGTCAGGCTTAACCCGAAGTCCTGGAGCCGACATAGAAATCTGCATCTTATTCTCATCGTCCTCAACCACAGCTTGCAGCAATGCATTTCCTCGATGCTTTTTAGCTTGCTGTTGGATCTGAGTAGCTAGATCGTGAGTAACGGAGGCAAGGGGAACATGGAAAACTATACGTTTCGTTTTTGTATCGACTACGCTTGCTAAAAGACTAACATCAACGATTCTAAACTGAGGGCTCCCCTCTTTCCAAGAACCGTCAGGTTGACGGTAGTTTCGTTTTTCGACAGTAGCGGTGCAATAAACGAACTGATTTTCTTGTAGGAAAGGTTGGAATTTGACGTTGCTATCATCAAAAAGCCGAAACTCAAAGGTTCCAGAATAATCCTCAATAGTGTAGATACCCATAGAACTTCCACGACGAGTAATAGAGGACTTGGCCGATTTGATGACACCACAGAAATTGATATTCGATTGACCAACAAAATTAGTAAGGTCATTGAGCTGCGCCACTTCAGTATGAACATAATTATCGATAGCCAAACGGAAGGCATCGAGCGGATGACCATTAAGATAGAATCCTATCACCTCTTTCTCAAAACCACATTGCTCGATACTATTCCAGGCAGGACACTGAGGAATAGGTGGATGGTCATCCTGCTGGATCTCCTCACTGAGATCGAACAGCGACATTTGGTTAGAATTGGCACTCTCCTGTTTGCGGACAGCCCATTTAATCAGCTTTTCGATATAGGTAGGCGTCCCCTCGTTTTCATTTTCACGATAGAAGAACTGGGCACGATGCATTTCTGAAAATTCATCAAAAGCACCTGCTTTAGCCAACACCTCCATATTTTTACGGTTGAGCGATTTAATATCAACACGTTCAAGTAAATCAAAAACACTCTTGAAGACCCCGTTGGCATTTCGTTCATTAATGATCACACTAGATGCCGCTTGTCCCATACCAGCAATAGCACCCAATCCAAAACGAATCTCCCCCTTGCTGTTGACAGAGAAATTGATTTCCGACTCGTTGATGCTAGGGCCAAGGATGGTGAGTTTCATACGGCGACATTCCTCCATCAACTCAATAACACGCTTGCTGTCGCTCAATGCACTAGTCATCACCGCAGCCATATATTCGGCAGGATAATGTGCTTTGAGATATGCCGTCTGATAAGCTACCCAAGAATAGCAAGTGGCATGCGATTTGTTGAAAGCATAACTGGCAAATTTCTCCCAGTCTTTCCATATGTGCTCCAACACATCGGCAGGATGGCCATTCTCCTGTCCCTGCTTTAAGAACTTGTCTTTCAGCTCCATCATCTTATCGATCAGCTTCTTACCCATCGCCTTACGAAGGGTGTCGCTCTCGCCACGAGTAAAGTTGGCCAATTGTCGCGACAGAAGCATCACCTGCTCTTGATATACTGTAACACCGTATGTATCCTTCAAGTATTTCTCCATCTCAGGAATAGGATACTCGATAGGCTCACGCCCCAGCTTTCGATTGATGAAAGTAGGAATATAATCCATAGGGCCTGGACGATAAAGGGCATTCATAGCGATAAGATCCTCGAAAACATGCGGCTGCAACTCACGTAAATATTTCTGCATGCCGGCCGACTCAAATTGGAAAGTACCTACAGTGTTGCCATCGCAAAAAAGCTTATAGGTAAGTTCATCATCTATCGGGATGTGGTCAATATCGATTTCAACACCGTGGCGCTTCTTAATACTCTCAAGGGCATCCTTGATAATGGTAAGGTTCTTCAACCCAAGAAAGTCCATCTTGATAAGGCCTACAGTTTCGATTACGTGTCCATCATACTGAGTAACAACCACATCGCGTTTACTCTCCTTATCATAGATAGTACATACAGGCGCAAAGTTGGTAAGATCGTCCGCACCAATAATAACGCCACAAGCATGAATACCAATCTGACGGTTGGTATCCTCCAACTCTTCGGCATAAGTGAGCACACTCTTTATATCTTCAGGGCCCTCTTCGTAAAGACTCTTCAGTTCAGGCACATACTTGTAACAGTTGTGTAGATTAACTTTTGGCGATTTGCCTTTCTCATCCTTAATATTATCTGGAAATGAACGCTCAGGGATATAACTCTTTATCTCATTCACTTTAGGGATTGGAACCCCTTGTACACGCGCCACATCGGCAATTGACGACTTAGTGGCCATAGTACCGTACGTGATGATATGCGCCACCTTCTCAACTCCATACTTTTCGGTAATCCAATCCAACACCCGTCCGCGACCAGCATCATCGAAGTCAACATCGATATCGGGTAGCGAAATACGGTCAGGATTAAGGAAACGCTCAAAAAGTAGATCGTACTTCAACGGATCGATATCAGTAATCCACAAACAGTAAGCGACAACTGAACCAGCTGCCGAACCACGACCAGGGCCTACACTAACCCCTAACTCTTCGCGAGCACCCCGAATATAATCCTGTACAATAAGGAAATAGCCAGGAAAACCCATCGTCTTGATAACGTGAAGCTCGAACTTGATACGTTCAATCTGCTCGTCGGAAAGTTCTTCTCCATAACGTTTGTGAGCGCCCTTCCACGTAAGATCGGCCAAATAATCGGCCTCAAACTTGATACGATATAGTTTCTCGTATCCTCCCAAACGGACAATCACCTTATCGGCCGCCTCCTTACTGAGCACCACCTCTCCATGTTCGTTTTGGGTAAATTCATCAAAAAGTTCCTTTTCGGTGATACGACTGCGGTATTCATCCTCGCTACCAAACGATTCGGGGATAGGGAATACCGGCATGATGGGCGCCGAGTCGATACTATAGGTTTCCACCTTATCGACAATCTCTTGCGTATTGGCAAGTGCCTCAGGAATATCGCTAAAAACAGCCTCCATCTCGGCAGGACTCTTAAGCCACTCTTGCTTGGTATAGTGAAGACGGTTGGGATCGTTAAAATCCTTACCCGTACTGAGACATATCAATCGGTCATGAGCCTCACCGTGTTCCTCCTCTACAAAGTGGACATCGTTGGTAGCAATCAACTTGATATTGTGCTTCCTTGCTAGTTCGATTAGCACCTTATTCACTTGTTCTTGCTTCTCGAAAGTGTCGTAAGCGGCATTAGGTTTGTCGGTTTGATGACGCTGCAATTCTAAATAATAGTCGTCACCAAAGAGATTCTTAAACCAAAGCACACTCTCCTCAGCTCCCGAAAGATCGCCATGCATAATCTTTTGCGGAATCTCGCCACCCAGGCAAGCAGAACAACAAATAATTCCCTCGTGGTATTGCTCCAGCAATTCATGATCCATACGAGGCTGATAGTAGTAGCCTTCAATAAAAGCCTTGCTGCTGATTTTGCAAAGATTGAGATATCCTTTCTTATTCTTAGCCAACAAGATAAGATGCCATCCACGTTCATCACGGATGGTGCGATGCTGATGAGCACAATAGGCCTCAGTACCTAGAATCGGCTTAAAGAAAGTACCGTTAAGTTCCTCGATTTTTGCCTGAGCCGCCATTTTCTCTTCTTGGCTAGCACCATCGTTGTCAAGGATCGCCTGCTGCTCGTTGATAGCCTCTTTCACCTTCTTATTCTCTTTGTTGACAGTATCGAAAAACTCCTTGATACCATACATATTACCATGATCGGTGAGAGCCATAGCATACATACCGTTCTTTTTGCATTTCTTGATCAAATCGGGTATCTTCGACATTCCATCGAGGATTGAGAAATGACTGTGAACATGAAGGTGAGTGAACTGCATAACTTTAAAGTTTTTATTGAGTGGTGATATCGAGGTATTATCGTTATTCAAAGAAAGGAGGTTTACCAATAGGTAATAGTTCGTGTAGTAGTACTTAACAACTGACCATCATAATAATAGAGCCGCTGTGTCCAGTTGCCCTGACGATCGTAGGTATATTTGTTGCGCTCAGTGGTGGTGCGTGTAGAGTTGTCTTCAATATTATAATGAGTCTTCACCTTCTTCACCACCCGCTGTTGTTTATCATAACTAAGGCGCTCTTGTAGCACCAAATAATCGCCCTCGATCATAGAGTACTGAAGACTTTGAGTAAGAAGTCCTTGCCTATTATAGCGATACTCTTTTCGTGTGGTCATCCTTCCTTTCTGATAATAATAGAGCCGACTATAAAGCAGCACTCCTGGTTGACGATATACATGAAAAATCGAATTATATATCAACCCATCAGAACCATAGGAATGAAGCTCCACCAAATCGCAATCGCCATCATAGATGCGAATACTAACCAACTGATGGCGCTCTATACTGAACACCGAATCGACCGTTCCATCAAAACGATGCTCTTCTCGGTTGTTGCGAGAAACACCTTTTGTAGGATAACTATCGCGTTCCACCTTCTCAACCATAGGATTAGGCGATAGGGGGCTCCGCTTTTCGATGCGATCAATAGTGCCCTGCTGGTCGAAGAAATAGGTACTCTGCCTATTCATATCGTTGCCCGATGAATAGGATTCCGTTTCCACTATTTGCTTCACCACACGTCCCTTAGCATTCACCACACGATAGTCTTGCCCCCAAACAGGACATGCAGTTGCTACCATCAGTAGCATTCCTATAAAGATAGCGCATCTCGTTTTCATATCGTTTTCTTATTTAGCCATCAGTTTCTTGTAATGAAGCCTATGGGGCATATCGTCGCCCAATCGTTTGCGACGATTCTCCTCGTATTCAGAATAGGAGCCTTCAAAGAAGTAGACCTGCGAATCGCCCTCAAAAGCAAGGATATGGGTGCAAATACGATCTAAGAACCAACGGTCGTGACTGATTATAACAGCACATCCAGCAAAATTTTCCAAGCCTTCCTCCAGAGCTCGCATCGTATTGACATCGATGTCGTTAGTGGGCTCATCGAGAAGCAACACGTTAGCTTCGCTCTTTAAGGTGAGAGCCAAATGCAATCGGTTGCGTTCGCCTCCAGAAAGGACACCCGCTTTCTTGCTCTGATCGTTGCCCGAGAAATTAAAACGACTGATATAGGCACGCGAATTAACGAGGCGTCCTCCCATCTGGATTTGGTCGTTGCCTTCGGAAACCACCTCCCATACCGACTTCTCGGGATCAATCTGAACATGTTGTTGGTCAACATATCCTATCTTTACCGTTTCGCCTACTGTAAAAGTTCCCGTATCAGGCTGTTCCAACCCCATGATAAGACGGAAGAGTGTAGTTTTTCCACAACCGTTAGGTCCAATAACGCCTACAATACCAGCTGGTGGTAACGAGAAGGTAAGGTTCTCATAAAGAAGCTTATCGCCATAGGCTTTACTAACCCCTTCCACCTCCAACACCTTGTTACCCAAACGAGGACCATTGGGGATATAGATTTCGAGGTTGGCCTCCTTCTCCTTCACATCTTCGTTCATCATCCTATCGTAGGCAGCCAAACGGGCTTTGCCCTTAGCGTGTCGTGCTTTCGGTGCCATACGAACCCACTCCAACTCTCGCTGCAACGTTTTGCGACGTTTGCTCTCCTGCTTCTCCTCCATAGCCAAACGCTGTGTTTTCTGATCGAGCCACGAAGAATAGTTTCCCTGCCAGGGGATTCCTTCACCACGATCCAACTCAAGGATCCAACCAGCTACATTATCAAGGAAATAGCGGTCGTGGGTAACAGCGATGACGGTGCCTTTATACTGTTGCAAATGCTGTTCTAGCCAATCGATGCTCTCTGCATCGAGATGGTTGGTAGGCTCATCAAGGAGCAGAATGTCGGGTTCTTGGAGCAGCAAGCGGCAAAGGGCCACACGGCGACGTTCGCCGCCCGAGAGATTCTTCACCAACTGATCCTCATCGGGGCAACGCAAAGCATCCATCGCTCTTTCAAGTCTGCTATCAAGAGTCCAAGCATCGTGTTGATCGAGCAGTTCGGTAAGTTCGCCTTGACGTTCAATGAGTTTGTTCATCTCATCATCGCTCATCGGTTCGGCAAACTTGTTGTTCACCTCATCGTATTCCTTCATAAGGTCAACCACCTCGTGTACAGCCTCCTGCACCACCTCTTTAACCGTCTTGGTATCATCGAGTTTGGGTTCTTGTTCTAGATATCCTACCGAATAGCCTGGCGAAAAGACCACCTCGCCCTGATAGTCTTTATCCACTCCAGCAATAATCTTCAGCAGAGAAGACTTACCCGAGCCATTAAGACCTATGATACCAATTTTAGCACCATAGAAAAAGGAGAGGTAGATGTCTTTCAGAATCTGTCGTGATGGGGGTATCAGTTTTCCAACTCCCACCATCGAGAAAATGATTTTTTTATCGTCAGCCATGAATTATTATTCTTTTTTTGGTTAATAACTATACATAGTGGACAGCGCAAGAACGGGAGGGTTATTGTCTTCCTACTCCTCTGTCCGCATCGGTCTCCTTGATCTAGCAATAAGACCTATTAATCATCAATACGAATATCTTTCACATTGAGTTGCGTCTCCGATTTGCCGTTCCAAGTGTTCTCCTCAAGGTTGTAAACCAAATCGAAGGCCTCGCCCGCTTTGATGCTCGGATAGTAATCGCCTAAACCAAATCCAATAGCGGGATAGGAGCGACTGCGGGCATCGAGTTGGATAGCAGAAAACTTGAGGTGATTGTTTCCAACCACGCGAGGGAACCCCGTATCCACCAACCTACGGCTAAGGAATACAGGCACATTATTTTCGGGGCCGAAGGGGGCAAACTGTTTAAGAATACGAACAAACTTGGGGGTGATATGTTCGGGGAAACTAATCTCGGCATCGATCAGTATCTCAGGTGTTTGATCAATTTCGGTAATGCTGTTCTGAACTACCTCTTCGAACCTATCGGAAAAGGCTTGGAAATTTTCTGGTTTCACCGAAACACCCGCAGCATACTTATGTCCGCCAAAGTTTTCAAGCAAATCGGCACACTGCTCCAATGCAGCATGAATATCGAAATCTTTAAACGATCGGGCTGAGCCAACATAAAGGTTATCGGACGAAAGGGTAAAGATGATTGTAGGCTTGAAATAGGCCTCAACCAAACGGGAAGCCACAATACCCACCACACCACGATGCCAATTCTCGTCGACTAGGACAATCGATTTGCGATGTTTGGCCTTCTCATCATTATCAATACGCTGACGAGCCGCCTCGGTAGCGGCCGTATCAAGGTCTTTGCGCTGAATGTTGTAGTTGTTTATCTCTTCGGCCAAAGCTCTGGCTTGCTGCTTGTTATCGCTAATTAGGATACGTACCGAGTCGAAGGCACTCCTTACACGACCTGCTGCATTGATACGAGGACCTACAAGGAAAACAAGATCGCTAATATTCAGGTCGCGATTAAAATAACTGTCGTTGTCGGGATTCTTGGTTCGGTCGGCTTCACTACGTCGCTCAATATGACCGTAGTAGAGGATAGCCTCCAATCCGGGACGAGGACAAGTATTGATAACCTTCAATCCGTACGATGCCAACACTCTGTTCTCGCCCACAATGGGCACAATATCGCTAGCAATGCTGATTACTACCAAATCGAGATAGCGCAACAACTTCAGTTTCAGCGTCTCTTGCGCTTTACGTTTCAGCACATCATCGGCTTCATAGTGATCACAAAGCCGTACTCCCATTTTCTGTTCCAAATAGGCCTCTACAATCTTGAAGCCAATACCACAACCGGCCAACTCCTTGAAGGGATAAGGGCAGTCGTGACGTTTAGGGTCAAGGATAGCAACAGCATCAGGCAACTCATCGCCCTCGAGGTGATGATCGCCAACAATGATATCGATACCAAAAGACTTCGCATATCGAGTTTGCTCGACAGCTTTGATACCGCAATCGAGTGTAATAATTAACTTTACGCCCGTTTCACGAGCGTAATCGACGCCTTTATATGAAAGGCCCGATCCTTCTGTGTCGCGTTCAGGGATGTAGAAATCGATATTGTTATGGATGGTTCGGAAGTAGGAATAAACCAGCGCTACTGCTGAGGTGCCGTCTACATCGTAGTCGCCATAAACCATAATCCGCTCCTTTTTGCGGATTGCCGTATTGATGCGCTCTATGGCTTTGTCCATATCCTTCATCAAGAACGGGTCGTGCAACTGATCCAAACTGGGTCGAAAGAACTCTTTTGCTTCCTTAAAACTTGTTACCCCACGCTCAACGAGCAATGTGGCAATAATTTTGTCAACTCCCAACGATTCCGCTAACTTATCAACACTTTCTACATCAACATCTTCGCGTAATATCCAACGTTTCTCTTTCATTTTTTACTGAGCGCGAAGATACAACTTTTTTTTCATATAGCACACGTTCGAACCACACTTTTAACATATCGTTTTTGCAATCACGTGATATACAATATATCAATAATAAAAAAAAGTTTTCTCAACCCTCCTTTTATCCATTCTCCTTTACTATCATTCTATGTTTATTTCATCCTAAATTGCAACTCTGATACAAGTCTAACCTAACTCTAATTTAACTCTAACTTTTTCTCACTCCAAATCACGCTCTTTTGATCCCCTTCTCTGTAACCTCTCTAAAACTATGAAATAAGAAATACTGAAGAAGGAAATAATAAACACCATGAATAGAGGAGAGATTAAAGCAATTATCAAAGATTAAAAGTAACTTTCATCAATTTGTATAGAATAAAAAATATATATCATGTTATCAATAATATAGAACAGTGAATATAAAAGAAAGTAGAAAAGCTACAAAATTCATACTAATTATTTGTTTCCATGTATTTTAAACACAATATTATAAAAGGTACAAAGAAGCTCAACACAAAGGCCGATAAATATAGTGATATATTATCTATTAACTACAACTAATCACCCCTCTTGGACGGCAGAATAGCGTCGATATAGCGGCAGCAACCCTATCGATTGATGTCATTGTATTCCATTTCTCGAATCATTCTTCCACATAAATATATAATAAGAGTATAACAAAGAAAAAAACAATTACTTTTAACAGTCGTAAGAAGCCCCAAAAACAGCACGAATTCCATTTTGACATTAAAAAAATATTTTCATGCTATAAATAGTTATAGATGTGATGGTTAAATATAGTTATCAACAATTGATTGAAAATTTTTCTTGTAGGTTCAAATATTTTGTGTACTTTTGCAATTCCAAAATTGAGTAAAAAATGAAAAGAACATTTCAACCATCTCGCAGAAAAAGAGCAAATAAGCACGGTTTTCGTCAGAGAATGAGCACTGCAAATGGCCGCAAAGTTTTGGCCGCACGCCGCAGAAAAGGCAGAAAGAAACTTAGTGTTTCCGACGAACGATAAGTGTTTGAATTTCTTTATACAGATAAAGAAATAACTTTGCAGAGTTAGAAAGAAGTGTTGCCGTGCAATGCTTCTTTTTTAGTTTAAGGACGTTACCAAGAGGGTTAACTTCCTATATATGTAGTTCTTACCTACTATTGTACTGCCTACAACAATGAAGATGAGAAAAACTAAACAAGAAATCATTTATAACGACGTAGAGATAGTCGATGCTGCTGCAGAAGGAATGTCGATCGCTAAGGTTGACGGAATGGTGATTTTTGTTCCCTTTGTGGTTCCTGGCGATGTGGTCGACATCAAGTTGTTTAAAAAGAAGAAGAATTACGCTGAAGGACGTGCTATCGCGCTCAAACAGCCTTCGCCCAAACGGGTTGCTCTTCAGTGCCCCCATTTCGGTGTTTGTGGTGGATGCAAGTGGCAGAATATGAACTATCAAGACCAGGTAGTTTACAAGCAGAAGCAGGTAAAAGACAACCTCGAACGGCTTGGAGGAATCGACACCTCCTCGATGCGCAACATCTGTGGTTCAGAGAACATATATTATTATAGGAATAAACTCGAATATACTTTCTCTACCAAACGTTGGCGTACCGACGAGGAAATGAAAGCCACAACCCCCGAGGAACGAATGGCCGACCCCGGTGCTTTAGGATTCCACATTCCTTCGCTATTCGATAAAGTGCTCAATATTGAACATTGCGCACTTCAAGCCGATCCCTCGAATGCTATCCGTTTGGCCGTACGCGATTATGCCATCGAGCATCAATTCCCTTTCTACGACATACGCAATCATACTGGCTTTCTGCGCAATATCGTGATTCGCAATAGCAGTATCGGAGAATGGATGGTGGTGGTTATTGTGGCCGAAGAACGTCAAGAGTGGCTCGATCCGCTGCTCGATTTCATCCGTCAACAGTTCCCACAAATCACATCGCTACAGTATATCATCAACAGCAAAATGAACGATTCCTATACTGATCTTGATGTGGTTACCTATTATGGTAAAGATCATATAGTAGAGGAGATGGTTGGCTATCAAGGCAATAAAACGCTCCGGTTCAAAATCAACCCCAAATCGTTCTTCCAAACCAACTCAGCTCAAGCTCAACGACTTTATAGTTTCGTAGCCGAATTTGCCAACCTACAAGGCAGCGAAACGGTTTACGACCTCTATACTGGCACTGGAACCATCGCCCTCTTCCTTGCTGCGCAATGCAAAAAAGTGGTAGGTATTGAATATGTGGAAGAGGCTATTGCCGATGCTAAAGTGAATGCTCAATACAACGGATTCAACAACACTGAGTTCTATGCTGGCGATATGGCCAAAGTGCTAACAGCCGATTTTATAAACGAACACGGAAAACCCGATGTTGTCATCACCGATCCCCCTCGTGCAGGTATGCACGAAAAGGTTGTGGAACAGTTGTTGGCTACCGAAGCACCCAAGATTGTTTACGTAAGTTGCAACCCAGCCACACAGGCTCGCGACCTCCAATTGCTTTCAGCAAAATATGAGGTGATTCAAATCCAACCAGTCGACATGTTTCCTCATACACAACACGTCGAAAATGTGGTCGAATTGAAACTAAAAATTCAAGAAAAGTAAAAAAAAAGGTTCCATATTAAAAAAAGTTATTATCTTTGCACATTGATATTGGGTTCCGCACAAAAGGATCAATATCATCTATGTGTTTAAAATACATATAAATAGAGAATAAAAAAAATAAAATATAAAGATTAATTAATTCATTCGAGAAGATGAAAAAAAGATTATTCCTTACGTTAATGGCGGCTATGCTGATGCCTTTTGTTATGAATGCCCAAGAGCGTGTCTTTATCACTACCGCCGCTGAAGCTTGTGGTTCCTATATTTGGAGTGCCAACGGCGTTACCTACACCGAAAGCAACGATTATGTTTACAACTCCAACGATACCACATATCTATTGCACCTCACCATCAATCCTGTATACAATACAGCACTCGAAACCACTACCGTATCGGGTGGATGCACCTATACCTTCGGTGACACCGTGATTGCTCAGAGCGGTACCTATACTCGCACGCTGCAAACCGCCGAGGGATGCGACAGCGTTGCTACTATCCAGCTTACCACAGCCGAATCTGCCGAAAAAACTTATACTGTAACCGCTTGTGCAAGCTACACCTGGAAAGACAGCACCTATACTGCTAGCACCACTACCGTTAAAGAGTTCTACGAGAGCTCGTCCGATTGCGACTCGATCCTTACCCTTAACCTCACCATCATCGAACCCACTCAGATTGCCACCGATACCGCTGTGTCGGCTTGCGGACAGAAATATTTCCGTTTCTCGCCCAGCTTCCCCTCACGCTCTATCCTGATCACCTCCACCACTACCATCTCCACCGAAGATTATGCTGGCAGCCCCTCGTCGGCCTACTATAGCGTATTCCACGGTCGCACTAACGAGCGTTGCTTCGACAGTGTTCGCACCGCCGTTATTACCATCAACTATCCCACCTATATCCCCATGATTGAGAATCAGTGCGACAGCTATGAATTCACTTCGGGCGATATATCCAAAACCTACACTGCTACCACTATCGACACCATCCGTGTAGGTGCCAACAGTTATACCTGCGACAGCAGCGTTATCTTGAATCTTACCATCCACAAATCGCCCCGTGTAACCATCAGCGGCGACCTCAGCGTTACCCCCGGTAGCGAAGCTGTTCTTAACGCTACTAGCGATCAGAGCAATGTACACTTTCTGTGGAGCACCGGTGAAACCACCGAGACGATCACCTTGTCCAACATCCAGCAGAATACCGACGTCAGTGTTAGCGCAACCAACGACACCACTGGTTGTGTAGACACTAACTATGTTACTATCCTTGCTAATGTAGGCATCAACGATGTCGAGGGCGCCAACATCAACATCTACCCCAACCCCGCTACTAGCGTTATTAATATTGAAAGCGGCAACGAAGTGGCCAACATCGCCATCTACAACACCGTGGGGCAGCGTGTTATGTCGCTCGACAATGTTAACCGCGCAGATGTTTCCACCCTCAGCAACGGCACCTACGCTATGCGTATCACCCTCAGCAACGGAAACATCATCACCCGCAAATTTGTTGTATCGAAATAAAAATCGTTACAAATCAGCATAAAAGGCGTTCGATTCTCCCATCGGACGCTTTTTTCATCTCTATCCCAACACTATGAAGTATATATCTTTCATACTATTGGCCCTCTTGGCCCTCATCCTTACTGGATGCCAACCTCGCGAGAAACAGATTCGTTTGGGAGGTGAAGCACAAGGCACCTATTATTCTATTATATATTATGATGCCCAACAGCGAAACCTACAACCCCAAATCGATTCAATCCTACAAGCCTTCGACCAGTCAGCCTCATTGTGGGTCGATAGTTCCCTACTTCGCCGCATCAATCGTAACGAAACTATCCTTCTAGACAGTATCCTGTCACCCATGTTTGAACAAGCAATAGAGATGAACGACTATAGTAACGGAGCCTTCGATATCACCGTAGGGAAACTAGTCAACGCTTGGGGCTTCGGCTTTGAACACCGTAAGGATATGACCGATCACATCATTGACAGTTTGAAGCAATATACAGGTAGTGGCAGCATAACAATCAGTCACGACAGTATGAATCGTCCTATCGTTACTAAAAAATATGCCGAAACAGAGTTCGACTTCAACGCCATCGCTCAAGGATATGTGGTTGACCTCATCGGTGCTTTCCTTGAACAACAAGATATCCACAACTATCTGATTGATGTAGGCGGTGAGGTAATTGCTCGCGGACACAAGCCTAATGGCGAACAATGGACAGTTGGCATAGAGCGTCCCGCCACCAACAAATACGACCAACCCGAAGTAGAAACATCTATCCTCCTTGAAGACAAAGCTGTCGTAACCTCAGGCAACTACCGAAAATACTACGAAAAAGATGGTGTAAAATATGCACACACTATCGATCCCGCAACCGGACGTCCAGTAGAGCATACGCTCCTCAGCGTCTCGGTAATCGACGACTACGCCTGGAGGGCCGATGCACTATGTACTATGTTCATGGTAATGGGACTCGAACAGTCGCTCCGCTTTATAGACGACCACCCCAACGACCCACAGGTTCAAGCTGTCTTCTTCATCTATAATCAAGAGGGCGAATATCGCACTTTTGCCACCTCTGCTTTTGAGCAATACATCAAAGACAATCAATCCAACACTAAGTATACCAACCAATAATAAAAGAAAGGATTTGCTACTATGAAATCTATGACCGGTTACGCTAAGAAGCAATGTGTTATCAACGGAAAGAATATCATCATCGAAATAAAAACCCTCAACAGCAAGCAGATGGATTGCAACGTCAAGATGCCTTCGCTTTATCGCAGCAAAGAACTTGAAATACGATCCATGATTAATCGTCTGGAAAGAGGCAAGATCGACTTCACCCTTACCGAAGAAGCATCGGTAGAAAGCAATGCTACCCTCAATACCGAACTTGCCACTGCTCGCTATAATGCTATGATGCAACTCGCAAACCAACTCACCCACGAGCAAGCCAACACAATCGTTATGAACAACCTCTTCAACCAATCCGATATCTGGAATGCCGAACAGGCCAACGAACTGAGCGAGGAGGATTGGAACGCTCTTGCAAAAACTATCAACGAAGCTATCAACGAGGTTGATCAATTCCGCATCCACGAGGGTCAAATACTTCGGCAAGACTTTGTGAAACATGTAGATCTCATAGAGCAGAAACTGCAACAGATTCCTCAATACGAAGCTGAACGCATTGATACCGCCAAAGAACGCATCAGAAAGTATATGATCGATTTCGAAGTAAAGAATGTCGATGAGAATCGTTTCGAACAAGAGATCATCTATTACCTCGAAAAACTCGATATCACCGAAGAAAAAGTACGCCTTCAGAAACACATCAACTACTTCCGCGAAACTATGAATAATGAAGAGGGCTCGGGCAAAAAACTAGGCTTTATTGCTCAAGAAATGGGACGCGAAATCAATACCACAGGCAGCAAAGCCAATCATGTGGCCATCCAACAACTGGTGGTTGAAATGAAAGACGAATTGGAGAAAATTAAAGAACAATTGGGCAACATCCTGTAATCCCTTTATTATTACTCCTATAGGCCTAGCACAAAGCCAACCTATCACATTTGGAGTATCTCAGTTCTATTCGTTCTTTGCCCATTTTAATTGTTATATTATAATTATTGTACCATATATAATATAGTATTTAGCAAACCTTACCCAACTACCCAAAACAAGTAAATATCTGATATAGAATAAATGCCCATACACCCTACCCCACGCATATCATTTCTTCCTATACAAACTATCGTTAAAAAACACACATTACCAAACACTAAAAAATCAAAAATTGGAATTTTTTTTTTGCCATATCAAATAAAAGATATATATTTGCAAAGTTTTAAAGAACCTCCGATGATTGTAGATACTAGGTTTTATACTTCTAGTATTGAAGATATTGGAGCCAAAGTTTGAAGTTGAAAATAGTATTAATTAAAACCTCATTACGATGAAAAAAACATTAATGGCTTTGTGTTTTGCACTGTGCGCTACCTTCGCCTTTGCACAAACCAACAGAACGGCCTCTCGAATCGAGAAGGCTAGCAATTCTCTTGCAAAAGTCAGCCAAGCAGAGGCTATGCCCCAGCAAGCTAACTACAAGGGCTCCATCTTCACCAAGACTGGTGAACTGATGTACTGCGACTTCGCTACCGAAAATAGCGGCTACACCACTGGTACCCTTTCCAGCACCGACGTGGTTGATGGCACCGCCATTGGAGACCTCGCTCACACCCAGACCCAGTATCATGCCACTTGGCATCGTATTGCCGACACCACTGCAAATACTTGCACCGCTCTGAAGAATGCTGGCCAGTATGTTGTTACCTTCAACTATCCTACTAGTGGTTTCCGCACCCTCTCGGGTCTCGACAGCGAAACTCCTATGGCTGGTCTTATGATCATGACCATGCAGGATCAGATTCCTTTTTGGGGTGGTCACGGTACCATTGGTGGTTTCAATGCCTACATCGCTTTCAGCAGCTTCTCGACCACTGGTACCAACGTTGTTGACGTTCGCTTCTATCAGTACTACCGTAAATTCAACGGTGACCACTGCTGGATTGACTATAGCGCTAACGGCACCGATTGGTATGGCTACGAGATCAATGTGAAGAATGTTGACATTGCTGTTAACAACGCTCGTCGTGGTTGGATCACCACCACCCTTCCCGCTCTCGCCGGCAACCAAGCTAACCTTTATCTCCGTCTTCGTTGGGCTTGCAACGAACAGAATGGTGCTTATGGCTACCTCTGGATCGTTGACGACTTCATGGCCATCGCTGCTCCCGACAACCATTTGAAAGTTAGCAACAACAACTACTATGATGGTTTCTACCATCAGATGCCCCAGGGCTTACAAATTCCCGTTACCTATCAGCTGCACCTCCGCAACACTGGTAACAACAACCAGAGCTCTGTAGACGCTAAGGTTATGGCTGGTACCATTGGTTCTGCTGCAACTATGATTGCCAACCATGCTCACACCACCACCTTCAACACCTTCGACGAAGTTGATCTTAACATTGACCCTCTGGGTATAATCCAAGAACTTGTTATCGATCCTACAACTGTTAGCAACCAAGGTGGCACAACTGGCTACATCCCCACCACCACCGCTGGTCAGCAGTATGTTTATGCTGACGTTACCTCCAACCTGATGGATCACATCTACGATAGCATTACCTTCGATACCAACATCGTTATTGTTAACACCGATGCCACCACTGGTGCTGGCGTTTGGGGCCGTGACAATGGCGTTCTTTCCAACTTCAACGTTTGGGCTTATGGTATGGTAGGTGCTAACACTTTCAGCGATGACCCCACCAAGGTTCTTTGGGACAATGCAGGTTATGGTGTTTCTGTAGCTTATACCACTGGTGCTACCATCCCTACCGACGCTTCTGGTCGTCCTTGGGTTATCAAGGGTGTTCAGCTTGTTCCCGCTACCGAGAATGGTTATGCTGAAGCAGGCGTAAACCTTGGTGCTATCCTTACTGTTGATAGCCTCGATCCTAACAACGAAGGCAGATTCTTCCTGAAAAACTTAAACCATGGTGCTAGCGTTCATACCACCACTGCTGCTGAGCTGAACAACCCCACCAACATGGAGTATGTAGAAGATGGTCAGTACAATTTCGTTACCATCGACTTCCCCAACCAGCCCGAACTCGTTGCTAACTCTACCTTCCGTGTAGGTTATAAACTTATCGAGGATGGTGCATTCAGCGTTTCCGCTAACCGTACTTTCTACTACAACCTCGACGACTCCACCGCTACCTATTACTACAACGATCCCGCCATGCATCTCTATGGCAACACCTTCGATGTAGCTAACCGTTTCGGTGCAACCGTTTACGATCCCTATGATAACAATATCCACTTCTTCTCTTGGGGTGAGTTCCCCATGATCCGTATGATCGTTGGTCCTTGGGAGTATCGTCCTATGACTACCGTTACCTTCGAGTGCGGTGACAATGGTACTGTCTTCGACAACACCTATGAGAACGAACTCTGCGGTACCACCGATAGCGTTGTTCTTGGTTCTACCAACACCTTCCTCTTCTCTCCCGATGATGGTTACATGGTTGACCAGGTTACCGTTAATGGCACTGTTGAATTCACCAACGATACCATGCAAGGCGACATCAACTACACCCTCGAGAATGTTCAAGAGCCTACCACCGTTAACGTTACCTTCCGTGAGCATGTAAGCATCGATCCCGTTGCTGCTAGCGTAGCTGTTAAACTGCAGCCCAACCCCGCTACCTCCAATGTTAAGCTTTCTATCAGCGGTGTTACCGGTATGGTTAACGTTGCTATCATTGACATGAGCGGTCGCGTTATCAGCAACCAGAATGTCAATGCAGCTGACGCTCAGACCATCAATGTTTCCAACTTCGCTAAGGGTGCTTACTTCGTACGCATCACCAACAGCAACTTCACCAAAGTTGAGAAACTCATCGTTCGCTAATTCTAGCGTCTGATTCGCTGCCCCGTGCAGCAATAAATAGGAAAGGGCGTTTCTGTGGAAACGCCCTTTCTATTTATATTACTACCATATCTACAACTATCATCTACTTCTATTGCCTCTACAATAAAGAATCCTTCACACTGCTTCTAACACGCACCGCCACTATTACCAATCTATATTATCCCCAATATTACCCATATTTATCATCATCACTAAGACCTCAATTTATTATTTATAAGCCAACCATAACAGTTTTTTCACCCACCTAATCTAACAAAAACAAAAATAAAAACAAATTATATGTTACTGATACAAACATCATTCCAAACTTTCAACAACCAAAAATGAAGATTATTTTGTCCAGTTAAGAAAAAAGTTGTACTTTTGCATCCGTTTTCAAGCCAACGAAAACTACAACAACAAGTCGAGAGGGTCTGTTAGCTCAGTTGGTTCAGAGCGCTTCCTTCACACGGAAGAGGTCGACAGTTCGAATCTGCCACAGACCACACCAAAGTCCCTTCAAAGGGACTTTTTATTTATACAGAGTATCGGCAATAATAACACTACACAACCACTATTAACATGAACTCGTTTGTTGAATATTTCCGAAACAATCAAGCAAAAAAAAACGATGAATAAACAATTAATTCATTCGTGCCCCGAGTTGATAGAGTGCATCAAGCAAATCGGATTCCTACCTTTGCTAGAATCTGGAATTCCTGGCTTTTGTGCCGAAGGGTTAATGGCCAAAGAATGCCGCTTCACTCAATTTGATGATGGTTCATGGGAGTGGCCCTTATGGCGATGGAAAAGTGCCGTAATAACGGAAGGCGACTGTGTGTACGGAAAATTCTTTGCTAACAAAGCAGGTTTCATCAGCCGCGAATGGTGGCCCGATTTCTACAACTGGCGCAGATCTACCCATCCCTCACCAATTACCGAGAGTATCGAAGGTATCATCCTTGACACCCTACGTGATCATGGCAGCATGATAGCACGCGACTTACGTAAAGCCTGTGATTTTACTGGTCACAATATGCGAAGTAAATTCGATGCCTACATAGGACGCATGCAAATGTCGTGTCACATTGTTACTGAAGACTTTGTTTATCCCATCGACAAACATGGACACCGATACGGTTTTGGCTGGTCGTTACTTACCACTCCTGAACGGTTGTTGGGGCGTGAAGCTTGCCACTGTAATCACAGTCATGAAGAATCGTATCAACGAATGTTCAATCACCTTATCAAATTATTACCCAACGCCACAGAAAAGCAAATTGCCAAACTATTAAAATAATCGAAAACTGAAAACAAGAGAATCACTATAAAACAAATTAAATATGACAAAAGTACTTATTATCAACGGAAGCCCACGCAAAAACGGCAATACCGCTCAACTCCTTCAACGAGCAAAAGAAGGTGCCTTAGCAGCAGGTGCCGAAGTAGAATATATTAACCTTTATGATCGATCGCTCAACTATAAAGGCTGTATGAGTTGCTTCGCTTGTAAGATAAAAAGAGGGCGAAAAGGTGTATGCTCCTATCCCGATGATCTTCAACCCATCTTAGAGAAAGCAATAGAAGCCGATGCTATCATATGCGGATCGCCTGTTTATTGTGGCTACCCCACCGCCAATCTTCGAGCCTTCATGGAACGCATCATCTTCCCTGCTGTCAACTACTCCGACTTCCAACATCCAATCATCAACAAAGGCAAACGTTCTGCCACTATCTATACAATGAACTGTCCCGATATGCAGACATACAAAAACAACGCCTATGACATTCTGATGGATGTTAATGCTCATCAACTAGGCATGTTCGGCCCCACTGAGATCCTCTACTCTTTCGACACATACCAATTCAACGACTACAGCCGCTACGATGCTGCCCAACTCAATGTAGCGCGCAAAACAGAAATGCACAACACCCAATTCCCTAAAGATCTTGAACGCGCTTTCGATCTAGGCAAACGCCTAGCGCAGGAACAATAAGACCCATCGGGACTTTTGTACATAAATAAAGAATCCCAAGCTTACTCCAAAAACAATAGAAATCCATCAATCTCGCGAATTAGAACGAAGAAGGACTTCTAGAACACCCAAAAGAAACCAAAGTGACTGAAGTGATAGAACAATGACAGTTCATAATTGTTAAACAGTTAACAAATAGTCATTGAAGTATCCTAGTCACTTTGGTTACTCACTTTTTACATTTCTAACATATTCATCTCCATATAGTACATATTTAGAAATCATCCTATAATGGTAGCGATGATATATGAGCGTAGAGTATATTAACTGTTTGAGAATAAGAAAATAATCAACAATCTTTATTGCCACTAATTTTTGCACTTATAGCAACAGATCTATTGCTAATCACAAAGGATTTTGATATCCTATCGCCATTTTGGCAGTGAACACGATTATGTAAACTATTGATAAAAACACAGCTCGTAGCCCCCTTTCAATCAAGCCCCTCCCAATTGTTTTTTATCGGCCATACACACAATATTATCGCACCACAATCGTTAGTAGTAAAAATATACAGAAAAGTAAAGTGAAGCAGAAATTGATCATAATCGGAGTATCTGTAGCGATGCTGTGCCTCCTATGGTGCACCACTAGTTGCAAGAGCAGTAGTCCTACAGTTACTGCATCTACCAACCAGCAGGCTGTTCGAGAACTCTCCGATGAATTGTTAAAGCAAGAAACCATGCTAGTCAATGCCAAGATGAAACAGCAAACAGGTCAAGATGCTGAAGCATTGACGCTCTATCGTTCTATACTTCGACAGGATCCCCACTATAGCGCTGCACTTTATGGTATAAGTCAAATCATGACAGCCACACGGATGGATAGCGCTATAGTGTATGCCGAAGCTGCTATCGCTGAGGACAAAGATAATATTTGGTATAAGATATGGGTAGCACGTCTCTATCAGTTAACTGGCAATAAAGAAAAACTAACACAGACCTGGGAAAGCATTGTCAAACAGCGTCCATCCCAGTTAGATTACTACTATGAACTCTCCAATAGTTATATTCTCTCGAGCAATCTACCCAAAGCCATCGAAGTATTAGACCGCGTAGAGAAGATGGTAGGCGTAACAGAAGAGATATCTGTACAGAAACAGCGACTATGGAATGCTATAGGCAAACCACTCAAAGGCATTAAAGAAATAGAAAAGCTTGCCCAAGCCATGCCTCAGAACACCAAATACAACTCTATGTTGGCTAGTAAATATATGGATGCCAAGCAATACGACAAAGCCAAGATCTATCTCGACAACCTGGTAGCTTCTAATCCTAACGACGAATATATACACATATTGCGTGCCGAGTATTACAAAGCCACCAAGCAACCCAAACAGATGGTAGAGGAGCTCAAAGCTGGTTTTGCCAACCCTTTACTCGATACCGAAACCAAACTACGCACCCTCTACAACTTCTATAACGAACAAGAATGGGAAGCCAATACCCAGGATGCCAACGATTTGCTAGAGGTCATCATGACCCATAATGCCGACACCACCCAGTATGGACTCCTCTATAGCGGTGTGCTGATCAATCAGGGTAAATATGCCGATGCGGCTCGTGTAATTCAACGTCACCTAGAACGCGATAGCAGCGAATGGGAGGTATGGGAAGCCCTTATAGAGTGCGAGATGAATTTAGATAACAACGACGATGAGTTAATGAGTATCTCAAAACGTGCCGCCGCTCTCTTTCCCTTCCAAATGCTTCCCCACTACACGATGGGCTATCTTCATCTCATGAAGAAGGAATATCAGCCCGCTATCGAAGAACTCACACAATGCGAAAAACTTGGCATTCCCAAACGCTACAACGAAACCATGCAGTGCGATATCTACGACATGCTCGCTCATTGCTATAACCAGCTGAACCAATTTGAGCAGAGCAGGGACTATTACACTCAAGCCATCAACCGTTGTCCCTCTAATTATAACGTTCTCAACTCCTACGCCTACCTCTTAGCAGAACGCAACGAGCAGCTCGATGAGGCTCTATCTCTCTCGGCTAAGACGATCAAAGCCGAGCCAAAGAATCCACACTTCCTCGACACCTACGCATGGATCCTCTACAAGATGGGACGCAACAGCGATGCCAAACGATACATCGAACAAGCACTCCAGATCGATCCCAACAACGAAGAAATCAAAGGACACTATAACGTCATAAACAAACACTAATGAAAACAAAAAGTCTTATCATACTTACCCTTATGGTTCTCTGCTTGATCGCCACTAGCTGTCGATCCCATCGCCAGTTGATTCGCGATAAACGTGTGGCTGATACCGTAATGCAACCTAGCACCAAACCTACACCCTCCGTCCCTACCCTTCCCAATCAGGACCCCACTACCAAACCTACCTCTAACCCAACCACACAACCTGCTGTCAAGACCCCAAAATACAAATATCAGACCCTTTCAGCCAATATGGTCGTCACCGTGAGCGACTACAACGTCAACGCACAACTTCGAATGCTCAACGACAGTATTATCTGGATTACCGTATCCAAGTTCATCGAATTGGCTCGCGGCTATATCACCCCCGACTCAGTGATGGCCTACATCAAACCCACCAACGACTATATCCGTTGCAGTATGGCCGATTTCCAACGCCAATACAATATCGATATTGATTTTGCCACCGTTCAAGATATCTTGTTGGGCCAAGCAGTCAAAACCAAAGTAATAACAAGTACCCCTACCAACCCTGCCACCATAGGCGAACTGCATTATGCTAAAAATATCAAAGCTGTGGTAAAGCATCCACGCCTTTCTGGTACGGTTCAAGTGAAATACTCCTCTATCGAACTGAACAAAGTACTCGCCTTCCCCTTCTCCATACCCAAGAGTGCATCTCCTCTAAAGTAACCGCGAACCCTTTTATATTCAACCCATAACCATTTATATTAGCCATGAAACGTCACCTCACCCTACTGGTCTTCCTCTGTCTGGCAACGATAGCCATCGCACAAAACCACCAGTATATTCCCGACACCGCAGCCCTGATCGTTGATCGTTATCTACGCACTATGAATGTAGAAGCACAGCGTACCGACAGTATGCTCTATGTCGAGACCATCACCGTACGTCGAGGCCATTCCGATACCACCATAATGAAACGTTGGTTCTTCCCACCACAATGCATGCGTGTTGAAATTTACCAGAACGGGAACCGTATTTCGGGCTATCGTTCCAACGGACGCGATGTCTATCGAGTGTTCAAGAAAGGACGCTGGAACACTATCTCCCCCAACGATTTCTTCACCGAGAGTGCTGGTTACGATTTCCGGGGTCCCCTCTACAACTGGCGTATCAACGGAGTAGACCTCACCTACAAGGGGGAATGGGACTACAATGGCCATCCCACCTACCGCGTATTGGTTCAAGATATTTTCCGTTACGACCGCTACTATCTCTTCGATCAGTCTAACAATCTGATGTTTCTTGCCGATGAGCTTCCTCCTCCAGCTGATACCGAACAGAAACGCCTCGACGCATTAGCCCATATCGATTGGCGAGCTGTCCACGAATATCTTCCCTTCCGAGCCATGGTGCTCCCCACTATTGAAAGTTATCAATATAACGGCAGTCTTTATATTCAATATCATACCTATAGCTATCTTCCCGTTGATATGCGACTCTTCAACAAATAGCCAACACCATGAGTATTTTTGACAACGGTTTTAACGAGGATGAATTTTATATGCAGCAAGCTTTACGCGAAGCTCGCTACGCTGCCCAAGAGGACGAAGTGCCTATTGGAGCCGTCATTGTGAGCGACGGTCGCATCATCGCCCGCGCACACAACCAAACAGAACGCCTCAATGATGTGACAGCTCATGCCGAAATGTTAGCCTTCACCGCCGCTGCCGAAACCCTTGGAGGAAAATATCTTACAGGCTGCACCCTCTACGTTACCGTCGAACCCTGCCATATGTGTGCTGGCGCTGCCGGATGGACCCAAATCAGTCGTATAGTTTACGGAGCCACCGATCCCAAGCGAGGCTATACTCAAGCCGGCCGAGTGATACTCCATCCAAAAACAGAAGTCGTAGCAGGAGTGATGAAAGAAGAATGTGAACAATTGATGAAAGAATTTTTTAAAACCAAACGATAAATTAATTAATAACTATTCTTATCTTATATGAAACCTACATTATTAGTTTTGGCTGCCGGTATGGGTAGCCGTTATGGTGGATTAAAACAGATGGACGGCGTAGGCCTTCACGGCGAAGCCATCCTCGACTATTCGGTAACCGATGCCATCCGTGCTGGCTTTGGCAAAGTAGTATTCGTTATTCGTCACAGCTTTGCCGACGACTTCAAAAAAGTCTTCAACCGCGAGCACTTCAAAAACCAAATTGATGTCGAATATGTATTCCAAGAGTTAGACAAACTGCCCGAAGGATTCAAAGTACCCGAAGGACGAGAAAAACCTTGGGGCACCAATCACGCCATCCTGATGGCCAAAGAAGTAATCCACGAACCTTTCGCCATTATCAATGCCGACGATTTCTATGGTGGCGATGCTTTCAAAGTAATGGCCGATTATCTAACCACCCTCGCTTCTAGCAAAGGCAAATACTGTATGGTTGGCTATCGTTTGGAAAACACCCTATCTGAGAATGGCAGCGTAAGTCGTGGCGTTTGCAATACCGATGCTGAAGGACTGCTAGTATCGATGACTGAACGCACTGCTATCGCACGTAGTGCCAACGGTATAGAATACACCGATACCGATGGTTCCAAACACCCCCTCGCCCCCGACACCACCGTCTCGATGAACCTCTTTGGTTTCACCCCCGACTACTTTGGAGAGAGCGAGAAACTCTTTGTCGACTTCCTCAAAGAGCATGGCAACGAAATGAAATCAGAATACTATATCCCCTTCGCTGTCAACACCTTCATCAATCGCGGCTATGCTACCATGCGCGTGCTCAAAACCACTGCTCAGTGGTTTGGCGTCACCTACAAGGAAGACCGTCCTAGCGTTGTAGCACGACTGAAAGCACTCCACGATCAAGGCGTTTATTAAAATATCACCTCCCTATATTCCTCTCAACCCATCTATATCGATCCCCGACATATATAGGTTGAGAGGATTTTATGGTGGGTTCTACAAATTCATTTCTTGCTTTTTTAAAGGTTTGTCGAACAGACTGTTATGCAAAACGAAGTCGCCTAGCAAGCTTTACAACCGAGTAATAAGCGGTAACATGTCGACAACACTTCGAAAGCACTGAAAAGATTCCTACCACCCATTATCATCTTTTATTGTATAGACAGTGAATTTATAGAACCAACCTTAGTATCAAAGCATGAGCCTTCCCAACCAACCAACCCTTGATTTTGCCCAACACCATTGCGATGACGATCCCTTACAGTTATTGCTCCAATCGGCTCGCTATCCCGATATCGATATGCGATGGGTTGCACAGCAGATAGAGGGATTACGAAAGGCTAAAAGCAAATGGCCATCCCTCGTGCAATATCCAACCTATTTATATCCTCCCCAACTGAACCGCGAACAAAGTTCATCGGAGGCCACAGCACGTTATAAGGCATCGTTGATTGAGGGAGACACCGTAGCAGATCTTACGGGTGGGATGGGTATTGATAGCCTATTCTTCTCCCAACACCGTTCACATACGGTATATGTAGAACAAAATGCTACACTTTGCGAGATAGAGTCGCACAATTTTGCTGAGATCAGCGCTCCTATCCAAGTGGTATGTGATGATAGCCTCCACTGGTTGGCACAATGCAAACAGTCTTTCCATACGCTCTATCTCGATCCTGCCCGTCGCAACGAGGGGCACCGTGTGGTCGCCTTCGAAGACTGCAGCCCCAACATCCTTGAGCAGATGCCCCTGCTGTGGCAGCACGGACAGCAACTGCTCATCAAGGCCAGTCCGATGATCGACCTCGCCGCCGCCACCTCTCAAGTCGGTTCCGTCAGTGCCATCCATGTGGTCGCCGTCGGTGGCGAGTGCAAAGAGGTCCTTTTCCTCTGTCGGCAAGCGTCATCAGAACCCACCATCCATTGCGTCGACCTGCTTTCCGACGGCACAGTTCGCCATCACCACCATTTCACCCGAACTAGTGAAGCCGCTGCCGAAGTGCTATACACCACCCAACCCAGACACTACCTCTACGACCCCCACGCCGCCCTTCTCAAAGGAGGTGCCTTCCGTAGCATCAGCGTTTGGTACAATGTCCAAAAATTAGGGCGCAACACCCACCTCTACACCTCCGACACCCTCGTCCCTGATTTCCCAGGCCGCTGCTTCGAAGTCATTCATCAAGTGGCACCCACCGCCAAAGCCTTGCGTCCCCTGTTGCCCAACGGTCGTTGTCATGTCGTCACCAAAAATTACCCTCTCTCCGTCTCCCAGCTGCAACAACAACTGAAAGTGCACGAAGGGGGCAACCTCTTCTTCGTTGCCACCCGCATAGGCGAACAGCACATTGGACTGCTTTGTCGCACTGTTGATACCTAACGCTGTTACACCTATCACGAACAGCTAATTGACCATTTCATTCCCCTCCCCAAGCAGAAGTCCCTATCCGAAGAGGTCACACCCTTCAAGATGTGTGCACTCTGCTATCGTTTTTATCTCATGTCTTCGACCAGTTCAAGCGAACACCTTTATCAATAAGTTACAGCGAAAAAGTAATCAACAATTCTGTGTCAATTTTTTTAAAACGACAACCGATTGCATAAAAAAACAACCTGTTTTAAACCGCTAGCAAATAATATTTTATCCCCCAATACTCACATTCGCATTATGACATATCTTTTTTTATTTCAACAAGATATATAAAAAACATAATGCAACTAAGAAGAAAAAAATACAGCTATTCACGAAAAAAATTTGCCAGTTTGATAATTAGTTGTACTTTTGCAAACTCTAAAAATAGTGTCGAGACGTCAGATTTTCATGCCCGTTCGGACGGCCAACACTGTTGGAAGAGAAAGTAAAAAATTAAAGAAACTGTCAAATTTAAAATGAGTACTTTAAGCTACAAAACCGTATCGGCAAACAAGGCTACCGTTAAGAAAGAATGGGTACTGGTCGATGCTGAAGGCCAGACCGTAGGTCGCCTCGCAACGAGAGTTGCCAATATCTTGAGAGGCAAAACGAAGCCCTCTTACACCCCGCATGTTGATTGCGGCGACAATGTAATTATTATCAATGCAGAAAAGATCGTTCTGACGGGCAAAAAGATGACCGACAAGATCTATCAGCGCTACACTGGCTATCCTGGCGGACAGCGCGAAACCACCCCCAACAAGGTGCTGGCTACCTATCCTGAGCGCGTTCTCGAACACGCCATCAAAGGCATGCTGCCTAAGAACCGTCTGGGTGCACAGCTCTACCGCAACCTGTATGTCTATGCAGGCACCGAGCATCCCCACCAGGGTCAGAACCCCAAAGTGATTAATATTAACGATATTAGATAAGATCATGGAAGTTATCAATACTATAGGTAGAAGAAAAACCGCCGTTGCCCGTATCTATATGACCCCTGGCACTGGCAAAATCATCGTCAATAAAAAAGATTATAAGGAATACTTCACCACTGGTCCTCTGCAGTTCATCGTCAACCAGGCCTTCCAAGTGGCCGACGCTGAAGGCAAATGGGATGTGAAAGCCAACCTCGATGGTGGCGGCATCACCAGCCAGGCCGAAGCACTGCGTATGGCTATCGCCCGCGCCCTTTGCGAGAACAACAGCGAAGACCGTCCCGCCCTCAAGGCCAAAGGTCTGCTCATGCGCGACCCTCGTATGGTAGAGCGTAAGAAACCCGGTCAGCCCAAAGCACGTAAGCGCTTCCAGTTCAGCAAACGTTAGTCTTTGCTGCTTAACAAGCATTCAAAATTATTGTTTAGTATCCAAATTGCAGAGACTTCAGTCAGCAAGAACTACTTTGCAATTGGTTATTTAAGGAACGTAAACATACAAGTAAAAACATGACAGAACTTAAATTCGAAGAATTATTAGATGCAGGTTGTCACTTCGGACACCTCAAAAGAAAATGGAATCCCAAAATGGCTCCCTATATCTTCAAGGAGCACAACGGTATTCACGTTATTGATTTGCAGAAGACCATCGCTAAAGCCGACGAGGCCGCAGCTGCTCTGAAACAGATCGCTAAATCGGGCAAAAAAGTCCTTTTCGTTGCTACGAAAAAGCAAGCTAAAGAGGTTGTAGCCGAGATGGTGAAACCCATAGATATGCCTTTCGTTACCGAACGTTGGCCTGGTGGTATGCTCACCAACTTCACCACTATCCGCAAGGCTGTGAAGAAGATGAACTCCCTCGATGCCATGATGAAGGACAAAGAATTCAACAATATTTCCAAGCGTGAACGTCTTCAGATTCAACGCGAACGTGCCAAATTAGACAAGAACCTGGGTAGCATTGCCGATCTTACCCGTCTGCCTAGCGCACTGTTCATCGTCGACATCAACAAAGAGCACATTGCCGTAGCTGAAGCTCGTCGTCTGAACATCCCCACCTTCGCTATTGTTGATACCAACACCAATCCTGATCTTATCGACTTCCCCATCCCCGCCAACGACGATGCTTCGAAATCGATCGCTGCCATCCTGAAACACATGATTGAAGCTATCCAGGAAGGTCAGAACGAACGCATGCTCGACAAAGATGCTGCTGCCGAAGAAGCTGAAAACGTTGAAGGTGTTGAGAACGCTACCGAGGAAGCTCCCGAACATCGCGAAGAGCGTCCCCGTCGTCCCCGCCGTAATGCAAAGAAAGAGGAAGAATAATCACAATCATTTATTAAGGAATTAAAGAATATGGCTAATATAACCGCTTCTGATGTTAACAAATTGCGCCAACTGACGGGCGTAGGTATGATGGACTGCAAGAAAGCCCTCGTTGAATGCGATGGTGATTTTGACAAAGCTATCGACTATCTTCGTCAGAAAGGACAGAAGATGGCTGCCAAACGTGCCGATCGCGACGCCAACGAAGGTGTTGTCCTCGCTAAAGCCAACGGTGGTCATGGTGCTGTCATCATGGTAAGCTGCGAAACCGACTTCGTTGCCACCAATGCAGAATTCATCGCCTTTGCCCAGTCGATTATCGACAGCGCTATGGAGAAAAACCTCCAAACCAAGGACGAGGTATTGGATATGCAACTCAATGGCCGTGCTGTTCGCGACCTTATCACCGACCAGATTGGTAAGATTGGTGAGAAGATCGAGCTGGCACACTTCGAAGTTGTTGACGCTGCTAAGGTTTACGCTTATATCCACCCTGGCAACCGTATGGCTTCCGTTGTTGGAATGTCGAAAGAAGGTTTCGATGAGGTAGGTCACAACGTAGCAATGCAAGTTGTTGCTATGCGTCCAGTAGCTCTCGATGAGACCACCGTTCCTCAGACCATCATCGACAACGAGCTCACCGTAGCTATCGAGAAGACCAAAGAAGAGCAGGTTCACAAAGCTGTCGAAGCAGCCCTTAAGAAAGCAGGCATTAATCCTGCCCACGTTGATACCGACGAGCACATCAGCTCCAACACCGCTAAGGGTTGGCTTACTGAAGAGCAGGCTGCTCAGGCTCGCGAAATCAAAGTAAAAGTAGCTGAAGAGAAAGCTCAGAACCTCGACGAGAAGATGATTCAGAATATCGCCAAAGGCCGTCTGAACAAATTCTTCCAGGAGAACACCCTGATGAACCAAGAGTACATCATGGAAAGCAAAGTCTCCGTGAAAGACTTCATCGCTCGTACCGATAAAGAGCTCAAGTGCACCGGCTTCAAACGCCTCGAACTGGGTGTATAATCTCGATTATCGACAAAGCAATCGATATACAAAAGCGGTCGCACCAACGCGACCGCTTTTTTAGTAACAAAGCACCAAACCTATCATACCCTATGGGCAAAAAAAAGAAAAAATACTATGTAGTATGGACAGGCAAACAACCCGGCATTTACGAAAGCTGGGAAGAATGCAGCCGTCAGGTACAAGGCATCAACGGTGCTCAATATAAATCGTTCGAAAGTATCGACGTAGCCCAAGAGGCTTTTCGATTGGGACCACAGTTGTCGTCCAACCTCAGCGCCACCCAAAAGGACAACGTAATACTATCGGTCGACACCTCCGGCATGACAGTGGTAAAGCCGAATGCCGATCCCCATGCACCCCTACCCGAAATGAACGCCTTAGCCGTCGATGCAGCCTGCAGCGGCAATCCAGGAGTAATGGAATATCAAGGAGTATTTGTCTCCACACGCACCCAACTATTTCATTTCAAAGCACCTTACGGCACCAACAATATTGGCGAGTTCCTCGCCATTGTCCACGGACTAGCCTATCTGAAAAAGAATCGCATGGATCTGATCATCTATTCCGATTCCGTCAACGCCATCAACTGGGTACGTGCCAAGCAGTGTCGAACCAAACTCCCCTATAACGAACAATCCGCACCACTCTACGAGATAATACGACGCGCCGAAGCCTGGCTACACAACAACAGTTATACCACCGACATTCGCAAATGGGACACCGATCTATGGGGTGAGATACCAGCCGACTTTAATCGCAAACACTAATCATGAATACCACCCATATTCGTTTCCCCTCCAACAAAGTACGCGATATCGAACGTAGCATCCGCCTCGATCTTGCAGCCCTCTATCCCAAAGGTGAGATAGCAGCCATGACAGCGATGCTATTCGAGGCATTCCTCGGATGGGACACCACCCAGCGGCTACTCCATCGCGAAGAAACCATCAATCAATCCGATCTACTCCGTTTCCACTGGGCAGTAACCGATTTGCTACAACATCGTCCAATCCAACACATCATAGGCTACACCTATTTTCTCGACTGCAAAATTAGTGTCAATCCCTCTGTATTGATTCCCCGACCCGAAACAGAGGAAATAGTAGTCCAGACCATCCAACGTCTCTCCAACACCCCTCCCCACAACATCATCGATCTCTGTACCGGCAGTGGATGCATCGCTATCGCCTTAGCCAAAGCCTTCCCCCAGGCCACTATTACTGCCGTCGACCTCTCGGCCGAGGCCCTCCATACAGCCCGCAGCAACGCCCACCACAACGACGTCGATATCAACTTCATTCAGAACAATATCCTCTCCCCCACCCTACCACCACAACACTACGACCTCATCATCAGCAATCCCCCCTACATTCCCAATAAAGAAAAAGCGCTGATGGATCGAAACGTTACCGACTACGAACCCTCCATGGCCCTCTTCACCCCCGACACCGATCCACTCTTATTTTATCGCGCCATTGCCAGCTTTGCCCAATCCTCGCTCACACCGCAAGGACTCATCGTAATGGAAATCCACGAAACCCTATCCAAAGAAACCCAACAATTAATAGAATCGTACCACTTCACCACCACCCTCCTCAACGACTTCCGAGAGCGGCCCCGTTGTATCATCGCACAGCGAAACAGAACCTAACGTTCAATTATTACACATCCAGTTTTTACCAGAAAAAATAGCCATTCACCGAACCACTGTTTCAAAAATTTTTGTATCTTTGCAAACCGAAAAAAGAATGTAGCCGACTGAAGATTGGACATTGTAAGTATTTGTTTTTCATATTGAAAACACACACCAGCGATGCGTTTGAAGGTTTACTGAAAATGGGATTGTAGGCAAGCCAAGTTCTACCGTTAACTAGGATTGTCTACAATGATAATCCCATTGTCAAACCTCTAAAAAAACAAAGAATGAAGAAACACCATTCGCACCATCTGCTCACCGCAGCCATCCTTTCCATCTCCCTTCTTACCGTTATGGCAGGTGCTGCTATAGCGCCAGCCCTCAGTGTCATCCACGATCATTTTGCCGACAGCCCAGCACTGCTCATCCAATTGATCATCAGTCTGCCGGCACTCTTTATTATCCTTACCAATCTCCTCTTCCCCCTCCTATGCCGCATCATGCGTTCCAAAACCCTGGCCCTCGTAGGACTAGTGCTCTACACGATTGCCGGAACCGCACCCTATCTGTGTAGCAACCTCGCCACCATACTTCTTTTTAGAGCCTTACTAGGCATCAGCGTAGGAATGATTATGCCCCTCTCCACAGGTCTCTTAGCGTTTTACTTCCCCCCGCAACAACAAGCCTCTCTGATGGGCCTCAGCGCAGCCATGAACCAGATGGGAGGTGTTGTAGCCACACTATTGGCAGGATTATTATCCACCCACCGATGGAACAATGCCTTCCTAGTTTATCTTATCGCCCTCATTGCTATTATCCTAGTAATCTGTTTCCTTCCCAACGAAAAACTGAGTCACCAACCATCAGAAACCACACCATCAAACCCAAAGCCCGACCCCATCGAACAGATGACCTTTCTTCAACGGCTACGCCATTTCCATCCATCCGTTGTAGGCATGTTCCTTTGCATGAGTCTCTTCTTTGTTTATCCCAGCAATTTCGCAATCACAGCCCATGCCGAAACCACCCTAAGCAACAACGTCATCACATATATCATGGTAGGGCTCGACCTTGTAGCCTTCATAATAGGACTGTTTTTCGGCCGATTAATGCAGCAGATGCCCGTGGCAATAAAATACATAGCCCCCCTCTCTTTCTTGTTGGGTTATCTAACCCTTGCCATCGATCACAATCTATGGGCCTTGATGCTAGGCAGCAGCCTTATCGGCATCGCCAACGGAGTAGGCATACCCTATCTCAACACCATCGCATCCATCAAAGGAGGACAGAACGCAACCACCACCGTCATGCCCCTCATATCAGCCTCGCTCTATCTGGGTCAGTTCCTCTCGCCCATCTACATCTCACAGTTAGGAAACACCCTCCTCCATTGCCCTCGCGCCCCCTATCTCGTAGCCGTTGTCGTAGCCATCCTTTACCTATTGCAGACCCATCTTACACGCCATTTCCAGAGCCTTCCTCCCAAAGCATAAAAAACGCTTGGAATTGAAAAATAAACGGCTTTGCCGCTTGACATCTAGGCGCCTCCCATTTGCCTCATTGGCCCCATCTCGCAGCGGCTCTGCCGCTGCCACCCGCGTAGCCCACATGCCTGCATGTGAAAAAGTCAGCGCTTTCAGCTCATTTCAGCGGGGAAGGCCCCGACTGACCCCGAAGAAGTTTGCGATTTCTGCGATTTCTGCGAGAGATTATAGGCCCCGACAACCAGCTCGCGGCAGCCTATCCAAGATTCCGAAGGAATCGCAAATCCGTGAAGATCCGTGCTACTAGCGTACACCACCCCGACAAATATCCGTGAAGATCCGTGAGATCCGTGTTCGAGAATCCACCCCGACAACCAGCCTGCGTAGCATAACCCTTAACCATGAACCATGAACGTTCGCAACAGCCGAGAGGGATGCCGAGTTTACTCGAGCATGTCCGAGGCGCGCAGAACGTCAAGCACGAAAGTGCTTAACCATGAACCATCATTGGCCCCATCAAATCAGCGCCAGCCCACATGCCCAGCATGTGAAAAGTCAGCGCTTTCAGCTCATTTCAGCGGGAAAAGACCCCGAAAAATAGTTTACAGTTTACAGTGTAGAGTTTGTTGTATCGCTCCGCGATGAATTCAATTCAAAAGCTGCAAAGCAGCTTAAATCCGTGCTATCCGAGTAATCGGTGTTCAAGACCGATTACTACA
>JAUNHX010000049.1 GCA_030523765.1 Bacteroidales bacterium | reverse complement strand
AACATATTTTTTATAAGGTATTGTTTTTATTCTATTTTTATATCGTATACACCCCAATAGGGGGTGGGTACTAATAATAAATACTAATTTCTAATAATTAATTTTACACAAAATATACACGTAAATCTATATAAATCAATCTAGTAAACGTGTAATTTGAGGTTTAAAAAAAATTTTTATTAGAAATTGTATTTAATATTTTTACACATAGTACACGTACACCTTGTAATATAAATAACTATATATTAAGTTATTATGTAAAAAAAAGGTACTGCTAGCCCTCATACTAGCGTATTATAGTTGTTTTATAATATTCAAACAGTCATCGATCACATTCTTGTCTTTTTGAGGTGCGGGACGTTTGTTGGTATAGTGTAGCATTTGAGAAAATTCATCTGTGCAGTGTGAATCCAAGATTTTGCTGAGTCCGGATTTCTTATTCTCAGGCAAAGCGATATAATCATTGTCTAAGAATGTTTTGAAGAGGTGATAAATGGTGTTGGTGTTAATATTGCTATTCCACCTCAGGATTACTTCGTTTGGTTTTCCATCGAATAGATCAACAAAACTTTTTTGATCGTTTTGTTTTTTAGGTAACCAGTTATAGTTAACCAATTTGACATATACATATGACCATATTTTCAAGGGAATATTTGAGGAGAAAGTGGGGCTGGTATGAGGCGTAAATTTCTTTTTCTTGCCTTGCTTCTCGGACTTAGCTTGTCTTTCGATAGTAGAAAACAAACTATCTTCATTACTAATAAGGTAATTGGATATCCATTCAGAGAGGGGTGAAGAATCTGTGGGCAAGTCTTGCTTTATCCTGTCGAGCAGTGTGTCCCAACCTTCGAATCGTTTGGATGGATATTTCAATAGCTCAATTGCTATTTTATTGCGAAAGAAAGGAAGATCGCAACATAGAAACGCCAATGCTGTGATGAGAAAAACAGCCGATGCCGTTTTGCGTAGTTCATTTGGATCCACCTTCGAGGTTTTACTTTGAAGAGCATTCAGCAAAGCTATCCATGATTGTTTGGTAAGGTATTCATAATCTTTATAACTAGTTTTATAAATATCAATCAAGCGTACCGATTCAATAAAATAGAATGCAGGGGGTAATTGTAGGGTAGACATATCGAAGTGCACTTCACCCAGGGCTTTGTTGGTTAATTGAAAAAGAGGATGTTCTTCGTAGGCATTGGCTACTTTAGTCAGTTCATTTGAGTTCTTGTATATTTGCATATCCTTTATTTTTTTCTATTTCTGTTATCAAACCATCAAACCACACATATAGGGTAGACAGTAAGTTATATTGTCCTGCTTTATTTACATTATTATATGTATCATCATTCATTTCTCTAGTAATTTTTATTTTTTCTCCCTGGGTAACAGTTCCACCCTTATTCAGTTCAATAGATAAAACGTATTCATTATCCTTACTAATGGCTAATATATTTTTGATATCATCAAATTTTGATTTCTTATCTACGTTATATTTCTCGCCTGACGACAAGGTAATACTCAAATCATTCATTCCTAATTCCTTTAAAACTTCTCGAGCTTGATCAAGGATATCAGAAAAAGAGTTTTTTCTTATCCATTGGTGTCTTTCAGTCTTATTTTTGTAATCAATTTTAATATTCTTAATATAGTCTCCATTATTAAATTGCTGACGAATATACTCCCAATAATCGATATCCAAATATTCTAGTGAGATCGATACGCGGATATTGTACCGTTCTTGCATAATGCGATCAAACGATTCGCCCAATAATTTCGCTGCCTTTTCGGTTTTATAGTTCCAGTTTTTAGCGCGTTCGATGGCTACATAGCCATGGTTAGGCCTATTGTCAAAGAAGGCATGTATATAAGGATATGATAAGACATCTTCCTCGTCGTAAACAGTTTCTCCTTCCACTTCACTTCGTTTAATTACCGCTACATTACGTTCATTGCAAATGCGAAGAGTAGCTGTCTGTGTCTCATGAAGTAATATGTCGTTGGGGAAATAATCAGTTTTGCCTTTTAGAGGATCTTCCATATAAAGGGCAAACAATTTAGCATTGAACAGAGAATCAAAATGCTCATATACATGGTCGATAATGGCAGATCCATCGGTCTCTTTGAATGATGATCCTTCCTCATTTTGTGTAAAACTTAATTTATAAATATCAGTTATCATAATGGTAAATAATTGGATTACAATATGTTGAATCTATTCATTATGAAATAGCCTCAACTACAAAGATACGTTTTTTATTGTATATAGAATTATAGTTATCAAAAATAACTTATCGAGGTACGCATCATGGTAAAGATAAAAAAAATTAAAAAATTTTTTCTATCTTGTTAAAATATTATATACCAATTAGATATGTGTACGGAATATGGTGTATAATACATATTTGCATCAAATTTACCTCGAAATATTACCATGAAATTTCATCCCCCAAACAATCTCAGTAGAAGCCACAAGGTTTCTGGATAGCTTCCGCCTGAGAGGAGTTTATTTTTAAAAACAAATAAAAAGATTTACAGAGATGTTATTTTTATTTGAAGGCGTTATCGCCAACTCTACACCCATCAAGGAGTTCTTAAAAAAGGATGGGACAATGAATTATGAGGCAGTACTGCATTTGCAGCAGTACGATGGATCGGAGTATCCTGCCGAGGTTGCTGTGAAGGTAACAGGAGCTTTAACCAACTATGTCCACTGCGTGGGTATGCGCGTTAGGGTTTATCTGTGCTGCCGTGTGTATAGCAGCAAAAGGGATGGCTGCCTCCATATCGGCAACGACATCTATGCCCGAGCTATCTTCCTTCTCGACGAGCAGGGAAACCCTAAAGGGGTGGCCCGCAAAGAGATGGATAAGATATCTGCAGGACAGGTGAAGTATCTATTGACAGGGGAATCTTCCCGTAACAACGAGGGAAAGGAGGCTAGCCATGAGTAGTCTCTATCTGGAAGGAACATTGCTACCACTGATGTGTAGCACCCAGAACGCCCGTTTGATGAGCATCGACGAGATGCATAGCCTGATTGTGAATGGCTCCTATGCCAAACTGATTAAACAGATCAGAGAGGCCTATGCTTCGGGCCAAAAGGGCCAAGTAATGGATAAACGCACAGGCCGTATGGCAGAGGTTCCAATGGTGGATATGCTGAAAAAACGGCTGCCCCTCTTTGTACCCCAAGGTAATGTGATCCACCGTCGACGTATTGATGGCTTTTGGCACCCCACTCCTTTTATGCCCTTTGATGGCGACCACCTTACGCCCGACCAACTGGAGCATATCATGCAGCAAGTATCTCAGCTGCCTTGGGTGAAGGAGGCCCACCGAAGTAGCCGAGGCGAAGGAGTGCACCTGATTGTCAATGTGGGGGTGATTCCTGTACCGGAAACGGCACAAGGTGATAATCCCGACGATTTTATTCCTTATGTGCCAGCCGAATTCCGTGTGCAGTACGCCGATGAGTACAAGCGACGCTACTGCATCGTAGCTCAGTACCTACAACAGGAACTGGGAATGCCCTGCGATCCGCAATGCAAGGATGTGCTGCGGGGACTTTTTTTGAGTCATGATACCGAGGCTTTCCTCCGCCCCGACGAGGAGATGGAGTCGTTCGACTTCGCGTCGTGGAAGGGAAACAATGACAGCCAAGAACCGCCTCAAGAAGAGGTTTCGCTATCTGATGAAAAATGTGAAACCTCTCCAGTCATTGCCCTATTACCACTGCCTCAGACCACAGAGCCCGAATTGCCACACATCCTGGAGGAGACTCCTCTCCAAGAGTCGCTGATCACCTCTTACCTTCCCTATCATCAGTATACCCCTTCGCGTCGTCACGGATGGTGGGTAAGTTGGGCTCAATACCTGAAGTATAAGGGGGTGGAGTTAGCCGATCTGTCCCGCTATTGTGAAGCCATGCGCCAACATTTGTCGCAACAAGGTCTGATTCAGCCCGACGATCCGCTACTACGCAACCCCAACGAGGTTGACGATGCTATGGCTTGGGGCTATGAGCATAGCACCTCTGCTCCTTCTGCGGCTCAGGAACCCTCCTCTGTATCACCTTCGGTAAGCATCTCGGACGATGAGCTGCTAGAACGTTTGGAGGCTATCAAACTGCCCCAAGCGCTGAAGGCAAGCATTGAGTCGCAACCTCAACAGGTGGTGCTGGCTACACTATGTGGTATCATGCCAGCAGCCCAGACCTATACCTCGGCGGTGAGCGTGGAATACTGCGATGGTAAGCGCCAACGCCTCAATGGTATGTCGTGTATCGTGGCTGAACAGGGCGGATTGAAGTCGGGTGTGAAGGATATGATTTACCAATGGATGGCACCCCTTCAATCTAGCGATGAGGCAGCCCGACAGAAGGAACAGGACTACAAGGAGCTGCGACTTACCCGCAAGGCTAACGAAAAGTTGCCTCCTCCTCCCAAGGTGGAGATTGTGGTGGTGCCTGCTACCATCTCTTGTTCGGCTTTCTTGAAGCGACAAAAAATGGCGGGGGGCAAGCATCTATTCAGTTTTTGCGATGAGATCGATACCGTCCGCAAAACCAACGGCGCTGGCTCGTGGAGTGCTAAATACGATATCTACCGTATGGGCTTCGATAATGGCGAATGGGGTCAGGATTATAATAGCGATTCATCTGAATCGGGTATAGTCCAAGTGGCCTACAACTGGACCTTCATGGGTACTCCGTCGGCTATGCGCGCCTGCTTTGCTAAGAATGGAGCGGTCGAAAACGGCTTGACGGCGCGGGTGTGGCACTGCTTGATTCCACCTAGTAGGTTTGAGCATATGCCTAAATATAAGCCTATAGAGGAACACCAAACTGAGTCGATCCGCCAAGCTACCGAGATGTTGCGTATGGCTCGTGGCTTTGTTGACACCCCATTGCTACGTAAACATATTGAGCAATGGTGTAACCGAAAAGCCGACGAGGCTAACGAATCGAACGATATGGTGGTCGACACATTCCGCAAAAGGGCGGCGGTGATAGGCTTCCGTGCAGGAGTGGTGTTCATGCTGCTTGAAAACGGTCAGCAGTGGATTGCCGATGGCAAGGCGCTAGAACCTGACTATGTGAACCATATGAAGGAGAGCAACAACTGCATCCAATTCGCCAAACTGGTGGCCGATCATGCCCTAAAATACCAATGTATGCTTTATGGTAATCAACTGCTGGCCGAACGTAACAGTTTGGCAGCCGAAAGCATGATTTATCGAACAAAGAACGCCACACTGTTCGATGTGCTCCCTGCCGAATTTTCGTTTGAGAAACTGATGGAGCTGCGCCCCGATAGTCGCACCAACACCCTCCGGGTAATGATATCGTCGTGGAGGAAAAAGGGTATGATTAAGAAACTCAATAAAAACCTTTGGTGCAAGAAATAATTTTTATGTTTAATATTTGTAAATTTATAGAAATGAAAATAATACATCCATCATTTACTTTAATGCGCTGTGATTTCTTCAGCGACTGTACTATTGGTGTCCTTCTTGACCAGCAGGGCCACGCTATTTGCAAAACCCTAGAACCTCCATTCCGTTTGTCTAACGAACGTCGTGTTATGGGCAAGACGGCTATCGCTGTAGGTGTGTATACGTTGTCGAAGGTGTACGATCCTTCGCTACGCTACCAGAATCTGCAGTTGGGAGGCACCCGATCCCATCTCTGCTTCGTTACTCAAGACAAGGCTACCCCTAACCAAACACGCGGTAACATACTGTTGGGTATGCATCGCAACAATGAGGAGGGCTGCCTAACAGACTGCGTTACGGCTTTCGAAGAGGTAATGCTTTACTACAAACGGCTTCGATGCAACCATCAGAACCCTCGTATCGAGGTTATCGCCCCTGGATTCTCTGAGCGCAGCAGCAACAATTTCGGTTTAAAGCCTGCTCCCACTAGCGAGGCTGAACTGCCCGATTATCTGCTTTATACCTACTAACCATGGGCTGTACTAGGACTTAGTGCATATCTGTCATAGAGATACCATTTATTCCGTTAGTGCCGTTGTGTCATTATGTCACATCCTAGTACAGCACCCTCTTTGGCACATTTTTTGTTCATCTAACAGATGAAATGCGATGAAAAGAATTCGCAGGCAGTTCAAGCTCGGCTTCACCGAGGTTCAGGATTTCCAAAAGTTTCTTTGCCCAGTACTTTTTATTCAACAAAACCTAAAAAAAGATTTAACTATGGGTAAAATTGTTGTAAAAGCACAGCAGCAGAATGTCTTCAACAAGGACAACAGCGGCACTATCACGCCCGCTTATATTCTGCGTCCGATCCGCTACACCACGATGGGTAGCGATGAAATTATTGACTACTGCGCCGCCAACTCAGTAGTGCCTAAGGCCTACATCAGCGCCACTGTGGTGGCTCTGGCTCAGTGCATCGAGAACTTCCTGCTCAACGGCCACTCGGTTGAGTTCCCCAATCTGGGCATCTTCTCGATCAAGACTCGCGGCACCAGTGAGAGCGACCCCGACAAGGCGGGCCTCAATCAGTTGGACAAGGTAGTGGTTAACTTCCTCCCTTGTATGCGCCTCAAAAATGAGGTGGAAGCTCTCGATCTGGAGTTCGACGGTGTCTACAACATCGCTGGTGAGAACTCGCGCGGTGAGAAGTACTATTCGAAGGTGGTCCGCTCTCTATCTAGCGGTGTCAACGTCGGTGACAACGCCAATGCGAACGCCACTCCTTCGGGTAACTCTCCCTCGGGCGGCAGCACCTCGGGCAGCGGCTCGCAATCCTCCACCAACGTCACCATCACCGCTACGGCCAACGACAGCGCGATGGGTAGCGTAACGGGCGGCGGCACCGTAGCCAAGGGCAGCACCGTAACCCTCACGGCAACCCCCAACGAGGGCTACGTCTTCTCCCGCTGGAGCAATGGCGAGACCTCCCGCACCATCACCTTCACGGCTAACGCCGACGCCTCTTATGTGGCCACCTTCGGCACTAGCGGTGGACAGCTGGGGGACGACTAGACTTTAAAGTTTAAAGTGTAAAGTTTAAAGTTTAAAGCTAGGCTGCCGCAGGCAAGTTCTAGGGCCCTGAAACCCTGCGGCAGCTTTTTTTAAAACCCTTTTAAATTTGTAAAATCATGGAAAAAACTGAAAATACTGAAAGAATCAATTGGCT
>JAUNHX010000048.1 GCA_030523765.1 Bacteroidales bacterium | reverse complement strand
TTTGTAAGATTTTGAATAAGATTTTTCTAAGATTTTGAGGCCGTTAGGCCGACCCAATCAGAGTAGCACAGCTACGAAAAACAAAGAATAAACAGTAAACTGTATACTGTAAACGATAAACTGTAAACTAATAGCCCTACACGAGCGAAGCGCCTACACGGATTCCAAGGGAATCCACCTACACGAGCTTACAAAAGCAAAGCCACCCAACCCCGATGAGCACATTAAAAAATACTTTTTGGCATTCAATAAAAAAGATGTATCTTTGCAAAAGCTAAATAATATGCAAAAATGAGGAAATTGATCTCTATCCTAATGGTTATCAGCATGTGCGGCACTCTGTTAGCACAAGAGTTCCGTTGTGCGGTAGCGGTCAATTATCAAAAATTGCAAACCACTACACAAGCCTACGAAACCTCCGATACCAAAATCTTTGAGACTATGAAGGAGGCCATCCAAACCTTTGTGAACAATCGCAAATGGACCAACCTCGACCTCCAAGAGAACGAAAAGCTCGAATGCTCCATCTCTATCATCCTCAATAAACGTACCTCGGCTACTGATTATGAGGGACAAATCTCTGTGATGCTCCGCCGTCCGGTTTATAACAGCAACTATACCACCGGTCTTTTCAACTATATCGAGAATGGCGACTTCCAATTCTCTTACAATGAGAACAATGCCCTCGAATTTGATCCCAACACCTTCTTCGATAACCTCTCCTCTACCTTAGCCTATTATGTCTATATTATGCTAGGTATCTATTTCGACTCCTATGGTATGAACGGAGGGCAGTCGTTCTACGAAATGGCTCAAACCATCTGTCTTACCGCTGCCTCAGCCACAGGCTCCTCCACCTATCGCGGATGGAGAATGGAAAACGGACAGAAGGCACGCTATTGGTTCCAAGAAAACCACGTAAACTCTACCTACGAAGCGCTACATACTGCCTACTATAAATACCATCGACTGGGACTCGATATGATGACCAAAGATCAAAAAACAGCCCGGGCCAATATCATTGATGCTCTTCGTGATATTCAAACAGTCCACAAGGCTCGTACTAATCTCCTCTCTACTACCCAGTTTATCGATGTCAAGATGGCCGAGATTGTGAGCATCTTCACCCCCGCCCCGATGGAGGAGAAGGAGGAGGTGTATCGCATCATCCGTGAGGTAACCCCCATCAATGTCAACAAACTCAAAGACTGGGGTGTACGCATCAAGTAACGCATCCCGTCTAGGAAAAGAAAAATTAAGAATCAATATATTCAAAATTTAAAAACAATACTATGACCCAAATACCAATCCAAAAAGAAGTTATCGATAAGATAGCCCAACAGAATAAAATAGCCAATCCTGGCCGTGCCTCGATCCGTGAAATGCGTAAAATGATCCAGGACGTTGAAAAAGCCACCGATATCCGATTTGTGAAGATGGAGATGGGTATTCCTGGCCTTCCCGCTGCTCAGGTAGGTGTGCAAGCTCAAATCAAAGCCCTCGAAAGTGGCGTCGCTTCTATCTATCCCGAAATCTATGGTACGGCCGACTTCAAGCAGGAGGCTGCTCGCTTTATCAAGAATTTCCTCGATATCGATGTCACTCCCGATTGCTGCGTGCCTACTGTTGGCTCTATGCAAGCTGGCTTTGCTTCCTTCCTTACCCTCACCCGCTATGATGCCAAAAAGACGAAGGTGCTCTTCATCGATCCTGGCTTCCCCGTTCAGAAACAACAGTGCCGTGTGCTGGGTATCCCTATGAAGACGTTCGATGTTTACGACTATCGTGGCGACAAACTGCGTGAAAAACTGGAAGAGGAACTCAAAGATGGTGATGTAGCATGCCTCATCTACTCTTCGCCCAACAACCCCGCTTGGTTCTGCTTCACTGAGCATGAACTCAAGATTATTGGTGAGATGGCCAACAAATATGGTGTGGTGGTACTCGAAGATGATGCCTATTTCTTGATGGACTTTCGCAAGGATTATTCTGTTCCTGGACAGGCTCCCTATCAGCCTACTGTTGCGAAATATACTGATAACTATGTGCTGATGATCTCTGGATCGAAATCGTTTAGCTATGCGGGCGAACGTATTGCCATGATGGTGGTCTCCCCTGCCCTCTTCAATAAGGAATGCCCCGATCTGGGTCGCTACTATAGTCAGACGCAGCTGGGACGTGCCATGATCTTTGGTACTCTCTACTGCCTCTCTTCGGGTACTGCTCACAGCGTACAATACGCTATGGCTGCTATGCTCAAAGGGGCTAACGATGGCACTTTCAATTTCGTGAAAGACATCAAAGAATATGGAGAGAAGGCTCATATCATGAAACAGCTCTTCACCGACAACGGATTCACCATCGTTTACGATAAGGACATGGGCGAACCTATTGGTGATGGCTTCTATTTCACATTCTGCTATCCCGGCTTCACGGGGGTCGATCTCCTCAACGAACTTATCCGTTATGGTATCAGTGCTATCAGCCTCGATATCACTGGTTCTACCCGCGAAGGTATCCGTGCCTGCGTAGCCCTCGTTCAACGCGATCAGTTCCCCGATCTCAAATATCGTTTGGAGAAATTCCACGAGGATCATAAATAATCAACCTTGATTGGAAAACCATCTACGTATCAGAGGACTTCTACCCCAAAGGCAGAAGTCCTCTTTTTTTAAGGTAACCTCTAAAAATTGCTTCAATGTGATTTTGGAGAAGATTTAAGGTGGGTTCTATAAATTGCTTTCGTGCGATTTTGTTTTTATTTCGAGCAGATTTTCGTGCGGAAGGAGGGCGCAATGCGGTGCATTGTAACCGACTAACAAGCGGAAAGATGCCGAAATACGGACAAAAGCGCTGAAAAATTGGGGCTCACTCATGTGAATGATTATTTTTTGAAAATGTGGAATTTATAGAACACACCTTATAGCAGATTGCTCCGTTGAACGAAGGAGTATAGCGGGCTATATGACTGAGTGAAACTGAGCAAGATGCATAAATCAATCCAAAAGCACTGAAAGTATGGTTATTATTATTCCTTTTCATACGTGGAATTTTTAGAGGTTACCTTTAAATAACAGTAAAATTTCTCCACCAAGACAAAAGAGGTCTATTCTTTTCCTCCAAAAAAGAAGACAAAAGTCACACTAAAATATCAACTTTCTCGTTATATATTATCAATTTTATAAAATGAACGCTATGAAGATAGTTTGTGTTGAGCCATTAGGCATTGCTAAAGAACATTTTGAAGAGCTTAAAAAGCATTACGAGTCGCTCGACTGCACATTTAATTATTATATGGATCGCAAAGAGGATGCCAACACCTTAGTTGAGCGTATGCACGATGCTGAGGTGGTTGTCATCTCCAATATCCGTCTTGGGGCTGAGGTTCTCGCTCAGTGTCCCCAACTGCGTCTGCTATCGGTTGCCTTCACAGGCCTTGATCATATCGATCTTGACTACTGCGACCAACATCATATCCAGGTAGTTAACGCTGCGGGCTATTCTACTACTGCTGTTAGCGAACTGGCTGTAGGACTGATGATCGATGTGCTTCGCAAGATCACCGAACTAGATGGCACTCTCCGTCAAGGGGGAAGTCGTGGTGCTTTCGTAGGAAGAGAACTCAAGGGTAAGACAGTAGGTGTGATAGGTACGGGAGCCATCGGCACTGCCACTATCCGTTTGCTGAAAGCCTTTGGTTGCAACGTATTAGCCTATAGCCGCAGTCATCGTCCCGAGGTAGAGACCTTGGGTGCTAAGTATGTGGATATGCCAACATTACTAAGCCATTCCGATATCGTGACGCTCCATGTGCCCCTCAACAACGAAACTAAGCATATGATCTCTGCCTCCCATTTAGCGATGATGAAGCCTACGGCTATCCTTATCAATACCGCTCGTGGCAATGTAACTGATATCGATGCTGTTGCAACAGCACTCCAAAATGGGAAACTGGCTGGCGCTGCCTTCGATGTCTATGAAAAGGAACCTCCTCTCGATAAGAATCATCCATTGCTTTCGGCCCCCAACTGCGTTTGTGTGCCCCATGTAGGATTTGCTAGTCAAGAGGCCTTCGCTATTCGTGCCGACATCGTGTTCAACACTGTTGATAATTTTTTAAAGAACTAGTTATCAATAATCATAACATCCCCATATTGAAAAAACGCACAAAGATCCAATGAAAAAAACTATTATTGCAACACTTCTCATGGTAATGGGCTGCGGACTCGCATCTGCTATGCCCGTAGGTGAAAAAACAGCCCGTTTGGTGGCAAGTAATTATCTGATCATGCAGGGGAAAACTCATGCATCTCTTACCCTAGCCGATCAACTCACGGGATCGATAACGAAAACAGATGACAACCTCTATCCTGCTATCTATGTGTATAATATCGACAACGAGGGATTCATCCTAGTTAGTGGCGACGATGAGGTTGAACCTATTCTTGGCTACTCCCTCAATGGCGTTTACGACACCTCACGTCTGAGTTGCAATTTTGCTGGATGGCTCGATGCTTATCGTTGCGATATAGCTGCCATCATCCACTCCCATGTTTCGGGTCAAAAAAGTTATCACTCTGATGAAGCGGTGCAAGAATGGACAGCCCTCAAAAACAACGATGCCTCTTTCTATAACAAGAAGGGTACTAAGGATGTGAGCGCACTCGTCTCCACTCGATGGGATCAAGGAGCAGGCTATAACAACTACTGCCCCGCCTATTCGGGAGGCTACGGAGGACATGCCTATACAGGTTGTGTGGCCACCTCGATGGCTCAGATTATCCGCTACTGGCAATACCCCTCTACTGGATTCGGTTATAGTGCCTATAGTCATAGTGTATATGGACGTCTCAAGGTGAACCACGATTCGGTGGTGTACGACTATGCCAATATGCCTACCACTGTATCGTACTACTCACCTCAGGCTGAGCAGGATGCCGTTTCGCTTCTCTGCTATCACTGTGGTGTCGCAGTATCGATGAACTATCAACATGCGGGCAATACTGATGGCAGTGGTGCCCATACAGAAGATGTGCCTGCTGCCTTGTACCATTTTGGTTACCTCGACTCCAAGATGATCTATATGACTAGCGTAGGTGAAGAGACTTGGAAGGAGATGCTTCGCAACGAGTTCGATAACAATCGTCCCGTCCTCTATCGGGGCTACTCCACAGCAGGGGGACACGCTTTTGTATGCGATGGATATCGTCAGAGTCAGAACAAGTTCCACTTCAACTTCGGATGGAGTGGCTATCAGGATGGCTATTACACCCTCACCAATCTGAATGGTTATACCACAGGACAAGGAGGTGTAATCAATATTCAACCTAGCGGTTTAGCTCCATTGCAAGAAACCTATTATGTATCAGAAAATGGCACGGGCGATGGCTCTTCGTGGGACAATGCCACCTCTAATCTCAATGGCGCCATGCTCTTACAAAATGTCGAAGGCGCTGGCAATGTATGGGTTAAAGAGGGCACCTATTACGGTGATACTACTGGAACAGTAGCCTTCCCGCTCTATCCCGGCATCTCGCTCTATGGAGGTTTTGTGGGCAATGAAACAGCTCTCGATCAGCGTATCACGGGTCATCCCTCTATCCTCGATGGCAGCAATGCTCGTCCCCTTTTCTCCTCTACAGGGGGTAGCAAGACTATCAATATCGATGGCTTTTCATTACGCCATAGTCGCAGCAACGATATTGCATTAGGATATACCACCAGCAATGTGAAGTTCTACAACTGTGAGATCACTGAGAATGTAGCCGAAGAGGAAGGCGTTATCCTCTATCTCACCAATCATAATATGGAGTATTGTCGTATCCACCACAATGAAGCTCCCACCTCGCAGATTGTACAAATCGAAGGGGGAACCTTGAACTACTGCCGTATAGAGAACAACACTGCTCTAGCTGCTGTCATCAGCAAAGGGGGCACTATTGGTAGTTCTCTGATTGCTCACAACAGCGGTGATGGTGCCGATGCCACCGAAGGAGGCACCTATGTCAACACCACCATCGTAAGCAACAATGGACGAGGTATCATCGCCTCCAACAGCACCAAGATCCGCAATACCGTCATCTGGAACAACGATACAGCCATCTCGGGCAGCGATACCAATATCTTCTTCTCTGCTATCGATGATCCTTCAGCCATCATCGAGGGCAACAGCAATATCCTCCTTATCTCAGAAAATAGTGGTGCCTCCAACGCACCCCATTTCACTCTTCCCCTCACCTCTCGAGGCCTCACAGACGAGGATTATAGCTATCGCCTTCTAGCCGATTCTCCCCTCCGTGATGCTGCCGACACCAATCGCAGCAGTATCCCCCGCTACGACCTCGATGGACTCCAACGTTCACGCAATGGACGTGTCGATATAGGATGCTACGAATATATGAATGTTGACATCCCCTCAGTCTACACCCCCCAGCAACTCTCCCTCTACCCCAATCCCGCCTCCACCACCCTCCATATCCTTGGAGCAGAAGGCCCCATAGAGCTCCTCGATTTCCGTGGTTCTCGCATAGCCCAATACCCCGCAGGCACCACCCAAATCAACATAAGCAGCTATCCCCGTGGCCTCTACCTAATCAAAACTCCCACCACCGTCAAAAAACTAATAATCAATTAAAATTAGTTTACTGTTTACGGATTAAAGCTACCACAGGAAGCCTGCCAGGGGGGGCCGGATTTCCCAAATGTCCCAGATATTCCGGCTTTTCCGGAGCTTCCGGATGTCCCAAGAATCCTGCCTGCGTAGCCCACATGCCTGCATGTGAAAAGTCAGCGCTTTCAGCCCATTTCAGCGGGAAAGACCCCGAAAAATAGTTTACAGTTTACAGTTTAAGGTGTAGAGTTTAATGTCAGTTTATAGATAAAAGTTGAGAGCCTTTGAAGTTCCCCCCCCTCATTAGCCTCATTTGCCCCTTTGGCCCCATCGAACCCCTCCAAGAAAATCAGAAAGATTTTCGAGCCTATTTTTGTAAGATTTTGAATAAGATTTTCTTAAGATTTTGAGCGAAGCGACCCAAAAAAGTTTACAGTTTACTGTTTACGGATTAAAGCTACCACAGGAAGCCTGCCAGGGGGGGGGCCGGATTTCCCAAATGTCCCAGATATTCCGGCTTTTCCGGCTTTTCCGGATCTTCCGGATCTTCCGGGTTTTCCGGGC
>JAUNHX010000021.1 GCA_030523765.1 Bacteroidales bacterium | reverse complement strand
AGTATGGTTATTATTATTCCTTTTCATACGTGGAATTTTTAGAGGTTACCTTTAGATTGCGACGATTTTCAAAATAAATAAGTTAATAGTTTTAATTGGGAATGGCCCTCTGTGAAGACGGCCATTTTTCTTTTATCCCCCCAAAAATGTCATTTGTCATTTGTCATTTTTCAATTCCAAGCGTTTTTGGCGCCTAGACGTCAAGCGGCAAAGCCGCTTAATTTTCAATTCCTATCGTTTTTCATATTGCCTTGATCTAGCAACCTTACTTGGTATCGACTGATCGGGATGAACTGTTGGGATAAAAATAATTTCGTCCGTGTTGCACTTTTTTCTTACATTTGCATCGGCTACTAGTGGGCCGCTAATGGTTTGATAGTAGCACAAAATGCTGATGCCTTTGATGATAGCGTCGGTGAATGTGAAACAGCAAAAAATTAAAATAGCATGAATATACATATTGTACAGCACAACATCGTGACAAATAACCCTGAGGATAATTTGCAGTGGATTCTCAATGAACTCGATACTCCGGAAAGCAAGGATGCTCTCTTGACGGTATTTCCGGCCTCTACGCTCTGTGGCTATCCTCTCTATGGCTCTATCGCCTATACCGATATCCAAAAGCGGGCTCAGGCTGCCTTGCAGGAGCTGGTGCAACACTCTGAGCATAGGGCTTTCTTGGTGGGTATGCCTTTGCAGATCCAGGATAAGGGGCTGTGCAATGCAATAGTGTTTGTACAGAATAACGCTATTCGGGGTATCATCACGAAGAAATACCTCAACCCCGATGAGCAGAAATACTTTGTGAGAGGCGAAGGGGTGCAGACCATTCAATACCAGGAGCAGCAGATCGCTATCGGCTTCTATGAGGATTTGAAGGAGCTGACGAAGAGTCATGCGGAACAGCCTGACTTGGTGATATGCTGTGGCTGCAATATCTTCGACTATAAGAAACCGTTCAGTACGCGCTACCGTATGCATAAGATTGTGGAGGGGCTGAATAGTGCGATGGTGTTCTGTAACCGTATTGGTGGCGAGGGCAGCTATCTCTATGCTGGCGGTTCGATGGTGATCAATGCGGCTGGATCGGTATTGTGTCAGTTCCCCTATTTCGAGGAGTATAGCCAGAGTGTGGATATACAACTGCTGGCACCCTACGATGATGAGAAGCCTGAGCCGGTGGCGCTGGTGCATAAGGCACTGGTGATGGGGGTGCGCGAATATTTCCAGAAGAACCATCAAACGCGGGCGGTACTAGGCTTATCGGGTGGCATCGACTCGGCACTGGTATGCGCTCTCGCTGCTGAGGCACTGGGTCCGGAGAATGTGCATGGCATTTTGATGCCTTCGCAATATAGTACCGACCATTCGGTACAGGATGCTGTGGATTTGGCTAACAACCTAGGGGTGAAATATGATATTGTGCCTATTGCTAATATTTTCGGTGAGCTGCGCAACGCGATGAAACCGGTGTTTGGCGAAAGGGGTGAGGATGTGACGGAGGAGAATATGCAGGCGCGTATCCGTGGTACCATTTTGATGGCATATGCTAACAAATTTGGTGCTCTCTGCTTGAATACCACCAATAAGAGTGAGGCTGCTATGGGCTATGGCACCTTGTATGGTGACAGCTGCGGCGGACTCTCGGTGATTGGCGATCTGTATAAGACGGAGGTCTATGAACTGTCGGAATATATGAACCGTGAACGCGAGCTGATTCCTCGCCATACCATCGAGAAGGCTCCCTCGGCCGAGCTGCGGCCCAACCAAAAAGACTCCGACTCGCTGCCCGATTATGGGGTGCTCGACGAGATACTGGAGATGCATATCGAAGAGGAAATGTCGTTCGATGAGATCGTGGCCGAAGGCAAGGATCCCGATACGGTACGGGAGGTGATCCGTAAGGTGAAGATCAACGAATGGAAACGGCTGCAGTTTGCCCCCGTATTGAAGGTGAGTCCTATGACGTTTGGTATTGATCGTAGGGTTCCTATATCGTAATCCTGTTGGATCCTCTTTTTTCCCGCCTATGACAACGACGCGCGAGATAGCTTTGGCCGAACAGTATATCAACTCGACCAATGTTAGTATTTTCCTTACCGGTAAGGCTGGCACGGGAAAGACTACTTTTTTGCGGCATATGGTGGCTAACGCTAAGAAGAGAAACGTGGTGGTGGCCCCTACGGGTGTGGCGGCAGTGAATGCGGGAGGCGTGACGATACATAGCTTCTTTCAGCTGCCTTTTGATCCCTACCTACCTGATGTGCCAGAACTCAAGACGGAATACCAGCTGCCTGAATACAAGCGTAAGCTCCGCAAGGAGAAAATCAAGATTATACGTACCCTCGAACTGCTGATCATCGACGAGATATCGATGGTGCGGGCCGATTTGCTCGATGCGGTGGATCATACACTGCGTCAGTATCGCCATTCGAGTCGCCCCTTTGGTGGGGTGCAACTGTTGATGATTGGCGATGTGCAACAGTTACCTCCGGTGGTGACCGAGAACGAGAAACCTTATCTGGAAAAGGTATACCCGTCGCCCTTCTTTTTCCATAGCAAGGCGTTGCAACAGCTGAACTATGTTACCATCGAGCTGACCACCATTTTCCGACAGAAGGAGCAGCGCTTTGTTGACTTGCTGAACAATATACGCGACAACCGGTTCGATAAGACGACCCTCGAACGGCTGAATATGCGTTATATACCCAATTTTGATCCCCCCGAGGAGGATCATTATATCCGTTTGACGACCCATAACCACCAGTCGGATCGTATCAATGAGACCAAACTGGCTGAGTTGTCGTCGAAACCGTATACCTTTACCGCTATCGTGAAAGGCAATTTCCCCGAAAGCTCGGCGCCTACTAGCACACGACTAGTGCTGAAGAAGGGGGCGCAAGTGATGTTCCTCAAGAACGATACGCAACACCGATACTATAATGGTAAGATTGGTACGGTGGTGGGCTTTGCCGAGGAGGCTGTGGTGGTGGCAGACGAGGAGGGCAACGAGATCGCGGTGGGCATTGAAAAATGGGAGAATATCAAATATGAGATCAATCCCGATAACAACCAGATTGAACAGCAGGTGGATGGCACCTTTGAACAGTATCCACTGCGGTTGGCTTGGGCTATTACCATACATAAGGCGCAAGGACTGACGTTCGACAGGGTGGTGATCGATGCGGGGGCCGCTTTTGCCTACGGACAGGTATATGTGGCGCTGAGTCGCTGTCGTACCCTTGAGGGGTTGGTGCTCTCGACGCCGATATCGATCAACTGTCGTTTCAGCGACGAGGATGTGTCGTCGTTCGTGGATCGCTTCCCCGATCCTCAGTTGGTGGAGTCGCAGTTGCCGAGCTGCCAGACGCAGTATTTCTTTTCGTTGATCAACGAGCTGTTTGATGTGACGACTTTACAACATGCCTTGGGGAGGGTGAACAGGCTCTTCTATTCGCGTCTGCGCAATATCTATCCGAAGCATGCGGCGACGCTGACAGAGATCGACCATCAGAGTCTCCCGCAGCTGCTCGAGGTATCGGAGAAATTTCACCGTCAGCTGTTGTTGATACGACAGCAATGTGGCGACAATCAGCAGGATGCGCTACTCTTGGAACGGATTCAGAAGGCGGCGGTCTATTTCCGCGATCAGCTGGAGTCGATCAGTGCTCGTGTGTTGCCACTCCTTTCGGTAGAGGTGAACGACAAGGGGGTGGCGAAAGACTTGGATGAGTATGCTGCTGCGCTATCCGATGGACTGGGTATTCAGTTGGCTACCCTTCGCTGTGTAGCTGAGAAGGGGTTCGATATGGCCTCCTACCAGCAGGCCAAGGTGGACTACCAGCTGGCGAGCGAGGGGAAAGGGAACCGCAAAGCCAAACGGACCGCCTCAAAGGGGGATCTGTCGGAGGTGTATGCTTCGGTGGCTCATCCGCGGTTGGTGCCAATGCTGAGCATATGGCGTAAGGAATGCTATCGCGAACTGGGGGTGCCGGCTTTTCAGATCCTCACCCAGAAGCAGTTGCTCGATATATGCAATGAGTTACCTACTTCGCTCGAAGCCCTGGCGAAGATTAAAGGCATTGGCAAGACGAAGGTGCAACGCTATGGGCAGGAGATCCTAAATATTATTGAGAACTATTGCCAACAACAGGGCTTGTTGATAGAACGGCAGCAGGAGCTGGTGAAGCCGTCGATGAGGGAACAGTCGGCTCAAGTGAGGATGTCGGCTATCAGCCTTTTTGTGTCGGGCAACACGATCGAGGAGATTGCCAAGCAGGTGGGCCGATCGGTGGGGACGGTGGAGGATTATATCTTCCAGGCGGTGGAGCAAGGATTGATTGATCCGGATCAGGTGATGGACTATGAGGAGTTGGATTTACTTACGGCCTATTTCCTTGAACACGAGGAGCCACTGAAGGAGACTTATAATCGTTTTGATGGCGATTTCTCTTATTTGCAACTGAAGGTGGCACGACTGAATGCGCTGAAGCTGAAGGAGCGTTAGTAATTTTTTTTGTTTAACCATAAGATACAATTATAGATATGAAAATGAGAAAGAGATTTTGCTTTGTTATGTGTTTGCTGCTGACGGGTACGCTAAGTGCTCAGATAAGCTATTTTGAATGGCAACAGGAGCAGCGACAGTATATCATTAAAACCCCTACAGGCTGTGATAGAAATGTGCCCATCGTGTTTTTCCTTCACGGCTTGGGCGATAATATTACACGGCTTGACAATGAGTATCATTTCCAACAGCTGGCCGACAGATACCAGTGGATTATGGTGGCTCCGCAGGCGTTGAATGGTGGGATAGGGAATATGTGGAACGCGGGTCTAGGCAATGGCTCGGTTGATGATGCGGGTTTCTTGATGGCGCTGTATGATACGCTGGCAGCCCACTATCCGGTTGATACTGACAGTCTCTTCTTTACGGGCTTCTCGATGGGTGGATTTATGAGTCACCGTATGGCTATAGAGCATGGCGATCGTATCAATGCCTGTGCTCCAGTGAGTGGCCTTATCTCGCATGAGATGGCCAACCAAACGGCTAGCGTTCCAGTGAAGATGCTCCATATTCACGGTACGGCCGATCCGGTGGTGGGATATGATGGCAACTCGCAGTATTTTGGCAATCTGGGATTGGGAGTGGCGTCGGTGATCGATTACTGGAAGGGGGTCAATCACTGCAGTGGCGATCCGACGATTGATACGCTGCCTGATCTGCGTAACGATGGTCTCCGTTTTGTGCGCTATACCTATGTCGGCGATGCCCCATTACAACATATCAAGGTGATAGGGGGCGTTCATACATGGTATGTGAACGATAACCGCTATGATATTGATTATTTCGATGTGATACACCAGTTCTTTACCGAGGGGAGTTCGGTGGCAATCGACCGTCCGGCGCTGGCAAATCTTCAGCTATGGCCTAATCCGACGGCAGACAAGGTGTGTGTATCGACCGATGCTGCCACATGGCTGATAGTGGTGAATACGCAAGGGCGTATTGTTGCTGAATATCAGGTGGAGCAAGGCATCAGTACCCTTAGTCTTTCACATTTGCCTGAGGGCATCTATTTTGTCAAGGATCGGCTGCGCGGGGGAGTGGCCCGGTGTGTGGTGCGTAGATAGTGTTCTTTGTTATTCATCGCTACAAAAGAGATAGCGATCTGCTGGTCCCGTGTGGGAATTCCTGCAGATCGCTTGTTTTTTTATAGGTAACCTCTAAAAATTGCTTCAATGTGATTTTGGAGAAGATTTATAGCAGATTGCTCCGTTGAACGAAGGAGTATAGCGGGCTATATGACTGAGTGAAACTGAGCAAGATGCATAAATCAATCCAAAAGCACTGAAAGTATGGTTATTATTATTCCTTTTCATACGTGGAATTTTTAGAGGTTACCTATAGAAGGTAGAGAAGGGTGCGACTAGTCGGTGAGCAGCTGGGCTGTATGGTTCTTAGTATTGACTTTGCCAATGGCATCGATGATGATGCCCTGCTCGTCGATGACATAGGTGGTACGCAGGGTGCCTTCGGTTTCTTTACCATACATTTTCTTGATCCCCCAAGCTTCGTAGGCTTTGAGGATGGTTTTCTCGGTGTCGGCAATGAGATGGAAGGGCAGACTGTATTTGGCGATGAAGCGTTGATGAGAGGCGGCACTGTCGCGACTGACGCCTAGAACGGCATAGCCTAGATGGAGGAAACGTTCGTAGTTGTCACGAAGATCGCAGGCTTCGGCAGTGCATCCCGGGGTGCTATCCTTAGGATAGAAATAGAGTACGAGTTTCTTGCCAGCAAAATCGGTTAGCTTTACGCTGTTGCCATTTTCGTCGGTGCCCTCAAAATAGGGTGCTTTTGTTCCTATAGGTAACATAATCTGTTCTTATTTGTTTATAATTAATAAAGGATGAAGGGGTTAGCGATGGTGATGGGTATACATCGGGGAATGATGATGGCGGATGGCGGAGAGATAAACAAAGGCACCTCTCCTTGAGGTGCCTTTGGTAAGGGTTGAATAGGTTTGATACCATTATTTAGCATCGCGACCAGCACGGATGGCAGCGATGTTGGTGTTGACAACCTCTTCGCCTTTGCGACCAAAGATGGCGGCAATGGCTTTCTCGAGTTCGGCAAACTCGATATCGAGATAGGGGGCGGCAGCACCTAGGAGGACCATATTACTACGAGCTTTGAGCTCTTTGGCAATCTCGCTAGCGTTGAAAGCAACGCAGTGGGGTACCTTCTTCAGTTCGGCCATCACATCATTGATATCGGGATAGTTGGTGATATTGATGAAGGGATCGCTGTTGGTGATAACCCAACCTTCTTTGCTCAGGAAGGGCAGATAGCGGAGGGCCTCCATAGGCTCGGAACTGAGGATGATGTCGGCTTTGCCTTCGGGGATCACGTCGGCGAAGATAGGATCGCTGTTGATACGGAGGTGGGAGAAGACAGAGCCACCACGCTGCGACATACCGTGGATTTCGCTCTGCTTGACGTTGAGACCTAAGTTGAGGGCTGCGTCGGATATGATTTTGGCTACGGAGACAATACCGTCACCGCCTACGCCGCAAAGTATGATGTCTTTTTTCATGGGGATGATCATTTTTTATTGTTAGCAATGCGTTTCTTGTTCTCAACGATGCAGACACGCTGTGGGATAATGACGCTGACGCCATTGTAGGCGATCTCTTCTTCGAGGATCTTCATAAATTCGTCGTGGTTCTTCTTGAGAGGCACGATGGTACGAATGTGGTCGGGATCAACACCGAGGCCCTTGCAGATATTGAAGAGCTTCATGTTGGCACTCGAAGGCTGTCCGCCGGTCATAGCGGTGATATCGTTGTCGAGAATCATTACGACGACGTTGGCTTTCTCGTTGACGCAGTCGAGAAGACCAGTCATACCGCTGTGGCCAAACGTACCGTCGCCAATCACTGCGAGGCTGGGGAAGACACCCATTTCGGCTGCTCCCTTGGCCATCGTGATAGAGGCACCCATGCAGACGGTAGTGTTGATGGCTCCCATGTTGAAGCCAAGGGTGTAGCATCCGATGTCGCCAAAGACACGGCCTTGTTCGTATTTCTTCAGCACGTCGATCACGGCCTCATAGCTGTCGATATGGGGGCAGCCTTGGCAGAGGGCGGGAGGACGGTTGGTGACAACGGCAGGAACGGCAGCCCCTTGCTCGGCTTTCATTCCGAGGGCTTTGGCTACCTTCTCGGCGTTGAGCTCACCATCGCGACGGATGGTCTCATCGAGACGGCCCATAACTTTCTTGCCTTTGCCTAAGAATCCTTTGATATGCTCTTCAACGAAGGGCTGGCCATCTTCGAGGACGAGGAGTTCGTCGCACTCGTCGTAGAGTTTGTTCAGCATGTTGAAGGGAAGCGGATACTGGGTGATCTTAACGATAGGATAGGGACATTGGCCTCCAGGATAGTTCTCCATGAGGTAGTTGAAGGCAATACCTGTGGTGATGATACCCAGTTTGTGGTCGGTGCCAGGGATGTACTTGTTGAAGCCCGATTCTTCACTGCTCTTGGTGAAGTCGGCCTGCTTGTCGATAAGGGTACGATATAGGCGCTTGGCATTGACGGGGAGCAGCACGAAGGTGGAAGGGTCGCTGGGGCTGCTGAGGGGGTTCTGAGGAAGGGCGGCACGACGTTCAACACCAGCACGGCTGTGGGCCAGACGGGTGGGGATACGATAAAGGATGGGGGTGCCGAGTTTCTCGGAGAGCTCGTAGCCGAAGAAGACCATATCGTAGGCCTCCTGTTGGTTGGAGGGTTCGAGCATGGGGATCATAGCCCAGTGGCCGTAGTAACGGCTGTCTTGTTCGTCTTGCGAGGAGAACATGGAGGGGTCGTCGGCAACGACAACGAGGACACCCTTGGTGCCAATGATGGCAGCATTCATAAAGGGGTCGCCGCAGACGTTGAGACCAACGTGTTTCATACAGGTCATGGCACGTTTACCAGCATAGGCAACACCGATAGAGGCTTCGAGAGCCGTCTTCTCGTTGGCACACCAGTTGGCTACGATACCTTTTGCCTTAGCCTCTTTGGATTTGATCACATATTCGGTAATCTGGGTGGAGGGAGTACCCGGGTAGCTATTGATAGCGCTACCACCTGCATCGATAAATGCTTGAGCGATTGCTTCGTCGCCCAGAAGGAGGGTTTTGGACATATCTATCTATATTTGATTATTTTAATTTTGAATTAATAAGATTTAGCGACTGCAAAGATAATGAATTTTTTTGAATCGCCAAGATTTTTTTTTATTCTGATAGTATGAAGAAGGCCTCACTGGGACTACTGGTTGTTGACTCCGAAGAGTGCTTGCGGCAGTTGCTGGAGCACTTCGGGGGCGAAGGTTTCTTCGAGTTCGAGGTACTCGCGGGTGGTTCCCTCTTGGCAATGCTGGAAGAGGTGGTTGAGTTGAGGGGTGATAATGATGTTGATGGATTGAGGGTTGGAACGGCGGTTGGATTGGAGGAGGGCCTCTTGGAGGCGTGCGACATGGGGAGCGGCGAGGACTTGGAGGTCGCGCTCGTTGTAGAAGGCGGTGATAGGACAGTGTACACGTTGGAGGTAGAGGAGGGGATCGGTGGTGAGGAAGCAGTGCATCCAGGGCATGGAGAGTTGTTGGGCGAGGGCGAAGAGGGTGCCACGATCGAAGCCGATGGCACGGCGCTCGTCGTCACTGAGGGTGGCGGTACGGCGTTCGACGATGGGGTTGAAGACTTCGCGATAGCGGTCGGGGCTGACGGTGAGGGCGGAGTCGAAGATTTCGCTCATGGTGGCAATGCGGATAGCGACGAGGCTGCTATCGACACCAGCGGCGAGGAAGAGTGATTGGTTTTGTTGTAACAATACGTCGCGTCCAGTACAAGAGGGTCCAGCCAACATGACAATGCTATGCACATGGCGATTGCGACTAGCCACGATGGCGGCGATGGCGCCTCCTTCGCTATGTCCCATGATGCTTACCCGTTGGCGATCAATGCGGGGATGGTGTCGAAGATACTGGAAGAGGGCTTCGGCATCGTCGGCAAAATCGAAGGTGGTGGCTTCGCTGAGATCACCTCGTGAGAGTCCTACCCCGCGGTCGTCGTAGCGGAGTACGGCGATGCCTTGAGAGGCGAGATAATCGGCTATGACGAGGAAGGGTTTGTGCTTGAAGAGCTCTTCATCGCGATTTTGCTGTCCGCTGCCACTTACGAGGAGTACGGCGGGGTATTGTCGTTTGTGTGATTTGGTATCGCCGAGCTGCGGTTTGGGAAGGGTGAGGGTACCGCTGAGTGTGACTTCGCGTCCTTGCGCATCGCGACGGGTAACGGTGACCTCCTCTTCGACGAAGTTGTAGGGCTCGGTGGGAGTTTGTGGTCGGGGATAGGTGTTGAGTGAGTCGGCACAGGCAAAGTGCTGCTGACTACTCATCATTCCTTGTCGGAAGCTGCCGGTGAAGGAGGTGTCGGCAGGGTTGAGACGGAGGGTGATGCGCAGTCCGAGCTGGCTATGAACGAAACGGAGGGTGTCGTTAAGGAAGCTCCAATGGGTGGGCACGATGGGCTGACTACTCTGTAAGGGGCTGATGAGGAGGGGAGTGAGGCTGATGGAGGCTTGTCCCCCTTCCTCGATATCTACGTTAGGTTGGAAGGTGAGGTAGAGGGGGAGCATGGACTGCTCAAGGAAGGTGTTCCACCATCGGTTTTGCCAACTCCAAGGTACTTGCGACTGCTGGGCCGAAAGGGAGAGGACGGAGAGGAGGAGCAGGAGGAGTATTGTTTTTTTCATGATGGTTGCTGGGAATGGAGGGTTTGACAAGAAGGGAGATTAGGGTCGCCAACGAACACTTTCGACAAGATGACGTAGGTCGCGCTGGAGGTAGTCGAGCACGGGGGCCAAGGAGTCGTTGTTGGGGGCTTGATCGAGGAAGAGGGCTCCGCGAAGGAAATGGTGAGTGCTATCGCTTACCCAGAACTGATAGGTGGAGGCTACTTTGCTCCCTTTGAGTTGATAGGTGAAGGCGATGATGTTGTTGGTGGGATCGACATATTGCTTTTCATCGACGCCCGAGGAGAAGTTGAAATGCTGGGTGAGGAATTTGTAGGAGGTATCGACTTGTGCTTGCCACTCGTGGCTCCCTTGGATGGCTTTGTAGGTAAGGAAGGCGGTGGCGTGATAGCGTGGGTAGTAGAGGTCGATATACTTTTCGCGGGGTTGATCTTTTTTGATCCTTACTTCGGCTTCGGTGGAGGCATCGAAGGTGAAAGGGAGGGCTAGGGTGTCGACCTTACGGTAGTCTTGTTTGGGCATATCGAGACGGAGATAGGCCTCGGGTTTGGGACTATAGTCGTTGCGACGGTGGCAGCTGCTAGCTAAAGCTGTGAGGAGCAGTGTGCAGGCAATAAGGGTGATTCTTTTCATAGGACTAATGAAACGGTAAATTTGGTAAATTAGTTTGTGGTTGCACTATTCGATGCTTTTTTTTTGAAAGTTCTTCTCATATACCATTAGGCCAACCACGAAGGGTAGGATAATTACTAGCATGACGTAGGGAAGGATGGCCGTTTGTTTGAGATAGGAGCAGAGGGTAATACTTAGAATGAGGATATTGATGAGGATGGCACTTATACCTGCTTCGATATAGTAGAGTTGGAGTCCTCGTGGAGTGAGATTGCCGTTGGGGTCGACAAGGTGACCCTTTAACCATTTCTTCTTGAATTGTCGTTGATGGCGGCCCCAATGGGGATGGGTGCCAAAGAGGAGAAACAATAATGTGGTTGCCAACGCAAAGCCATGCAAGCAATAAAATTCGAGATGGGAGGTGGGGGTGTTGAACGAGGTTTCGCCTACCTGGGATGGCATATGGGGTACTACGATGAGGGCGAAGATGAATCCGCCTATGCAGAGGGACATAGCAATACTCCACAGGATGAAGAAGAGGGTTCTGTTTGATTCCATGAGGACTCCTTGGTTAGTTTAGTTACGGAACATGACTTTTTCGTTGTCGAACATCTTGGAGAGTAAGACTACTCCAAGGATGGTATAAACAACGTTGGAGGCTACTGTGACAATCATGGCGTTGATCATATTCACATGGTTGAATACTGAGGCCATATACTGTATGCTGTTGTAGACGGGAATAAGATAGTAGGCCAGCTGAGTGGGGGCACCGTCGCCGAACATGGGGGTGAGGCCAATAATCATGATAACGAGCATAAGAGGGGTAACCATGGTGCCGGCATTCTTAACATCTTTGGCGTAGGCTGAGATTATGGCGATGAGCGAGACTAGGACGAGGGTGGTGCTGAGGATGGCGAAGAGGAGGCAGAGGTAATCGCTGGTGGTATAAAGATTAGCGTTGAGGTTGAGCTCGTCGGTGGGGATCATCTTGGGGAGGGAGAGCATGATACCAACAAAGCTGGAGATGCCGCTGAGTAGGGCGAAACAGGAGAGGGCGATGATTTTGCCGAGGGCCAACTCGTAGCGCTTGAGGGGGGTGACAAGGAGGGTAGCGATGGTGCCGCGCTCTTTCTCACCAGCAATGGAGGTGGGGGCGATAGCCATACAGCCGGAGAAGAGGAGCATGAGGATAAGCATGGGGATGATGCCGCTGAAGAGATCGCCTAGGAAGTCTTCCTCGGTGATTTGGTTGAAAATTTCGGGATTGTTGGGATCTTGCTGGGCGTTGATGTCGAAGATGTTCACCTTGGAGCTTTCAAAAGCATCGAGGGCGGCACACAGAGCGGTATAGGTAGCCTCGGCTTCGGTACAAGCAGAGTTGTAGTAGATGCGTACGTTGGGGGCTGGGAGCCCGGAGGCGACATTGTAGGTAGCTATGAGACTGTCGAAGGCGGGAGGGAAGACGACGTAGATGAGGTTGTTCTCTTTGTCGGCAATCTGGTTGATGGTGGCATCGTGATCGAAGGTGCCTTCTTTGATCATGAGTGGGAGCTCCTGGATGGAGGGATAGATGGAGGCGGGCATGTTTTCGATTTGCATGACCGTCACGTCGTTGGGATCGGCTTGCATTTTTTTGTTCATGGCATCGCCCATCAAGGTGTAGATAAGATAGATGAGCAGACCTGGCATGATAATGGAGGTAAAGACGAGCGAGCGATCGCTGAAGAAGCGTTTGCACTCTTTGCCGATGATGGTGAGGGTGTTGTTTTTATATTGTTTCATTGCTGACCTCCTTTCTGAAGGATTTCGTTTTCGTTTTCTTTGATTTCTTTATAGATATTGAAGAAGCGATCTTCGAGCGACAGTCCTTGGCAGATGTTTTGGAGGGTGTCGCAATGGGTGAGGCGACCATCGATGATGATGCCTACGCGGTCGCAGAGCCGTTCTACAAGGCTGAAAATATGGGTGGAGAGGATGATGGTTTTGCCTTGATCGCGAAGTTCTTGAAGGAAGTCGGTAACGGTGCGTGCGGTGATGACATCGAGTCCGTTGGTAGGCTCGTCGAAGATGATGATTTCGGGATTGTGGACCAGTGAGATGACCAGCGAGGCTTTCTGTTTCATGCCGGTGCTGAGATTGGATACCTTCACTTCGGCAAACTGGCTGATGCCGAAACGATCGAAGAGGACTTGCTTGCGTGTGGCGGCTTCGACGGGGTTGACGCCATGCAGTTGACTGAAGAAGTCGTAGAGATAATTGGGGGTGAAGAAGTCTTCGAGTTTGAGTTCGCTAGTGAGGAAGCCTATCTTGCCTCGCACTTGATCGGGTTGGCTTACGATGCTGGCACCATCGACGATGGCATCGCCTTGGTCGGGTTTGATGAGGGTGGCGAGCATTCGGAGGGTGGTGGTCTTGCCGGCGCCGTTGGGGCCTAGGAGACCGAAGATTTCGCCGCGGAAGGCATCGAACGACAGATTGTCGACCGCTTTCTTGTGGGATTGTTGTGTTTGTTCGATTTTTTGTTGCTTGCGCGACAGTTTGAAGGTTTTACAGAGTCCCTCGACATGAAGGATAGACTGCAGGGAGGTCTCTGTTTGGGTTGCTATTGTTTCGGGGTTCATGATTCTTTATTGGTATTTGTTTTTTTCTTGGGATAACGCTTGGCTTTTTTCAAAGCATCGGCGATAAGCCATTCCATTTGACCATTGACGCTGCGAAACTCATCGGCCGCCCACTTCTCGAGGGAGTCGTAAACATCGGAGTCGATGCGTAGAACGAACGATTTTTTTGCAGACATGTTTATTTAGATTTGTTGGTAAAGGGTAAAGAGATAGTATAGGGGGGGGAGGACTATGAGGAGGTCCTCCCTAGATGGTTGTGTTGAAGGGGATTACTGATAGAGGGTGCCAGTGTTGATGACGGGGCTGGCACTTTCGTCGGCGCAGAGGACTACGAGGAGATTGGATACCATGGAGGCTTTCTTCTCTTCGTCGAGTTCGACAATATTGTCGTTGGAGAGTTTCTTGAGGGCTAGATCGACCATGCTGACGGCCCCTTCAACGATCTTTTCGCGGGCAGCGATGATGGCGTTGGCTTGTTGGCGACGAAGCATGACACTGGCAATTTCGGCAGCATAGGCTAGATAGTTGATGCGGGCTTCGACAACTTCGATACCAGCGATGCTGAGGCGTTGGCGGATCTCCTCTTCGAGGTGGTCGTTGATCTCTTCGCCTCCGCTGCGGAGGGTGAGTTCATCGTTGGTGTTGTCCATATTATCGTAGGCATACATGCCGGCGACTTTACGGAGAGCTGCATCGCTTTGTACGCTGACAAAGTTGTCGAAACTATTGAGCGATTGTTCTGCACCGTTGCCTGTTTTGCTTACATGGGAGTCGACATCAAAACAAGCGCGATAGGTATCGGCAATACGCCAAACGAGTACGAGTCCGATCATGATGGGGTTGCCGTTGCGGTCGTTGACTTTGATGGGCTCAACATCCATATTGCGTGCTCGTAGAGAGAGTTTGCGACGTCCACAGAAGGGGTTGATCCAGAAGAATCCGTTGTCGCGCACGGTGCCGTGATATTTGCCAAAAAGTGTGAGCACGATCGACATGTTGGGCTGTATGATCTTGAGACCGACAAGGTGTAACATCCAAATGATAAAGAAAAGAATGCCGAGGAAAATGGGAAGGGCTATCCATCCAGTAGGTTCGGTTGTACCATCGGCAACGGTGATGCTCATGCAATCCATATTGATGAGGGTTGCGATAATGAAGATGAATCCTACTAACATGGCGATGTTGATGAATAAATGCAGGAAGCCATTGTAGGCTGCGCTCATTTTTTTGACGAATTCTTTCGTCTCATTGTTTTTTACTGTATTTGTTTCCATAAGAATGTTTTTTACTGTATTTGTTTCCATAAGAATTGTGTATTTTATTTGTTACTGTATTTGCTTTATTTACATTTGGTCCGGGATGATTTGTTGTGATATTATTTTGATATCACTTTGCAAAGATAAATACTTTTTTTTATTCCGTACAAATTTTTTTTCGTACTTTTGCAGTTTGAAGTTTACTACTTGTTATAAACTAATTAGTTATGAAGCAAAGTTTTTTATATACCATACTGCTGACGTTGCTGTTTTGGGGTGCTGAAATGGGTGCCCAAACGACGAGAAATGAAAAAAATGTATCCGATAGTGTGGATGTGTTACACTATGATTTGGTGATGGACTTGAATCATTTGTCGGCAAATCAGTTGGTTGGATGTGCTACGGTGGAGATGAGACTACTGGAGCAGGAGGATTCGATAGCGTTGCAGTTACAAGGTGCTATGGTGGATTCGGTGAGGATTAACGGGGTGGCTGTAGACTTCAATTATCAGATGCCACTACTTTTCTTCCCTACGAGTATGATTGGGGTGGACGATACTTTTAACTGCCAGGTATACTATCGTTCGAACGGATATGTGGAGTCGTATGGTTGGGGTGGTTTGCATTTGGATGCTACCTTATATTATAATTTAGGGGTGGCGTTTTCGGATTCTCCCCATAACTATGGAAGGACCCTTTTCCCTTGTCGTGATAATTTCCACGATAAGGCTACCTATTATATTCATACTACTTCTCCTATTGGATGGACTACGCAGTGTACGGGTGTGCTAGATAGCGCTGTGGTGAATAGCGATGGAAGCCAAACTACTCATTGGCGTATCGATAATCCGCTACCTACCTATTTGATAGGTATGGCAATGGCCGATTTCCATACGGTTGAACGGATGGTGGAGGGTTATTATGGTAACTATCCGGCAACGATTGCTTTCCGTATGGAAGATAGCACGCGGGTGGCTTCTTATTTTGAGATGCTCGATGAGGTGGTGTCGATGTATGAACGTTGTTTTGGCCCTTATAGATGGGGTCGCATTGGTTATGTGGGGACGACGAAGGGGTCAATGGAGCATGCTACCAATATTGCGTTGGTGAACGATTGTATTGCGGCTGTGGATCATGAACTCTGTATATCGACTACGGTTCATGAGTTGGGTCATGCTTGGTTTGGTAATCTTGTTACTTGCGAGACGACTGATGAGATGTGGTTTAACGAGGGGGGCGCTACCTTTACTTCGGAGGTGGCTTTTGAGGCGCTGTTTGGAAAAGATTATGCCAACGATTTTTACCAGAATAATTTAGAATCGGTATTGCGTACTACTCATATTACGGATGGTGGCTATACGGCATTGCAGGGACAGACGCACGAGCATGTGTATGGTAGTACTACCTACGATAAAGGGGGTGTGGTATGGCATTCGTTGAGAGGCTATCTGGGTGACAGTCTGTTCTATGCTTCGATGCGGCAATTGTTTGAGCGTAACGCTTTCACTTCAATGAATGCTACGGCTATCCGCGATAGTTTATCGTTCTATAGCGCTACCGATCTTACCGATTTCTTCGATTTCCATGTGTTCAGTCCTGGTTTTCAGGATTTCTATGTTGATTCTATGATGTCGGTGCAACAGGGAGGAGGATATGCTACAACTGTGGCTTTGCGTCAAAAGCTGAGTAATACTACTCGCTATGCTGATGGTAATCGCATTCCGCTGACCTTTGTGGGGGCCGATAATCGGAGGGTCTCGCAACGGGTGGATTTCGATGGGGTATCGACCCAGCAGACGTTTTTGTTGCCGTTTGAACCGAAGTTGGTACTGGTTGATTTTGATCGCACCTTTTCGGATGCTGTTACTAGCAGTGAGATAGCGCTTACTTCTCAGTCGTCGACTGTGACGGACGAAGTGACTCATTTCAAGGTGGCTCCGAGTCAGGTGAACGATACGGCAAGGCTGTTTGTGGAGTTGCATTGGAGTGATCCCGATTTGGATGGCAACCCAGGTATTATCCGTATGGCTCACCATTATTGGACTGTGCAAGGGTTGATGGACGAAAGCGATGTGGTGCGGGGTTTCTTTGGCTATGGCGCCTCGGGTCAGTTTGACCGCGATCTGCTTCATGGTTCAGCGTCGCGCGATTCGGTACGATTGCTTTACCGTAGGTCGAGCAGTGCTCCGTGGCAGGTGGTTAGCGCTCAGACTGCAGGTGCTTATATGCTTACCAAGAAGATGGCGATGGGAGAATATACGGTGGCTATTGTGGATGAGAGTCTCCTAAACATTGCTTCGGCTGACAGGAAGGGTGTGGATGTGAATATTTATCCTTGTCCTAACGACGGTGGCTTCAAAGTGGATGTGGAGGGTTACAATGGTACGATAGATGTGCAGGTGTTCGATTTGGGTGGACATCTGGTGGCTTCGTATGAGAATTGTCCGGTGGGCTTCATGATTCAGTCGCAGTTGCCTACAGGTAGTTATGTGGTGAAGATTTCGAATAGATATAGAACTGTAAATCACGTGCAAAAGATGGTGGTTAAGAATTTTTAACTAATGCGTTGAAACTTTTTGTGGCATTGAAACGTCTATATCGCCGTGAATCAGGAACAGAATATAGAGGAAATTATTGAAGGATGCCGACTTCAGGATGCCTCTGCGCAAAGGCAGTTGTACGATAAGTATAACCGATTTTTGTATGCTATATGTCTCCGCTATCTTGATTCACGCATGGAGGCCGATGATTTGCTGGTGGATTCGTTTTTGAAGATATACCAACAGATTGGCACTTTTAAAGGTGACGAGAAATCGTTTGTGGCGTGGATGAAACGCATTGTGGTGAATGGGGCTCTCGATATGATCCGATACAACAGCCGTAGGGTTCATGTCGATATCAATAGCGAGGATACGGTGGCGATATACGATACGGTTGTTGCCTCATCCTCAACCCAACTGGAACAGCGCGATTTGGTGGAGCAAGCAATGAGAACGCTTGATCCTATGTATAGGGAAATACTCAATATGGTGGCTATCGATGAGTATTCGTTTGCCGAAGCATCGAAACAACTGCAACAACCGGAGTCGACTCTGAAATCGCGATACTACCGTGCTTGCGAAATGATGCGCAGCGCTATCCAGAAGGTCGATTTTAAAACATGGAAACAATATAAGGAATCCCGATCGAGAGGGAGATAATAAATGATGATGGAGGCTTTTAGCTTCTTGATGTAAAAGGAAGAAACAATGGAAAAGAACGATTATAGCGAGATTGAACAACTGCTGAAAGAGACCTACCAACAACAGGAGGTGGCTCCACAAGAGGATTTGTGGCAGCGGGTGGCTTCGCAGATGGAGACTCAAGCTCCTAAACGCAGCCCGTGGAAATCGCTACGTACTGAGGTTATTATAGCTTTGGCTTCGGCAGTAGCAGTGGTGACGGCTGTGTTGGTGGTATTCCCTCCAAGTGCCTATCGCAAAGGTACAGAGGTGGTGCCGCAAGTGGTGACTACCACTTCGATGCCTACGGATCAGCAAGAGAGTGGCGAGGCTTTGGTGTCTACCCATGAGGTAGTTTCCCCAGTGTCGACTACTCAAAAACAACAACCTACTAAGGTAACAAAGAGTACTCAGCAACAGACGAGTTCGTCGCAGTTGGTGGGAGATCCTTCGGCGGTATACATTTCACGCCGTCAGGTGGCTTCTACCCCTACGGTTGAAAACAACAATGCAGTGAGTCCCTCTACGAGTACGGTGGCTGTGGAGCATCCAATCGATAATCAGGAGAGTCCTTCGGTGGCCGAAGTTCCATCCAATAGCAAGGCTCCTACTCCGGTGCCTCCTGCTTCGCAGTTGCGTATTCCTAATGTGATTACTCCCAATGGTGATGGCATCAATGATTTCTTCGATATCAAAGGTATTGAACATCTTGACGATGTTTATCTGAAAATCGTTGATCGTAACGGAAAAAAGATATATTCTACTAATCACTACAAGGGGGGCTATGCTGGCGAGGGTGCAGTTGATGGAACCTATTTCTACACGATTAGTAGCAAGAGCATCAATCTGCATCGCATGGGAACGCTTGTGATAAAACGACAATAAACACTTTTAGAAAATTATCTTTTTTGATTCGGCTCTCATACTTGTGGTTATGCAGTATGAGAGTCGTTTTTTTGAGGTGCTTCGATTTGTTTTTTCTTTGATAGGCTTGAAAAGGAATGATATACGGGGTATCTTCTTTCTCTCCAAAATGAGGATTAGTCTGTTTACGAAGGTGAGGGAAAGGAAAAATTGTAGATCACACAATTTAATTGCAACAATTACGTTATGGAAATAATTTAATAAATATTAATATAGATACGCAATGCAACAATATCTTGACCTTCTGCAACATGTACTTAGCAATGGTATTCCGAAGAGCGATCGTACGGGCACGGGAACCCGTTCGGTGTTTGGTTACCAAATGCGCTTTGACCTGCAAAAAGGCTTTCCTCTGCTTACTACTAAAAAATTGCATGTGCGTTCTATTATCTATGAGTTGCTTTGGTTTTTGAAGGGCGACACTAACGTAAAGTACCTTCACGACCATAAGGTGTCGATATGGGATGAATGGGCCGATGCTAATGGTGATCTGGGTCCTATATATGGGCATCAGTGGCGCTCGTGGGGTTGTGCTGATGGCAGCAGTGTAGACCAAATCAGTCAGCTGATTGATCAGATAAAGACGAATCCCGATTCGCGGCGCCTCTTGGTATCGGCATGGAATGTGGGTGAGGTAGACAAGATGGCGTTGCCTCCTTGCCATATCCTCTTCCAGTTCTATGTGGCCCAAGGCCGTTTGTCGTGTCAGCTTTACCAAAGGAGTGCTGATATCTTTTTGGGTGTGCCGTTCAATATAGCTAGCTATGCTCTTTTCACTATGATGATTGCCCAGGCCACTGGCTTGCAGCCTGGCGAGTTTATCCATACGTTGGGTGATGCTCATATCTACAATAACCATATAGAACAATGCCAGCTGCAGCTTACGCGCGATCCGCGTCCGTTGCCTACAATGCACATCAACCCCGAGAAACACGATATTTTCAGTTTCGACTACGACGATTTCGTGATCGAGGGCTATAATCCTCATCCACATATTAAAGGGGAGGTCAGTGTATGAATCAAAATAATTTTTGTATCATCATGGCGGGCGGCTTCGGTAGTCGCTTTTGGCCGCTTTGTGATAACAATAATCCTAAGCAGTTTATCGATATTATGGGCAATGGCCAATCAATGCTGCAAAATACGTTCCATCGCTATGCTCAGGTCTGTCCTCGCGAGAATATCATCATCGTTACTGCCGAGGGCTATGGCAAGCGGGTACATAGTCAGATTCCCGATTTGGAGTCCTATCAGGTGCTGGAGGAACCGATGCGTCGCAATACGGCTCCTTGTGTAGCATGGGCTGCTTCGGTGATAGAGAGCATCAATCCTAACGCCAATGTGATCGTAACACCATCGGACCACGCTATCTTTGGTGATCGCTTGTTTGTTGAAAAGATGAATAAGGCCATCGATGCGGCCAACCGTTTTGACTGGATTATTACTGTGGGTGTTCGCCCTTCGAATCCCAATACCAAATACGGATACATCCAATTCTCGGAGAGTGCTTCGTGTAAGGATATACCCGATCTGCATAAGGTGGTTACTTTTACGGAGAAGCCTCCTATTGAGATGGCTCGTCAGTTCATCCATACGGGAGAGTTTTTCTGGAATGCAGGTATCTTTATTTGGCGTCTTGATGTACTGAAAGAGGCTTTCTCCCAATACTTGCCTGTGGTATATAATACATTGCATGGGATGGGAGCCGATGTGGATAGGCAACAGCTGTTGCAGAACTATACTCGGATTGACAGTATTTCGATCGATTATGGTATCATCGAGAAGGCCAGCAATGTGCATGTGCTGGAGGCCGACTTTGGATGGTCGGATGTGGAAACATGGGAATTGCTCTACAATGCTAGTGGGAAGGATGCCAACAATAACGCAATCTTGGCTGGCGATGTGATGACATACGATGTAAAGAATTGTCTTGTGAATGCCCCTGGGGTTGATGCTACTATTGTGCTTCAAGGACTTGACGGTTATATCGTTACGGCCAACAAAGGGGTGCTGATGGTTTGCCAGCGTGACCAACAGGAGAATATAGCTCGCTTTATGACCGACTACGAATTGCGTCAACATCGTAAGAAATAATAATAAGAGGAAGTGGCTTTATGCTGTTTTCTTTTTACTAGTACTACAAACAGAAAGTTAAAATTTATTCAACGAATTACAACATATTATCGTATAATGGATAAACGTATCGAAATAGCCCATCTGTTGAAGGGCAACAATGAACAACTGATTGGAACCAGCATCAATGTGAAAGGCTGGGTTCGTACTAAACGTGGCAACAAGAATGTTGCTTTTATTGCGCTGAACGATGGTTCTATCATCCACAACTTGCAGGTGGTGGTTGATTTGGCTAAGTTTGACGATGAATTGATGAAGAAGGTAACTACTGGCGCTTGCCTCAATGTGGTAGGTAAACTAGTGGCTTCGCAAGGTGCTGGACAGAGCGTAGAGGTGCAAGCTGAGAGTATCGAGATCTATGGCGAGGCTTCGCCTGAAGACTATCCGTTGCAGAAGAAGGGGCATACCCCCGAATTTCTTCGTAGCATCGCCCATATGCGTCCACGTACCAATACGTATGGCGCAATCTTCCGTCTGCGCCACCATATGGCCTTCGCTATCCATAAATACTACAATGATCATGGATTCTTCTATCTTCATACACCACTGATTACGAGTAGTGATGCTGAAGGTGCAGGCGATATGTTCCATGTGACGACACTCGATCTGAACAATTTGCCTAAAACCGCTGATGGGAAAGTGGACTATGAGCAAGATTTCTTTGGTAAGCATACCAATTTGACGGTATCGGGTCAGTTGGAAGGTGAGTTGGGTGCTCTTGCTTTGGGTAAAATCTATACTTTTGGACCTACCTTCCGTGCCGAAAACTCGAATACGCCTCGCCACTTGGCCGAGTTCTGGATGATTGAGCCTGAAATGGCATTCTACGAACTTGAGGATAATATGGATTTGGCTGAGGACTTCCTCAAATACCTGATTCGCTATGCGCTCGACAATTGTCAGGACGATTTGAAGTTCATGAACGATATGTGGGATAAAGAGTTGCTTGAGCGTCTCAACTTCGTACTCGAACATCCTTTTGTTCGCCTTCCCTATACTGAGGCTATTGATATCCTTACCAAATCGGGTCAGAAATTCGAATTCCCTGTTTATTGGGGCGTCGATCTCCAGTCGGAGCATGAACGTTATTTGGTAGAAAAACATTTCAAATGCCCTGTTATCTTAATCGACTATCCTGCTGAAATCAAAGCATTCTATATGAAACAGAACGATGATGGCAAGACTGTTCGTGCTATGGATGTCCTTTTCCCCAAGATTGGCGAGATTATTGGTGGTTCGCAGCGTGAAGAGAATTATGATAAACTGATGAAGGCTATCACCGATCGCAATATCCCCATGAAGGATATGTGGTGGTATCTGGATACTCGTCGTTGGGGTAGTGCTCCTCATAGTGGCTTCGGTCTGGGATTTGAACGTCTTTTACTCTTCATCACTGGCATGTCTAACATCCGCGATGTTATCCCCTTCCCCCGTACTCCCAAGAATGCCGACTTCTAATTGAACGTTAAGCACTTTCGTGCTAACGTTCTTCGCACCTCAGCATAGCTCAAATGAATTTGGCTCTGCATTCGGCTTTTGAGAACTTAGAGAACAGTACATCAAAAAAAATAGTGTTAACCTTTAAAACCTTATCGTTATGTCAAAATTTCTTAATGAGTTCAAAGAATTTGCCGTGAAAGGCAACATGGTCGACATGGCTGTTGGTATCATCATCGGTGGTGCCTTCGGTAAGATCGTCTCGTCGTTAGTCAACGACATTGTTATGCCCTTGTTTGCTGCTATCATTGGTGACGGTGCATTCAAGGATCTCACCGTAACCCTCAAGGAGGCTGTCCTCGATCCTGCTACTGGCGAAGAAATCAAGGCTGCTGTTATGTGGAACTATGGTTCGTTCATTCAGGAGTGTGTTGACTTCCTAATCATTGCTTTCGTCATCTTCCTCCTTATCAAAGGTATCAACAAGATGAAAGAGGCCAATAAGAAAGAGGAGGCTCCCGCCGCACCTGCTGGTCCTACTCAGGAGGAACTGCTTACCGAAATTCGTGATCTGCTCAAGAAGAACTAATTGTTCGCTTGGACGATAGCAAAATGCTAGCGCCTCCCTCACCGCGTGGCGAGGGAGGCTTTTTGCCCTCAACAGATGATGTACTCCGATAATGATTATATGCTTCGATGCCTCCAATTGGCACTTAATGGATTAGGTCATGTTCGACCCAATCCAATGGTGGGTTGTGTGGTGGTGAACAATGGCCAAATAGTAGCAGAAGGTTACCATCAGCAGCACGGTGGGTATCATGCTGAACGGAATGCTATCTTACACTGCAAAACGCCTAGCCTTATTGAGGGAGGTACGTTGTATGTTAATCTTGAGCCTTGCAGTCATCAGGGGCTTACACCTCCTTGTGCCGATCTTATCGTTGAACGGAAGTTGAAACGGGTGGTGGTTTGCAACGATGATCCCAATCCGCTTGTCTCGGGACGTGGATATGAGCGGTTGCGCAATGCGGGAATTGATGTGGTGACCCATATTCTTGAAAAAGAGGGCCGCTTTCTAAATCGACGTTTCTTCACCTTCATGGAGAAACGGCGTCCATATATTATCCTCAAATGGGCACAAACGGCTGATGGATTTATGGACATTGACCGGACTACCAACCCTCGGGGTTCCTACTGGATTACTAATCCTTTATTGAAACAGTTGGCCCATCGGTGGCGCACTGAAGAGGCGGCAATCCTTGTGGGCAGCGAGACGTATCTCAACGATCGTCCGCAACTAACGGCCCGTTTGTGGAGTGGCAATCAGCCGCTACGCCTTGTTTACGATCGTCGTGGTCGTCTAGGTAACGTAGAGGGTTTTACCATCTTAAACCAGCCATCGCTGACAGAGGCGATGGATTATCTTTATGGAGAGAAAGTGCAGTCGTTGATTGTAGAGGGTGGACGAACACTCCTCGATTCTTTCCTGTCAGAGGGATTATGGGATGAGATCCGTATACTGAAGGGTGCTCCTTGTTTTGGCTGCGGCAATCCAGCCCCTTCGCTCGCTCTTCAGCCTGCTCGATGCGAGTCTTTCGATGATAATTATGTTGAATATTATTATAATACGCCATGTTTGACGACACCTATCGTACTATAGCATCACCCGCTGAGGGCATATACAAAGAGAAAGGAAGCAAATTCCTGGCTTTTGCTTTTCCTATTCAGAATCTGGCAGAGGTTAAGGAGCATTTGGAAAGTATCCGTAAAAAGTATTTTGATGCTCGTCATCATTGTTATGCCTATATCCTTGGTCCTTACAAAGATGCCTTCCGTGTTAACGACGATGGTGAGCCTTCGGGTACGGGTGGCAAACCTATTTACGGACAACTGCTCTCGTTTGATCTTACCAATACGTTGATTATTGTGGTCCGCTATTTTGGTGGAATCAAATTGGGTGTTTCGGGTCTTATCAATGCTTACCGTACAGCAGCCCGCGATGCCCTCGACCATGCACTCATCGAGGAACGGACCATCGATCATCACTACCGTGTTTGCTATGAATATCCTATGATGAACCAGGTGATGCGGCTGCTTAAGGAGTACGACACTCTTCCTCGTAACCTACAATTCAGTATGGACTGTTCGTTGGAGTTTTCTATTCGTCAGTCGCTTAGCACTCGTATTTACGATGATTTTATACACTTGCGCGGGGTAACCATCGAGGAGATATTTTAGTTTAAGACAACAATCTATTGGTATTGCCAGATTATATATAAAAACCATCATTCTGCTAACAGTTACAATAATATGTCTGAAATATTATCACAGTTGAACGAAAAACAGCGCGAGGCTGCTGCTTGTACCGAAGGCCCTGTTATGATTATTGCAGGTGCAGGGTCGGGCAAGACGCGAACGCTTACCTACCGTATTGCACATCTGATTGAGAAGGGGGTTGATGCATTCCATATCCTCGCTCTTACCTTTACCAACAAAGCGGCCAACGAAATGAAAGAGCGTATCACCAAGTTGGTTGGTGGTGAGGCACGCAATATTTGGATGGGTACGTTCCACTCTGTGTTTACTCGTATTCTGCGGGCTGAAGCTAGCCGTCTGGGCTTTAATTCTAACTTTACCATCTACGATAACGACGATAGCAAATCGGCTATAGCTCATATTATTAAAGAAAAGGGTCTCGACCCAAAACAGTATAACAAGAATTATGTGCTGAGCCGCATTTCGATGGCAAAAAGTAATCTTATCGGTGCTGAGGATTATGCCAATAATGCTGAGATTCAGGCGGAAGATCGTACGGCTCGCAAACCTGAAATAGGTGCGATTTATAAGATATACCAACAGCGTCTTCGCAATGCGATGGCAATGGATTTTGATGATTTGCTATTCAACACGAACATCTTGTTGCGCGATTGTCCTGATGTCTTACTGAAATATCAGAATCGTTTCCGTTATATTATGGTCGACGAGTACCAGGATACTAACTTTGCTCAGTATCTTATTGTTAAGAAACTGGCAGCACGTTTGCAGAATATCTGTGTGGTGGGTGATGATGCGCAGAGTATCTACGCCTTTCGAGGTGCCAACATACAGAATATCTTCAATTTCAAACGCGACTATCCGCAGATGCACCTTTTTAAATTGGAACAAAATTATCGTTCTACACAGGTCATCGTTAACGCTGCCAACTCAATCATTGCTAAGAATAAGGAGCAGATCAAGAAAGAGATATGGACTGATAATGCGCCAGGTACCCCTATCCGTCTTCTCCGTGCGGCCGATGAACGTGATGAGGCTCAACAAATATCTGACCAAATTCTCGATGCCCATTTAGGAGATGAAAACCACGCTTTTTCGGATTTTGCAGTACTTTATCGCAATAATAATCAGAGCCGTGCTATCGAGGATGCCCTCCGTCGCCGCAATATCCCTTATCATATCTATAGCGGCATCTCCTTTTATGGACGTCAGGAGGTGAAGGATGTGTTGAGTTATCTGCGGCTAGTGGTAAACAATCATGATGATGAGAGCCTTGTTCGTATTATCAATAAGCCGGCTCGTGGTATTGGAGGAACTACACTCGATAAAATTCGATTGGCTGCTGCCGATAATGATATCTCTATTTTTACTGTTATAGAAAACATTCCTTCATTTGGATTGGCCATCAATGGACCTACCCAACAGCGCATTGCCGATTTCGCTACCATGATCAAGATGTTCTCGGCTATGCAATTTGATCTTGATGCCTATTCGTTGGCTCGCAAGGTGGTGCTTGCTTCAGGACTGATTAAAGCGTTGCGTGAGGACGATGATCCTGAAAATGCCAATCGTATTGAGAATATCGAGGAACTCCTCAACGGTATTCAGGAGTTCTGTGAAATGGACGATGAAATAACGCCTGGCGAAGTTGACGAATCACCTTCAGAGGGGGAGGCTACAAAACCTAAAACACTCGATCTTTTCCTTCAGCAGGTGTTACTTATGACTTCCGAGGATAAGAGTAAGGACACTTCCGAGAAGGTGTCGCTGATGACAATACATGCAGCCAAAGGACTTGAGTTTCCTATCGTTTTTGTGGCTGGTATGGAAGAAAATCTTTTCCCTTCAATGATGAGTATCTCAAGCCGGCAGGATCTAGAGGAGGAGCGCCGATTGTTCTACGTGGCTGTTACAAGAGCCGAGCAGCGTCTCTTCCTTTCGCATGCTTTGATGCGCTATCAGTACGGTAATGCCTCGTGCCAAGAGGTGAGTCGTTTTGTAGAGGAGATTGATCCTCGTTTCATTGAGGTGCGAGGTAAACGTAGTGCTTTTCCTCGCCCTGGTCAGACGCCGCGAACTCCCTTTGCATCCTTTGGAGGTCAAGTCGCCTCATCCGAACCAGAACCACTTAAGAAGCGGACTACAGTTGATCGGACGCGACTTCGCAAAATTGAGCAGCAACCTAAGGGACCTGCCATTAGCAATACACCAGCCGAGATCAATGCTATACAACAAGGTATGCGTGTATCGCATGCTAAGTTCGGAATGGGAACTGTTGTACGCATTGAGGGAGCAGGGATGGATCGCAAGGCGCTGGTTCATTTCGACCAATTTGGTGAGAAACAGATGTTGCTTCGTTTTGCCAAACTTACAATAGTAGAATAATTAAAGAAAGGTCTGATATGCGCTTAGTCATTCAACGTGTTAAAGAGGCTTCGGTTACTATCAACGGTTCTGTGCATGCTTCCATACCTCAGGGCATGCTTATTCTAATCGGTATCGAGGATGCTGATAGTAGGGAAGATATCGATTGGCTAGTAGGTAAGGTGATGCGTTTACGTATTTTTGACGATGCGGATGGTGTTATGAATCTACCTATTTCAGAGGTGTTTGGCGCTGATATCATGGTGGTGAGCCAGTTTACGCTGATGGCCTCAACCAAGAAAGGCAATCGACCAAGTTACATTCGAGCTTCGCGTCCTGAAGTGGCTATCCCTTTGTACAATCAGTTTGTTTCCGTTTTATCAGAACAGATGGGACATGATGTGAAAACTGGAATCTTTGGTGCCGATATGAAGGTATCGCTTATCAACGATGGTCCTGTCACTATTATTATCGATTCACACTTAAGGGAATAGTTATTGATTCACACCAAAGAGAGTACGGAAGAGTTCTCTCTTATGTGAAGCATAGATTTGTTGTATATCTTTGAGGAATGAAGAGCGAGGGCTAAGAGAACCTCGCTTGTTTATGATGTATGAGCGTAAGGAATGCAAGAGATAGCGTTGTCTTAAGACAAGACGAGATAGAAAATATAAAAAAGCCAACTCCTAAAGGGTTGGCTTTTCTATTTCATGCAAGCTATGATGATTAATTACATAGCGTTGACTTGCTTCATCAGTTTAGATTTGAGGTTGGATGCTTTGTTCTTGTGAATAACAGAGCGTTTCGCCAACTTGTCGATGATGGAAACCATCTTAGGGAGACGTTCGGTGGCTACAGCTTTGTCTTCGAGAGCGCGGAAGTCACGGAGGGCATTGCGCATGGTCTTAGCATAGTATCTGTTCTCAATTCTTTTCTTTTCGCTCGAGCGAATTCTTTTTTTTGCTGAACTGTGATGTGCCATTGTTCTTTTATACTCTTATTTATTCTTAATTATGTACTCCGAGCGGGATTCGAACCCGCGATTTTGAGAATGAAAATCTCACGTCCTGGGCCAGCTAGACGATCGGAGCATCTTTCACATAAATCACTTTTTGGGTGGTTTATAAAAGCCGTTTCTCTTGGCTTTCGAGGTGCAAAAGTACGAACATTTTTGAAACTGGCAAATTTTTTTTTCACTATTGCTTGTTCGTTATCGTTTGTTTTATGCGTTATCTTGCTGAAAACGAAATCCTAAACGCTTAGCTGTGACTATTGATTTTTTCTCAGAATGTTCTACCATATCCCCTGCAGGAACTAGTTTATTTTCATCGTATGGAGGGGTCAAAGTATCAAAATTGGTAGCATACTCGATGGCCGACTCTACTATAGATTGCGATGAATCGCTGGTTATCAGCGATGTATTGAAATTATTGTACATCATACCAAGTTCCCTTTTGCCCTCTATAAAGTAGTGTTTTTCGTGGTTAATAAACACACGTCCAATCATATAGCCAAGGTCGTTGTAGCGTTCGTAGGTGAACGAATCGGTGATGAAGTTGTAGATACGAATTACGCCACAATAAGAACGACGACTGTCTTCCCGAATATAGGGTGTTTTCATCACAGCGTGATCGCGACTAAATTCAAAAACATCGGTAGGCATATAGAAGATTAGTGTATCGCCTGCAAAACGTATTTCAAATTCAAAGTCGCCTCGATCGATGAAAGCGAATTCTATTTGGGTACCCCGTTTTTGGTTCTCGGCTACGAAAAGGTCTATTATTTCGTGAGCGTTTTGGCGGAATAGTTCAAAGGATTCGCGAGTAGCCTTATATACTTGTTGTTTGAGAATGCTCTTTTCGAAGACCGTTGTCTTAAGTGATTCTTTTAATTCCATAGTGGTATGTTATTATTATATATGTATTCCTTAATATTATTGTTGATTTATGCCGTTTACTTAGTATTTAGCTTGGGAGAATAATGCCTTAATAATCGTAGGATTAATCATTTACCTCTTGACTCTATTTTTATTTTTTAGTAGTGCAAAAGTACAAATAATTCTTCATATGGCACTTGTTTTTATGATAAATTGAAAAATTTAATGTTCGGTTCAATCTTTTTGAACCTTCGTGTATTAACTTTATATTTATTGTAGATTATTATCTTGTTATCTTTTGTAGATCTGAGATATTAATATTCGAGTGGTTGAGATGTACATCTCGTTGCAGTGGATATATACATCTCAATGTCATGAGATATACATCTTGACTGCTCGAAAAGTACCTCTTCTTTTTGTAAATATAAACTGATGTAAAATAATAAGTTGTATAAATGCGTTTGTAAGATAAATCCTTCGATTGACATATATTTTTATTATAATAAAAAAACGCTAAATCCTTTTTTTTTTAATATTGACTAATATAATGTGAGATTGCGTATGGATAATACAAAGACTATGAGGATGGATTCTTTTATGAGAAGTAGAAAATGGCTGATTGCTCATGTTTCCTTACTTCTTGTAGTACACAAACAGGTGTGTTTAATAACAAAGATGAGTTGAAGGAGTGTGTTATTATTGCCATTTAGCGTGGCGCACTGTAAATGTGACCGAAAGGGTGGTGAGCAGTATCACCATGAGGAATGTGATAATGAAATCGATGGCCCGCATGGCTACGGGGAAAGCATTGACAATAAGGTTGCCGCTGCCCATCTTGATGATGCCAAAGCGTTGTTGGATCCAGCATATGGCAAATCCGATAAGGAGTCCGCCAACGGCACCAATGATCCCTATCATCATTCCTTCGTTGAAGAAGGTGCGACGAATGGTTTCCTCTTCCATTCCAAGGCTCTTCATGGTGCTGATATCTTTACGTTTATCTATAATAAGCAGCGATAGGGAGGCAATCAAATTCAGCGTAGCTATGAGGATGATAAGACTAAGTATGAGAAAAACTCCTAGTCTTTCGCTTCGGAAAATCTTATAGTAGAGCGGTTGCTGTTCGAAGCGATCTTTAACCGAAAAGTCGGGCCCTAGTAGTTCTTGCAGTTGACGTTGAGTTCGTTTCACCGAAACCCCTTCGTTGAGGGCTACGTAAAGCGAGGTAACCTCGTCAGTGCTATAGTTCATTAGATCGCGGACCATCCTAACGGGGGCAATTACATAACGGCTATCAATATCTTGTTGAATATAAAAGTTTCCAGCAGGATAGGCGTATCCGCTATTGAAAGCATCGGCCATCGTAGTGCCTATACCACTACCTCGCTTAGGGATATGGATAGCTACTGGCTGGTTGGTATATGCATTGATCCCCATATTATAATATAGTTCAGCTCCGAGAAGTAAGTAATTGAGTTCACCTTCGTGGAGCAGATAACTCCCTTCATAAATCATGGTATCAAGTCCAGTAAGTGCAGCATAATGGTCGTCAACGCCTCGCAGCTGAATGATGCTCTCATTGTCGCGATAGGTCATCCATGCATTCTCTTCAACTACATGGCTGATGGCTTTGATGCCTGGAGTCGATGCTAGTTCATCGTATGCAATGGTCGAGGTTTGGAAAGTCTTCCCTTCTACCCGTTCAATCTTCAGCTCGGGGTCAAACACATTGAAGAGCGTTTGTGTAAGTTCGCCAATACCATTATATACCGAGAGCACTACAATGAGGGCTGTAGTGCCTACGGCAATGCTGACTAGCGAAATCCAGGATATAACGTTAATAATAGTCCGTTTCTTGTTCGAGAAAAGGTAACGTTGTGCTATGAAGAGGGGGAGACGCATGGGTAAGGAATTGAGGACTATCGGATACTCAAGAACGGTGCAAACTATTGTTTGAGGAGATTCTCGATATGTTCGATATAGTCGAGCGAATCGTCAATATAGAATTCTAGGTTGGGTATGATGCGCAGTTGTTTGCCTTCGCGTTGACCTAAGCGTCTACGTAGATCAGCGCAATTAGCCTCGATAGCAGCAAATACTTGCTCTTTGCTTACTCCGTCACCAATGGGGAAGATACTTACATGGATGCGGGCAATAGAGAGATCGGGGGTAATGCGTACTTTGGTAACGGTGATGAGGCTGTTACCTAGAGTGGGTTTCATCTCCTTTAGAAAGATGTCGCCCATATCGGTTTGTATGAGTCGTGCTATTTTTTGCTGTCGTGTTGATTCCATATAATAATGATATTAAGGATGGGGATAATATTCTGTTCGGTTTGAGAGTACATCGTGCAGAGTGCGAGGGTTGATGATACCCAATTCGGTAACGAAACCAGATATCAGTTCGATAGGTGTAATATCGAAGGCTGGGTTGTAGTTCGTTACCCCTTCTGGTGCCATGGGTTGTTGGTACCACAACGAGCGGATTTCATCACCATGTCGTTCTTCGATATTGATTGACTTTCCTGAAGGACAATGGGGATCGAAACTAGACATAGGGCCGCAAACGTAAAAGGGGATGCCATAATGGTGGGCCATAATGGCTACGCCAAGTGTACCAATCTTATTGGCGGTATCGCCATTAGCGGCTACACGATCACAACCCACAAGCACAATCTGTATGTGGCCTTGGGCCATGAGGGAGGCTGCCATATTGTCGCATATCAGCGTTGTATCGATGCCGCTGCGACTTAGTTCGTAAGCAGTAAGTCGTGCTCCTTGTAGCAATGGACGGGTTTCATCGGCGTACACATGTAGGTGCTTGCCCTCTTCGGTTGCACTATAGATGGGGGCGAGGGCAGTGCCGTAACGGCTAGTGGCCAAATGACCTGCATTACAGTGTGTAAGCACTCCCATACCATCGCGTAATAGCTCTTTCCCATAGTTGCCTATAGCAGTACAAGTGGCCTGATCTTCCTCTTTTATTTGGAGTGATTCATGATGCAAAAGGGTTAACAACTCGGAGGGTGATAGTTCTTGATGCTCCTTCAAGCTACGTTCCATTCGATTGAGGGCCCAAGAGAGGTTCACTGCAGTAGGACGTGCCGATCCGATGATGTTCTTTGTTTCGAGAAAAGCGTTAAAGAAAGAGGCCGATGAACCCATTATGGCATCGGGTTTATTGCGTAGTGATACCACCAAACCCATCGCAGCAGCCACTCCGATAAGGGGAGCTCCGCGAACACAAAGATGGCGAATAGCATCAGCTACCTCGATGGCAGTATGTAGTTCTATAAAGTGTTCCTGATTAGGAAGGAGGGTTTGGTCGAGAACAATCAAAGAATGCCCGTCATCGCTAAAGTGGCAGATATCGAGCGTGAAGAATAGTTGGTTCATGAATAAGTATTGGCCTAGTCGGCTCCTTATATTAAGTGACTGGTTTCGTAGTTAGAATCGTATACCCAGACGAATGGGGAGATAGGAAGCTTGTTGCATATAGCCAAAGCCTATGGTAAGATAAATACTCTTGTAGTTGCGCTCCATATTGCTATATACATAATTGAAATACCAGTTGAGGCCTAATCCTATTTCGGCATATCCAGTAAGGGTGTTGCCATAGCCTTGTTCGCCCATCAGATAGCTGCCTCCAGCACGTCCGTAAAACATCGGGGCCCATTCCTCTTCGAGAGGACGATAGTCGAAATCGACAAAAGCTAGAGCACCATGCCACCCGTTGGTATAGTCGCTAGGACGAGCCATGTAACTGTAGGCCAATCCGATACCCAAGAAGAAATCTTGACTGATGCATGCTCCGTTGATGATACTAAAGGTTCCTACATGGCGTAGATCATCGTTGTAGTAACCATAATTGCCAGCATGACCAACGTTGGTCATGAAGGGCATATAGCCAGCTTCGGCCTTCAACATGTATTCCACTTTGTGGAAATCTTGCTTAAATTGGGCCTGTGCAACCATCGAAATGGTAAGAGCTAGCGTAAGAAATAAAGTACTTATCTTGTTCATATTCTTTAATTTGTATGTTTATGATAAACCCTTATGGACGGTATTGTTTCGAAGTGCAAATATACGTAAATTATTCGAACTACATAATTAGAATATCAGTTTTTTTGTACTCTTATCGAGAACTAGCATAGCTATAGTGAGGGCATTGTAGGTATGTGGAGTTAGAAACCGTTATCGTAGATGAATTTGATACGCATTAGGCGAATCTCCTCACGTGTATAATCGGGATCATCGCTAAATTCACGATAGGCCTCTTCGAGTGCCTCCTCGGTATCGGAAGGCTCATCACCTTCAGCCTCGCGCCAATAGTCGAGCAGTACCTCTTGATGATCCTCATCAATATTTTCTTCTATATAATAGTCAAGATTGATACGATGACCTTTGGCTAAGATGCCTTCAATTTGGGTGAGCAGTTGGTCGAAACTCATGTTAAAGCTGTGGGCCATATCTTCTAGCGGTATGCGACGGTCGCAGGCTTGGGCAATACTAACATAGAAATTGGTTTTCTTGCTAGCGCTGTGTACCACAATATCTTGTGGTCGTTCTATTTCGTATTCTTCTACATACTTCTTTATTAGGTCGATAAAGGGACCTCCATGTTTGCGAGCTTTATCAATACCTACGCCTTGAACACGACTCATCTCCTCGATAGTACAGGGATACTGTATGGTCATATCTTTGATGCTGGCATCGGTGAAGATGACGTGAAGAGGCAGCTTTTCGCGTTGAGCTATGGAGCGTAGCAAACTCTTAAGTTGGGCATAGAGCACTTCATCGCCAGCAGCCGATCCACCAGCCTCGCTTTCCATCTCCTCGATTTCTTGTACAGCGGCATCAGAGTAGTCGTGATCGACTGGAACTTTGATGCTATAGGGTTTCTTCATATATCGGAAACCATCGGGGGTGATCTTCAAACGGCCAAATTGTTCAACCTCTTTGATAAGGAAACGGTCAAAGATAGCTTGTCGGATCACAGCTTTCCAAAACAGTTCGCCCTCCTCTTTACCTTGTCCGAATTGTGACAGCAGGTGGTGTTTGTAGGTACGGGTTTGCGTGTTGGTGTTGCCCATAATAACATCGAGTACCTCTTTGGTTTTGAAGGCTTGCTTCATGGCTAGGATGGTTTCCAACACATATACCATCTCTTCTTGCACTTCTACCCGAGGTTTGGGATGCAGGCAGTTGTCACAGTTTCCACAATGTTCTTCATTGTAGTCTTCACCAAAGTAGCGTAGTAAGTTTACCCTACGACATACACTCGATTCGGCATACGACACCATCTCTTGTACTAGTTGGTTGGCCATTTCTTGTTCGGTGATATTCTTATCGGTGAAGAATTTGTAAAGCTTCTCTACATCGTGTTCGGAATAGAAGGCGATGCATTTGCCCTCGCCCCCATCACGGCCAGCACGTCCTGTTTCTTGATAGTAGCCTTCCAAACTTTTGGGGATATCGTAGTGTATCACAAAACGGACATCGGGTTTGTCGATACCCATACCGAAAGCGATGGTGGCAACAATCACATCCACCTCTTCCATCAGGAATTTGTCCTGATTTTCGGCTCTCACTTTGTTGTCCAATCCAGCATGATAGGGGAGAGCTTTGATGCCGTTGCTGCATAGTAAGTTGGCCAAATCCTCTACCCGCTTGCGTGTAAGGCAGTAAATGATGCCGCTTTTGCCTGCATTATCGTTAATGAATTTGATAATCTCTTTATGGAGTAGTAAGGGCTCGGAGGGTTTAGGACGAACCTCGTAGTAAAGGTTGGGACGGTTAAAGGAGCTAACAAAGAGCTTGGCGTTCTCCATTTGCAAGTTTTTAATGATATCTTGCTGCACCTTGGGAGTAGCGCTAGCTGTAAGGGTAAGGATGGGAACTTTTTTATTGATGTTGTTTATGGCATTGCGCAGACGACGATATTCGGGACGGAAATCGTGACCCCATTCGGAGATACAGTGGGCCTCATCGATGGCAAAGAAGGAGACGTTGATCTGTTTGAGGAACTCAATGGTGTCATCTTTCGAAAGAGTTTCGGGTGCCACGTATAGGAGCTTCGTGTCACCATCAACAAGATCTTCCTTCACTTCGGCCACTTGTTGGCGGTTCAGAGAGGAGTTGAGGAAATGGGCCACGCAATTGTTGCCCGAAGTGTAGCGCATAGCATCTACTTGGTTCTTCATCAGTGCAATGAGGGGCGACACTACAATAGCGGTTCCTTCCAACAACATGGCAGGTAGTTGGTAGCAAAGACTCTTGCCACCACCCGTAGGCATAATAACGAAGGTGTCATTGCCATCGAGCAGACTTCGAATAATCTGCTCCTGATCCCCTTTGAATTGGTCGAAGCCAAAAACCTCTTTTAGTTTGGCTTGTAGGTCTGTTTGTTCCATCTTTTTTTTTGCTCCTATATACTTTTCGTCTTCAATTGTCGTTATAGTAATCAATACAACTTTGTATGTAATTGTTGCCCTAAAAAAATATCGTTTTTGAAGAGCAACTTATCTACAAAGTTAACAACTTTTTTTCGATCCACAAAATAATTTTGCTAGAGACATAACTAAAAAATGATATAACTATGTTGCAATACAGTTATTTGAAGGATTGAAAAAAACTCTAAGGAAGGTCTGGAAGAGGACTGTTTAAAGGATCAGAATGGCATTCGCTAGTAGCAATTTTGTACCAATTGGATACCTCTCTTCCTCGCCGGCACGCAAACGAACTATAACTTTAAGAAATAGAACATAAAGAAACGACCATGAAGCTCCGTACAGAGAATGTAGTCAAGAAATATCATACCCGTACTGTTGTTGACCAAGTATCGGTCGAGGTGGAACGCGGCGAGATTGTGGGACTCTTGGGACCTAACGGTGCCGGTAAAACAACCACCTTTTATATGATTGTGGGTATTATTCGACCCTATTCGGGAAAAATATTCCTTGATGATCGTGAGATTACCAATCTTCCTATGTATCAGCGTGCTAAAGCTGGCGTGGGTTACTTGGCTCAAGAGGCTTCCGTGTTCCGCCAGCTTTCGGTTGAAGACAATATTAGTTCAATCCTCGAATTTCGCAGCGATCTTACCAAGAGCGACCAACGTGACAAGTTGGAGAGCTTGCTCAACGAGTTTGGATTGCAGAAAATACGTAAAAGCAAGGGTATACAACTTTCGGGAGGCGAGCGTCGTCGTACTGAGATTGCTCGTGCTTTGGCTAACGATCCTCAGTTCCTACTGCTCGATGAACCGTTTGCAGGTGTTGATCCTATTGCTGTACAAGATATTCAAGATATTGTAGCTCATCTTAAAGACCGAAATATAGGTATCTTGATTACCGACCACAATGTTCACGAAACGCTCTCTATCACCGATCGTGCTTATCTTCTTTATGAGGGGCGCATTCTTCATGCGGGTACTCCGGAAGAGATGGCAGCCGATGAAGATGTTCGTAACAAATACTTGGGTCGCGATTTCGAGCTACGTAGGGTTAAGACTCGAGCTCTCGAAGAAGAGAATTGATTGAAATAAGGTGGGTTACGCCACTTCTAGAGAATCAATACAAACCCTAAAGAGTACCGTTTCAAAAATCAACGTTTTATTTACTGTTGCTAGTCAATAAGTTGATGCTAGCAAGGGTGTGTTTTATAGCAGATTTGAGGATAAGATTGTTTATTAGTAAGGTGTAAGAAAGGAGTAAACAAGGGGTCAGCAAGCCAAAGTGCTTACTTATGTTTGCCTAGTACTTGCTAAACACTTGCTTAGTGCTTGCTAAGAACTTGTTTAGAGTATGGTAACAGTGAGATAAGGATAGGGGTAGAGTATAAAAAATGAATATATTTGGAGAGATGGGTGACGTTTGAGTGTAGGCATTGTGTTTCTAGTAAAAAGCCTTCAATGAATCCCATTTTGGGTATTACCTATATTATTTTTAAAAACATAAAAAAGAGGGGAGAGCCCTTGCGTTGGTATCAAAGCTCTCCCTCTTTGTTCGTTGTATAATAACTAATAAAGCGGTACTTAATTTGGATCAACCTACGGCTTCCTTCAGTTTTTCAGCATTCTCGGCAAGTTGCAGTGCTTCGATCAAATCTTCGATGTCGCCATCCATGAAGGCAGAGAGATTGTACATAGTGTAATTGATGCGGTGGTCGGTAACGCGACTCTGAGGGTAGTTGTAGGTGCGAACCTTCTCGCTGCGGTCGCCTGTGGCCACTAGTGTTTTGCGTTTTGAGGACATCTCTTCCATATACTTATTATATTCCCGTTCGTAAAGACGGGTGCGGAGTACTACGAGTGCCTTTTCGAGATTCTTGATTTGTGACTTCTGATCTTGACAAGAAACCACAATACCTGTGGGGATATGGGTAAGACGTACTGCCGAATAGGTGGTGTTAACGCATTGTCCTCCAGGGCCGCTAGCACAGAAGGTGTCCTTGCGGACATCGCTCATCTTTAACTCAACATCAAACTCCTCAGCTTCGGGGAGTACCACTACGGCAGCTGCTGAGGTGTGAACACGTCCTTGGGTTTCGGTAGCGGGCACACGTTGAACACGATGTACGCCACTCTCGTACTTCAATAAGCCGTACACTTTGTCGCCTGTAACGTTGAAAGTGATATCTTTGTAGCCACCAGCAGCTCCTTCGTTGAAGTCGACCACATCGACTTTCCATCCTTTCTTTTCGCAGAAACGAGTATACATACGGAAAAGGTCGCCCGCAAACAGGCAAGCTTCATCGCCTCCCGTACCGCCACGTATCTCAACCACAGCATTTTTAGAGTCTTGCGGATCGGCTGGAATTAGCATCACTCTAATCTCCTCCTCAAGGCTTTCGCGGCGAAGGTTACTTTCGTTGAGTTCCTCTTTGGCCATTTCGCGAAGTTCCTCGTCCTTTTCGTTGGCTAGCAGATCTTTGCATTCGGCAATCGAATCGAGCAAACCTTTGTAGTCGTGATAAGCTTTCACTACAGGTTGTAAATCCTTATAATCTTTGCTCAATTTCACAAAACGTTTCATATCCGCAATAATCTGCGGGTCGTTCATCTGTTGCTCAATTTCCTGATAACGAGCATATATGGCTTCAAGTTTATCTAGCATTTCACGTAAATTTGAATTTGCAAAGATACACACATTTTTCCAAACGGCATTTTTTTAGCAATAATATATTTGATACATCTCTCTAAGTAGCCAAATACTTACTCAGAATTGAGGAAAAAACTCCAGCTTTTGAAGATTGAGTGAGTTTTCTATAATAAATTGCTGAATTATAATGCTTCATGTTACGGAACAAGCGGGCTTTTAGATTCGATTGT
>JAUNHX010000006.1 GCA_030523765.1 Bacteroidales bacterium | reverse complement strand
GTGCAAAGATACGACCATTTTTGAAACTGCCAAATTTTTTTTTCAAATCTTTCCCTACCCTATCAGTGTGGGCTTTCGTTTTCAACAATTTGCGGTTAAAAAAAAATTATTTTTTTGTTTTCACCCTTCTTTTTAAAGGGTCATAAAGGCCTTCATTACTATAATATCGCGTTATTTTTCACCTTCGGACAGCCTTTCGAATTTAGAATGATTTATATTTAGCTATTTATCAATATATTACATGAATTATGAAGAATGTAATAATTATTTATTTATTTTATTTTCAATATTTTACAATTATATCTATTTTTTTTCATTCCATATCGCAAGAAGCAGTGTGTCTGTTGGAATATCAGTTGTAATAATACAATATAATATAATGTACTTTACTTATAGACGGATGATACTTGCAAATATATAGCATGAAAACATTTCTAGAACTAGAACTGCATCACTTTCATAATAGTTCAACAGTGTGTATATAAGGGCATTGCCTTCAGCCAACATTATTCATTTTCCAGCACCTGCCAGAAATCGGCGGGCAGAAAAACATTTTCAAGCGGGATACATGCCTTGAAAAGGGGTGCCATCTGGTTGGCCGTATGTCCCGCGATACCACACCCCACCCGTGTAACAAGGAAGGTGAGTTCTGGATGCTCTTTAGCGCATGCAGTGAAGGTGTCAACTGCTTGGGCCGTTTCTTTGTCTGAGCCCATCGTAGGAAGCGCATAGGAGGAACCTTGAAGACCTTCGCCCTGTCCCCAAACTGCACCGAATCGCTGCATAGCGCTGCGAGCTGCGCCACCACCATGATGTCCATATTTGTTGCTACCGAACACAAAGATCTGACTTGGGAACAATGTGTAGATTTGATTAGGCGTTATACGATTGTTATGTTTGACTGATTGTTTTTCTTCTATATTCATATGGTTTTATTTGTTTATTGGGTATTTATTGCGAACTGTCCTAAGTAAAGAAAAGGGGAAATATATTTAGAAAGATTTCGCCACTCAATAGAGGGCCCCTCGTTTTGAAGAATCGAGGCCCCTCGATTAGTATCGAGAGGCCCCGTGATGATAGGCAGAATCCATACGATCAAGAGATCAACCGAGATTCAGCCAGCATTAAAGGCGATATTATTTAATACCGAGTTTCTTCTTGATATCTTTAGGAAGAGCATCTTTGTGAACAACGATGTTCATGGTTTTGTAGCGGACGAAAGCCTTGCTAGCATAGAACATACCATGGAATTCACCATAGTCACCCCAGCTGTTTTTAACCATGTAGTATTCGTTACCCATCTGATCTTTAGCAGTACCGTAAATCAACATACCATGGTCATCGGTGGTTTCCCAGTTGTCGAAAGCAATCTGACGTTCAGCCTGGGTAACCCAACGCTGAGGAGTAGGGTGTTTGGCAGCCTCATCTTGCATCTGCTTAGCGCTCATACCAGTCCAGTGAGCCATGTCGCTGCCCTGGAGGTTCTGCGACTTAACATCGGTAGCGGGGAGAACACAGAAGCCCTTACGAACACCCATGCGGAAGCCCTGCTCGCTGACATCGCTACCCCAAGCGATAGGATAGCCGTTAGCGATAGCGTTGTCGAAGATAGCCATCATGTCATCGAGGGGAACGTTGTATGAGAGACCCCAGCGCCAGTTGTCCTGAATTTCGAGGGCAAACTTGGTCCAGAAAGGATGATGGGTGTAGGAAGTAATCGAAACATAGTCGTCGGGGTTGAGACCGGTCGACTCATAGAAAGACTGGGGAGTATATTCAACGCCCTTGTAGTTGAATTTCTCGGGAGCGGTACCCAGATAAACATCGTGTACAGCAGCGATAGCTTTGATGCAAAGTAGTTCGTTGTTGGCGTTGCTTTGGAGTTTTTTCAGTTTTTCATTTTTAGCGATAGCAGCAACCATAGCGTCGGTGAGGGCACTGAGCTCGTTGTGGTTGGAGAGGGTGTCGCCATACATCACACCAGGACGCATGCACTCTTCAGGCACCAAGCCGAAGGCCTTCATGCCGTACATTACATCGTTAAAAGCGCCACCTTGGCTGAACGAAACGTCACCATGTGTGCGGATAGCAGCCATAGCGCGATCGTTATAGGTTTTGCTGACGGTGTACATTTCACTGAAATCATATTCGCCCTTGCCCATACGAAGCAGTTCAGCCTCGAGGAAAGCCATCGAGCTATAGCACCAGCAAGTACCGGCTTGGTTTTGGTTCTTAACGGAGGTCACAGGAAGCACCTTGGTATCGGTAAACTTGTAGCCCTCGTCTTCATCTTTTTGCTCTTGAGCAAAAGCAGGGCTGCACAGTAATGCAGCGGCCAAAATTACGGTAAATTTCTTCATTTTATTTATTATTATTTGGATTTTTATTCTTCGGAAGCAAACATAGGATCCCAGGCGGGGAGCATGATAGGTTTCTGTTTGAGGAGTTCAAGCGTCTTGCTGGGGATATATTTTTCTTCGAGCACCACACGGAACATATATTCATTGAACCAGTCGTTGCTCATGATGAGGAAACCTTGATAGCCATAACTGCTACCCCAACTATTCTCTACCATCCACTTTTTAGGATTGCCGTTTTGATCAAGATCAACAGCACAGAGGGTCATAGCGTGGCTCGAACCACTTGCGAAGGTGCTAACACGCTGTTTCTTGTCCATATTGAAGGTAGTACCCATAAGGGAAGCGTAGTCATAGTTGTTAGGATCCATAAAACCCTTATCGCGGTTGAGGAATTTTCCAACATCGCAGCTAAAGTACATCATGGTGCTATCCTTGATAGAGGCTATACACATAGGAGCGATCTCCTCCATAGGTAGGTTGAGGTATTTCCAGTTTTCGCCATCATACACGTGGCGGTCGTACTGGATTTCGTAGACCTTATAATACTCGCGAGTAGGATTGTTCATAATCATATAATACTTCGAAAAATCGGTCTTAGCAAATTTCTCGTAGAACGACATTGGAGTATAGGTATCGGTCGATACGATCTCACCTTTGGCATTCTTCTGCTGCCAGGTAAACTGAGCGGGAGGTTCGCCCATCGTCAATACCAGCATACGATAAACAGTGCTGAGCATCTCTGTTTTGCGACTCTGCATCTTCTTCTGAAAATCCAGTTCAGCATTCTTGCCCTTGCCTATAGCAGTCATATTACGCAGTTCAAGACCATATTCGCGCAATTTTAGGCCAATAAGACGGCTAATTTCGCTAGTATTGTTGGTATTGAAAGTTTCGGGCATCACATCGCTAGGAACAAGACCATATTTACTAATGAGGTTAGCCACACCAGTGAACTGACCACCATCGCCGATAGGATTCTTAAAGAGCCATTCCACTTCCTGATCGATCATCGGTTTGTTACGAGTATCGATGACAACTTGTAGGAATAGGTTGCTCTTTTCCAACTGATCGTAGAAGAAAGTATAAGCCTGCGAGAACTGGAAATTAGGCGAAAGATTATGTTCACGAATAGCACGATTGCGAAGCACATTCATTCCGGTGAACATCCAGCAACGGCCACTCGACTTTTGGTCGGTGATGGCCACCGAGTTGACACGATTACTAAAATGAGAGTCGAACGCAGTAGCGTTCTCATAGTTCATGGCTAGTTTAGCCAAGTTGTTGTTTACAATAGCGTTGCGCAGCGCTTTGTCGCTAGCATTGCCGCTATAGGATTTCTTTATTTGCTGCATCATTGCCTCATCGATGCCACCATTATTCTGAGCCGACAACGAGCCACCGAAAAAGAGTATTGCAGCCACGATAAACACTTTCGTCTTCATTCTATATGAGATGTTATAATATTATAATACAAAAAAATACACAACTCTTTACGGAGATGACACTCTCAAAGAGCGAATGCAAAGATACAACTTTTTTTTGATATTGTGGATTTTTTTCCAACAATGTACCCATTTTACTTGCATGATAAATTGATAAAAGTGGCATTTCATTATCCCCGTGGTACTTAGCAGAATAAAAAAGCCCTTAGGCAAACCCACGGATATAATCCTACCACAAATATGCACTTTTTTACCTTATCACAACACTCTGCACTATAGAGATGTTACTTTCCGATAAAGGAGATATTACTCGTCGGATTAGGGAGATATTACTCGTCGACTGCTTGGGAAGATACATCCCAAGGAGGGGGAAAGTATTATTTTGAGAAACGAAATACGAGTTGTATAGGTTGTACTTTATATCCCCCCCACCCTATTTTCAACCAACACAGAGTCGCCACCTTTGGAGGAACTTAAGCAGTATACCAAGCTTTAAATTCAGCACTACGGGCGCGCGAAACGAAGATTTTTTCGGGGGTTGGAACCTTGAGAGTGATGTGCAGTTTGCTTAACGGCCAGATAGAGATGTCCTTTATTGCATCGTGGGCAATGATATATTGGCGGTTGGCACGGAAAAAGAGTTGAGGATTAAGTTGCGAGGCAATAGTGTCGAGCGATTTGTCGAGGAAAAAGGTAGTACCGTCGTAGGAAACCACTCGAGTAATTCCATCGACCACGCAAGCATAGGCAATCTGCCCCACTTGCAATGGAACCAATTTGTCACGCTGAGGCAATAGAAAATAGGATTTATATTGACGGTTTTGCGACTGCAGCAATTCAATCAGTTTCTGCATTCTCTGCTTGGTATCATCCTCCTCTTGAGGATTGACGTCTACTAGCCGATGCAGTTTTTCGATAGCCCTTTGTAAATCGGCCTTACTGATAGGTTTAAGCAAATAATCGATACTGTTTACCTTGAAAGCCTCAAGGGCATACTGATCATAGGCTGTAGTAAAAATAATGGGGCATTCAATATTCACTTTATCAAAAATATGAAACGCTAACCCATCAGCCAAATGGATATCCATAAAAACTAAATCTACCGACTGATGAGAGCTAAAGAACTCAACGCTCTCCTCGACAGTTTGAAGCGTAGCCAACACCTCCATCTCAGGAGCCACCTCACCAATAAGTCGCTGCAGATTCTGAGCAGCCACCTGTTCATCTTCAATAATCAATATTTTTTTCATAGTATAGATAATGTTTTTTTCGCTGATGATCAAGGGGATCGGTAGCCAATAACGGAATATCGACAGCAAAGACACCCTCTTTGTTGGTAATGGTAATATCCTTGTCGCAAAGCAGCATATATCGTTTACTAAGATTCACCAACCCTACCCCATTGCCCTGCTCCATCTCCTGTTTGGGGCGTACAATATTACTAACACGAATCCTCGCGTCGTGGGTCGACGAAGGAAGAGTTTCGATAGTCACAGTTAAAGGATACCTATCACTCACCACATTATGTTTCAGCGCATTTTCGATAAGCAGTTGTAAACTAATGGAAATGACGTAATAGGAAAGGAATGAGGGATCGATACGACGCTCAACCTTCAAATTATCGCCATAACGAGTTTGCATCATCAGACAGTAGGAATCGACGAATTGCATCTCGTCGTTGAGCGTTACCAACCGTTGGTTGCGGATAATATAGCGATAGGTAGAGGCCAACTGCTGAAGATACTGTTGTGCTGGCTGATTGTCGGGATCGATAAGACCGCTAAGAGTATTGAGTGAATTGAACAAGAAATGAGGGTTCATCTGACTCTCGAAAGCCTCAAGACGCATCATCAGATTCTCGCTCTTCAACCGTTCGTTCTCCATATTCATTTGCAGACGTAACGAGATATGGTACAAGAAGAATGTAAGTGCAATAGCTACAAAAGCCACCGCTGCATTCTTTAGAAGATTGATGTTGATGGTATCGGGCAACTGCATCTCCTCATAAATCCAACGACGAAGAAAGAACGAGATAACACTGAATGCAGAAACAATCAGTAGCGCCCCGCCAATACCGAGCACATACTTCTTCCACTTAGGGATATCACGTCGCAGAATATCAAACACATAGATCAAAACCAGGAAAAGCAGCAGCACGTTGGTTACCAACGACAATAATGGATAGAAGCCCTCATCCAACACCCAACCTTCATTGAGATGACTCAGCGACATAACGGCCGTGAAGAGGATGCCCCCTATCAACGCAATCCACAGCGCGTTGATAGGACGGAAGAGGTGAAACTCCTTAATTTTTTTCAACGGATACAACTCCATATTACATTATTTTTTTTCTAATCTAACGGTCTGCAACTGACGAACCCTTCTGAGCATCTGCACCTGGATATGGCGACGATAGTTTTTCCAGTAGGTAGCCAAACAAGTCAGCACAAAGTAGGCACCCGCCTGAATCCATAAGGCGATGTATTCAGATCGCACCTCCGAAAGATGGGCACCCATCGAATTGATGCGCACATAGCCTTGAATACCTGGTGTAGTAGGAAAGAGATAGCTGAACCAAAGCCAGAATTTCGGCATATTGCTTTGTGGCCATACAATACCACTCAAGAAAAAGAGGATAACGCTGAAGAAGAGACAGCAAAGCACCCCACTCACCTTCTGTCGGATAAAGAAGGTGCCGAAAAACATACCCAAGAAAGTGGCCGCCAAGATGAATGGTAGTAGGAACATTACCAAATCGTAGAGTGTTCCTAGTTGTGGCAAATGGAACAGCCAAGGTACTAGCCACAGAACGAACCCACACACAGGGATATATATCAACACATAGCAGAGTGCTCTACCAAAAATAACACGGTGAGTGCTATTGCCCCGCAGATGAGCCGGCATATGATAAAGTTCCTTCCTATTCTCCTTAGCAGCGCCATAAAGGATACCAATACCGAAGAAAAGCGTTTGATGAAGCACCAACATCAGCAAGGCAGGAACAAAGAAACTGCCAAAACCACCCGATGGGTTATATAGCTTCACATCATCGTAAATAACTGGCTTCACCATCTCGCCCGCCTGCTGTCCACTCATTCCCGACATCTCGTAGCGCTGCAACTCGATCGTTTGCATTTCATCGATAAGAAGATTACTACCGCCCGTCACAGCGTTTTTGTAGAAATAGAACGAACTCATATCGCAGAACACACCCACACGAGCCGTTTGCAACTCTGCCAACCTCGTACCATAATCGACAGGGAGATAAAAGATAGCATGAACATCGTGGTTGCGCATCAAGTATTCAGCCTCAGCCATCGTATTGCACTTATAGTCGACATCCACCTCGGGCAAAGCATCTAGCTTATGCACAAAGCGTTTGCTATCGGCACTATGCGATTCATCAACCACAGCCACTGGCAAATTGTGCATATACTCCGTATTGTAAATAGCACAAAAAACTACTGGATAAATCACTGTGGCTACAAAAAAGACCAAAGGAACCATTCGATCGCTGAACACACGACGCACCTCAGCACCAAACACCTGCCATATATCGAGCAAAAACCTTTTCATATCATACCTCCCTTCTTATCGTGCACCTTAGGAGTCGTAGCCACACGCCAGTTCTTTCCCAACATCCATGCGCCCAATAAAAACGCTACACCAAAAACCAACATAGCACAAATATGAGGCCAACAATGACCAAACCCGTTACCAAAAATCGCCACATCGCTATATATCAGATAATAGTGACGCAACGGATATAGATAACACAAACTACTAAAAAGGTTGGGCATAGCCTCGATAGGGAACGAAAAACCGCTGAGCGAGAAACAGAGGGCTCCATAAACAGCACTCACACCCATCGAGATATGAGGATCGGGGAGCGCTCCCGCAATGAACACCCCCACACACTGAACGCCAATAACCAGCAGTATGCTTGCCAATACCATGAGTAGCCAGCTACCTTCCAACGGGAACTTCATCACACCAAACATAATGAAATTGGCGCTAACCATAAGCAAACTGAACCAACAAGTATAAGGGAGCATCTTGCCCACCAAAGCCTTGAATGGGTTGCCGCCAGTCTTTCGCAACAAACTACCCATACTCCCCTCTTCACGTTCACGACCAATCATATAAACTGTAAAGAGAAGCACAATAAAACTAATCACACCTGGCACAATCGTCGTCATCAAATAGATCTGATAATTAGCCCAAGGATTGCCGACCAGATGAGTATCGAACTCAATAGGCATAATAAGTCCCATAATCTGCTCCTCATCGTAGCCCTTCTTGCGATACACCTCGCGCTGAACAGCCCCCGCCGCCAGCATACCCATTGTAGCCAATTGTTTGTAGCTCAACGTTCCAGCTAGCAGATAGCAGGGATTCGAATAAAGACCAAAATGGGGAGAACGGAACTGCAGCAAATCGTTGTAGGTTCCATGAGGAATCTCATAGAAAGCAAATATCTCGCCCCGCTGCATTGCTTTGCGGGCCTCCGTATGATTGTTATACACCGCAACTACCTCAACGCCTTGCGTAGCATTGATTTCGTGGCACAGACGGCGTGTAAAATAGGTGCCATCCATATCCACCACCGCCACTGGAAGATTTTGAGGCTGACCCTCACGCATAAAGGTAGCAAAGAAAACGAACGTAAAAAGGCATCCCAGCGTGAGGATAATCAAATATCGGGGATGATGTGCAATGCGGTTCAATTCTCTTCGTATGACTCGAGCAATACCCATTGAATACTTCTTTTTTACAGTTTATTCCGTTTTTTTTAGAGTTTATTCCTTAATGATTAATGCTATAGGCGGACAGAAAGGATAACGAGCGGCCACCTATTTTAGTATGGCAGTCATGCCAGGATGAAGCCCCTTGATAGGTTTGGTAGGCACTACTTTCACATCGAAACTTTTCACATCGTATTGTCCATTGGTCTTCGTAGCTCGCCAAGTAGCATAACTAGCCATAGCTTGTACGCGACGCACTTCGGCCGGATAGGTATCCTTGCCCAAAGCAGGAATCTCCACTTGAACCTCTTCGCCCGTACGGATGTCGCTTAGCAGATCTTCACGAACGCTGAAGTTGAACCAGTTGTCGCTCATATCGAGTATCGACATTACTGGCGATCCAGTACCAATCAGATCGCCCATCTTAACGTAAATCTCTACCACTTCTCCGTCGCAAGGAGCAATAAGATAACTGTCGTCGAGATAACTCTGTACCTCAGCAACAGCACCACTAGCACGACCCACCAAAGCGGCAGCAGCATCGATATCTTCGCGCTGCGCTCCTTCTTTAGCCATCAAATACTGTTGTTCGGCAGCAGCACAATCGGCTTGGGCAGCCTTATACTGAGCATCAACCTCATCGTACTTCTGTGCCGAAACAACACCCTTCTCGTAGAGCCCCTTCACACGCTCGTACGATTTGCGATACACCTCGACAGCCGCTTGTGCTTTCTGCCACACCTGATAAGCCATTTGTACTTGCTGATCGCGAGCACCCCCCTTCGCCTTACGACTTTGAGCACTAGCGGCACTACGGGCAGCAGTTGCTTGCATCATCTTGGCATCAATCTGTCGGCTAGAAACGTGAGCTAGCGTATCGCCAGCACGCACTAGATCGCCCTCTTCGACAAAGATCTGATCGATATGCCCCGGCACCATATTGCTGACACGATACTCTGTGGCATCAGCTTCGCCCATAATCATTTCCTTCTGCGGGTGGATAGCCAGCAATCCAACCAATGCTACGATGACCACAGCACCGATAACCGCAGCGAATCCCGCTACCATACTTTTTGTTGTATCTTTCATTGTTATATCCTTTTTTTATTCTTATTATACAATAAACAATTATCATAGCTCAATTATTTCCCCATAGCTTGCTGCAGATAAACCGAACTCATCTGAATCTCGATCTCTGCATCGAGCACCTCACTCTTGGCTTGCATCCAAGCAGTTTGCGCCGCCATCAGATCGCTACTACTACACACTCCCGCCTTGAAACTCTCGTCGGCCAGCTTCATATTCTCCACTGCTTGCTGCAAGTTGCTCTGTGCCTCATCCAGTTTCTTGAAAGCCAGCTCGCGCTCATAGTTCAGCTTACTAACTTGCAGTTCGATCATCTCCTGAGCCTCTTCGCGTTGGTAGGCCACCTCGCGCTGTTTGGCTTTAGCAGCTTTAACCGAATAGATGCCGCCTGGATGGAGAATAGGAATATTCACCACTACCCCCGCCGTCATCGTTCCTCCAAACTCATTTTGAAAACCATTAAAGACATTGGGGTTGCTGAACATATAGCCACCCATTGCCATCACGTTGGGTTTAAGCGATGAAGCGGCCATCACGACAGCTTGCTGAGCCACACTATCGCTGATACGCAACAACTGCATTTCATGACGGCGTTGCCACACCTGTTCCATATCAATACTGTCGGTCGACTCGATACTGATTCCTGGAGCCATATCGCTAATATCGAAATCGGAATCGAGCGGCATTCCACATCGTTGCGCCAACAACATCTTAGCTAAAGCCAAACCGTTGGTGGCTTTGGTGAGCGACATCTGAGCCTCGTTGTATTTCACCTTCACTTTTGCCAAATCTCCATTAGTAGCCACCTCGGCTTTCACCATCTCCTCCACATTCTCGGTAAGTTGCTTGAGTAGATCGGCATACTGTTCAGCCAAAGCCTTTTTCTGTTTCACACTCACCACTTGCCAATAAGCCTCATCGACAGCAATCAGAGTTTCTTCCCGTTTCTTATCATATTCCACATTGCTTAACCGGTCGGCCAACTGGGCACTGCGATAAAGAGCTCTCAGTTTGCCACCCATATAGATAGGTTGCGTAACACTCACCAAGCCAATTCCCATATTGCGGGTATCGGTTTCCAATCCTTGCACCACATCGTTGCCCATATTGTTGAGATTGGTTCCCAAGCTGGTGTTGCCTAAGGCGTTGCTCAAAGCATCGGCAATAGCCTCACCCCCTATGGGGAGATTGCCCAAATCGTGGTGCAAACTAGCACTGATATCGCTCTGCACCTGATCACCGATATGACTTATCCGTTCTTTCTGATCATCGCTAAGCAGATTCACCGATTTATCGGTCCAAACATAGCCTCCTACAGCACCCACCTTGGGCAACATTTGGCATAAAGCCACATTCTTCAAGTTAGCGGTTTCGTTGCATTTCTCTTCCGACATCTTCAATCCCTTGTTGGCATCGAGTGCCCGTTGGCGACATTGGTCGAGTGTAAGCAACTGCTGTCCCTGAACTGTTGAGGCCAGCATCATGATTGTTGCTACTAGTATGATTCTTCGATTCATTGATCTTATATGTTTTTTCTTTGTGTTGAAACTGCAAAAGTACAGCTATTACGGCACACCGAAAGCATTCCACTATGCGGAATGTACAAAAATTGGTGCGAAATGTTAAAAACCGACCTTCAAATTGATTGGACGGTTGGGTGAAAAACTATTTTGCCAGAAACAAAACTTCTGGTTTTTTCATTTTTCTATGAGGTTTTACTTCCACAATCTTTAGGAAGGAAAGCCCCATTTCTTTGAGTTCGGCATAGTTTTATGCCTTCTACAATAGCGCAGTATTGTTGCCAAAAGCAACTACCGCAGCGCTTTGGGCCACAAGTCCCAGCTATTAGAGAACTCCATACTGAGACCTACCACGAAATCGAACTTAGCAAGCATGATATCGTAATAGCCTTCGGCATCGAACATGAAAGAGAACTTAGGCATACGATGCTGAAAAGCCACTTTGGCCGTAACCATATTGCGATAGGGGTCGCAATAATAGGGATCGAACGGTGACGAGGAATTGAACATAGCGCTTCCTCGTGCCGAATAATACTGATAGCCATACCAGTAACCCATATTCAAGCTTACGGTATTGCGACTATTACCATATTCTTTCGTCAACACCACTTGAGGATAGAAGCCCCATCCTTGCTGATAGGGTGTTTGAACCGTATGGGAATTGTTTTGGAAGAAATAACAAGGTAGTAGCACTGTTGCTATAGGAGGAGTGCTAATACGATTGGTTGGATAGAAATCGAACTGCAAGCCGATGCTTTCGTTGAAGAGAGTTTCGATACAAGTGTCGAGGGTGGTTATTTGTCCGCCACGATGACTCCCACTAAAGACCATCGGGATGCTAACATTGAACAGATTGTTGTTGGGACTGAACTTAATGCGATGACTACTTCCTAGCGTAAACCGTTCCTGATCGGCCGTCCAAGGTTCAAGGAAATGCTCCCAGTTGAGCCACGTATCGCTTTCCCAATACCTAGTATGCGTTACTATCTGCATTCCATCCTCTTGTTCGCGATAAAACCAGCGTTCGGGGTCGTAGATAGGGTCGCCTGCATTGTGTCGGCTAGATAGAAGCGCTTGCTTCGACCTCGTCTGCGCCTGACTGCGAGAAGGGAGCGTACCTAGCGTAAATTCAGCCCAACTATTGGGATTATAGGTGATAGAGAGGATGGGGCGCCACTGATAGAGCCCCTCAGTTCCAGACACCCCTACCATTCTGACACCACCCCTTATCTGAACTTCGTTGTTGTATAGAAAATACGACAAAGTAGGTTCACACCAAAAGCCCGCAGCCGTATAGCCCTTAGCGAAAGGCATGAAGAATTCGGCATCGCGGACAAAGGTGGCGGCATCGAGGTTGAGGGAGAGTCGTTCGTCGTAATTATCTTTTGCGACGGGCGACTGTGCCTGCATCGAAGCTACCAGCATAAGGTATATCAGTATGGTAGAGGTGCGTTTCATGGAACCAATAGTATTCTTTTATTTTGCCAGCAGTTCTTTCACTGCAGCTTCAATATTATCGCCCCGCAATTTGCGAGCCACAATGGTACCCTCCTTATCGATAAGGATAATTTCGGGAATACCCTCGATACCATAAGTACGGGCAGCCACATCGGTGGTATCAATAAGTTGTGGATAGGTGATACCCAATTCTTTGACGGCAGCATCGTGCTTGTCGAACTTGTCGCTGATATCAAGGCCCACCACTTGAAGTCCTTGATCCTTATACTGTTCGTAGATACGAATCAGATTTTCTTTGATTTCCTGACGGCAAGGGCCACACCAGGAGGCCCAGAAATCGACCAACGCCACTTTCCCGTCAATCAATTCGCTAAGCAGTATAGCATCGTGGTTGGGATAACTTAGTCCTTTCACATCGGCATAATGCATATTGACAGCCGTAGCGCTGATATTACGCAGACGCTCCAACGCTTGCTGTATAGGTTGGAAATTGCGAACCACAGGAGCAGCATCCTTCAGCGCCTCTTCCAACTGGGCAGCCGATTGATATTGGCCAATCATCTCCATGAAAGCATAGGCTCCTAGGATATTATCCTTATTCTCATCGTAGAGGGCTTGTAATTTGGATAAATATTGGCCTTCCAAATCGGCAAGCATACTATCATACTCTTCGGAAATTGCCCTAATGGCAGCCGTATCTTTCTCGTTGAGAGCTTGACGTTTAGCCGTCAAATCTGCCATATGTTGCTGTTGCGAGTCGTATATTTTATGCATCTGACGAACAAAGAGGCCCATCTTGTCGTTGAGAGGAGTGCCGCTCAGCGAGTCGGTAACCAAATTAATATAGATTGTTCCTTTTTCGGCAACACACATGCCGCCATAGTTAAAAGATGTTCTGATACCCAGAAGAGTCTCCTCACCATAATCGCCCGCAAAGGTGAAGGTGCTATCAACAATCGTCGTAGAATCGACCACACTTCCGGTATTGTAATCAATAAGATAAACCGTAGCACCTTTGGCTTGATCGACAGCCACTACACCATTGATAGTGGTAGACTTCTTGTCGGAACATCCAACCACAAAGAATGCGACACAAAAAAGCATCGCTAAAGGAAGCAGAAATTTCTTCATAAACTATTTTTGTTTAACATTTTACAAATAAGATGGACCTATTATCCACGATGCAAATATACACTTTTTTTCGAACTGTTTTATTTTTTTGCCTAATTCGAATCGCTCGCCCTCTTCTTTTCCCCAGAAATTGGCCCTCTTTTGTTCGACTTCGAAAGCACCAAAATTCGAAGGCATCTCGAAGCCACAGCGAAGGTATCTCGAAGTCTGACATAACTCTAACCTAACTCTAACTTAACTCTAACTTTTTATTTGCCTAAATATAGCCTAAAAATGATTCCTCAGAAATCGTTCCAACGAACTGCTAGCAATGATTTATAAGAAGATTTAATAAAAAATATTGCCCCATATAAAGATTTTTTGTTATCTTTGCAGAAATATTTTCCTCTCGAAAGGGTGCGAAAACAATTGATTAATAGATATAAATGTAAAAATATGTATACTGATACATCAAAATTCATTGGCGAAGGCCTTACTTACGACGACGTTTTGCTCGTTCCTGCTTACTCCGACGTATTACCTCGCGAAGTAAAAATCTCATCACGTTTCTCCCGCAACATCGCTGTCAATGTTCCTATGGTGTCGGCTGCTATGGACACCGTTACTGAAGCCGCTATGGCCATCGGTATGGCTCAAGAGGGTGGCATTGGCGTACTCCACAAAAACATGTCGATTGAACGACAAGCTAACGAAGTTAAGAAAGTAAAACGTTCAGAAAACGGTATGATTATCGATCCCATCACCCTTTCGAAAGATGCGTTGGTGAAGGATGCCGTAGAACTGATGTATGAGTATGGCATTGGTGGTATTCCTATCGTCGACGAAAACCGCGTACTGATCGGTATGGTTACCAATCGCGACCTCCGCTTTGAGCGCAACCTAAGCCGTCCCCTTAGCGAGATTATGATCACCAAGCTTATCACCACCCACGAAGGCACCACCTTCGAAGAGGCTACCGATATTTTGCAGCAGCACAAAATCGAGAAACTGCCTGTGGTGAACAAAGAGGGACAGTTTGTAGGTTTGATCACCTATCGCGACATCATGAAGACCAAAGAGCGCCCCAACGCTTGTAAAGACAAGAACGGACGCCTCTGTGTAGCTGCCGGCGTAGGCATTACCGACGATATGATGACCCGTGTTGACGCTTTGGTGACTGCTGGTGTTGACGCTATCGTAATCGATACCGCCCACGGTCACAGCATCCGTGTGGTCAATGCATTGAAAACCGTCAAAGCCAAATACCCCAATCTCGACGTGGTGGTAGGCAACATCGCTACGGGCGAAGCTGCTCTTATGTTGGCCGAAGCAGGTGCCGATGGCATCAAAGTGGGTATCGGACCTGGAAGTATCTGCTCTACCCGTATCATTGCCGGCATCGGCGTTCCTCAGCTTACCGCTATCTGCGAAGCTACAGGCGCATTGAAACAAAAAGGCTACGACATCCCCGTTATTGCCGACGGCGGTATCCGCTATAGTGGCGATATTGTGAAGGCCCTGGCTGCTGGTGCTAGCACCATCATGATTGGCTCGCTCGTGGCTGGTGTCGACGAAGCTCCCGGTGAGACCATCATCTACGAAGGTCGTAAATTCAAGAGCTATCGCGGTATGGGTTCGCTCGAGGCTATGCAGAGCGGCTCGAAAGACCGTTATTTCCAAGATAAAGAAACCGACGCCAAAAAGCTTGTTCCCGAAGGTGTGGTGGGACGCGTTCCCTACAAAGGCACCCTCAACGAGGTTCTCTACCAGTTGGTAGGTGGATTGAAAGCTGGTATGGGTTATACTGGAAGCAAAGATATCGCTTCGTTGCAAAAAGCCAAGTTTATCCGCATCACCAGTGCCGGCTACGCTGAGAGCCACCCACACGATATCACCATTACGCGCGAAGCCCCCAACTATTCAAGATAAAGCTTGCCCTTTGTTGGCATCACTTTGCTCCATCCTTCAAGGATGAGAATGCAGTATGCCAACACCTCAAACAACAAAAACATATAATAAATCGAACACGAGAAACCATAATTAAAAAAGAAAAAAACGACATTGCTCGATGAAAAAAGTTTTCACCTATACGCTCCCTCTAATGCTGACGCTTATGATGGCCCTCGCCTCTAATGCCCAGCAAAAGAAGGATCCCGTTATGTTCGAAATAGGCGGACAGAAAATACACCAGTCGGAGTTCCGCTACGAATTTCTCCGATCGATAGGACAAGACACCTCTATCAAACCCACCTCGTGCACCTACGAGAAACGACAGGCTTTGGAGGAGTATGTGCAACTCTTTGCCAACTATCGTGTAAAACTGCTGGATGCACACAATCAAGGCTACGATACCGCTAGCGCGCTGCTGCGCGAACTGGCTAGCTATCGCCGCGATTTGGCTGCCCCCTACCTCATCGATTCAGCTACACTGAACCAAATCTACCAGGAGGCCTACGAGCGCAACCACTATTCGGTTCACGCTGCCCATATCCTTGTGAGGGTTCATAGCAACGATTCCCCTGCCGATACCCTTGCTGCCTACAATAAGGCTATGGATATTTACAACAAAGCTATTGCGGGCGAGAACTTCGGCAGTTTGGCCGTCAAATATAGCGATGACCCTTCGGCCAAAGAGCAGGCTTCCAACAACGGTGTGGTGCCGGGCAATGCAGGCGATCTAGGTTTCTTTACCGTATTCAATATGGTATACCCCTTCGAAACAGCTTGCTACACACTAGAGGAAGACAGCATCAGTCGTCCCGTTCGTACTATGTACGGCTACCATATCATCAAGCTACTCGAAAAACGCCCCTACTTCGGCAGCGCTTCCTTTCAGCATATATGGGTGAGCAACGATCGTAAGAAACCGGCTTATGCTGCCGAAAAAATCAAGCAAGCCTTCGAGCAACTCCAAGAGGGTGAGGATTTCTATCGTGTTTGCAAAAACTATAGCGATGATTTGAGCACCTCTTCGAACGGCGGATTGTTGCACAACATCTCGATGAATCAGATGCCCAACAACTATGTCTCTGTGATTGGACAACTGCAACCAGGTCAAATCAGCTATCCCTTCGAAACATCGCAAGGATGGCACATCATCCGTTTGATTGAAAAAGACACTCTCGGTTCGCTCGAGGAGATGATTCCCTTCTATAATCAGAAGATGGCTCGCGATCAGCGCAACAATAAACCCCGTACCGTTTTTGCCGAGCAGTGCAAAAAGAAATATGGCTTCCACAACTACACCACCGAACCAGTTGAACAAGTAGGTAAGAAGGGCAAGAAAAAGAATACCACTGTGGAATACAAGGCTTCGCTCAGCGAGTCGATTGCTGCCCTCAACGATTCTATCTATCGTAAGAAATGGATTTATAGCGACACGATGATTACAGACCTCCGTCCTATCATGTCGATTGCCAACATTGAATACAATCAGCGCGATTTCCTAAAATGGATGGCTGCCAACCAAGAATATATCCGTACAAAAGGCGATATCGAGACCTACTCCAAGAAACGTTTCGATGAGTTCTGCGACGAGAAGGCTATCGAATATGCCGACTCGCAACTGGAAAAAGAGCATCCCGATTTTGCCAACCTAGTGAAGGAATACCACAACGGTCTCACCATCTTTGCTTACAACGACCACGAGGTGTGGAGCAAAGCTATCCTCGACACCGTTGGTTTAGCTAACTATTATGCTGCCCGTACCCCCGAAATGAGTTTCGACAATCCGGAGGATGAACCCTATTTCTGGAACACCCGTGCTCGTGTCAACGTTATCAGCATCAGCGATAGCAATTATATCGCTCCCGAAAAGGCACGCAAAATTATTGCCAAAGCCTACAAGAAAGGACTTACGGGTACCGAGATGGACGAGGCGCTCTTCAAAGCTCACAATAAGAAATGGGAGGGCAAATCCAAGACTACTGTTCAACTTGAACTACTGGAGATGAATCATCAGAACCTACTCCACTCCAACGAATGGAGGGTAGGTACCTACACCCATCCCGACAATGCTGGCTATAAGATTCTCGTGGTCGAAAAGATTATCGATCCCTGTTTGAAGACCGCCCAAGAGGCTCGCGGATACTACATCAACGACTATCAAGGCTATCTAGATCGTCAGCTTATTGAACAACTGCGCAAGAAATACAACGTCATCATCCACCAAGATGTGGTTGACGAATTTACCTATTAATACTCGACAACTGGAATGAAACGATTGCTGCTCATAATGATAGTTGCTATGATGGCTGCCGCTTGTCACCGAAACGATTCGGAGATGGTGGCTCGGGCTTATGACAACTATCTGTATCGTTCCGATATCGAGGGGCTAGTAGCTCCTGGTACTTCGGCAGAAGACAGCATCGCTATCGTTACCAACTATATCAACCAATGGATCCAACAACAGGTGGTACTCGAGAAAGCTAAGCGAAATGTTGGTACAGATTTCGATAAGGAATTGCAAAACTATAAGAATAGTCTCATCACTTACCAGTATGAGCAACTGATTGTAGAACAACTGCTCGATACCAACGTCAGCGACGCCGCTATAGCCGAATACTATGAGGCTAACGCCGAAAACTTTGTGCTCCGTAGCAACATTCTTCGCTGTATCTACCTAAAGCTACCCAATGGTGCTCCCTGTATAGGTCACGTTCGACGACTAATGAATAGCACCATTACCGACGAAACTATTGTCGATATTCAGGAAGAGGTGGCCGCCTATGCGGTCGACTTTTCGTTCGACAGCGAGAAATGGATCCCCTTCTATACGCTGCAAACCAAAGTGCCTATCGATACCTACAACGAGGCACTCTATCTGCGGCAAAACAAACTAGTAGAGCTCGACGACGAAGAGTTCACCTACCTGGTGCGCATTCTTGAGTTCAAGACGGTCGACGATATCTCGCCCCTCCAATTCGAACAACAAAACATCAAGGAGATTATTCTCAACCATCGCAAGATCGACATCATCAAAAACATGCAGCGCGATCTGCTGAAGGAGGCCAACGCCAAAGGAAAAATCGAGATAGTGAGCTAACGGCTCCCACTCTAAACGTGGTACCAAACAACAAAAAGTAACAATTAATAAAAGGAATACATATTATATAATATGAACATCAAAAAAACGGTTTTTGCACTCATCGTATCCATGTTGATACTGAACACCAACCTCAAAGCTCAAGATCAGGATGTGGTGATCGATAAAGTTGTGGCTGTGGTAGGAAAGAATATCGTTAAGCTATCCGATATCGAAGGCGCCTACAACCAAGTACGTCGACAGCAAGGTATCAGCAACGCTCAGATGTATCGCTGCCAAATTCTCGAAAATATGCTTCTCTCCAAGCTCTTGGTTCACAAGGGTGAGGTGGATAGCGTGGAGGTAACCGACGACGAGGTGGAGGAACAAGTAACTTACTACCTCAATATGGAACTCAAACAGTATGGTAGCAAAGAGGCTCTCCGCAACGCTATTGGCCGAAGCTACGACGAACTCCACGATATCTATTTCGACATCCTCAAGGAGCGCTATTTGGCTCAAAGGGTTGAATACAGTCTTACCGAGAATGTGAAGGTAACCCCAGGCGAGGTTCGTCAGTTTTTCGAAAGCATACCGCAAGATAGTCTCCCCGATGTAGAAGAGGAATACGAATTGGCCGAAATCAGTCTCAAGCCTAAGGTGAGTGTTACCGAACGCGAAAGAGTAAAACTAGAATTGGCACAGTTGCGTGAACGTGTACTCAAAGGAGAAAAGTTTGCTATGTTGGCTGCCCTCTATTCGGAAGATCCCGGATCGGCCAACAAAGGCGGCGAACTAGGGTTCTTTACCCGTGGAGAAATGGTGAGCGAATTTGAAAGCGCCGCCTTCGCTCTACAACCTGGCGAAGTGTCGCCCATCATCGAAACACAGCTTGGCTTTCATATCATTCAACTGATAGAGCGTAGGGGCAACACCATTAACTGCCGCCATATATTGATGATCCCGAAAGTGTCGAGCGACGATCTACTGCAAGCACGTATCCGTCTTGATAGTATTGCCAACCAAATTCGCTTAGGCAACATCACTTTCGAGCAAGCTGCCCGCGATTTCAGTGACGGTAGCACCCGTTTGCAAGGTGGTCTTCTAGCCAACCCTCTTAGTGGTAGCAACCGTTTCTATCGTTCCAACCTCAAAGATCAGTTTCCTGGCATCAGCATCGCTACTATGGAGGAGGGCGAAATCAGCAACGCTACCAGCTTTAAAACCGATGCCAACCAAGATGCCTACCGCATTATAAAGGTGCTCCGACATATTCCTGCCCACAAAGCCAATATGATCGACGACTACGATAAACTCTACAATGCAGCCCTCAATAAAGCACAGCAAGCCAAAGTACAAGATTGGGCTCAACGACAAATTCGCAACACCTACATCCATATCGATGACGAATTCAAAGATTGCGATTTCCAACTTGACTGGTTCGACAACGCAAGTAAACGCAATCAATAATCTAAACTATCTGTATACTCGTAACAACACATCATCAAAACTCAACCAACCAACATGAACGATATAGAAACCCTCAACAGTTTGGTCGACAAATATAAAGGACTGAAAGCCGAGATAGGCAAAGTAATCGTGGGGCAAGATGCCGCTGTCGATAGTTTGCTCGTCTCTATCTTTACCGGTGGACACTGTCTGCTGGTGGGAGTTCCTGGTTTAGCCAAAACGTTGATGGTAAACACCCTTTCGCGTGCTTTGGGATTAGACTTCAGTCGTATCCAGTTCACGCCCGACCTCATGCCTTCCGATATTACTGGTAGCGAGATTCTCGATGAAAGTCGTCGCTTCCAATTTGTCAAGGGTCCCGTCTTCGCCAACATCGTGCTGGCCGATGAGATTAACCGTACCCCACCCAAAACACAGGCCGCTCTCCTCGAAGCTATGCAGGAGAAATCTGTCACCGTTTCTGGCAAATCGTACCAACTACCTGCCCCCTTCTTCGTTTTGGCAACACAGAACCCCATCGAACAAGAGGGCACCTATCCCCTACCCGAAGCCCAGCTAGACCGTTTCATGCTCAATATCCGCATGGATTATCCCTCTTTCAATGAGGAACTCGATATCGTAAAGACGACCACTATCGACACTCACCCTGATGTGCACGTAGTGCTAACCGCCGACGAGATTCTCCATCATCAGCAGGTGATTCGCAAGATGCCTGTTCCCGACAACGTATGCGAATATGCTGTACGTTTGGTCGGAAGCACTCGTGTCGACACCCTTTCGCGCAGCAAACCTGCCGACAACGGAAACGCTACGATAGCTCAACGATACATCTCGTGGGGCGCTGGCCCTCGTGCTTCGCAGTATCTCGTAATGGGAGCTAAGACCCATGCAGCTTTCCAAGGGAAATATTCGCCCGATATCGAAGATGTCCGCGCTGTGGCTACCGAAGTGTTGCGCCACCGTATTGTTCGCAACTACTACGCCGAAGCTGAAGGCATCACCACCGATGCCATCATTGCCCAACTCATAGAACAAGCATAACACAACATAAGCTATATTATAAACCATTCACATAAAACACCCTGCACCATGATGCGACGTAAAATCTTTGCTGCCTTTATGCTTTTGGCCCTCCTCACGGCCGGAAGCACTGTGTGTGCCCAAACGGGAATCTATATTCCTAGCGCCAAGCCTATCAAAAACATGAAGGCAGCTATGGTCAATCCCGAAACGTTCTGTTTGCTACTACAGTATTCGGGAAGCGACAGCACCTATAGCATCAACAACCTCGATATCCTCGATTCGGTCTACAATATCGCCTTCGACAAGAACAATCCTCGTCTGTATCAGATGATCATCGAAGGTTACGGTGGTGCCGATGAAGCGCTCACTCGCTCACGTGTCGATGTAGTGTACCGCTACTTTGCCTACAGAAGCCACGCTCCCTTCCCTATCCGCTACGCTTCCAACCCCATTCGTTGTAGCTGTCAGGGCGATACTATCGAGCAACTTCGCTACGAGGTTCCTGTAGAACGTCGTTTTTACAATACGGCCGAACTACCTGCTAGCCGTACCACCTTCAATCAGAATATCAAACTGAACAACTGTATCCTTATTACCTTCAAGGATAATCCCGATGAGTGTATCGGACCCTCGCGCGGTTGTTTCATTCCTGCTCAGGATAGTACCATTCGTGGATATTACGCTTCCGTCTTCATGAAAAAAGGGGCGCTATATTCGGTTGCTAACACCAAAGATTCATGTCCCGCCAACGTTCAGTTCAACATTGAGGAGCATCTCGACTGGAAAGAGGTAGTGGAGCATTATTTCTTGGTGCCTCACAAAAAGCAGATCATCGTCCAAGTGGGTTATATCGTACTTCATAGCAGTATCAACCGCGAATATGGGGAATGCACTCAAGAATTGCCCGACAGCATCTTTGTCCGTTTCCCCGTAACGGCCGAGCAGTGGGCCAATAAAGTACGTATCTTTGGAAAGAAATATTCGGAGAAGGGTGTATTCTTCAAGGGGCTCAGCACCAAGAAGGTTCCATCTAAGATCTCTATCAATATACAAACAGGCATCAATGCCACTCAACTTGACACACTCTTTTTAGGAAAACGTATTCAGCCCGATGAGTTGAAAGACTATTTCTATGAGGTTGACACAGATATGGAGGAGGGTTCCTTCCAAGCCGACGGCAAATACTGGAAGGCCTATCGTCTCGACAAGCATGGTGATTACGAAATCAAGAAATCACTCCGTCAGCTGATGCGTATTGTTGAAGAGGCCCCTGAAGAGGTTGAAGACAAGCCAGTTGACAAACGGTATGCCGACGACGAAGAAATAGAATAACAAAAAAAACAGAATTGCCGATAATCAAATCATAAAACAAAACACACAATGGCCTACTTGCAGACTGATGTAACTAAAGTTACAACCCATGTACTGAAAAACATGAAGCTTCACGGCGAAAAGATAGCCATGCTTACCGCCTACGACTATTCTATGGCCACACTGCTCGACAGCACCAAGATCGATGTGATCCTGGTGGGCGATTCGGCAGCCAATGTGATGGAGGGCTATCAAACCACGCTCCCCATCACCCTCGATGAGATGATCCTCTATGCCTCGTCGGTAGTGCGGGCTGTTAAACGTGCCCTCGTGGTTGTCGATATGCCTTTCGGCACCTATCAAGGCAACTCCAAACTGGCCCTATCTTCCGCTATCCGTATCATGAAAGAGACGGGAGCCGACGCCATTAAACTGGAGGGGGGCGAAGAGGTGCTTGAATCGATTACCCGCATCCTTAGTGCCGGTATTCCAGTAATGGGACATCTGGGTCTCACCCCACAAAGTATCAACAAATTCGGCACCTATGTGGTCCGTGCTACTGAGAACGAAGAGGCCGAACGACTCGTTAAAGATGCCCATATCCTTGAACAGGCTGGATGCTTCGCTATCGTGCTCGAGAAGATACCAGCCAAACTAGCTCAACAGGTTACCTCCCAAATCAGCATCCCCACTATTGGTATCGGTGCTGGCAGTGGTGTCGACGGACAAGTGTTGGTGCTTCAAGACATGTTAGGTATCACACAACAGTTCAAACCACGGTACCTTCGTACCTACGGTACCTTTGGCGAAGATATCGTCAATGCTGTGAAGAACTACATCAGCGATGTCAAATCGATAAACTTCCCCAACGAGAAAGAACAATATTAAACCTCACATTATACTAATAAAGAAAAGTATTAATAAGTAATCAATTTTAATAATAATTCATTATGAACAAAAAAGTTATCGCACTGTTGCTGCTAGTATTTGCTTTCGCAGCAACATCGGTGGCTCAGGTTAAACCGGCCGTCAAATCCGATAAGAAATCGGATCTCTCTGCCAAAGTGCCTATCGACAAACGTGTTCGCATCGGCAAATTGGATAATGGTATCACCTACTACCTCCGTGCTAACAAAAAGCCCGAAGGTCGTGTTCAATTCCGTCTAGCTGTCAACGCAGGTTCGGTAATGGAGGATGAAGATCAGCGTGGTCTCGCTCACTTCGTTGAGCATATGGCCTTCAACGGTACCGAGTATTTCGAGCACAACGAACTCATCAACAAACTGCAAGAGAAGGGTGTTCGCTTCGGTGGTCACGTAAATGCTTACACCTCGTTCGATGAAACCGTTTATTATGTTAACATGCCTAACGATGCTGAGATGCTCGAAATGGGTATGAAGATTCTTGACGGTTGGGCTTCCAAACTCCTTATGGATCCCGATGAGCTCGAAGCTGAGCGCGGCGTTATCCGCGAAGAATGGCGCGGCCGTCTGGGTGCCCAGGATCGTTTACAGAAACAGTATTGGCCCATTATGCTGCAGGGTAGCCGCTATGCCGACCGTATTCCTATCGGAACGGAAGAGGTTATCATGAACTTCAAGCGCCCCACCATCATGCGTTTCTATGAGAATTGGTATCGTCCCGACCTTCAGGCTGTGATTATTGTTGGTGACTTCGATGTAGATAAGATGGAAGCCAAAGTAAAAGAGTACTTCAACGACAATAAGATGCCTGCCAATCCCATCGCTCGTCCCGACTATCCCGTTCCTGGCAACAAAGAACCCCTCGTGGCTGTTGCTACCGACAAAGAGGCTACCAGCGCCTCCCTCCAGATGATGTGGAAACATAAAAAAGCTCCCACTGGCACCATTGGCGACTATCGTCAGATGCTGGTTCGTAGTCTTGCAAACATGATGATTGATGCTCGTCTCGACGAGATCTCTGAGAAATCAAGCGCTCCCTTCCTCTATGCTGGTGCTGGCTACGGCGGATTCATTGGCCGTCACACCGATGCCTTCATGCTTGTTGGTGCTCCCAAAGACAATCGTATAGATCAGACCGCTGAGATGCTCCTCACCGAGATGAAACGTGTAGACGAACACGGTTTCCTGCCTACTGAACTTGAACGTGCTAAAGAGAGCCTCCTTGAAAGCTATCGCAAAATGGCCAAAGAGCTGAACAAGACCCAAAGTAACAACTTTGCTGACGAATACACCAACCATTTCCTTGAGGGCGAAGTAATCCCTGGTATCCGTCAGGAAGATGCTTATGCTCAAGAGTTTGTTCCCGAGATCACCCTCGCTGAAGTCAACGCTGTCGTGAAAGACTGGATTACCGACGAGAATCTCGTTATGATCCTCACTGCTCCCGAGCGCGAAGGCTACAAAGTACCCACTAAAGCAGAACTTCTCTCAATCGTAGAAAAGAGCAAGAGCGTTAAAACGCAGCCTTGGGTAGACAACTACAAAGATGAGCCCCTCTTCAGCAAGAATGTTCCTAACGTTTCCTATAAAACCACCAAGACCAACGATGTTCTTGGCTACACTGAATATACATGTCCCAACGGCATCCGCTTCGTTGTTAAGAAAACCAACTACAAAGAGGATGAAATCCGTTTGCTCAGCTACGCTAACGGTGGTGCCGCTCTCTATAGCGATAATGAAGCTTACATTGTCTCCAACACCGCCAACTTCGTTGACCAGGCTGGTATTGGCAACTTCAGTTCCAACCAACTCTCCAAAAAACTGAAAGGTATGTCGGTAGCCATTAGCCCCAGCATTGCTGGAACCACTCAGGGATTCTCGGGTTCCTGTGCTCCTAAAGACCTCGAGGTGATGCTTCAGCTCCTCGACCTCTACTATGAGGCACCTCGCAAAGATCGCGAAAGCTACGACCGCAACATCGAAGCTTTGGAAACCCAGATCCGTATGGCTGGTGTTAATCCTCAAACCAAATTCATCGTCGATCTGATGAAGAAAGCCTACAACAACAACCCCCGTCTCATTGTTCTTCCTACCGATGAGGATATCAAGAAACTCGACTATGATCGTATCTATCAGATCTACAACGAGCGCTTCAACGACGCATCGGGCCAGACCTTCTTCTTCGTAGGTAATATCTCTGATAAAGATATCCAGATGATTGCCAACTACATCAATATCCTTCCCTGCACTGGTAAACAGAAAAATGAGCAGCGTCTCGACAAGAGCCCCAAACTAGCTCCTGGCATCAACCGTTCGCTCACTAAAGCTGGTACCGACAAACAAGGTATGGTTTACATTATGGGTGAAACCGAAGGCTTCAAGGGCGACCTCAAAGATCGTCTTACTGTACAGCTCCTAGACGAAGTAGTGCAAATTATCACTACCGAAGTGATCCGTGAAAAGATGGGTGAAACCTATAGCCCCTATTCGAACGTAGACTATAGTATCGCCTTCGATGGTAGCGTATCATGGATGTTCTTCCTACAGTGCGCTCCTGAGAACTGCGAAAGTGTAGAGGCTGCTGCCCTCGATATCATCAAGCAGGTGAACAAGAAAGCTTGTGACAAGAAGACCCTCAACAAGGCTCGTCTGCAGATGCTCAAAGATCACGAAACTTCCATGCAGGAAAACTCCTACTGGATGGGACAGATCTACGGCAGCTACTACTACAACGAGGATCGCGATGCCGCTGTTCGCGACTACGAAAAAGTTCTCAACAGCATCACCGTGAAAGACCTCAAGAAGATGGCTCAGAAATATCTTGATCTTAACCACTACACTGTAGGTACCCTCAAACCTGAGAATATGTAATTCTCATTTAACAATAAAAAAAGAGATGCCACTTAAGTGGCATCTCTTTTTTTATGGAATTACTCAATTCGTAGTTTTATTCCTACAACCTATCGGCGAACAGCAGTAGGTTCTATAAATACACCGACTAAACAAAATGATAATGGGTAATATGTGGAGCTCGCCTAAACATATCAACGCATTAAACTATAAACGAATAATCGATTCTTCGTTATAATAATTCTTCAAGGGTCCAAAGTTTGTTGGAGTTGGAGCCTTTTAGTAGAATAGTATAATCAATTATAGGATGTTGTTTCAGATAGTTTTTGGCATCGTCGGCTGTAGCAAACCAATGGAAGCGGGAATTGTTGTAAGGAAGGATATCTTGAAAGTTTGTGCCTACTAGGAATATTGGATCGAAGGAGGACTGTTCGAGTCGTTCAATCAGTTTCTGATGTTCTCTCTCTGAATCGGCACCCAACTCCTTCATATCACCTAGAATGACCATCTTGCGGGGTTTATCCATAGACTCGAAACCATCAAGGGCAACACCCATACTGCTTGGGTTGGCATTGTAACAGTCAAGCAGAAGTCGATTGTTAGTAGTAGTCTTATATTGGGATCGATTGTTTGATGGGATATAATCCTCCAAAGCCTGCTTGATGTCGAACAATTCTACGCCAAAAAAACGGCCTACACAAACTGCCGCCATAGCATTAGCAAAATTATAATCACCCACCAAATGGGTTTGTACACTATATACATTATCATCATCCTCAAAATAGAACTTCATGTAAGGATTGCTGCCAACTAAACTACCTTTCACTTGAGCATCTCTGCGTGAACCGTAGGTCATCATAGCAAGCCCTGTATTGTTCTGCCAGTCGGGCAAATTGGTATGGGGATAATACCCAGGTATCATGGTAGGAATCTCCGGAATCATAGATAGCCGTTCGGCCTGTTCCATAAGAATATCATTGTCGGTATTCACAAAGAGTACATCATGGAGCGGACTGGCGGCCAAATGGCGATAAAGTTCAGTCTTAGTCTGTACCACTCCTTCGAAAGAGCCAAAGCCTTCTAGATGCGCTTTACCTACTGTAGTAATCAGTCCACATGTAGGCTGCGCGATATTACAAAGAAACTCAATCTCGCCAGGGTGGTTGGCTCCCATTTCCACTATTAGTAATTCGCAGTCGCGAGGAGTAGAGAGGATGGTGAGAGGCACACCTAAATGATTATTGAAATTGCCCTGAGTAGCATGAGTACGGTATCGGCGACTCAATACCGCATGTACCAATTCCTTTGTAGTAGTCTTCCCATTAGTGCCAGTAATACCCACCACGGGGATTTGGAGGTGCGACCGATGATGGCGAGCTAACTGCTGTAGAATCTCCAGCACATCGGGGACAACAATACAACGCTCATCGACCCGATATTGGGGATCGCTGATAACACAAAGTGCAGCGCCCTGTTCGAGCGCCTGAGTTGCGAAAGTATTACCATCAAAAGTAGTTCCCTTAAGAGCAAAGAAGATGCAGCCTGGTGTTATCTTACGGCTGTCGGTGGTAACTTGTAATGTATCAAGATACTGTTTGTATAACTGTTCGATCATAAGTCCTCCTTTCTGATATTCTTTTTGGAATAACGATGCTTTTCGTGTTTTATTATAAAAAGAACAATTACAAAAAGGCTATCGGATACCTAACGTAGATGATGAGAAAACAGTAATTGCCCTCATTATGTTTATGTATAGCATTGCTTTCTAACCCTCGTTATGATAGGGCTCCCCTTTCAGGATAGTGAAAGCGCGATACAACTGTTCAACAAAAAATAGCCTTACCATCTGATGATTGAAAGTCATCTGCGATAGCGATACTTTGTCTTTTGCCATTTGATGAATAGAGGGAGCAAAACCGAAAGCTCCCCCCACAACAAACGTCAGTTGCCTAATGCCGCTATTCATTTGTTTTTGGAGATACTGAGAAAAGCCCACCGAAGTATGTTCCTTACCGTGCTCATCGAGTAGCACTACGACATCGCTCTTTTCTAGTTGTTTGGCCAGGAGTTGAGCTTCCCTATTGCGAATATCATCGGCCGATGCCCCCTTCTGGTCTTTCAGTGCAGGAATGACCACAAGTTCGAAGTTCACATAGTGCTTCAGTCGTCGTACGTATAGGTCGATGCCCTCTTGTATATATTTCTCGTCGGTTTTTCCGACCACAACCAGTTTAATATTCATCTTATTCTTTTTTGGTATCTAACGATCCCGAATTACTCATCCTTATTGAAGGGCTTTGCCAGCAAATAGAGGAAAGGTGCCCATCTTTTTCCACCACGGGTTGATATCATCCGGTTGCCTATCTTCGACAGTCCTCCCTTAATACCCTTTCGGTAGGTGTTATAGAAGCCCAGTGCCTCATGGAGGGTATAATGATACGGGAGTAGTAATTGTCGGTAATCTTCTACAGGAAGAATCCTCTCGGTCCAACTTCCTGTAGTGGGATCGCAAGTATTATATCGGTCGCGGAGTAGATTAGGACTGTTGCGATCCACCGCACGTAGAATGTCGTCATAATTTAATCCCCGTGTATGAGTGGCCCAATAATCTAGTTTTTCGACCTCCATCAAGGGGTAGTGCTTCGCTATGAAAGACCGTCGTAAATTCCAAAAACCTTCGCGTTGGTTGTCACCCTGTTCGTCAAGTTGCATCGCCTTATGTAACTGGCGTACTTTTCTGTGGTTATAGGGAGTTGAGGCTGTAGTGAAAAGCATCGGTATGGTGTGAGTGATGCTTATGATATCACAAAAAAACTCATCGAGACTATATATATGCTCAATCACATCCATTCCCATCACCCCATTAGGTACTTCTCCTTCATGTTCACACCATTTCCTCAGTGTTCGTGCATCGCCCGTAAGCACCACATCGGGGCCCCAGCCCAGCATATCACTTAAGCGGTCAACCGTATCGGCCGCTTCGGAGTTCATATCTACATAGATCACCTGACCTACGCCCAAATATTTCATTAACAGTGAGCAGAAACCCTCACCGCCACCATAATCAACAAGTGTCAGTTGTTCTATCTCACGGTTGGTTTGTTCCAACATCCAACTAAGACTTCGCGCATAAATCGCCACATAATAATCTAAAACAGGTAGCATTCTTTGGATATAGCGTAGATGATAGTCGTTTATGCCAGCCGTCGTTATCGGAGCCGTCTGCAGGGTTGAAACAAACTGCGACAGTTTCATGGCTGGAAAAACATTATTCATCATCGAAACCATAATGCCATCTATTATTTTGATTCACGATATTGCTTTACCCACAGCAGTAGGCGGAACAATGCGTTATTGCATTTGCTTATATTGAGGTAAGGCACTTGATGAGCGCCATAGAGACGGTAGGAATATTCAATACCCTCATCCATACTCCCTTCGAAGTCAAACGCTTGGGTTTTCCCATGCAACTGTTGGAACAATTCCCAAAAAAGGAGAGCCGAAGCCCCGTTGTCGTGTTTCCTTGGATGCAAAGCTGAAAGAAGAGAATAGGCACATCTTTCGTCGAAAACAACAAAGCGAGCCGCTTGCAGCACACCCATCTCATCCGCCAATCCTAGCAACAATCCTTGCTTTCGGTCTAATGCCTTAGTCACCACCCGTTCAATAAACAATTCCGAGAGGAGATCCCTTTTGTTACGACTCCTCCAGTATTCGGCATGGAATTGAGCAAACTGTTTGGGTGTAATCGAGTCGACGGTCTGAAGGTGTTTCTGTGCTTTTCTTATTTTTTTCTGACGTTTATCATAATCCATTTGGGCAAAAACAATGTCCAAATCACCTAGCGAGTCTATGCGATAAGTGTAACGTGTAGTTTGATGGAATCCATGCCAATAGAAAGGTAGCCAATTGGTAATGGAGGGCGACATGTTTTGTTCGAAATATGCTAAATGCAGTTGTTCTAACTGTTTAACGAGTGCCTCGCCAATCTTCTTCTCGTATGACAACCTCTGGTTTTCCGAGAATGGATTCTTATATCTGTAATAAGGACCATTAAACTGGGTAAGCTGAGGTTGTAAGATATAGCGCATTCCCAAGCGGTGACCCACTAGGTAAGGTAAGGCACCCCTTATCTGATCAACCGACCATTCCTTGTTATTGTCGTATTTCTTTTCCACAAGAACCACATCCCATTCCTTACCTTCGCATACCGTATCCATCCACCAATATTGCTGAAACAGAGGGATCTTTGCTCCCTCTGTTTCACACAATAGTTTATATTTCTCTTTATTATTCACAGGTTTGAAGGGCCTCTTGTGTTGAGAATATGAGATGAAACGTTTTCTTACTGCATCTCGATACTCACACGATTGTTCGAGATACGGCCCTCATAGTCGTTGTTGTCTCCAATAGGATCACTACTACCCCTGGCCTCAATCTCTATTCTATATTCGGGAATGCCACGAGCAATTAGTTTCTTTTTTACCTCCACACAGCGTTGGCGTGATAAGCCTATGCAGTACGCATCGGTACCAACATTGTCGGTATAGCCACGTAGCATCACCTCATAGCGTTCATTTTCTAGCATATACTGAGCCAGTTCATCGAGTAGCGAGTTGTACGACTCTTGGACTGTAGCATCGTTGGGGAAGAATTTGATGTTATGGAAAGTCTTAGCATCGGCTGCTGCGCTAGGGAAGAGATCAATTTTCTTGGTACCAAAAAAGAGTACCAATCCTACGTGGATCACAGCATCCTTAGGCTGTTCCCTCACGAAAAAGTCTGTCCCCTGCCAGTAACGATAATCCACTTGGGCCACAAAGAGTTGCATTTTATTCTTCATCTCTTTATCTGCACACCAGGCTGCGAAGCTCTGTATACACTCCAATGCTTCTTGCTGCGCCTGTTCAATAAGAGGTTGGCGCTGGGCAGCTTCTTTAATATCGGGATTGATAGCGTAAACAGCCACCATACGAAAAGGGGTGCGGCCTTGTGTCTGCAAGAAGTTCATCACCGGTTGAAATGAGCCCCAATCGGGATTGCGGTGTTCACAGAGAGCGGGGAACAGTGTATAGTCGAAATTATTATAATAAATCTTCTTCTGATCGAAAGTGGTAAACTTCCATATCGAGTCGTAGTCAATCTGACGAACCTTTTTCTTTCCTTCAATAAAAGGGGACACCTCTTTGGTGTGCTTCTTGTTTTGGGCCATAGTTCCTACCGGCAGTAGGAATAACATCGCAATGAGGACAATCGTTAGTTTCTTCATTTTTCTTCGACAATTATTTTTCACATTAACGTTATCATTTGAATAATATTGTGTGACACAGATTACGAAATTTCAATGCTCATCGCAGCACCTCTTGCTGCCTCCCATTTCTCAACTCCGAGGGAATACTATACATCAAGCAAAGAAAAGATGCTCTATCAAGATCTTAGTACCCAAACCTATCAATACGATTCCTCCAATGATGGTGATTCCACGATCAGAGATATGTATCTGTTGACGGCCTAGCAGCACACCGAGGAGAGAGATAAGGAAAGTGGCGAGTGCAATGATGATGCACTGCAAAATGATTTGAGGAGTATCGAGATCGAAACTCAAGCTGATACCTACAACGAAAGCATCGATCGAGGTAGCAATAGCTAGCGTACATATTACCCAGTAACGAGAAAGGTCAAGAGCTTTATCGGGCTCCTCATCGTGGAATGCATCCCAAATCATTTTCCCTCCCACTAGGAGTAGCAGTCCAAAAGCAATCCAGTGGTCGACAGCCTGAACATAATGCTTAGCGGCCACCCCCACCATTGCTCCTATTAAAGGGAAGCCTCCTTGGAAGAGTGCAAAAGTAGCGGCCAACAGAAGACCTTTGTGCCAGCTAATCTTTGTTTTGAGACTACAAGTAGTCGAAACAGCAAACGAGTCTACACACAAGGCTAAGGCAAAGAGGAGGTATTGAACGATATTCATCTAATATTTAGTTTGGGAATTATTGGGCAATATCATATAGAAAAGTTATTATTCTCTTACAACACAACGATAACGGGTTTCTTCTCCTACAGGAGTAAGCAAAGCAACGATATCATCGGCGCTATCAAAATGGGGAGCATACTCGACGGAAAAACGCAAACCATCCCATTCAGAATGCTGCTTGCGGAGGGTATGAGCCACGAGTCCCATCGTATGACGGAAATTGAACTCGACCAAGGGATGGAGTCCGTAGCTACCGTCGGTTTTACGATACACTAGCATATCGACCCCTAAAGGACCATCATAGTTAATTCCATTATTGGACGAAACAAAGTGTTGAGAGAACCAACGCTGAAGGAAGCAATCCACATCATCAATCAACGATATAGGGACGAAGGCAGCAAGGCGCTCACGAATAGCCTCATCGGAGAGCAGAATATTCGACTTATAGGCGCCACCGTGAGTTTCGAAAAGGGAATAGCCCACGCGCTCAACATTGCCCATAGAGATGCTATATTCGATAGCAAAATCTTGTACTACCTCCAACCGTGGTTCGGCCATCACACAACGTTGCCGACGTATTGTATTTGCAATCCAACCACAATCATTGTCTGTTAAATGATCCTTTATCGGTCGTAATCCTTGTCCACTACCCGACCAAGGGGCTTTGAGCAACAAATTAGGATAGACGGTAAGGCGGTGTTCAACCTCAGTGATCGAAGACAAGGCTCTAAGGCCTTCTGGAAACAAAGGAGAACTGAGTTGCTTGAACATTTCTGCAAACGCTTGCGCCGCTGTGGTACGGTGTTGCCAACAGCGTATCTGTTCGATATAAGCTACTGAGGGGAGAATGGTGGGATTCACCCCCCTATCGATACAGCGTTGTCGTAGGGTAGCATCCCATCCCCAAGCCACAACTCGATCAATATCGCACCCATCCACCTTCGTTACCGCTTGGCAGCGTGAATTCGTTTCCGGTAGTGGACACTCACAAAAGACATAGCCTTCTGCATAAACCCACGCCATAATCCAAGCACACTGTTGCGCGAAAAGGGAGGCCATTTTAGGGGGCGTAACATGTGCGCTGCCGTCGGCCAAACATATATCGTGATCGGGATTGAAGCAATAAAGATTCATTAATACTTACAAGAAGACTGCGAAAATGAAGAGAGGCCCTGTAAATAGCAGGACCTCCCTTGAAATGCTATTCGCATCATGCGAATATCTTATTTGTTGACCTGGAATTTACGGTTGCCAGTAGCGAAGAAATCGCTAATCTGGTTGGCAGCAGCAATACCAGCATTGATGTTGGCCTCTTCAGTTTGGGCACCCATCTTTTTGGGTGTTGCGAAGTAGCGACCTTCGAATGCTTTGAATTCAGCGTCAGCATCAGGCATAATGTCAGATACATATTTGATATCGGTACGTTCGCCCATCAGTTTAATCAGCGAAGGCTCATCGATAACCTCTTTACGAGCGGTGTTGATGAGGATACCACCCTTGTGCAGTTTGTTAACAACATCGTAGTTTATGCTCTGCTTGGTTTCAGCGGTAGCGGGGATATGAAGCGAAACGATATCGCAAGCCTCGAAGAGGGCATCACGGTTAGCAACTGCATGAACACCAGCCTCTTCAATCTTGTCGGCGGGAACGAACTCGTCGAAAGCATAGACATCCATACCAAAGCCTTTAGCGATACGAGCTACATTGCGGCCTACGTTACCGAAAGCGAGGATACCCAGTTTTTTGCCCATCAGTTCGGAGCCCGACTTACCGTTGTAGAAGTTACGTACAGCGAAAACGAGCAGACCCATAACGAGCTCGGCAACAGCGTTGCTGTTCTGGCCAGGGGTATTCATAGCCACGATACCACGAGCAGTGCAAGCTTCAAGGTCAAGATTGTCGAAGCCAGCGCCAGCGCGGACAACGATTTTGAGGTTCTTGGCGTGATCGATGACCTCTTTGGTCACTTTGTCGGAACGAACGATGAGGGCATCGGCGTCGGCAACAGCCTGATAGAACTGGTTAACATCGGTATATTTCTCCAGAAGAGCCAAGGTGTGGCCATTCTTTTCGACGACATTGCGGATACCGTCGACGGCAACTTTTGCGAAAGGTTTTTCAGTAGCAACTAAAACTTTCATTTTTCTGTAAATCTTGATTTGGTCATGGAAAAAGGCGGTATTCTCTTTACGGATCCGTTTTTCGAAACCTTCACGAACATCTCTGATTTCCATAGCGACCGGGTTTATTAATTAATCCGACCAGCTAGCATGGCTCGAAGAGCTGCTGAGCTGGTCGGATGAAATGATTTTTATTTGTTGGCTTTCTCGAAGTCTTGCATGCACTGGATCAGAGCCTCAACATCTTCAACAGTAACAGCATTGTAGAGGGAAGCGCGGAAACCACCAACCGAACGGTGGCCCTTGATACCCACCATACCACGTTCTTTAGCGAAGGCCATGAAAGCATCCTGCTTGTCTTCGCGACCAGGAGCCATAACGAAGCAGTGGTTCATGATAGAACGGTCTTCCTTAGCAGCGGTACCAACGAACATGCTGTTGCGCTCGATCTCTTCATAGAGCATGTTGGATTTCTTAACGTTGAGTTTGTTCATTGCCTCAACACCACCGATGGTCTCTTTAACCCACCTCAAGGTTTCGTGCATAACGAAGATGGGGAGCACAGGAGGAGTATTGAACATAGAGATGTTCTTAGCCTCTTCGGCAGCGTGGGTAGCGTAGTTCACCATAGTAGGCAGGGGGTTCATATACTGACGGTCGGTAATACCGTTCAGGAGGTCTTTACGAACAATTACGAAGGTAACGCCGGCAGGACCTACGTTCTTCTGAGCACCACCGTAGATAACAGCGTATTTCTTAACGTCGACGGGACGGCTCATGATATCGGACGACATATCGGCAATGAATTTCACGGGAACATTGTCCATATCGTATTTGATCTCAGTACCGTAGATAGTGTTGTTGGTAGTGATGTGGAAGTAGTCGGCATCGGTAGGAATGGTGTAATTCTTGGGGATGTAGCTGTAGGTCTTGTCTTCCGAAGAAGCAACGATATCAACCTCGCCAAATAGCTTAGCCTCTTTAGCAGCCTTCTTAGCCCAAACACCAGTCTGCAGATAAGCAGCCTTCTTGTTGAGGAAGTTAGCGGGAATTGTGAAGAACTGGGTGCTAGCACCACCACCGAGGAAGAGTACTTCATAATTGTCGGGGATGTTAAGCAGGTCGCGCCACAGCTGACGGGTTTCAGCCATGCAGCGTTCCCAACCGGGGGTACGGTGAGAAATTTCCATCAAACCGATACCGGTATTGTCGAAATTGCGGATAGCATTGATGGTCGATTCAATGACCTCTTTGGGCAGGGGGCAAGGACCTGCATTGAAATTATAAGCTTTCATTTGAATTGTTTTTGATTTAAAAAATATTAATATTCAACAACATAGATATCTTGTGCTATGCAAGAATCGGTAGCAAAGATACACACTTTTTTTGAATCGCTAAAATAATTTTAATTTAATCTTGCATTTAACGAACAAAAGTATGCTCATTGACTTCTTTGGCTGTAGCAGGTTGAAAGAAACCTTATATAACCTCTTACCAAAACCTATAACCTCTCAGAAAATACGTGCTAACCACTCACGTACCGCTTGTTCGTTCACATAACTAAGCAAGTGGGGCTCCTTGAAGAGCGCCTTGGGAGCAGAAGGTTGGAGGTAATCGATGGTTCGACCAGCACCGCTACTACCCGATGTAAAAAAAGGCACAATCGTTTTACCCTCAAGATTGTATTGTTCGAGGAATGTGTTGATGATGGTAGGCGCTATACCCCACCATATGGGAAATCCCACATAGATAACCTCGTATTGTTCAATATTTTCAACCTTTGAAGCGATAGTGGGGCGACTCGACTTATTGTTCATTTCGACCGAACTACGGCTATCTTTATTGGTCCAATCCAAATCGGCTTCGCTATAAGGTTGTTGTGGTACTATTTCAAACAATTCGCCTCCCGAAACTTGGGCCACCATTTGGGCCGCCTTCTTGGTATTACCAGTAGCTGAGAAATAGGCCACTAGCGATTTCATTTCCTTATAGTCTTTCTTGTTTTGGGCGGTAGCGAAGCCTCCTATAGTCAGCAAAGCCATCAATAGAACAACAAACTGTTTCATGATTTCTTCATTTTGGTTTTCTTAATCATCTGCCCCTCTTTGTTGAAGGCACATAGTTCCACTATAACCGCATCGCTTTTATCGCACGGCTTGTTGTCGGCATCAAAGAAATAGGCTATGGTGTAGCTTCCATCGGGATCGTTAACCCGCAGCATTGTAGTTTTCTGGCTCATTTTGGTATTAACACTTTTATAGAATAAAACGAGGAAGAACGAAAAATATTGTATCTAGAATACTTTGAAGTACGATTTTGCGTTAACAATTAATTAAACGATAAAAGGAAACAAATGAATATTGACCAATACGAAAGTATCCGAATTAAGCAATTTGAAGACGATGAAGCCTTTGAGTGGGTGAGCGTTACCGACGAAACGATGGAACCACTCTTCGACATCAAACACCCCAATGGGAAATTCTGCGAAACCATAAGTGAAGCCCTCGAGGTGCTCCAACAGTTGGGTTGGCAACTCGATCATCAAGAGAACGATTGCTATGTATTGAAGAAGTAACGCCTTTTTGTCGTCCAAACCATAAAAAAAAACATTGAAAAACGATGAATATACTGATATACAACGTACTCCTCAACGATAGCAGAGTCGATATTCGCATTGAAGGCAACCGCATTGCTAGCATTAATCCCCCTTCAACTAATCCTATCGATGAGGAAGAAACAACACTTATCGATGGCACCCATCTTGTGGCATTTCCCCCGTTGGTGAATGCTCACACCCACAGTGCTATGACACTTTTTCGCAGTTATGGTGTAGACCTTCCCCTCGAACGATGGCTCAACGAGAAGATATGGCCCAACGAAGCTAATCTTGATCCCGAAATCGTATATTGGGGTTCGCGACTCGCTTGTATTGAAATGATTAAAAGCGGTACTGCTTGTTTCAACGATATGTATTTTTTCTACGAAGAAACAGCGCGCGCTGTAGAAGAAATGGGAATGAGAGCAATGCTAAGTTTCACCTGCTTCGATCATTTCAATCCTACCCAAGCCGAACAGTTGAAACACGATTTTGACCGTTATGCCCATTTTGTTGCTTCACGTCCCTCCTCTCAATTGGTGCAATGGGCCGTAGCCCCTCATGCAGTATACACCGTTTCGGGGCCTTCCCTCCGTTGGATTGCCGATTTTGCTCGCGAACACGCAATGCGTTATCATATCCATGCTGCCGAAACCCAAACCGAGTGCCGCAACTCACTCCAACAGCACGGTGCAACCCCCATCCGCTGGTTGCAACAAAACGGGGTGATGGGTAGCAACCTTATAGTGGCACACGGAGTATGGCTCGACGATGAAGAAATAGCAATGCTAGGACAAGCAGGCGCCACCGTTGTGCACAATCCCTGCTCCAATCTCAAACTTGGGTCGGGCTACGCATTCAAGTACAACGAATTGCGTAATGCAGGAGTTAATGTAGCCCTTGGAACAGACGGATGCTCCTCGAGCGACAATCTAGATATGATTGAGGCAATGAAATTCATGTCGCTCCTCCAAAAAGGATGGCGCCTCGATCCCACTGCCCTCCCAGCACAGGAAACATTACAAGTGGGCTCCCTTAACGGATATCGTGCATTGGGTATCGATGCTGGCATTATTGCCCCTGGACATCTTGCCGATTTGATGTTGCTTAATCTTGACAATCTCTCGTTTGTTCCCTATAGTCAATCCGTCTGCAATTTGGTATATGCCACTCACGGCGAAGCGGTCGACACAATGATTGTAAACGGAAAAATCATTATGCGAAACCGTCAGGTTGCTGGCGAAGAAGAGACCATCAGCCAAGCACGTAGGGTTGTGAAGCGGCTTATCAAAGTCTAACCTAAGTAGTTCTTAACTCTAACACCCATCCTTCAAAATAAGGATTCTCCTAATCCCCAAAAAGCAAACCCCATGAAGCTCCGTTACCCCCTTATAATCTTGTTATTGTTAGCGATAGTCACATCCTGTCACCGCAGCGATGCGGCCCAAGGGAAAATGATATTCCGCTACAACGAAGTGTCGGGCATCGCAACCCTCGATCCTGCCTTCTCAAAAGATCAGGCACTCAATTGGGCTACCTCTCAGCTTTTTAATGGATTAGTGCGTCTCGATGAGCAGCTGGAGGTTCAGCCAGCCATAGCCCACAGCTGGGAAGTGAGTAACGACGGAACACTATATACTTTCCATCTTCGCAACGATGTTACCTTCCATCGGTCACCGCTGTTCCAAACCCCCGATTCTACTCGAAAGGTGGTTGCTTCCGATTTTGTTTACTCGCTGAATCGCATCCTCGATCCCGATGTAGCTTCGCCAGGACGATGGATCTTCAACGAAGTCGATTCGAATGGTTTCTCTGCTCCTAACGATAGCACCTTTACTATTCGGTTGCGCCAACCTTTTGCACCATTCCTCTCGTTGCTTAGCATGCCCTATTGCAGTGTGGTACCCCGCGAGGTAGTGGAGTATTATGGCACCGATTTCCGTCGGCATCCCATAGGCACAGGCCCTTTCCAAATGCAGCTTTGGAAGGAGGGGGTAAAACTGGTCCTTCGACGTAATCCCCATTATTTCGAATCCGACAGTCTCGGCCATCGCCTACCCTATCTCGATGCGGTTGCCATTACCTTCATTGTCGACAAGCAAACGGTTTTCCTTGAATTTATCAAAGGAAATATCGATTTTATGAATTCGCTCGACGCTAGCTATAAAGATGAAATCCTTACCCGCACAGGACAACTGAAGCCGAAATATCAAGGACGTATCGTGATGGAGAGCCAGCCGTTCCTTAACACCGAATATTTGGGATTCTTGATGGATGGACCCGAAAGTCCGCTACTCGATCGTCGTATCCGACAAGCTATCAATTATGGCTTTGATCGTCGCAAAATGATGAAGTATCTCCGCAATGGTATCGGTACTCCTGGCACCTACGGCTTTATTCCTTTAGGACTTCCTGGTGCAGACACTTCGGCCCATTATGGCTTTGAATACGATCCAGTCAAAGCACAGCAACTGTTAGCCGAAGCAGGCTACCCCGACGGCAAAGGACTTCCTCCCATTAAGTTGGCTACCACAAGTAGTTATCTCGATCTGTGTCGCTATATACAGCAACAACTAGCTCTGATCCATATCAATATCAAAATCGATGTTAATCCTCCTGCTGCCCTTCGCGAACAGATGGCACAAGGCAAGAGTGGGTGGTTTCGCGGTAGTTGGATAGCCGATTATCCCGATGCTGAAAACTACCTTTCATTGTTCTATACCCCTAACCACGCACCTAACGGACCTAACTACACACATTTCAGCAACAAACATTTCGACCGACTTTATCAACGTGCAAAAGGTGAAACCGACCCTACGATCCGCACAAATCTATATCGCCAAATGGACTCGATTGTGATGCAAGAGGCTCCAGTAGTGGTACTGTATTATGATCAAATTCTACACTTTACCCATCCCGAGGTAACGGGAGTGAGAAGCAACGCTATGAATGCCCTCGATCTCCGCTACGTAAAAGTGAAACCGCGAGAATAGAAAGGTCTATTCTTCCACCTCTGAACCTGTTGTACTGTGATAAGAGTTCATTAACGCTTTCTTTCATGCCCACAAAAAAATTTTGTTGGTTTGAAAAAAATGTGTATTTTTGCATTTCGATTTTTTAAGATACCCTAACGCACAATGAAGTATCGCTTGTCCATATTATTACTATTATTGGCCATAGTACCTCAGTTACTGGGACAAGTGTATATTACGAATCAGGCTCGCGATTTTTGGGTAATGTTTCTCCCTAATGGCGGCGACCAACGGCCTCGCACATTGGAGATAACAGCAGTAGGCGATACCACATGTACCATTACCGTAACTAATCCCCTTACTTCGTGGATATATAGCGCAACGATGACGGCTTCAACCGCTTTGAGTATTACCTTGCCCGATGCAGCGGTACCCAACGATGTTAACGCGATTGACTCGTGTGGCTTCCATATCACTTCCACCTCTAATGTCTCGTTAATAGCCTCCTATAAGCAATTAGCCTCTACTGGAGCCACTTTGGTGCTACCTACCGCAGTGTTGGGTACTCGATATGTGGCGCTCGATTATCCAGCCGATCCTTTGCGAAGCGAAATCACTGGTGCAGCCTTAGGCTTTCTTGCTATCGACACCACTCTGCTAACTATGACGCTCCCTTGTTCTGTTATGGGATATGAAGAGGGAATGCCGTTTTCTATTCAACTCAACCCAGGCGAGACTTATGTGCTCTCGTGTAGCGATTCTAGCCAAAGCTTCTCGGGGATGGAGGTAGTAGGAACTAAGCCTTTTGCTATGTTTCAGGGCAACCTGGCGACATCTGTTACCGACATTGCTCCTAGTGTCGACTATATGTACGAGCAAGCTATCCCCTACAACCATTGGGGCCACGACTTTGCTGTAGTGTCGACCTATCGTGGTGTGGGCGATATTGTACGGCAAGTGAGTACCCTCGTGGATGGCGAAGGCGATACTTCGTATGTTGTTTCTGAGACAGAACTGAGTTCCAATACTGCATACCGCATTATATCAGAGCATCCTACCTCGATTGCTCTCTGTACCAAGAGTACACCCTATAATGGTGAATACGGCGACCCTTCGCTGCTAATGTTCCCCGCACTCGATCACGGTGTACAGAAGGCTTCGTTCTTCGCCCTCACTTCGCAACGTATATGGACTTTTTACCTTACTATTGTTACCCGCACTGCCGATGCGGGAGGAATGAGACTTGATGGCACTGTTATCGATCCCTCCTCTTTCACTATGATCGACAACGAATATAGTTATGTTCGACTTTCTGTAACAATGGGGCCCCATTCTTTGGAAAATACAACAGGCGATTTTGTAGCATGGCTTCACGGTGTTGGTAAAGTAGAGTGTTATGCATATCCAGTAGGGGTTAGTTTCTCTATTTCTCTGCCTCCTATACACGATACGGTGATATATTTTGACTCGGTATGTATCAACCAGATTTATAAGGGCTACGGATTCATTATAGATAGTTCCGAAACCCAGACCACCGGTGTGATGGAACGATGGAGAACTGAAACCGATAGCAACTATATCCACCATATCTGTCTGCAGATCTCGGTTCTCCCCTCCTCGTTGTACGATACCACGATTGCCATTACGATAGGCGATAGCCTCTTTATTGCTGGCGATACTCTTACGCAACCTGGCGCCTATTCGTTCCATTTGTTGAGTGCTAACGGATGTGACTCACTCCTAACGGTTCATCTCTTATTCGACAACGTGGTAATCGACGCTAGTGACCAAGGCATATGCATGGGCGAATCGGTTACCCTAAATGCTATCAAAACACCTACCGCTTTTTGGACCTCTACGCCACCCGATGTCTCTTTGGAATTGCAACAAACCCAACTACAAGTAACCGTTTCGCCTCAACAGACCACCCTGTATAGGATTCATTTGTATGAGGGAGGTGAGGCTGTTGATTCCGTGGTGGTGCATGTTTCCAACAAGCCATCGCTCTGTGTACAATTGTCGCGATCTTATGTCGATTTCGATTATCCAGTAATTACGCTTACCGATTGCGCTACCGACCATGCTGTTGCTACTTGGAGCTTTTCCGACGGAACTAGTATCTCAAAGAATATTGTTCAACACCATTTCGATTACCCATTGGCCGATAGCGTTACAATACACTATAGTAGGTGTAATGACTATTTCTGCTGCAGCGATACCGTTTTCTATATTCCAGTAATAGTTCGTTCCATTTGGTTCCCCAATGCTTTCACTCCAGGCCAACCTACCAACCAATATTTTGGCTGTCAGGCCTCATTCAAGATAACAACATTCAACCTCCAAATATATGATCGTCACGGACTGCTACTATTTTCCACCACCGACCCTAAGGCTGTATGGGATGGAACTTGTAATGGTCAGCCTATGCCGCAAAACGCCTACGTCTACTACTGGTTCGCAGCCGATGACTACGGCTATCAGAAAAACGGAGTTGGCACTGTAACTCTGATTCGTTGATCCCCCAGTATGGTCACCATAGTTGTTTCTCATTTACAACAAAAAAAAAGAAGGCTACCCTTTAAGTGGAAGCCTCCTTTCGCTTTTTTATAGTTAACTTATCAGTCCTTATCGCCAGTTACGGAACCAAAACGGATACGGGAAAATTCAAACTTTATTCCCAACTGATGCATGGGAACATCGTTGATGCCATAGGTGGGGAGTAGATTATAGTATAATTCGATGCTGCGACCACGAGCGGTAGCAATGCCAAACGAAACATCGCAACGAAGGTTGTTGATTGGAGTGAAGGGCGAAACCTCGTTGATACGGCTAAACTCTCCATCGGTACCAATTTGGCGGGTAAAGAAGTTGCTAGCAAGATTAAAACCCGGAGTGAGACCTAAATAGAGATAGCGACCTCCGTTGGTAACACGTTCAAAGCGAATGGGAATCTCGATATTATGGACAAACAACATATTGGTTGTAGAGAGATGGGTATTAACGGTGTCGGGCACCAAATTCCCATCAGTGAAAGAAGAATGGTTGGAATAAATATGACCATTAAAGCGATAACCTAGACCAGCTGTAACGTTCCATTTCTTAGCAATAGGATAGTGGAATAGGGCGTTGGCTCCGATTCCTACAGTGTTACCACGATAGAGATTGGACTTGTCGCCTGTAGAGGTGGCAAGATCTACGAAGGGCGATATGGTTAATACATTGCCACGGCCAATAGCTTCGCGGCGGGCTGCTTTCTCGGCAGCTTTCTCCTGCTTGGCTATCATTTCGGCCTCTTTCTCAGCGCGAGCCTGCTCTTTTGCGGCAGCTTTCTCGGCTTCGGCCTGCTCTTTCATGAGGCGTTCTTGCTCTTTGAGGGCCTCTTTGTTGACTTTCTCTTGCTCTTTCTGCTGCTCTTCCATCAGGCGTTGCTGCTCTTCTTGCTGTTTGCGGAGCAACTCCTGCTGCTGTTGCTGCTGTTTTTCTTGCAGCGTAGGATCAACTTGTGCATAGGTAATACCTCCTATCAGGAGAGCTACTAACATGATAATTATTTTCTTCATAGTTGGTGGTTTTTTAACTTAGTTTATTGGAATGTAACGCAAATAAGAATAAAATATTGTATAAAAGATGCTCTACTCTCCTTTATCGAATGAAAAGAAAACGATCCTACTAGTGAGGAATAAGAGATGTAACAACGAGTCGATTTTACCGTTTTGGGTAGAGTATAAAACATTTTTCTCTTTTAGTAGAGAATCGGGGAGTAAAAAATATTACTATAAGACTCAATGGGTTAATGATGGTAATGCAAAATATTTTTGGTACAATAAAAAAAAGTGGTACTTTTGCATTTGGGTAAGTCTTATACGACCAGCTCCCATTGAATCCCCCAGGGTAGGAATACAGCAAGGGTGTTTGGTTGTAGCGGTGCGATATAATCAGCTTACCCTTTTTTTATGTCTATATAGTATAACCATAAAATAGTTTTATAGAATGATGTCCTTAATAATCCCCCTAGCGATAGCCTACTTGCTTATTATGGCAGGGTTTCTGCTATGGTCTCCCTTATTAAAAGGACGTCGTACACTCTCGCCGCAACTACTCGAACTGAGCATTACCGCAGGCGGCGCTTTCTTATTAGGAATCTGCTTTACCGATTTGGTGCCTAAGGCTTTTGATAGCAGCGAATCGTCGCTACTCACTGCATCGTTTGTACTGCTGGGATTGGTGGTACAGATTGTTATCGATTATCTTACCGATGGTGCTGAACATGGGCACCACCATCAAGAAGAGCAGATAGGCATGCATACTAATGTAGAACGGCACTTCCCTCTTTTGGGACTGATGTTGGGTCTTTGTATCCATTCTTTCTTTGAAGGAATCCCCTTGGCGCGCTACGATGATGGGATTGTAATTGACCGTCCGCTTATGCTGGGTATAGTGTTGCACAATATCCCAATAGGTTATATCCTTGTACAGATGCTTCGCCAAAACCAAATAAAAGTTGGTAAGGGGATAGCATTACTCTTGCTTTTGGCAATAATGACACCGTTGGGCAGTTTACTGGGACTCACAGTACTGCCTGAGTGTAGCGAACAGGTTGAGGCCTGCGCTATCGCTTTTGTGGTGGGTATACTGCTTCACGTTTCGCTCAGTTTACTCTTCGACCATCAGCACCATCGTTTCAGCTGGTCCAAACTAACTGTGATTGTGGTTGCATTCGTCCTCGTTATAGTCTTATCCTTTAGTGCCTAAATAAAACCTTTATGTTTAACCGATAATCACTTACTTAAATAAGAACAGTCAATGACCCTCTCCATTATCATAGTCAATTACAATGTGCAATACTTCCTTGAGCAGTGCCTCCAGTCGGTGGCCGTAGCTGCTGAAGGGATTGACACGGAGGTGTGGGTTGTCGACAACAACTCGGTTGATGGATCAGTAGCTATGGTACGCGATAAATTTCCCCACGTACATCTAATTGCCAACCACGACAATCCAGGATTCGCTAAAGCCAACAACCAAGCTCTGAAGCAATGTACTGGAAAATACTGTCTGCTTCTTAACCCAGATACAGTAGTAGAACGTGACTGTTTTCGTCAATGTATCGACTTCATGGAGCAGCATCCCGATTGCGGTGGACTAGGGGTGAAGATGATTAACGGTGAGGGAGTATATCTCAAGGAGAGTAAACGAGGATTTCCTTCGCCCAAGACTTCTTTCTTTAAGATTTCGGGGCTGATCCGTCTTTTCCCCCACCACAAGACTATTGCTGCATATTATATGGGGCATTTGAGCAACGACGAAATCAACGAGATTGACGTCCTTCCTGGCGCATTTTTGATGGTAAGTAAAGAGGCATTAAATAAGGTGGGACTCCTTGATGAAAGTTTCTTCATGTATGGTGAAGATATCGATTTTTCGTGGCGCATTAAATTGGCGGGATACAAAAACTATTACCTCCCTACTACCCGCATTATCCATTATAAAGGGGAAAGTACCAAGAAGGGGAGCATGAACTATGTTTATACCTTCTATAATGCGATGGTGATATTCACCAAGAAGTATTTCTCGGGCGGTAATGCAGCTCTTTATATTCTCCTTATAAAACTAGCCATATGGGCGCGCGCATCGTTATCTTTTGTCCGTCGCCTCATGGCTAAGATTATGGTGCCACTGATGGATTTTGCGGCTGCCTATGGTGGTTTCCTCATCATCAAAAATCTTTGGGCTACTTATTGGGCGGACAATATCAACTATTATCCTCCTGAATATACTTTCCTTATATTGCCTATATATGTGCTAATACTAATGATGGGCAGTTGGCTTTATGGGGGGTACGAGAAGCCGACTAATCTATGGCGTATTGTTCGCGGTATGGGATTCGGTGCTCTGATCTTGCTAGTTTTCTATTCACTGCTCGACGAAACACATCGTTATTCGCGGGCTGTAGTGCTCTTGGGTTCGTTGTGGACTATCCTCTCGACACTAGGTATACGAGGACTGCTAAGTATCCTTAAGGTGGAGGGCTATGAGTTGCGCCGTCAACGGAAACCATCAATGCTTATTGTGGGCGATAGAGAGGAAACTACGCGGGTACGTAATTTAATAGGTAGTATTGGAATGGAGCCCTCTTTTGTAGGTATGGTCAGCGTTGTCCCCCAACAGGAAGATAGATTTTTTATCGGCAACAGCCTACAATTATCGGAACTTATCCGTTATTATAAAACCGACGAGGTAGTGTTCTGCAGTAAAGATATGACTGCACAGCAGATTATCAGTCTTATGTCACAACTGCAAACTACAGGGGTCATTTATAAGATTGTTCCTGAGGAAAGCGACTTCATGGTGGGCAGCAATGCAATCAACAGCAGCGAAGACCTCTATGCTATCGATCTTAATACTATCAGCGCTCCGCTCAACCGTCGCAACAAGCGACTTTTCGATATTGCATACTCTCTTATACTGCTACTTTTCTCACCAGTCATTTTCTGGCCTCAACAACGCAAACAGCATTTCTTCCGCCACTGCTTCTCGGTACTTGTGGGTAAACACAGCTGGGTGGGTTATGCCAATACTGCTTTGACCGAAGGGGGAACTACGCAACCATTGCCACCTATCCGCAAGGGTATCTTCACTCCCTGCGATATGCTGCCTGGCAATCGTCATCTTGATGCTACTAGACTCAATATGCGTTATGCGAAAGACTATAAGATGAGCACCGATATGCTTATTGTGTGGCGTAATCTATGGAATATTTAGCAATCTTTCATAGGTGATACCACCGCAATGCTTTTTAATAAATAATGAATCAATAATAAAAAAAATACACATATGACTAACCAAGAAATAATCAAAGACCTTGATGCTCGCAAAGAGGCTCTGAGGAGGTTTCTTTGACATCGAACGTCTGAACCAATGGATTGTTGACGAAGAGAAGAAGACTGAAGCACCCGACTTTTGGGACGATCCCAAAGAGGCTAAAAAAGTATTGGTAGCAATAAAAGGCAAAAAGAATTGGACGAATGCTTTTAACGAGGTGTGTGAGAGTCTTGACGACTTACAGGTAATCAACGAGTTTTATGAGTCGGGCGACGCTACCGAAGAGGAATTGCTTGCACAAATAGCCATAGGCCAAAAGAAGGTTGAAGCACTTGAGTTGAAGAATATGCTTCAGAGCGAGAGTGACCATTTCGATGCGGTACTCAGTATCAATGCGGGTGCTGGTGGTGTTGAGAGTCAGGACTGGAGTGAGATGCTGATGCGTATGTATATGCGCTATGCTGAAGCTCATGGATATAAGTGCGCCGTTAGCAGTCTGTTGGAAGGTGATGGTGCTGGCATCAAATCGGTTACAATGCAGATTGAAGGTGACTATGCCTATGGCTATCTAAAGAGCGAGACAGGTGTACACCGTTTGGTTCGAGTAAGTCCTTTCAATGCACAAGGTAAGCGTATGACATCCTTCTCGTCTGTCAGTGTAACCCCACTGGTTGACGACACTATCGAGGTAGTAATCGACAACTCGCGACTGAGCTGGGATACTTTCCGAAGCGGTGGCGCCGGTGGTCAGAATGTCAACAAGGTGGAGAGTGGTGTACGTCTTCGCTATCAATACAAAGATCCCTATACTGGGGTTGAGGAGGAGATTCTAATTGAGAATACCGAGACCCGCGACCAGCCTAAGAACAAGGAGAATGCTCTCCGTTTGCTCCGTTCTCAGCTATATGAGCGTGAAATGGCACATCGACGCGAAGAGCAGGCCAAGATCAAAGCATCACAGAAGAAAATTGAATGGGGATCGCAGATTCGCAGCTATGTATTCGACGATAGACGTGTAAAAGACCACCGCACTAACTATCAAACCTCTGATGTTCAAGGGGTGATGGATGGGAAAATAGACGAATTCATCAAGGCATACTTGATGGAGTTCAGGGGAGTTGAGTAATGAAAAAAGAAGATCCTATATATATCTATCGGATTGATTACTCCTTTTATCTATGATGCTTCATACGGTATTGATTTGGTTCCTTATAGAAGTGACGCAAGTGATTAGATTGAACTGATACTAAATACGTATTGCTAGCACAGCCGCAACGCAAGGTCCTTACATTCTTTGCACAACGGTGTGACTCCTAGTAGTTGAATCTATGTTCTGTTTTTTTCTACCATAATGCAATAAATAAAAGAGAGTGTCGTTAAAGATAATTAATACTTTATAGTATAAATAATAAATAATAAATATATACCAACAGTCATGTTACAACTACAGTATATCAAGGAGCATACGCAGGAGATCATTGAACGTTTGCAGATAAAGAATGTTCAGAATGTAGAGGAGCGTATTGCTGAGATTCTCCAAATCGACGAACAACGCCGCAACTTACAAAAGCAGGCCGATAATCTGAAAGCCGAACAGAATACTATCGCCAAAGAGATTGGACTTCTGTTCAAAGAGGGCAAACAAGAAGAAGCAAACGCAAAGAAAGCTCATGTTTCCGAACTGAAAGCGGAAGAAAAGGAAATCTCAGAAAAACAGGCACAAGCCGAACAGGATTTGAACACAAAACTGATATCACTTCCCAATGCTCCCCATATTTCTGTACCTCGTGGCAAGAGCGAAGCCGACAACGTAGTGATAGCTGAATTTGGCAAGAAGCCTAATCTGCCTACCAACGCCCTCCCCCACTGGGATCTGTGCACTAAATATGATATTGTTGACTTCGAACTCGGCAACAAGATTACAGGTGCTGGTTTCCCCGTTTACAAAGGCAAAGGAGCTCGACTTCAACGTGCTCTAATCAATTTCTTCCTCGACAGTGCTGCCGATGCTGGTTTCACAGAAATACAACCTCCATTGATGGTGAACGAAGCTTCCGGATTGGGAACAGGTCAACTTCCCGATAAGGAGGGCCAAATGTATGCAATCCCTCTTGATGGTTATTATATGATTCCTACTGCCGAGGTGCCTATCACCAATATATACCGCAACACTATCGTTAATGCCGAACAATTCCCTATCCGTCAGGTTGGATACAGTGAATGTTTCCGTCGTGAGGCTGGCAGCTACGGAAAAGATGTGCGCGGATTGAATCGCTTGCATGAGTTTAGCAAGGTGGAAATCGTGGTGATTGAACATCCCGATCGCAGCTACGAACAATTGGAGGAGATGAAGAAACATGTAGGCGGCCTTCTCGACAAATTGGGCCTTCCTTATCATATTCTTAAACTCTGTGGTGGCGATATCAGTTTCACCTCAGCTATGACTTTCGACTTCGAGGTATGGAGTGCTGCTCAACAGAAGTGGCTGGAGGTAAGCTCAGTATCCAATTTCGAAACATTCCAGGCCAACCGTATGAAACTGCGCTTCAAAGATAGCGACGGAAAGATGAAACTGGCCCATACCCTTAATGGTAGCGCACTCGCCTTGCCCCGTATTATGGCTGCTTTGCTCGAGAACAACCAAACGGATGAGGGTATCGTGATGCCTAAAGTGCTCCGTCCTTATCTGGGATTCGACAAAATATGCTAATTCTCTGTAGTCTTTATTTTATAAGCTAAGTAAGAATAAATAAATGGTTGCCACAAAAAGTGACCGCCATTATTATTTGTATTGCTACGTATTCGAAGCTAAAAAGATTAGGAATCTATCAGCTCTTTTCGGGATTATTAAACTTAAGTTGGAGTTGTGTTAACTTTTCCTCTTCCTCGCGTCGGCGATCTTCACGACGTTTGCGTTTAGTCTCTTCAACCTGACGATATACTCGATCTACCACAAGTTTGGTACTGCGGGGAAAATCGGCATTCATAATCCAGTTATAATAAGCTGGCTCGTCGGTGAAGACTTTAAAGAGGGTATGATCTTTATGCTTGCCGAAAAGAAAGATTTCTTGATGACGAGCATTATATCCAATATGACCTACAAGATCGGCTATGGGTCGAGCCTGCGTAAACTGTGCCAAAGCAGCTACATCGTTAACTACAGGCTGTGAAACATGACCTTCGAAATCGGCATAGTCAACACCTTGATAACGATCAAGTTGTGCTTTTAAAACTTCATATGTTGCTTTGGTATCGGCATCGGCACTATGAGCATGTTCTAACTGTTTGCCACAATAGAAGCGATATGCAGCTTTCAGCGTGCGTTGCTCCATTTTGTGGAAAATATTCTGCACGTCGACACAGTTGCGCCCTTCGAGCGAGAAGGGATAATCGGCGCGAAGAAATTCTTCAACAAGTAAGGGAACGTCGAATTTATTGGAGTTGTAGCCAGCCAAATCTCCATCACCGATAAATGCGGCCAATTCAGATGCTAACTGTTTGAAGGAGGGCTTATCCTTGACCATATCGTCGGTAATACCGTGAACGGCGGTTGTCTCCTCGGGGATATGAACAGTGTTACCATTCTCGTCAGCAGGACGGACAAGAAGGGTCTTTTCCTCTTCCGTGTGATCAGGGTTTACTTTGTAAAGGCATATCTGGACGATATGGTCGTGGCCGACTTGCAAACCCGTAGTTTCAAGGTCGAAGAAAATAAGAGGACGTGTAAGGTTGAGTTCCATAGTTATTAAAGATTTATGTGGTTAAATTAGCATTTCTAGGATGTTATAGAGTTTCTTGGATTTATGATCACAACAATAGATAGGCAAGAATAGTCAACTACGGTATACTATGATTTTGATTGTTGCTGCTTGCAAATCGACTCTTCGCTATAAAAAAGAGAACATGCATAATAAAGCCTCATAGAATAGACAACGCTATAGGCGGTTGATTTTTGCAAAAAAATATTTGTATTTGAAAGTGTGAGTGAAGAGAGTGAAGTTAGCATAAGTTAGCGAACAATCTTAATGAAAGGTAATGATTACTTATATGCTTTGGCTTGCCAATAATAACAGAATGTGACTATGATTTATAAATATAAGAACTATTATATTAAATAAGAGCATATTCAAACACGGTCAAGATTAAGAAAATGACCTAATTAGTTATCTTCTTTTGCAATAATAACGGACTGCAAAAGGGTCCGATAAGAGAGGGTGCTATCTACTCATCGGATGGCAAATCGTTCCGAGGGGTATCGTTGCCTTCGTCAAGCACATCCTCATCCTCACCGTTATAATCGTTGGGACGGTGATTGTGGTTGGGACGTTGAAGCGATACAATGAGGGCACCCACCATGCGGGTAAGTTCCATCAAGTATTCGCGGCTCTGTTCCATCTGCTCGTCGGTGAGCATATGGCATCGATTGGCGATAGATGTGTAAATAACACACTCGCGGATAGCCGTCTTAGCTATTTTAAGATAGTGCTCAAACTGACTCTTGGCGCGGGACGAGCCCTCGGCAATATTGAGCTCAATGTCGAAAGCCGAAGTGCAGAAAGCTGCACTCAATCGGGTCTGACCTTCGTTAGCTGCAGGGCCTAATGTGTTAATGACCCATTTGCTGTAGTCGATTGCTTTGGTATAGACTCTGAGGTCTTCAAAGCGGAAAAAACTAGCGTTTCTCTCGTCCATAATAGGATTTGTATTAGTGCACCGCATAGGAAACGATGCAGTTACTGTGTCTTTTTTTTGTACAGTAGCGTTATTATAAAATGGAAATGATGTTCCTCTACAACCGCTCCGTTAATTTACTTTATTATTATAATAGCTGCCGCGCTTTGCGAGTACTGGATTTAGACTAGCCAGACTGTAAGCACTGCCGAGGAAGTGCTATTGGATTTCGGCGAAATACTTCATGAACTGAGTGCGGAGGAACATGGAGGCCTCTTCGTTGGGTTTAACGGCCAACTTACCGCGAAACTGATCGATCGACTCCATATTATGCTGTTCCATCCACGTACGCAATTCGCAGTTGATGGTCTTCAGATAGTCAATACCATTCTTGTAAAGACAAGATACCACTTGGACGGTTTGGGCTCCAGCCAATAGCATCTTGACGACATCATTGCCAGAAAAGACACCGGTTGATGCACTGATGGGGCAACGCAGTTTGTTGGAAAGAATTGCTACCCAACGAAGTGTGTTATAGATTTCATCGGGGGTAGAGAGAGAGGGAGCATGGGTAAGATTCATCGACTCGACGTCAACATCGATGTTGAGTGCTTTATTAAACATGGTAATACCGCTAATACCAGTCCACGAAAGCTGCTGCATGAACTTAGCCATATCGGTGAAATAGGAGCTCACCTTAATAGAAATAGGGATAGAAATCGTTTTCTTAAGAGTCTGTATAACGTTCTGGAAGAGACGGTCAACATCGTCGGAGGAGGTTTCCGTCTCGTAGGGTAGAATAGCCATATTCAGTTCGAGGGCATCGCAGCCAGCCTCTTGGAAGCGCTTAGCATAGCTCAGCCAGTTCTCGAACGAATAGCAGTTAATACTACCAACTATAGGAATACGGAGATGTTCTTTGGCGTTACAGATCAATGTAAAATGACGATCCATAGCGTCGGCGGCTACATGGGCGGCAATATAGTCGTAGCTTCCGCCATACTGATCGGTAGGAGCATAGACCGATGCACTATGTTTGATATCGAAAATAATCTGTTCTTCGAATACCGACTTGAGGATGACGGCACCAGCGCCAGCATCTTCACATTTTTTAAGATCGTCGATACTATTTGTAAGGCCACAACTGCCTACGATGACAGGACTTTCGATATTGAGTCCCATGTATTTAGTTTGAGTATTCATAGTTTTTTATTGTATACATTTATATCATTGTAACGAAATGCAAAGATATACATTTTTTTTCATTTTCAAACAAATGGTTTTAAATAATTTTTTTCAAACACTACTAGCATACGGATTTACAACAAATTACATAACAAATATTTTTTATTTTCATACTCAAAAGAAGGGTGTTTTAAAAATAATTTCTTGGAGAAGAAAAAAAATGAGTATCTTTGCAATCCGTAAAACTTAATTATTCATAGCCGTAATGGAACAGAACGAAGAAAAGAAAATCACTGAAATGGGTGAAGTTACATCGAAGACGCAACAGTTTTTCGAGAAGAATCTTAAAGCCATAATTATTGCAATTATTGCAATTTTGGTTATCGTGTTTGCTATTTTTGGCATCCATAAAATGCAGAGTAACCGCAACAGCAAAGCCAACGAAGCAGCCTTCGCTGCCGAGCAATATTTTGCTCAAGGCGACTACAATACGGCACTGAATGGCAACGAAAGCCACGATGGTCTGCTCCAGATTATCGACCGCTACGGCAACACCAAAGTGGGTCAGCGCGCTAAATATGAAGCTGGTATCTGCTACCTCAACATGGGTCAGTTCGAAGATGCAATCAAATATCTGAAGTCCTATAAGGGCAAAGATAAAATTACCCGCGTTGAAGCTGTTATCTGTCAAGGCGATGCCGAACTTGAATTGGGCAACAATAAAGAAGCCATTAGCCTTTACGAGAAAGCTGCTGGAATGAGCGACAACTTCATCACCACCCCTTGTGCTCTTTGGAAAGCCGGTATGGTTTATATGATGGACGGCAACAAAGACAAAGCATTGGAATGCTTCAAGAAAGTAAAAACCAACTATCCTGAGTCGACTGAATATGCAACTATCGACAAATACATTGGTTTAGCCGAAACCAAATAAGATTTTTTTCATATTTTATTTAAGGCAGTCTCTATTATTTATAGAGGCTGCTTTTATTATATTACTAACATTATCAACCTCATGATGATACCAATCTTAAATTTAAACGCTCCATTATATTGAATTAAAATCAATTAAGTAAACACCTTCGATAATTAACTCTATAAAAAAGAACTAATCATCTACGATTAGCAGCCTTGAGAAACCTGCCCCTTTAAACTTTTCGAAAAAAGAACCGTTCCTCATTATTTGAGAGTGATACACTTACGCATTAGAATGAATCTTAAGTGTGCTTAGCAGCACAATATTTTTTGGAAGAATGCGTTTTTCACACGAAGTATCTTTTCTAATTAACTACATTTTACACCAACAAGATATGGAAAACATCACCATCCTATGGGCCGACGACGAGATAGATCTTCTGAAGCCACACATCATGTTCCTCGAAGACAAAGGATATACTGTAGTGCCCGTTCATAGTGGCGACGAAGCTATTGATGAACTTGCACATCAGAAGATCGACCTTGTGTTTCTCGACGAACAGATGCCTGGACTTACCGGTATCGATACTTTGAAAATTATCAAGGAGCACTACTCGCAAGTTCCTGTTATCATGATCACTAAGAGTGAGGAGGAGCATATTATGGACGAGGCTTTGGGCGGCAAAATAAGCGACTACCTTATTAAACCCGTCAATCCGAACCAAATATTGCTGAGTGTAAAGAAACATACTGAAGCTCGCCGTTTAGTAAGTCAGCAGTCAACAATGAACTATCAACAGCAGTTCCGCGACATCGCTATGCAATTGGGCGACAGGATGGGAACTAGCGAATGGATCGACATGTATCGTCGACTAGTATATTGGGACATCGAACTGGCTAACACCGACGACGATAATATTCACAGTATTTTCCAATCGCAACGCATCGAAGCCAATCGCCTCTTTTGCAAATACTACGAGCAGCATTACCTTCAATGGCTTAACGGTGAGGAGGAAAAACCCCTTATGTCGACTACCGTTTTGCGCGAAAAACTATTTCCCCTACTCCAACAACCCGACCCCACATTCCTCATCGTAATCGACAACTTCCGATACGATCAGTGGAAATACCTACAACACTCTATCGAACAATATCTTCGCACCGTTCAAGACAACATATATTATAGTATACTTCCCACTACTACGCAGTTTGCCCGCAACGCTATGTTTGCCGGCTTGATGCCCGCCGAAATTGAACGCAAATACCCCAACTATTGGATCAACGAGGACGAGGAAGGATACAAGAACCAATACGAGAACGAATTGCTCGAAGAACAACTACGCCGTCACGGATTCAATATCAAACACAGCTATAGCAAAGTGCTCAATGCCGATTTTGGAATGAAACTGGTAGGCAATATCAACAATATGATGAGCAACAAACTGAATGTAATCATCTTCAATTTTGTTGATATGCTCAGCCACTCCACCACCGATTCCAATATTGTTCGCGAACTTGCATCCAACGAGCAAGCCTACCGTTCGGTAACACTCTCTTGGTTCGAACATTCGCCACTAGTAGAATTAATCAAAGAGTTGGGCAACCGTCAATGCAATGTGGTGATTACCACCGACCACGGAAGTGTCCGCATCGACAATCCTGTTCGGGTGAAGGGCGATCGCGAAATTAGCGTCAACCTTCGTTACAAACAAGGACGCCTTCTCGACTATAATGCAAAACAGGTATTTGAAGTGCGCGATCCTGCCAAGATTTTCCTACCCCAACGCCACATCACTGCTCCCTATATTTTTGCCCGTACAAGCGACTTTTTCGCCTATCCTAACAACTACAACCAGTACGTGCAGTACTACTCCAACACCTTCCAGCACGGCGGTATTTCGCTCGAAGAGGTACTTATCCCCTTCATTATTTTGAAAAATAAATAACAATATATCATCGCAAGAGGGAGTTCGTTGACAACAAATCCAAACTCCCTCTTTCGATATAACTTCGCTTTACGTAAGTCTAACCTAAGTCTAACTTAAGTCTAACTAACAACCCCTAGGAATCGTACTGAAATAATGCTAGTAGGAAACCTTTATAGAAGAAAAATCGCAAAACAATCCTCACCATAAGAAAGAAAAGAGAGACACAAAGGGTATATATCACTATTTATGTATAGAAATACAAACTTGATACTCAACCACTTTTTTTTACAGCAAAGCTAAGCAGACAAAAAAACAAGTAAAAAAAGTTTTCAATTAAAAAAAGATTTGTATCTTTGCACTTCGAAAAGCAACACAAAGCAAACATCAAGATTAGAGTAATGAGTTTGAAATTAAATGTTTAAATAAATAAATTATTATTTTTTATGAAAAAAGTATTATTCACATTAGTAGCACTATTCATGGCTTCCACCATGTGTGCACAGAATGTTCTCTTCTCGGAAGACTTCGAGAATGTTGCAACTACTCAGGGCATTGGTGCCGTTCCTTCAGGTTGGACTTGCTATATGAACGACAACCTGGGTGTTAACTCAAACATTGCTTACTTCACTGAAGCATGGGGAGTTCTGAAATTTGACGAAGGCGACACTAGAGCTGCATGCCTTACTTGGACCGACGCTACCAGCGCTTGCGACCGTTGGCTCGTAACCCCCGCTATCACCATCACCGACTCAGGCTACTATTTCTGCTACACCACCTCGTGTGCTAGCTCGCAGTATCCCGAGGCTTACAATGTGAAGCTGTCCACTACCACCAACACCGTCGATGCATTCACCACCACGTTGGCTAATGCTAGCTGCAACTGGGAAACTCCTACCGAATTTATTATCAACCTCGATGCTTTCGTAGGTCAGACTGTTTATTTAGCATTCCAGTGCACCTCCATCGATGGTTACTACCTCACCCTATCTGAGGTATCAGTTAAAGAAGTTGCTCCAAACGGAATGTCGCTTGCTTCCCTCTCAATCCCCAACTACGCTGGTCTTGGTAACGATGTTGCTGTAAGCGGTAACGTTATCAATCGCGGTATTCAGCCCCTTACCGAATACGATGTAGAATACACCGTTAACGGTACTTCTGCTGGCGTTTACCACGTTACTGGTGCCAATATTGGTTACAACCAACAAGGCAATTTTACCCACAATGTTCCCTTCAACCAAACCACTGCCGGTACCTATACTATCGAAGTAACCGTTAGCAATCCTAACAACGACAGCACTGGTATTGTAGAAAGCGCTTCTCTTTCCCACAACATCCTCGTTTACGATGCCTCGCTGACCACCAACCGCAATATCCTTCTTGAAGAATTCACCGGTGCTGCTTGTGGTTACTGCCCCGCAGGTTACGATCGTATCCACGAAGCTATCGGTAGCCGCAACGATGTTGTTATGGTAGCTCACCACGCTGGCTACGGCACCGATGGTCTTTCATGCAACGCTAGCTCTGCTATGACCTACTTCTACAACGCTGGTGGTTCCACCTACGCTCCTGCTTATATGCTCGACCGTACCCATTTCGATGCTTCCGAGCCTGGTCCCGTTATGGGCATTGGCGATGTTGCTTCTATTTCCTCGATGCTCAACGCAGCTGCCGAAATCCCCTGCTTCCTCAATATCAGCATCGATAACCTGAGCTATAGCAATAGCGACCGTTCTCTTACCGGTACTGTTAACTGCAACTTCTCTGGCGAAGTTTATGGTGCTAACACCCGTCTGCAAATCTATCTGCTCGAAGACTCGACCATGATGAGACAAGCCGACTACTACGCTAATCCTACCACCCGCAACGACTATCGTCACTACAACGCCGTTCGCGCAAGTATTGTTAACGACAATTGGGGTGTTGCCGTAACTCCCGATGCTAATGGTACCTTCAGCTACAACATCAACTATACCGTTCCTACCAGCAGCAAGGCTCACCGTTGCCACATCGTTGCCTTTGTATACAACTACAACAGCGCTGATGCTAACGACTGCCAAGTAATTAACGCAACTGGTTCTACCGGTTACTTCCCCGCCGACTATGTAGGTATCGACGAGGTTGCCGCCAACGTTGTTCTCAACGTATTCCCCAACCCCGCTACCAACTACGTTAATGTTGTTGCCAACGAGGCTATCGCTAACGTTACCATTATGAACGCTATGGGCCAAACCGTCTACAGCAACAACAATGTTAACGGCGAAAGCATCAACATCAACACCACCGATTTCGCTGCTGGTATCTATATGATTACCGTTAAAACCAACAACGGTATCTCCACCAAACGAATCTCGGTTGCCAAATAAATCGACTTCATTGCAACGATTTAGTTGACATCATCTAATACGAAGCAGGGCCTTACCCCATATGGTAAAGCCCTGTTTCATTTTTGAAAAATATCCTTCGTAAATTCGGAATTACTCACCTCGACCCACATTTCATAAATCACCACTATACATTACGCCCCAACAAGAGATACATCTCCACATTTCGGAGAGTAATATCTCCACACTTCGAAGAGTAATATCTCCTAGCAATCAGAAAGAACGTCAGCATTAAAAGTTCCTCTTATGAATAATAAACCAGAAAATAGGAACTTCCGCAGAGATGATTCCTCTTCTTATAGAGAATTTTGCAAGCAAAGAAAACTCAAATCTAAAGACAAACAAAATTCTATACCCCACATACCAAAAGCTACTAATCGCCGTTAACATTTTATTACTAGTTGAAATACTATGACCAAGATAGATACCGACCATTATATCATCATCAAGGGCGCTCGTGTAAACAACCTAAAGAATATCAGTGTTGCCATACCTCGCAACAAACTGGTGGTCATTACTGGATTGAGCGGCAGCGGTAAATCATCGCTAGCATTCGATACCCTTTATGCTGAAGGTCAGCGGCGTTATGTAGAGAGTTTAAGTAGTTATGCACGTCAGTTTATGGGACGTATGGCCAAACCCGAGGTTGACACTATCGAGGGCATCTCGCCCGCTGTGGCCATCCAGCAGAAAGTCAATACCTCTAACCCTCGCTCAACGGTTGGAACATCCACCGAAATATACGAATATCTAAAACTACTCTATGCTCGTATTGGACGTACCTTCTCCCCTATCAGCGGTGTAGAGGTGAAACGACATAGTGTATCAGATGTGGTCGACTTTGTTTCATCGCTCCAAGAAGGTACACACATCATGCTTTTTGCACCACTCGAAATAACAAAAGAACGACCCCTCGATGCACAACTTCAGATACTCCATCAAGAAGGTTTTGTGAGAGTACAAATAGGCGGCGAGATTATCCGAATAGAAGATTTCTTACCCACATACAAAAAAAGTGGCACCTATGCCAATCCGTTGCTTTTAGTAGATCGCGTAGTACTACGCCACAACGACGACGACCAAGTGGCACGAATAGGAGAATCCATTCAAACAGCATTCTTTGAGGGTCGCGGCACTTGTATGATAGCCGAAAATAGCGGCAGCAACGATGGCGATTCCTATCAGTACCACCCGTTCAGTAACCGCTTCGAAGCCGATGGCATTACCTTCGAGAAACCCAATCCCAATTTCTTCAGTTTCAACAATCCCTATGGTGCTTGCCCAACGTGTCAGGGTTACGGCAGCGTAATCGGTATCGACGAACATATGGTCGTACCCAACAAACAACTCAGCATCTACGAAGATGCCGTTGTTTGTTGGCGTGGAGAAAAGATGTCGGAATGGAAAAACCATCTTATCCGACTCAGTGGTCGTATGGGTTTCCCAATACATACCCCCTACTGCGATCTTACTGACGAAGAACGCGATATGCTTTGGCATGGGGCCGAGGGATTTCCCGGCATCGATGGATTCTTTGAATGGATTGAATCGCAAAGCTACAAGATACAATATCGCGTTATGTTAGCCCGTTTTCGTGGAAAGACCACCTGTCCAGATTGTCACGGGAGTCGACTTCGCAAAGATGCCAACTACGTAAAAGTAGGCGGTAAAAGCATAACCGACCTTACCAAGATGCCCGTTACGGAGCTAGCCTCCTTTATTGAACAACTGCAACTCGACCCACACGAAGAGGAGATGACCCGACGTATTATGGTCGAACTTCGCAACCGCGTAGGTTACCTAATCGAAGTAGGTTTAGGTTATCTCACCCTTAGTCGTTTAAGTAACACCCTCAGTGGTGGCGAATCACAACGTATCAACCTAGCCACCTCGCTAGGCAGTTCATTAGTAGGTTCTATGTATATCCTCGATGAACCTTCTATAGGACTTCATAGTCGCGACACCGAACGACTGATCCATGTCCTCAAGGAATTGCGTGATTTAGGCAATACCGTAGTTGTGGTCGAACACGATGAGGATATTATCCGTGCAGCCGACTATATCATCGATATTGGACCTGGAGCAGGCCGTTTGGGCGGTGAAATTGTATTCGAAGGCGATTGGGAGAAAATGAGGAACCTCAAAAACAAGCAGTTAAATATCGACGACAATCTACTGGCTGAACTTCCTACCACCTGCTCTTTTACAGCTGATTATTTATTAGATATACGACAGATACCAGTACCCGATACTCGACGTAAATGGCGCGATCGTATTTGTATTAAAGGAGCCTATCTGAACAATCTTAAGAAAGTAGATGTTGAAATTCCACTGCAGGCACTCACAGTAGTTACCGGAGTTAGCGGTAGTGGTAAAACCAGCCTCATCAAGGGTGTTCTTTATGATGTGCTCCACCATCGATTGGGCGATAATCCCGACTATGTTGGCAGTTGTTTTGGCATAAGTGGCGATATCAAACGACTATCGGCAGTCGAACTAGTTGATCAGAATCCCATTGGACGATCCACCCGCAGCAATCCTGCCACCTATATGAAAGCCTACGATGAGATTCGCCAACTCTACGCTTCACAACCGCTGGCCAAAACCCGTGGCTACAAACCAGGCTTCTTCTCCTTCAATGTTGAGGGAGGACGATGTGAAGTCTGCGAAGGAGAAGGCTACATCACCATAGGCATGCAGTTTATGGCCGATGTTCATCTAGTATGCGATGAATGTCACGGAACACGCTTCAAGGAGGAGGCCCTCGAAGTGCTCTTCCGCGGAAAAAACATCAGCGAAGTGTTGGATATGACGGTCAACCAAGCACTTATCTTCTTTGGCGAAGCCCTACAAGAGGAGAAGTCGACCACATCATCCAACTCCTCATCGCGCAATTCCTCCACCGTACAGTCAATCATCGCCCGTTTACAGCCCCTTCAAGATGTCGGCCTCGGTTATCTCAAACTCGGACAATCATCCAGTTCGCTTAGCGGTGGAGAGGCTCAGCGCATCAAATTAGCTAGTTATTTGGTCAAAGGAGAAAACGAAAAGCCAGTCCTCTTCATCTTTGACGAACCCTCCACTGGACTCCATTTCCACGATATTCAAAAACTAATTCGTGCATTCAACACCCTAATTGACAAGGGACACAGCATCGTCGTTATAGAGCACCACCACGATATCATTAAGGTAGCCGACTGGGTAATCGATATGGGACCCGAAGGAGGTAACGAAGGAGGGCACCTTGTCTTTGCCGGACTCCCCGAACAACTCATCAAACAGAAAGAATCCTATACTGGTCGTTTCTTAAAAGAGAAACTTCCCACCACAGAACGTAAAAAATAAAAACACAATCAACCTTATGCAACAATATATAAAAACTATCCGCAACGTTAGCAACATCGGACTTTGGTTCTCGCTAGGAGTCGCAATGCTCACCATCCTCTTCGTCTTGCTGAGCAAATACCAATTCTATCCCGATCCCCGCACCTATCAGTTCTTCCTCATTGCCGGTTCCGTTTTAGCCATCGCAGCCGCTATGCTGATGCTCCTTTCGGTTCGTCGCTCCATTCCCAAATTGCGTCAGCTCGACAGTGTCGAAGAACGTTTCCGTCGTTATGCAGATCATATAAAATACATGTATATAGGAACTATGGTGTGTATTGTTATTGAATGTGCCTTCATCATTCTATCTAGCAACCGCCAACTCATCATGTTCCTCATTATCCTGGTGCTGATGCTCTTTTTGGCCTTCCCCAATATTTACCGTATCAAGGTAGACCTAGGACTAACCGATGCCCAGATGCAAGAATTATTTGGCAACGATTACATACCAGACCCCGTCGAAGAAACCTCCGATGCTGAGATAGTAGAGGCTGATGAAACTGACGAGAGTAACGACTCCTCTAATCATCCCGAAGCATGACCACCGACACCATCGTAGCTTTAGCCACCCCTGCAGGGAAAGGGGCTATTGCCCTCTTTCGTCTCTCTGGACACGACGTTCTCACGGTCCTACAATCTTTTGTTTCCGTCAAACAATGGGAACCGAGAAAAGCAACCTACACAAAGTTCGTTAATCACCAACAACTCATCGACGAAGTGGTAGCCACCTACTATGTTGCACCCCATAGCTATACTGGAGAAGATATGGTGGAAATATCTTGTCACGGATCAACTTATATACAGCAGCAGATTCTTCAGTTGCTCCTTTCCTTCCCCACTGTTAGAATGGCCGAACCTGGCGAATTTACCCAACGTGCTTTTCTCAACGGCAAATTCGATCTCGCACAAGCCGAAGCGGTAGCCGATCTCATTGACAGTCACTCTGAATCCTCCCACCGACTTGCTGTCAATCAGTTGCGAGGAGGATTTTCGAAAGAACTAGCACAAATACGCAACCAATTTGTTGAACTCACTTCACTACTCGAACTCGAACTCGATTTCAGCGAAGAAGAGGTTGAGTTTGCCAACCGAGACCAACTGATGTCGCTCCTCGACACGCTCGAAACACGCACCCGTCAGCTTGTCAATTCCTTTCGTACAGGCAACGCCATCAAAAACGGAGTACCCGTCGCCATTATAGGCAAGCCCAACGCAGGTAAATCCACCCTCCTTAATGCCCTACTCCACGACGATCGCGCCATTGTCAGTCCCATTGCTGGCACCACCCGCGATACCATCGAAGAAACCATTACCCTCAACGGCACATTGTTCCGGTTTATCGATACCGCAGGGCTTCGGCATAGCGATGATACCATCGAAACTGCCGGTGTCGATCGTAGTTATCAAGCCATGCAGAAAGCACAGGTAATCCTATATCTTATCGACTCCTCCACACCGCAGCAAGAAGCCGAACAAGAGATAGCCTCCACCTTAGCATCGGTCGATACTAACGATAAGAAATTCATCGTCATCCGAACCAAAAGCGATTTGCATATCCCACCTATTTCGAACGCACTTCTCCTCTCGGCCCAAACAGGAGAAGGAATGGACACCCTAATACAATCCCTTACCCAATCAGTCGGCAACTATGCCATCGACACCACCCTCCTCACCAACGTTCGTCATTACGAAGCTATGACCCACATTCTCGAATCCATTGGCCATATCCGCGAAGGCTTTGATCAGCAGCAACCCGCCGACCTCATTATTGTCGACATCCGCGACGCCCTCTACCATCTTGGAACTATCACAGGACAGGTGAGTACAGACGAAGTCCTCAACACTATTTTCTCACGTTTCTGTATCGGCAAATAGCATCTTATTTTCCCCTGAAACATAGATAATTATAAAAAAAACATCGAAAAAGGAAAGAAAAGTAGTGCCGTTTCACAAAAAAACCGTAATTTCGCATCGGATTTGTGCGACCTATTTTTGGTGTAGCACCCTTTTAATGTGTTTGTAATAAATAGAGTAAATAATTATCATAACTATATCAGCAATGAGTAAAGTAGACGTTTTATTGGGTCTTCAGTGGGGCGACGAAGGAAAAGGCAAGATTGTCGACGTCCTCACTCCCAACTACGATGTTATCGCCCGTTTCCAAGGCGGCCCCAACGCCGGACACACACTGGAATTCAACGGTATCAAACATGTACTCCATATTATTCCTTCAGGCATCTTCCACAAAGAGAAGATTAACGTTATCGGTAATGGCGTATTGGTAGAACCTTGTATCTTCAAACAAGAGATTGCAGAACTGCGTCAAAAAGGAGTTGAACCCACCGAGAACCTCTTCCTTTCAAAGAAAGCCCACCTAATTCTCCCCACCCACCGAATGCTCGATGCTGCCAATGAACAAGCCAAAGGCAACAACAAGATTGGATCGACTCTCAAAGGTATTGGGCCCGCCTATACCGATAAGATTGCTCGTACAGGCATCCGTATTGGCGACATCCTCGAATTCGATTTCCGTGAGAAATATGAGATGCTGAAGGCACAGCATATTCAGATGGCTCTGACGTTGAAATATGATGTTAAATCATTCCGTATTGGCGACCTCAATCTAGAACAGTATGAAGAACAGTGGCTTGCATCACTCGAAACCATCCGTACGTTCCGCCTCATCAACAGCGAATACTTCATCAACCAGTGTCTTAACGAGGGCAAGAAAGTCCTAGCCGAAGGTGCCCAAGCCGCCATGCTCGATATCGATTTTGGCACCTACCCCTTCGTTACTTCCAGCAACACCATCACCGCTGGTGTCTGCACTGGATTAGGAGTAGCACCTAGCAAGATTGGCCGTGTCATGGGAATTACCAAAGCTTACTGCACCCGTGTAGGAGCAGGTCCTTTCCCTACCGAACTGTTCGATGAAACTGGAAAGACCCTCTGTGAGCAAGGACATGAATATGGAGCCACCACTGGACGCCCACGTCGTTGCGGATGGATTGATATTCCCGCTCTGCGCTATGCTTGTATGCTCGATGGTGTTACCGACCTCTTCGTCACCAAACCCGATGTGATGAATAACTTCGATGAGGTGAAGATGTGTACCGCCTATACCATCAACGGCAAAGACACCACCGAGATCCCCTTCGAATACAACCAAGTAGAAATCAAGCCCCATCTGAAGAGTTTCCATGGTTGGAAACAAGAGCTCAGCGGCTGCAAATCTTATAGCGAATTGCCAGCCAACCTCCGAGCCTATCTATACGAAATCGAGCAGCAAACTGGCATTAACATCTGTGCCGTTAGCATCAGTCCCGACCGTAAAGATGTACTTTTTAAATAAGTTTCACATATACGCACGCAATATTTTTAACATTGCCTCGTTTATACCCCAAACATTTAAACCCTCATAAGATGAAAAAATACCTTCTTCTATCGCTGCTCTGCCTCCCCTTTATGTTGGCAGCCCAGACCAAAGTGAAAGAGACCGACGTTCCTAAATCGGTGCTCCTCACCCTCGAGAAGACGTATGAGTCGTATAAGGTGAAGACCTGGTATCAAGCTCCTGGTCAGTATGTAGCCGACTTCGTCACCGACGGCCAAAACGGACGTTGCTATTTCACCGCCTCAGGCGAATGGCAGTACAGTTCGTTCCCCGTTGCTCTTACCGAATGCCCCACACTGATGAATACCTATTTTGTCAACAATTATCCAGGCTATCGTATCAAATCGATCGAATACATCGAAGAGATGAGCGGCGACAACTACTATCGCCTTGTTATTGTAAAAAAAGGTATTGGCTCTAACGACTGCGAACTGATATTCGACACCCGCGGAAAACTGCAAAAGAGTACCGCTCCCGATCCCGAAGTGGTGAAACGCGACTACTATGCGCATAGCAATCCCGACGAGGCATCAGAAATTCAGAAGAGTGCCGAAGAGGACAACTCTCGTGCACATCGTTCCTCCAAACGTCGTTCCAAATCGGTCGAAGATGTTCCCGAAATCGAACGTCCTATGCCCTCCGATGCTATTACCACCAATTTCAACAAACGCTATCCTGCCACCCGTCTTAAAGCAGGTCCCGATTGGTATCTCCGTGGCGACGAATTCGTAGCCTACTACACTAACAACCAGAAGAACGACTTCGAGGCCGTCTACGACATTCAAACCGAGAAATTGGTCCGCACTGGTAAAGTGTTACAAAAAGAGCGTTATACCTCAGCCATTTTGAAATACCTCAACTAGAAATTCAAAGACGAGAAATACAAAGTAGAGAAGATGGTAGTATATGAATACGACGCCAAATACCGTGGCGAAGATGGTAAAAAACCCAAACCCTACACCTATGTAGTTGTAAGTCAAGGCAAGGGTAATGCTAAGAAGTTCACCCGTATGGAGTTCGACAACACCGGTCGTTTCACCGGATTGCTAGCTCAACCCCTCGATGAACGTGATATCCAATAAAAAGAATCAAGACCAACCTACACAAGAAGGGGGTATATCTTGCGATATACCCCTTTTCTTTTATAGTTGATTGTACAGAAATCAAGTCCATGAATCTACATCATCCTATTATTCCTCATTAAAGAAACCAGCCTTCTCACAGAAAGACTTCAGCGATTTCGATATCGCCACATTATCTTTCTTAGGATAACGGATCTTAGTAAAAATCTCACAATAGTTGCGCGTATTGTTTACCTTAACCATCTCTTGATTGAAAGGAAACTCCTCGCGAACATGGTGAACCTCATCAATCTCACTATCGCTATAGTCATGATACTTCTCGTAATGGACCGTACCAGCCAAAGGCAAGCGTTCGCTCAAAATAGGTTCCTCATCAGGATAACCCATCGAAAGTGTAATCACAGGGACCACTCCCTTAGGCAATTCTAGCATATCGGCAATAGCCTGCGTATTATACATCACCGTTCCTAAATAGCAGAAACCGAGTCCTTCAGCTTCGGCAGCCACACAGATATTCTGTGCACAGAGAGAAGCATCAACCGTACCAGCCATTAGCCACAAGAAATTATCATAAGGTTCGTCACACCCACGCAAACGGCACCAATGGTGGTAACGATTCACATCGACACATATTGTCAGATAAGCAGCACATGTTGAGCCCTGCCCAAAATGGAGTTTAGCTAATTCCTCTCGACGAGTAGGATCTTGCGTTACCACAACGCTATATATTTGCATATTTCCCGTATTAGAGGCTCTCATGCCGCACTCTAAAATACGATCCATTACTTCGCGATCGATGGGGCGATTCTGATATTTTCGAACACTTCGGTGGTTCATTAAAAGGTCTTCAGTATTCATATTTCTGATTATTATATATTTATCTTATCAAAAGTAAAAAAAAACACTTGCAAAGATAATAATTTTTGTATCTTTGCAAGTTCTTTCTACAAAAAAAAAAGACAAAAAGATATGTTAAATGATGAACCTCAGTGGGTTGCACTCTATACACGAGCCCATGCCGAAAAGAAAGTTTCTTCAAGACTAACTGAAGTTGGCATTGAGAACTACTTTCCTACCCAACGGCGACTCCACCGATGGAGTGACCGGATGAAATGGATAGAAGTTCCACTGTTGCCATCATATATCTTTGCACGCATCACCAAACTGCAAGAATACCAAATTCGTTCTGTCGATGGCGTAGCCTGGTCCATCAAATTCAACGGACAAACAGTTACCATCCCCGACGAACAGATCAACATACTGAAAGAGATTGTAAACAGCGATAAAGAGGTGTACGTTCACAACCTCCACGAACTAAAGCAAGGCGCCCTCGTTCAAGTTATTGCTGGTTCCTTTGCAGGATATCAGGGGTATATATATAAAGATAAAGAAAAGTGTCACGATAAAAATCGTTTTGGGGTAAGTATCAACGTAGTAGGTAAAGTTTTTGTGGTTGATTTGGATGAAGATGTGCTCGAAGCTATACCCATCAAGAAAACGAAAAATACAAGATCCAAAGCAAGTCAAAAAAATGACGACAATAACACTGCCGCCACATCATAGAACTGCATACAAAAAAAGAGGAACGCGTTATGAATATCATTATTGCTGGCGATGGAGAGGTGGGCTTCTATCTAGCCCGTTCGCTTACTGCTCTAAATTTCAACATCACAGTGGTCGATCCCCACTCGGCGCTACTCAAAAAATTGGAGAGCAATGCCGACCTACTCACCATAGCAGGTGACTCGACCTCGCCCGAAGTGCTAAAAGAAGCCAACGTAAGCGATTGCGACCTCTTTCTTGCCGTACTACACGACGAATCTATCAACCTCATTTCCTGCATGGTGGCAAAAAAACTCAAGGCCCGCCGTACGGTAGCCCGTGTTGTCAACACCGAGTTTCTCAACGAAAAGAATAAAGAGATGTTCAAGCAGTTGGGTGTCGACGAGATGGTCTGTCCCGAACGTATTGCAGCTAAAGAGATTACCAACCTCCTCAATAATAACGTAGCAACAGAATTCTTCGACTTCTCGGGAGGACTCCTCACCATGTATCTTGTCCGTCTCGAACCCGAATCGCTTGTGGTAGGCAAATCCATGCTCGATCTAGTACGTTCATACAACAACGTCTTTGTTCGCATCGTAGCCGTACTCCGTCATTCCCAAACCTTTATCCCCCACGCCGACTTTGTTTTCGAAGCGGGCGACCTCTGTTATATCATTAGCAAAGCCCGCCAGCAAGATGTCATCGCCAAACTAGTAGGCAAAACCGATGTAACGGTAAATAGTGTAGCCATCGTAGGAGGAGGCCGTGTAGGACGTAGTGCCGCCAAACAATTGGGCGATCATATGGATATCACCCTCGTAGAGAGCGATATCGAACGTTGCCGAGAACTCACCTCCTTGTTGGATAATAAAACAACCATCATCAATGGCGATGCTACCGATATTGACCTCATGACCGAAGAACGCATCTGGGAAAACGATGCCTTTGTAGCCGTCACCAACTCTACCGAAACCAACGTCCTCTCCTGTCTCCATGCCCGTCGACAAGGGGTTAAACGCACCATCGCGTTGGTTGAGAATACCGGTTTCATCACTATTTCACAAGATATCGGTATCGACACCATTATCAACAAAAAACTGATCACCGCCAGTTACATTGCCCGATTCATCGTCAAAGGCGATGCAGTATCAAGCAAATGGCTTAGCGGTACCAATGCCGAACTTATCGAGTTCATAGTAAAACCCCACAGCACAGCCACCCGCAAACCTATCGGTGAGTTGGCACTCCCCTCCGACTCCACCATTGGAGGTGTTATCCGCGGTATCGAGACCATCCTTCCCACTCGCGACACCCAACTACAAGCCGATGATCGCGTAGTAGTCTTCGCCCTTCCCCATGTGATGAACAAAGTGTCGAAACTGTTCAACTAATGACCACCCACAACCATCCCTACTGGAACTTTGTGCCGAGCATGAAACATATTCGGAAGTTTAACTTCCGACTCATAGCCCATTTGGCCGGTATGCTCATGGTGGTGATGGCCTCTGCTATGCTCCTACCCATCATCGCCTCAATCTATTATGGCGATGGAGAGCAGTTCGACCTCATCCTTTCCTCAGCGCTGATGATGGCCATAGGTCTCTTTTTCCGCAATATCCTCGGACGAGGAGCCAGCTACGAACTCCACGAGAAAGAGAGCTTCTGGATTGTCGCCATCAGCTGGATTACCGTCCCCTTAACGGGATCAATACCCTACCTCCTTACAGGTACTCTAAAGTCATTCACCGATGCCGCCTTCGAATCCTTTTCCGGATTCACCACCACTGGAGCCTCTGTCCTCTGCCAACTTAATACAGTCCCCCGAGGACTCCTCGTATGGCGATCGCTCACTCAGTGGATAGGTGGATTAGGACTGATTATGTTCGTTATAGCACTGCTTCGCAAACTCAATGTAGGCTCAGCTCAACTCTACGATGCCGAATTTAGTGGTACCGTACAGCGCAAACTCCATCCACGAATCTCCACCAGCGTCACCTTTATGTGGCTTGTCTATCTCGGAATGACGCTTACCCTCTTCCTACTCCTTATCCTCTCTGGCAACGAATTTCTCATCGCCTTCAACACCGCCCTCAGCGTAGTCTCCACTGGCGGATTCCAGATCAGCGATGCTGGAATCGAAGGGCTATCAGCCACCTCCATGTGGTTCGTTACCATCTTTATGTTTTTCAGTGGCGTCAACATCGCACTCCTCTTCCGATTTATCACCGGACACGGACGCGATCTATTCCGCAGCGAAGAATTCCGCCTCTACCTCCTAGTATTCCTTATCTCGTTCCTTCTCAGCTCTCTCTCCTTCATCTTACGGGGCAACCCCGTAAAAGAGTCGCTAGGCTTCAGCGCCTTCCACCTCGCATCTACCATCTCCACCTGTGGACTCACCATCACTCCACCCCAACATTGGCCTCTCTTGGTATCGGCCATCACCTTTATACTGATTATCGTAGGCGCTATGTCGGGATCCACTGGCGGCGGACTTAAGTTGAAACGAATCATGTTGCTTATACGCTATGTACGCAACTATTTCATTCGAATGATCCATCCTAACTTTGTCTTCACCGTCCGTATCGACAAACATATCATCAGCGATGAATACATCAACAAGATCTTTGCCTTCGTGTTCATGTATATCTTCTTCATCGTTGGAGGTGCCTTCATCCTTACCCTCTGCGGCCTCACTATACCCCAAGCCGTTTGTATGGCAGCAGCCAATATCAGCAACCTTGGTCCCACCCCCTTGCTCGGTGAAGTAGGAGCCCATCTCTCATACGTTACACTCCCCATCGCCGCCAAATGGACCCTCATGGTGCTGATGCTCGTAGGACGTGTTGAAATATTCGCCATCATGGCTATTGTATCACCCGCATATTGGAGGAGGTAACGCAATGACACAATCCACTATCAACGCTCTACTGCGCCCCCTCAGTATTCCCCTCATGGCCGAGGGAGCCCTAATGCTATTATGCCTCATTCCTGCCATCCACTTCCATGATGGAACCACCATACCCATCCTAATATCAAGTCTTTTCACCTTCATCCTAGGACTTCTCATCTACCTTACCTTCGATCGCAACAGAGAACACATCAGCGACCGTCGGATACCCTATCTGATTGTTACCTCCGTATGGATCGTCTTCTCACTCTTTGGCACCCTTCCCTTCCTTACCACCGGCGTCGTTCACGGCTTCATTGAAGCCCTATTCGAATCGATGTCGGGACTTACCTCAACTGGAGCCACCATTTTCTCTGAGGTTGAACACCTCCCCGCCTCCATCCTTTTTTGGCGCAGCATATCACAATGGGTAGGCGGCTTCGGCATTGTACTGATGGTACTCGCCATCATCCCCTCATTGGGTATCAACCGCTACAGTTTATATACAGCCGAAGCCTCAGGAGCCGACAATCAAGGGTTGTCAGTTCCCGTAAATATCACCATCAGACGCACCCTCACAGTCTATATCTCATTAACACTGGTATTCATCCTACTGCAAATGGCCAGCGGCATGCATCTGTGGGATGCCGTCAACCTCACTTTTACCAACATCTCATCGGGTGGTTTTTCCATCTATAACGACAGCATAGCCTCCATCACCTCGCAGCAACAGTATATCCTAGCCCTCACTATGTTCTTTAGCGGAATCAACTTCAGTCTACTTTACCAATTCTTCACTTTCAAATATAAGAAACTGCGACAACGACTTGAGCAATTCACTTTCTATTCGGTGATGATCGTTGTCGTCATCCTATTTGTAGTACTCTCCCTCCATTTCCACTCCTACTATGATTGGGAAACTGCATTACGCATAGGTGTAGTACAAACCACCAGTGTCATCACCACCACTGGCTCGGTAGTCGACGATACCACCCTTTGGTGGACCCCCATCACCTTCCTCTTCGTATTCCTCCCCTTGGTAGGAGGAATGGCTGGTTCCACCACCGGTGGACTTAAGGCCATGCGTATCATCATCCTTTTGCGCAACGTACGCAACAACCTCCGAAACCGACTCCATCCACACGTAGTCAATCCCTTACGTCTCAACGGTCGCCCCGTAGCGCCCCAGATGGTCAACAACGTGATGGTTATCTTTTTCATCTACATCGTCACCTTCTTTGTTGGACTCTTATTATTGATGCTTTGTGGAGTCGATGCACATCAGTCTATGGGAGCCGTAGCCGGTTGTCTAAGCAGCTACGGACCCGGATTGGGGGCCAGTGGCGGATTCGGTTCCTATGCCGCCTTCCCCATTATGGCCAAATGGGTATGTGTTATACTGATGCTCATGGGGCGATTAGAATGCCTTACCGTCCTTGTCCTTCTTTTCCCCCGTTTTTGGAAAAAATAAAAAAAATCCTAAAGTTACAGTTTCGATTTAAAATGGTATCTACCACTTCCTACCGATTGTAGCCTATATCCATTGGCAGTAGGAATCCACACTTCTGCTGTTGTATTAGGAGGAACCACGATATCCCATACAAAATGGTGTCCCCTCCGTTTCCACTCACTTCTTATCATACCCGAAACCGACTCATACGAGCAATCCACATCATCCAAACCCTCAACCATATAAGGCTTCAAACGTATTTTACTATATCCCGGTTCTAGGGCACTGATGCCACCCAAATATTCATATTCCCACAACAATAAATCACCCAACAACATAACGTGGTTACCCGAATTCATAGCAGGATCAGCCGTATTGCCATTCCATAGTTCCCATATCGTCGTAGCCCCATTGCGAACCATATAACCCCAGCTGGGATAACTCTCGTTGGTAGCAATACGCAGCGCTACATCGCCCCTACCATATTCCGTCAAAGTCCGCATCAGTTGTTGTATACCCACCACGCCCGTCGAAACATGACCATCGAAATCTTGTTCCGTTGTCTGAATAATATTATTAAACACCCTATGTTCCATCTCTTTCGGCACCATCCCGAACCAAAAAGGCAAAATATTGGCCGTAACGGTATTATTGCCATAGTAGCCCTTCTCACTATCCAAATACTTCTTATTAAAAGCCGTCCTGATAGCACTCCGTTCACGATCAAAATAGACCACATCCTCGTCCTTCCCCAACAGAGAGGCAAACTGCACCATCTTCCCAGCCAGATAAAAATAAAAAGGAGATGAAAGTAGCGGAGCAGCCGTAATGCGGTTGCTATCTTTCGAATGAATTAGTTCCGGTTGTTCAGGCGGCATGCACCAATCACCATAGCAGTCACGTGTTATCACCCCTTCCTCCGTATAGCTCTCCCGCATATGAATCATCCAACGCTTCATCGCATCATAATGCTGCCGTATTGGATCGCTATCACCATAGCGCATATACAGCATATCGGCCACCGTAATGAAAGCCCCAGGCCACGTCATATTATCAGTATAGCGGCGCCAATACGCAGGCATCACATCCGACAGCGAACCGTTGGCCCACTGCGAATCCTCCGCATCGGTAAGCCACTTAGAATAAAGCCGATGGTTGTCGAACAGATACGATTCCCCGTAGCAACCCGTAGTACGATCGCCGGTCCATCCCAAACGCTCATCGCGTTGTGGACAGTCGGTAGGCATACTGCGATAATTGCCCCTAATACCCCAAAAAGCGTTGCTATATACAGCATTCATCAACTCATTGGAGCAACGAAAACTTCCAGTAGCCTTCATCTCATCGTACATCACCAGTCCCTCGAAGTCCTCCAGCATTGGTACCTCTCGCAAACCTTCTATTTCAACATAACGGAAACCGTGAAAGACAAACTGTGGATGCCAAGAAGCCTCACCTCCAGCACAAATATAATGGTCGGTAGCCTCAACAGTACGCAGATTGTCCACATACAGCGTACTGTCATGGTTCATCGTCTCGGCAAACCGCATCGTAACGGTATCGCCCATCCGTTGACCCCGCATCTTGATATCGAGCGTACCCACCATATTCTGTCCCATATCCAAGATCCATTTATCCCCCTTGCGGAACATAGCCACTGGACGGATACGATCCTGCACCTTGATATTAGGATTTGGTTGAGCACATAGTATTGGATGCGCAGCCTTTGGCAAATGAAACCGATCCTTCACAGCAGTACTCGGGTCCGGCAACTCTCTTATCGCCATCCCAGGCTGGGGCATTCGTTCCACCTGTTGCCACCCACTATCGTCAAACCCCACAGCACTCCAGTCACCCAATTCACATCGAACATCGTACACCTCGCCATCAAACTCGTTAGCCATACGGATCGGACCTTGGTTTGATATCCGCCAACGCTCATCACTCACTATCGTCACCCTACTACCATCACCATAGGTCACCTCCAACTGCAAAAGCAACTGAGGCATACCATAATGCATAAAATGATGAATACCACCCCATTCAGCCTCCTCCGCATCATAACGGACGGTGGTGTATCGACCTCCTTCCAACACAATGCCTATCGCATTCATGCCCTTTTGCAACATAGAGGTAACATCGTACGTGTTGAAATAAACCCTACGGGTATAATCAGAGAGAGTAGGCTTCAGCAGCTCCTCGGGAGCCACCTCAACACCGTTGATAAAAGCATTATATAATCCCAACCCACTCACATAGAGACGAGCACTCTTCACCTTCCCACTTAAGGGGAACTCCCTTCGCAGATAGCGAGCCGCCACCTTACTCTTCCCCTCCAATTGATCGTCATCAAAAGTAGCACCAATCCACTGCCCCTTCCAATCATTAGAATCGAGTAGGCTGATTTCGAAGCTATTCACCTTGCTCTCCACCCTCCGCCTACGCTCCCTTTTACCATAACATACCGTCGCATAAGTCTTCCAAAAGGCCTGCTGTCTACTTTGCAGCGAATCGCCCCCATAGGGAACAAAAAGCATCTGATTAGAAGCCACCTGCTTAGAGTCCCACAAATCACCAATCCCTTGGGCCGCCTTCTCTGGAGTCGAAGCCACCACAATGCGATAATCCAACTGTCTCACATTTTCTAACCTAGTATCATACTGCCATCCAAAACGAGGTGTAGCAGTAGCCAATGGTTGACTTCCGTCTTGATGTTCCACCATCATCTGCGTCATCTCAATGCTGCTCCCACAAGCCGATAGCAACCCCGCAGCCATCACAATAATAAATACACCTTGAAATTTTCTCATCCTATCGTATAACATTATAGATTATTATTTACCAATTCATAACAACGGTCCATGTTCCAGCCTCGAAAACCTTTTCATAGGGAGTTCCCGCAGCCAACGTAGCCGTGGTTCCCACCGGAATAGTAACAGTCAGCATATTGCCCACTATCTCCACCTCAATGGTGCCATAAGGAGTAGGCTGCGAAGCCCTTACCCATTCCACCCCCTCCACTGACTGTGGATTGATAAAGAAATGACTGAAACCAGCCACCGATGTATCCATTCTAATGCCCGCCAAAGCCTGATAGAACCACGCACCAATACCATTATAGCAGTTATGCACATAACTCCGTTCCCCCTTCCACGACTCCCACGTCGTTGTAGCCCCTTGAGCCATCATGTAGCGATAGCCTGGATAGTCGGGTTGACGCAACAAAGTAGCCATCAAATCCGACTGCCGCTCAGCAATAGCCCATTCGGTGAAAATAGGAACTCCCATCAACCCCACCGCTATATGCGATTTATATCGACCATAGGCATCGGCCAACAGCCGCCCTCTTACTGAATCGGCTATAGTGCTATCTGGCGTAATACTAGTCAACAAAGCATATGATTGATCGAGGGTCGAACCCGAAGCATAGGCAGCCTCACCTGGATGGTAAAAACGATCGTGGATAGCCCCTTTTAGCTTATGCTGTTGCCTATCGAAAGAGATAGCCTCATCCCCCCGACCTAGTATACGTGCCATCTGCGCCATATCATTCAAACAGTCAGCCAAGAAACAGTTGCTCACAAAGAGAGCCGATTCTCCTTGAACCTCCACCCCCTCTGGGGCCAACCAATCTCCCAAGAACCACATATGGCGATCATTATCAGGCCACGGGTGTAGCAGTCCCTCTTTAAAATAGCGATCCACATAAGTCAACCACCGCCGCATCGACCCATAGTAGTGTTCCACTATCCTTATATCGCCATAGCTGAGATAAGTACGCCACGGAGCTTTGATGATGAAACCACTCCAATAGGGTCCACCACCCGTACGGAACGTAGGAGCCACATAGGCCAATTCGCCATCGGGCCCCATAGCATCTTCCCAGGCTGTAAGCCAATTCTTATAAGTAGGATACACCTCATACATCGTCTGCAACGTGGTAGTCGACGAGTTGCCGTCGCCCCCATAGCCCATCCGTTCCAGGTGAGGGCAGTCTACCATATAACCCCCATAAGTAAGACATTGTAGCGTATATTTCACCAAATCGTGCACCTCGTTCAATCGAGCATCGGAGCATACAAAATGGGCCGCCCCTAAAGTATCAACGCCGCTAATTTGCAAAGCCTCAGCCTTTTCCACCCTGGTCCCTTTCACCCTTACATAGCGAAAAGCATGATAATGAAATTTATTCACAAACATAGCATTTCCTTTACCATTGGCAGTCATCCGGTCACACTCCCCCTGAAACTCAAAAAGACCCTTTGGCGATAAATGATCACTATATTCCATCGTTGCCACCGCCCCATATTGCATCGCACCGAAGGCAATTCGCAACCATCCCGTCACTACCCTTCCAAAGTCCAACACCACCGTACTATCGTCAATCACCATAGTAGCAATTGGTTCTAGTATATCAATAATCTTGTTGCCATCAAACTGTTGTGGAGATGAAATCACCTTCCCCACCTCAACTAGCGTAGCAGGTTTCCATTGGGGTTCCCTACGCGCATCGAAATGTTCACCACCAAACTGCAGCGGTTGCCAACTGCCAGTATAACTGTATTGGCTAGCCGCCGAGAGCCACGATCCGTCGCTCACATCCATCCTTCTATCCCCTTTAACATCAACCACCTCCACCTGAGCCACTGCATCGGTACCATACACCCTACCCCATCCTTGACCTACCATCAACATCAGTTCATTGCGCCCCCGTCGTAACAATGGGGTCACATCGTAAGCCACAATCATAGTCCTACAATCCAACTGCGAAACAGCGGGCTGCAGCACCTTGTCGCCCACAAGCTCACCGTTCCAATAAAGTTCGTGGTAGCCCCTACTATTCACATACACCACCACCCGTTCATCCCCACGGGCCTCCACCAGCGTACGGAACATCGGAGTCTCCACCAGTCTACCGTCCTCACGGCAACCTATCCATTCACCCGAAAGAGGCTTCAGCGGACCCACGCCAAAGCGAGCCACCTCACTCCATTCCGACACACTATCATTCTCATCCCAAGTGCGTACACGCCAATAGTAGATATGTCGATCCCTTAACGGAGCCCCCTCATAAGGCACCATCACCTGTTGCGAAGATACCACCTTGCCGCTGTTCCACATGTCGGCCCTATCCTCTATTAGCAGTGCCTCATCAGACGCCACCTCAATCTGATAGGCGCTTTGCCGCTGTTCGATATGCTGCAAAGTATTTTTCCATCCAAAGCGAGGCTGTCTGTTATCCACCGTCAGCGGATTCCTCCTTCCGTCGGTCCGCAAATCGAACACTTGAGCCCCCACCGTTACACACAACAGCAGCCATAGTACAAGCAAAAAATGTTTTTTATTCATCGACGTCATAGCACCCTTATTTTCTGTATAGTTATAAAGTAAAAAAAAAGGTACAATTAAAGGCAAAAGTGCCATTTATAGTACCCCTCCTTTTTTAGAAAGTATATACCACTTCGTGATAGTGGATAGCATCTAGAAACTCATAAGCCCCTTCAAAGAGGTCGAGATTAGTAGGCTCATGGGCATCGGTCGAAACTAGCACAGGGATATGCTTCTCGTTCATCGCCCTAAGGGTCTGCTTCGCTGGATAGAAATCGTTGTGGCGCCCTTTGTAGATACCCCGTGTATTGATCTCCACAATGGAACCTACCTCATGGATCAGTTGTACCGTCTCCCCCACCAAATCGAGAAACCAGGGATCAGAGTAATGGAAATAGCGATCGCGATTATGCATCACAATCTTATCAAAATGACCCACTATAGGGGGATGCGTCTGTTCTATCATCTCGTTGGTTTGGCGGAAAAAAGCGGTAACTCCTCGACGGATATCGCCATCGAAAAGGCGCTGCAATCCCTCATCGTAGGTCTGATACCTACTGCCGTCGATAAACCACAGGTCGGTAGGATCGGTGTCGGGACGCTGACTGTTGGCCACAATGTGGACACTGCCAATAAAATAGTCCAGTCCCCCCCTCTCAATCAGCGGCTCAAAATGGTCTATGATGCCTGGAATATAGTCTATCTCCAATCCCAGCCGGATGGTAATGCGGTCGGCATACTCCTGCTGCAGCACTCTCACCTCGTTACAGTAATCCAGGTAATCCTCTTCATGGATTGCAAAGGTGTTGGGAAAGGGCACTGGCGCATGACCCGAGAAGCCGAGATGAGTAAAGCCATGAGCAAGGGCGTACTCTACATATTCACGCAGCTCGCCCTTGCCATCGCAGTAACGGGAATGGGTATGATAGTTTACTTTCACTTCTTCGTGTTGTTAGCAAGAGCCAGGATAACGCCGAGAGCCACACCCAATACGGCAGCAAAAAGAACCTGCCAAGTGCCGGGAAGGAGGAAGGTAATCGTATGGGCAGGGAACCAGAACAGAGGGATGGTCTTCTTAAGCACCAAGTTCCAATGGGTATTCCAATCCAGTTTGGGCAGAATCTCACCCATACGCATCGGGCGGAGCAAACCGCTCACCGTACCCCCATTCATCAAGATATGAGCATCGGTACATTTGTGCAACGTCATCATCACCGGAGCAAAGATCGTGTTCATCGCCACACTCACGCAGAAAGCAATGCCTACTTTAGCCCATGTCAAATCAGTCGAAGCAAAGATGTCGCGCAAGTGGGCAATAGCCTCTGGGCGAGCCACCGAAGCATCGATAGTAGCAATAGTACCCAACACAACAGGCACTCCAGTCTTAAACACCGTCATAGCAAAAGCGATACACATACCCAAGAAACCCCACACCATCATGCGAGGCACAATGCCGAATCCCGGTTCGTTGTACACTCCCTTGCGTATGCGGAGACCAATCATCTCACCCAACGTGGAGAGGATAGCAAATTTGAAAAAGGCCATCACAAAAGGATAGGCGGCAGTCCAGCGCTCAAAAACCTCCAAGAAATGGGTGGCTGGGATAAAGAAGGGGGCCAAAACGATGACCACACAAAGGATTAAGATCCAGTCTTGTTTCTTCATGATTATCTATTTATATTATTTTCAGTTCAATTGGTTAATAATACGCTTTGCAAACGATTTTGCAAAGGTAGTAAAAATAATACAATAAAAAGGCAGTTGACTCGTTATTAGTATAAATTTTTTTTAAATTATGAATCCCAATAGCAATCGATATATACGCCTATTCCTTACGCCTATCTTATTGATAGCTTTGTCATTGGGCACTTATTCGTGTAAAAAAGGGCCCTCGTTGGAGGAGGAGTTAGAGGGCTGGATACCGCAAATGGTCGAGATGGCCGAATTAGGCACAGTCGAATACACCATCAATAAGATTGTCTCAGCCAACGACAACGGCGACTGGTATAAAGTAGGCGATCGCATGATCCTCTTCTCCACCACTTGCTATATCAAAGCAGGCATTCCCCTCGACAGCTTCAGTGAAAAAAATGTCCAAACCGATGCCCTCCGTAAAACCGCCACCGTCACCCTCCCCCACGCCAAGCTACTCTCCTTCAATATGCCGCCCGACGAAGTGAAGCTCACCTATAAAAAGATTTCGGCTCTGCGTAGCGACTTCGATGCTGCCGAACGAACCCGTCTCCTCACCCAAGCCGAGCAGCGCATCAGAGCTAGCATCGCTACTACCGGCATATATCAAGAGGCCGAACTGAATGCCACCGAGATCGTTACCACCATGTTGAAGAACCTGGGGTTCGAGATTGTTAAAGTCCAATTTGTATAATCATGGAACAAGAGTACCAACCACAGCAGCAGCCTCACAATCCCGATCAGCAGTCGTCCGGTCAGGAATCCACCCCTCCCCAGGACCACTTCTCCAAGAGGCATTCCCAGTGGTGGAAAAACATCCATCTTCCCCGTCGGCGCCACCGTTCCGAGCGTCCCTCCTTCCCCTTAGGCAATCGTCTACTCACCCTCGCCATTATAGTCCTCGCCATCATAGCCCTACTACTTATTGGCAAACCGATGCTGCCCAACCTCAATCCCTTCAAGCACCACGAAGTCACCATCGACGACACCGAGATGTTGCTTACCCAGATACGTGAAATTAACGAACTCACCACCGCCGGATTCTGCGACGAGATGGTGATGCACTATACCAAAGAGGGCACTCGCCTACTCACCACCGCCCCCGACGAAATCGTCATCGTGGTGAAAGGGAAAGTACGTGCCGGATTCGACCTCTCGGGCATCGACTCCACGAAGGTGAAGGCTCGAGGCGATTCGGTATGGATCGTGCTACCCCAAGCCGAGATCTTCGACGTGCTAGTGAACCCCTCCGATATCCGCATCTTCGCCCAAGAGGGCAAATGGTCACACCAACAGGTCACCAAGATCGAGAAAGAAGCCTCTAAGCGACTACGTCAACGGGCCATCGACAACGGTATCCTCGACAAAGCCTCCCATGCTGGCACCGCCCGCATCAGCGAAATGCTCTACTCCCTCGGCTACACCTCCGTCTTCATCAGCATTGAGCAACCACAGCCTGTAGCTCCCGTCGAAAGCAAGAACATTCCTCTACCCTCCCCCACACAGCTCCTAACCCCTACCGATGGGGTACTGATACGATAAATCATAAAAAACGCTGCTATCTATAATCCCCTCCTATTAACCCAAAAAAACGCTGCTTATGTCTGCCCTCCCTCCCCTCTTCCTCGACTTGGCCATAATCCTCGTCACCGCTGGTGTCGTCACCGTTATCTTCAAATGGCTCAAACAGCCGTTGGTCCTAGGATATATCGTTGCCGGTTTCTTTATCGGCCCCTATTTCCCCTGGTTTCCCGCCATCACCGATGAAACCGATGTTCGGGTATGGAGTGATATTGGTATCGTCTTCCTGATGTTCGCCTTGGGCTTGGAGTTCAGTATCAAGAAACTGAAAAAAGTGGGAGGCACCGGAGCCATTACAGCACTCACCGAACTGCTTATGATGTTCCTCATAGGCAGCAGTGTGGGCCGCCTGTTGGGATGGGAGTCGATGGACTGTATCTTCTTAGGTTGTATGCTCTCCATCTCCTCCACCACCATCATCATCAAATCGTTCGACGATCTGAAACTCAAGCAGCAAAAATTTACCAATACCGTTACCGCCGTCCTCGTGGTCGAAGATCTAATCGCGGTGCTCCTCTTGGTTATCCTCTCCACCCTCAGCGTCAGTCGCCATTTCGATGGAGTCGAGTTGGGTAAATCAATGTTCAAACTGGTCTTCTTCCTCATCGTATGGTTCACCTTCGGCATCTACCTCATCCCCTCGTTCCTCAAATGGATGCGCCGTTATATGACCGAGGAGACCCTCTGTGTTGTCGCCGTAGGACTCTGCTTCGGCATGGTGGTATTGGCCAGCTATGCGGGATTCTCCACCGCCTTAGGAGCCTTCGTCATGGGAGCCATCCTCGCTGAAACTATCGAAGCTGACGCCATCCACCGAATCATCACCCCTATCAAAAACCTCTTTGGAGCGGTGTTCTTCGTCTCGGTAGGTATGTTGGTCGATCCCAAAATCTTGGTAGAATATATCATACCCATCCTGATTATCGCCCTGACGGTGATCCTCTTCAAATCCACCTCGGCCACCATCGGTGTCCTCCTCTCAGGTAAGACCCTCAAAACAGCCATCCAATCGGGCTTCTGCTTCTGTCAAATCGGCGAGTTCTCCTTTATTATTGCTGGACTAGGACTCAGCTTTGGAGTCATCAACAAAGACCTCTACCCCATCATCGTCTCCGTCTCAATCATCACCACCTTCGTCACCCCCTATATGATCAAAGGGGCCCTCCCCTTCTACAACGCCATCTATCCCAAAATCCCCGATCGGGTCAAGGAGGGACTCAACCGCTATAGCCAGTCGGCCAACAGTTCGTCGGACAGCAATGCTATCCGCGATTTCATGCGAAAACAGTTCTCCTCCATCCTCCTCTACGGAGTTATCACCGCCGCCATCGTCATGCTCAGCTTCGGTCTGCTCAAGCCTTTCCTCAACAAGGTGTTTGTCACCGAGGCTGGCAATCCCTCCCTATGGGGCAACCTCATCGGCATGTTCGCCACCCTCATCGTGGTGGCCCCCTTCCTATGGGCTCTAGTGGCACACAACAATAAGAAGAGCGACATCAAGGCGGTCTTCGAACAATATAGCCATTCACAAGCCGTCGTCTTCCCCGTCATGCTACTGCGCTATTTCACCGCCATCTTCTTCGTCGGACTCATCATTGGTCGTTATATCCATTTGGCAGTAGGCTTCATCTTGGTCATTGCCGTCTTTGTCCTATTCGTGGTTCTCTTCTCCCGCAAAACGGTGGCCTTCTATCAGCGCATCGAAGATCGTTTCATAGGTAATTTCAATCAACGGCAAGCACAGCACTCCTTCAAGATCCCCGAATCGCTCGAGCAGAACTTCCAAATGGAGCGCATCCTCGTTTCGCCCTATTCCCCCTTTGTTGGCTACCGACTCTTCGAGACGGGATTCCGAAAAGACTATGGTATCAATGTCGTCTCCATTGAACGCGGCGAACATATCTACAACCTCCCTGACAAAGATATGGTCATCATGCCGTTGGATCGACTCACTGTCATTGGCAGCGAAGATCAGATATCGCGCTTCCGTAGCGAAATCGATGTCGAGCCCGATATGCTTATCCACGATCATAGCGACAACAACATCAATCTTTATCGCCTCGAGGTGAAACCTAGCAGCAATATCTTAGGATTGCGCATCCGCAACTCCAATTTCCAAATGAAATATCATGCGCTTATCATCGCCATCGAACGCGAAGGGGAATACATGCTCAATCCCAATGCCGACACTGAATTTCTGGTAGGCGACACCATGTGGTTCGTCTCGACCGAAGAGATTTCCCTCTCCGATTTTGAGCGAGAGGACTAATCTGTATCGTCGAAGACAGCTCTCTCAGGAGTGTTATTGTTCCACAATAGCCTCAGTCACATTCACCACAAAGTCGGCCATCTTCTCATACTGGGCGTAGAGACTGCTATAGGCGTTGCCCACCTCATAGTTATACACACCTCTCTTCAGATCCTCTAGATGCTTCTCGCGCAGCTGGTTGCGATAGTTGTTCACATCCCTCTCCGCTTGTTGGGCAGCCTCATTATCCACACGGTTGTAGTCCACTAGGTTGGCATCCATCACCATTAGCGTCTTCTCCACCAGTTGGTACATCTCGGCCAGATTGTCATTCAGTTTGTCACCAAAATGGAGTGCATCGGCCCGTTTATTTTGTCGTGTCAGGGCCATCTGGTAAATGCTGTCACCAATACTCTCCAAATTATCGATAATGCGTAGCATCGAGCTGATTCGTTGCGACGTATGGCCACTAATATCGCCGCCCCCTACAGCCGTTAGGAAGCGAGTCAATTCCATCTCCATCTGGTCGGTTAGCTGTTCGTAGTTGGCTATCCGTTGTAACGTCTCTTCGAAGTTCCGCTTACTTTGGGCATTCACCAGTTCGGGCAAGAGGGCATACATATGCAGCACTTGTTTCGAGAACAGCTGTATCTCCTGTTTAGCACTCTGCAAATTCAGCTCGGCCGTATTCACCGGTCCGCGGCTAATATATGAAAGGCGGTAGCGCTCGTCGGTGGGGGTCTCCTCCTTCTCGGGCACCATCTTGGTAACAATCCATACTATTTGCGGGATAAACCACGACTGTATGCTTACATTCAACACATTGAAGAGCGTATGGAAGAGCGTCAGCGCCATCGGGGCATTGTCGGGAAACACATTTTGCACCACCATCAGTATGGGGCGGAAAATAATCAGCATCATCGTCACTCCCACCACATTGAACACCAGGTGAGCTCTCGCAGCCCTTTTACCTGCCGTCCCTGCCACCGTCGCCGCTATATTGGCAGTGATAGTGGTACCTATATTCTCGCCCATCACCAACGCAATCGCCACATCGAGAGGAATCCAACCCTTAAAAAGCATCAGCAACGTTATCGCCATCGTGGCCGACGACGACTGCACCAAGCAAGTGAGAGCCGCTCCTATCAGCACAAACAACAGCACCGATCCGAAACCATAACCACTCAGCGAAGCGATGCCCTCCAGCAGCGAAGGATATTGCGACAAATCGGGAATAGCCCCCTTCAACAGGTTCATCCCTATTAGCAACAGCGCCAGGCCCATCACCGTCTGCGTTATCGACTTCATCTTGTCGCGTTGCATAAACATAAATATCAACCCTACCGCAGCGATGAGGAGCGGCAACTGGAAATAACTCGAGCCACCACCAAGACCCAGCACACTGATAATCCAACCTGTAATTGTCGTACCGATATTAGCGCCCATAATCACCGCCACAGCCCCATTCAACGAGAGCAGACCCGCATTCACAAAACTCACTACCATCACCGTAGTAGCCGACGACGACTGTATCGCCGCCGTCACAGCCGTACCGGTCAATATTCCACTAATCGGCCTTCCCGTAATCCTACCCAACATAGCCCTCATCCTACTACCCGCAGCCTTCTGCAATCCCTCACTCATAATTTTCATAGCAAAGAGGAATATGGCCAAAGCCCCCACAAAATTAATCACAATCAGTATTATAGTTCCGATATTCATAGTCAATTACTCATTTTTTCGTGCTGCAAAAATAGTACACCCTTATTACAAAGCCGTTACAGAATTATTACATTTTTGTTACAAATGCACTTATGCCGCAAAGCTACTGTAGGTAAAAAGGGAAGCACTAGCTAACGTTGACGCCGAGTAATAAGACCAATGGGCCGACCAAGCAGGTTCGGAACGATAGCTCTTTGCCTCGCGAGGATAATAGCATAGCGTTATCACCCCTTAGGCAGAGCATCGCCGATGAGTTTTTAAATCTGACCGAATATGGCAATTGGACGGAGGGTATTACGGGGCTATTCCAACATCGACAAGGGTCGCACGATGAACGAATAGCATGTCGAGAGAGTGTCATGATGTGCTACCACTACTCGACAAATACATGACATTGAAGGGCAAAAAGCGACCTCCACACAGTGTTAATAGATTGATAATAAGTTATTAACACGTCGCAACAACCAAAAGCGTCACAGCGTCACAACGTCACAGTCCATATTTTGGTTATCATAGGTATAGTTATACTCTATATCTATATATATTTATATATAAATATATATAGATATAGAAATTATTTTGAGGTAGGATACCTCCAATATTAACTGTGACGTTGTGACGTTGTGACGGTCGCGTGTCTTTTCCTGATTTCGGTTGACATTTTTTTGCTTTTTTCCTGATATGGTTGTCACTTGTTTTCCTGTACAAGTTGACAAATACCTGATATCGTTGACAGGGTTCCTGAAAAGGTTGACAACCGCGGATTTTCTCGGATGCAAAGATAGTAATTAATTTGCACACTCATACTTTTTTTTCAGATAAATCTTTTTTTTCCACATTCTCTGTTGCTTTCCTGTCTGCTTGTGGGCATCGTCGGGTGTTTGCATTCCAATGCTATAGTGGGGTCGCTGGCCATTATAGAAAAGGATAAACCGTTTTGTCTGTTTTAAAGCCTCCTCGTACGAATGGAAACACCTATTCTGTCGGTAAACACTCTCGCCTTTTATAATCCCGTTTACACGCTCGGCAATGCCGTTGTCAGTAGGTTTGTAATCCTCTGTCATTGAAATCTGTATGCCATGCTTTGCAGTTCTTCCACATAGAGGTCGCAGCAGTATTGTACACCCCTGTCGGAGTGATGGATGAGTCCCGACAGGTCGTCGCCACCGGCTTGTTCTATGGCCATGCGGAGTGCCCTGAGCGTAAAGACCGCCGCCAGCGATTCCGCCAGACACCAGCCGACGATCTTCTTCGAGTATGCATCCGTGACGAGGTGCAGGTAGCAGCATCCATTGTCAAGTTCTATGTAAGTGATATCGCTCACCCACAGCTCGTTGGCCGCCGTGGGGACGAAATCCTTGACGAGGTTCTTCCACTTGTGGTAGCGATGGTTGGAGTTCGTCGTGGAGCGGCTCCTGCGGGGCCTCTGCATCAACTGGTGACTGCGCAGCAGGTTCAGAAACGCATCCCTGCCGGGTATCCGTCCGCTGCCATACATCGTCGACAGCATCAGCCACAGTTTCACTCCCCCGATGCCCGGGTCGATCTCCCGTATCTCGCGCACAGTATCAAGGATCTTACGCTCTGTCGTCAGTCTCTCAACACCATCCGTCTTCTTCTTGTAAAAGGCCTGACGGCTGTGGCCAAGCAATTCACAGGCGGCAATGATGGTCAGGCCATGCTGCCCGTGAAGTTCCTCTACTGCTTGGCCCCAGATTTTTTTCTGATCTCTATGCCATTCCTTTCGGCCACATCAATCAGCGTGTTCAGGGCCAGGTTCTGCAATTCCAGCTCGCGGATGCGGGCCTCCAGCTGCAATACCTCGGCGGGTTTGTCCGTCTCTTTCTTTTTGCGTGCCATTTCCTCTAGTGCTGTGAGATTTGGCTGCAAAGATACGATGTTTTTTCTTTTCCGATACCTACATACCCATGTCCGTATCGTACTCGGCTCCACTTTGTAGTATTCGCCTAGCTCTTCGTAGCTGTTCTCTCCGTTTAAATACATCGAGACAATCTCATCCCGTTTCTCTTTTGGAGTAAATTCTTTTAATCTTCTCATACTTTTTTACACATTTTTTGTTCCTAAATGTGTCAACCTATTTCAGTATAAGACAGTTGACAACCGCGGAACTATTCGAATGCAAGTCAAAGGTAACTCTTATACAATCCTTATTCTGAACTATTCCTATGCCCATTCCTCTCCATGGGAGTCTAACCAGTCAAAACTTGATAGCGTCGCCCGCCGGAATGTACATCCTCTAGAAATTCCCCCAAAAAATACCTACGATAGTCTAGCAGTTAATTATCTATTCTTTATCGCGTTGTGCTTTGAACCAGTCGATGAACTCGGGGAGATCGTCGAGAGGACGGTAGCCCTCTTTGAAAGGTTCTTTGGGGATGTCGACCGTTTCGAGGTAGCCTACAAGGGTGGTGCAGTCGAACTCGCCGATAAGGGCTTCGAGGGTAACATAGACTCCCACCAACTGATCATCGTCGTCGCGAACAGGATGGGGTAGCGCCACACGTAGACCCAGGATGTCGGGTTCCTCTTCGTTGATTAACTGCATGAAATACATCTCTTTTGTAGCGAAATGATACTTATCGAAGGTTACCTTCAAATCTTTGCCTTTGGGCTGACGGAAGGCAATGAAATCCCACCAATCGAGGTCGGGCGCCTGCTCCACAAGTTCGTCGACATAACGGAAGAGGTCGAAGTCGCCCTCGGCCGAGAAGGTGAGTGTGCGGCCCGAGGGAGTGGGCTCGCCCATCTCGAAGGTGATTCCTTCACGATAATAGGTAAGCTGATCCTGCAGCTGTTCGAGGAGCTGCTGCTGTGCAGGCTCTTCGAGATCGGCTAACATGGTGAGTTGTTCATTGTTGGATTGAAACCATTGCCAAAATTTTTCTACTGGGGTCATAATTGGATTGATTATTGAATAAAGGGTTAAACAAAAGGGCTTACTCTTTTTTTACCATAAGGCTATTGCACATAGATCACCTCTGGCTCGAGGGTGACACCGTACTTATCTTCCACATCGGCGATGATGGCGTTAGCTAATGTTACCACCTCACGACCGGTACAGCCTCCCTGGTTGACCAACACCAAGGCCTGCTTAGGATAGACAGCCACTCGTCCGATGCTACGTCCCTTCCAGCCAACATGCTCGATAAGCCAGCCTGCCGCCAATTTAAAGCGACCATCGTCGAGAGGGAAAGCCACCAGGTTGGGGAAACGATCCAAAAGATCGTAATACTGAGAGGCGGTGACCACTGGGTTCTTGAAGAAGCTACCAGCACTCCCTATCTCGGCAGGATCGGGCAACTTGGCGCGACGCATATCGGCCACCACCGTTGCCACCTGATGGGCGGTAGGATGGGTCAACGACTCGGCGGCGAGGGCCTGTGCAAGAGCTTTATATTCGAGCACTGGCGTATAATGGCGCTGCAAAAGGTAATAGACATGAGAGATGAGGTAACGCCCCTGCAACTGCTGCTTGAAAACTGACTGGCGGTAGCCAAAGGCACATTCGGCCGACTCGAAGAGGCGCTCTTGACCTGTAGTAAGGTCGTAGGCCGACACCCGCAAGATACAGTCTTTCGCCTCTGTGCCATAAGCCCCCACATTCTGTACCGCCGATGCACCAACGGTGCCAGGAATAGCCACGAGGTTCTCCAACCCATGCCACCCCTGCTCGATACAATACCATACGAAATCGTTCATTGAATGACCCGCTCCAACGGCAACGACGACGCTGTCGCCCCTATCCTCTACCAACTGGATGGAGTGGTTGGTAGGATGGATGATGGTACCGGGATAGTCGTCGATAAAGAGGACGTTGCTACCTTGACCCAAGACGAAATGGGGCTCTTGGCCCAACAGATGGCGACGAAACAGTTCCTGGTAGTCGGTGTTCTCTTCGAGGATAATCATGCCGTCGGCATGGGCGTTGATGCCGAAGGTGTTAAAACCACGAAGGTCGGTCGAGCGGATGATTTGCATATGATGTTATTCTTTTTTGATGAACTTTCAGGTTTTAGCTAGCGCTAGTAGAATGAGGATATTGTTTTAGCTTACTGTGTAGTTATGCCTCTGCGAGGCATTTTTTACCCATACTAAGCATCGCGGGTGTCGCTCTCGCGGGGTCCCACCTCTTTGCGCGGTCGGCGTTCGGGAGCGTGATAGCCTGGTTGGAACACCTTACGCTGGGTAAGCATGAGGATGAAGGCGAGCACTCCGCCCATCAGATCACTAATAGTACATGAGGCATATACGCCATAGAGTCCGTTGGGGTTCTGGAAGGCAGCATCAGGTACAATATGGAAGAGCGAGACATAGTCGATGTGGATAAAGAGTTTGGGTACGAGATAGAGCATGGGAAGGAGGAAGATCAGCTGGCGCGATAGGCTGGTAACAATAGAGATCCACGGCTTATCGATGGCCATGAAGAACTGCGAGTTGGTGATGGTGTAGCCGATGACGGGATACATAATGAGGAGGAAATGGGAGACAACGATACCAATTTGCAGCATCTCGTCGGAGGGTCCAAACAGTTTAAGGATATATTGCGGGAAAAAGACACCTAAGATGGCTGCCAACAAACCTACCATACAGCACACTTTAACGGTGAGGATATAGATGTCTTTGAGTTGATGCTGATGGCCCGCCCCATAGTTATAGCCTGCGATGGGCTGCATACCCTGGCAGATACCTAAGATCATGAGCAGCATGATATTGGAGTAGGAGTTGACGATGCCGACGGCCCCAACCGCCAAATCGCCTCCATAGACGATCAGCTGCTTGTTGAGGATGGCTATGACACCAGCACCACAAAGGTTCATCAGGAAGGGACTAATGCCGATAACGGTGATGTTGCGGAAAATATAGAGCTTCGGCTCCCAGCAGTGGGCTTTGAAGCGGATGAACGACTTGGGAGAGATGAAATGGGCTATGCTGAAGAAGGAGGAGATAGCCATCGAGATGGTGGTAGCCCAGGCTGCACCGGCAATACCCCAGTCGAAGACAAAGATGAAGAGGGGATCGAGGGCAATATTGAGGACGGCGCCACCACTGAGGATAAGCATAGCTTTGGTGGGATATCCTGTGGCACGAATCAGTCCGGTGAGGTTAAAAGTGAGGGTAGTAAGAAACATACCAGGCATCACGATAAGCATATACTCGCGTGCATAGGCGATGGTATCGGGCGATGCACCGAAGGCATCGAGGATGGGATCCATAAAGATATAGGTAGCGGGGACGAAGAGGGCTCCGAAGAAGAAGGTGAGCAACATACTGTTACCCAAAATCTTTTCAGCCCACCGATAATCTTTCCGCCCCAAAACGATGGAGATACGTGCCGACGAACCAGCACCCACCAACGAGCCGAAGGCATGGACGATATTCATGATGGGCATGGTGATGGCCAATCCAGCAATAGCCAGATCGCCCACCCCTTGACCTATAAAGATGCGGTCGCAGAGGTTATAGACCGACGAGATGATTTGGCTAACGACAGCCGGAAGGGCATAGATCCATAGGAGTCGCCCTATGGGTTTTTCGGCTAGTTCTTGTGTTCTATCTTGCATTCACTATTTTTCTATTGTTTGACAAAGGGGAGACTGCGATCCGCCAATCGCAGTAGGTAACGACCTGGGATGAGTCGCTGAAGATCAATCTGGTTGACTCCCTCCACCACCTCGACACTGAAGAGGAGACGACCTGTGAGATCGAACACCTGGGCTGGGGCCGACACCTCCGATTCGAGCCAGAGGCAAGTGGTAGCAGGATTGGGGTAAAGATGGAATGTAGGGGCCGAAGGCTGATGGATAGCCACCGGTTCGGCGATGGTGAGGATTAAGGTGGCGGTGTCGCTCATACAATGGCGCGAGGCCACGAGGGTGATGGTATAGGTACCTGGATTGGGGAAGGCATGGTTGGGACTCTCAAAATCGGAGGTATCACCATCACCAAAATCCCAAAAGTAACGATCGGCATATGATGAATTGTTCTCAAAATCGAAGACATTGGAACAGACAGTACCCTCACGGCGGAGTGTGTCGAAAGAGGCCTGTGGCAACGGACGCTGCCAAAAAGCGAACTGTTGGCATACCACACTGTCGACCACCGAACGGATTATCGAGGCGGTAGCATCATTGAGCGAAGCGTTGAACGATGAGGTGAGGGGACTGCGCTGGAACATCATGGCATAGAAAGCACAAGCAGCGGCATAGCTACCCGCCATAGAGGGATGACTGCCATCGCCACTATAAAGTTCGATGTCGGGATGAGAGGTACGGAGGCTGCGCCACACACGACCCACGGGGCAGAGCGACGCATCATTTGTTTTCGCCATATAAAGATAACGTTCATAGAGCATGCTGTCCATCCCCTGGTAGGTACCCAACACAGGGAAAAACTGGGCATTTTGCTGATCGCCATCGCGCCGGCCCCAGGTCATATAGAACATCGGCTCGGCACAAGGACAATAGGTGTAGACCGCTTGAACCAACTGGGCTGCATAAGGGAATACCTCGTTTTGCACTTGGCTTTGGGGAAACGAGGGGTATTGGCTTTGCTCTTGCAACACCACGATATCCCATCCCCCTTGCTGGATAAGGGTCATAGACTGGTTGTTGCAATGCTGCTGGAAGGTGCAGCCTCCTGGGGTGTTGGCCTGATAAGTGAGTGTGTCCCCCATGCTGGAGGCTACCTGCGATACCAGATAGGGAAGATTGTTGACCTCGGTATAGCTGTTGCCAATAAAGAGGGCATGCTTGGACTGCCCCTGTGCCAACAGCTGAAGGGTGATGCAGAGAGCCAATAAAACGGTAAATAGTTTCTTCATAAATGGTAGGTTTTTATGGTTATTTAGGATTGCTTTATACGGTTTTCCAACGCGCGATAGGCATTGTAGGCCACGAAACCCGACGCCAACTCAATCGAATCCTCGTTGACCAAGAGGTCGGGACGATGAAGGTTGCAATAGGGGGTGTTGGGCACATGGATACCTACACGGAAATAGCATGCGGGAATTTTCTGTGCAAAGAAAGCGAAGTCTTCGGCCGTCATCCGCATATCGAGCCAATCGACATTCTCAGCGCCAAGATAGTCCACCCCATTATCGTGGACCTGCTGGGTGCAGGCATCGTCGTTGACCACATAGGGATAACCATAGTCGATGAAGAGATCGCATTCGCCTCCCATGCTCTCAGCGATACCGCAGCTGATGCGACGAATCTTCTCGTGAGCCTCGAGACGCCACTGCTCATCGAAGGTACGAATGATACCCTCCATCTTGACCTCGTCGGGGATGATATTGGTGCGACCGTTGGCATTGAACTTGCCGAAGCTGAGAGTGGTTGGCATCATAGGCGAGGCATTGCGACTCACCACCTGCTGAAGCGCCACCACAATATGGGAAGCGATGAGGATGGGATCGACCGAGAGATGGGGTGTAGCCCCATGACCCCCCTTGCCTTTGATGGTCCAATAGAGCTCGTCGGTAGAGGCCATATATTTGCCTTTACGCATTCCGATGCGACCACATTCCATCTCAGGAAGGCAGTGGAAAGCATAGATCTCGTTGGGCATACGCTGATCGAAAAGCCCATCGTCCATCATCATGCGAGCTCCACCAGGATACATCTCCTCCGATGGCTCGAAGATAAGCATGATGCTACCGTGGAGTTGATCCTTGATGCTGTTGAGAATTTTGGCAGCACCTAGCAAGGAGGAGGTATGCATATCGTGTCCACAAGCATGCATCACCCCTGGATTCTCAGAGGCGAAGGGGAGGCCGGTAGCCTCAGTGATGGGGAGCGCATCGTAGTCGGCACGGAGGGCGACACAATAGGACTGGGGATCGCGCCCCTCAATCATAGCCATACAACCTGTTTTGCCAATACCCGTTTTAGGTTCGAGACCCATTTGGCGTAAGGTGGCAGCAACGAACTCCATGGTTTGAAACTCCTGCTGCGAGAGTTCGGGATGACGATGAAGATGGCGGCGATATTCGATGATCTGGGGGGCATTCTGATGTGCCAGCTGCTTAATTTTCTGTAACATGATGGTGATAAGATTCGCAAAAAAGAGAGGAGTGTGGGCCAAAAGGCCGACGACATAAAATATCAGAGGAAGGGTTGCCCCTCCCCCTGATAGTATGTAACAATTCTAGTTATTCTTCCGTATCCAAATATCGACTGGATGACCGTCGATGATTTCGACCTGCTGCTTGCCTGGAGCCGTAATGGCATCGACGAGGGTAAGCTGATCGGTAAGGGTTTCATTGCAGATATAGTCGTTGTGGACTGCTACGGCGTGATCCCATTCACCACGTACAAGGTCGACCAAGATGCGATCGGTGACATCGAAGCCCTCTTTACGGATGGACTGGATACGATTGACCAGTTCGCGGGCCATACCCTCCTCCTTGAGTTCAGGGGTGAGGGTGATATCGAGCGCCACGGTAAGATTGCCCTCGTTGGCAACGACCCAACCGGGGATATCCTGAGTAGCGATCTCTACATCGCTGAGGAGGATTTCGACTGGCTGACCCTCAACATCGAAGTGGCACTGACCTTCGGCCTCAAGTTGGTTGATCTGCTCCTGACTGAAGTTGGTGATGACAGCGCTGATGGCTTTCATGATTTTACCATAACGGGGACCAAGGGTTTTGAAGTTGGGTTTGATGCGTTTAACCAACATATTATTGTCGGCATCGAGGAACTCGACCGACTTGACATTAACCTCGCTGCCGATAAGATCAGCGACAGAGGCTATCTGCTGACGGATGTGGTCGCTATGGACGGGGATGGTGATCTTAGCCAACGGCTGACGCACACGGAGGTTGCTCTTTTTACGGAGACTTAACACCATGGAGCATACATGCTGTGCCAGTTGCATACGCTCCTCGAGATCTTTGTCGATCCAATCGTTGTGAACCTCGGGGTATTGGGCGTGATGAACCGAAGCAACATCGATGCGGTGGGTGACGCTGTTGAGATCTTGGAACATACGCTCGCTGAAGAATGGAGCGATGGGCGACATGAGACGCGAAAGCGTTTCGAGACAGGTGTAAAGGGTTTGATATGCCGAGATCTTATCGGTAGTGTATTCCCCTTTCCAGAAACGACGACGGCAAAGACGTACATACCAGTTGCTGAGATAGGCATCAACAAACTCCTGGATAGCACGACCAGCACGGGTAGGCTCGTAGTCGTCGAGGGCCTCATCGACAGTCTGGATGAGGGTGTTGAGTTCGCTGAGGATCCAGCGATCGATTTCGGGACGCTGCTGGATGGGAAGATCGGCCTCTTTGTACTCGAAATGATCGAGGTTAGCATAGAGGGCGAAGAAACTATAGGTATTGTAGAGGGTGCCAAAGAGTTTGCGGCGCACCTCGTCTACCCCTTCGATATCGAACTTGAGGTTATCCCACGGCTGGGAGTTGGTGATCATATACCAACGGGTGGCATCGGGACCATATTTGGCGATGGTTTCGAAAGGATCGACACCATTGCCAAGACGTTTGGACATCTTGTTGCCATTCTTATCGAGCACCAAACCGTTGGAAATAACGTTCTTGAAGGCCACATTGTCGAACACCATAGTGGCGATAGCGTGGAGGGTGAAGAACCAGCCACGGGTTTGGTCGACACCTTCGGCAATGAAGTCGGCAGGGAACTGCTTGTCGGTAAGCTGTCCCTCTTTGCCCATATAATGGATCTGAGCGTAGGGCATAGCGCCACTATCGAACCAAACATCAATGAGGTCAGGTTCGCGCATCATCTTCTGCCCTGTAGGAGAGACGAGGATGACGCCATCGATATAGGGGCGATGAAGATCGAACTGCTTGTAGTCGCTGTTCTTGTAGGGGTTCTCTTTCATGAAACCAGCAGCCACCGATTTGTCAATCTCGTTGCGCAGCTCTTCGACACTGCCGATGCAGATCTCCTCTTTGCCATCTTCGGTACGCCAGATGGGGAGTGGTGTACCCCAATAACGACTACGAGAGAGATTCCAATCGACCAGATTTTCGAGCCAGTTGCCGAAACGGCCGGTACCAGTGGCCTCAGGTTTCCAGTTGATGGTTTTATTGAGTTCGATCATGCGGTCACGGACAGCAGTGGTACGGATGAACCAGCTGTCGAGGGGATAATAGAGTACTGGTTTGTCGGTACGCCAGCAGTGGGGATAGCTGTGAGTATGCTTTTCGCTTTTGAAGAGCTTGCCTTCGTTTTTGAGCATCACCACGATCTCGATATCGAGGGTGATATCTTTTTCACTCTTAGTGGGATCGTAGGCGTTCTTAACGAATTTGCCTTCGTAAGGACGGTATAGGTCAACATTAACATTATTGGCAACGAACTGAGGATCGAGATCGCTTAACATAGCAAACTTGCCAGTGCGATCGACCATAGGCATCTGCTTACCATCGCGATCGAAGAAGAGGAGGGATTCGATGCCTGCTTTGGTAGCCACACGAGCATCGTCAGCACCAAAGGTGGGAGCGATATGGACGATACCAGTACCATCTTCGGTGGTAACATAATCGCCGAGGATGAAACGGAAGGCATCCTTGCCGGTAGGCTTCACCCAGGGGATGAGCTGCTCATAACGCAATCCCTCGAGGGCGATACCCTTGACGGTGCCGAGCACCTGGAACGGCAACTCTTTGTCGCCCACTTTATAGTCGGCGAAGGAGGCTTCTGCATTCTTGAAGAAACTACCCATGAGCGGTTTAGCCAGGATTAGATGGGCTTGCTCGCCACTGTATGGGTTGACGGTACGCACCAAGTTGTATTCGATATTGGGACCCACACAAAGAGCGGTATTCGAAGGAAGGGTCCAAGGTGTGGTAGTCCAAGCGATAGCTTGAACCTGCTCGGAGGCGATATCGACACCAAAGGGTAGCTGCTGTCCCCCTTGGAGGCGGAACATAGCGACACAGGTGGTATCTTTGACATCGCGGTAGCAGCCGGGGAGGTTGAGTTCGTGGGAACTGAGGCCAGTGCCAGCAGCGGGTGAGAAGGGCTGGATGGTATAACCTTTGTAGAGGAAGCCCTTATTATAGAGCTGCTTGAGGAGATACCATAGCGTTTCAATATATTCGTTGTCGAAGGTGATATAGGGATTCTTTAAGTCGACCCAATAGCCCATCTGGCGAGTTAGTTCGTCCCAGAGATCTTTGTATTTCAACACTTCGGTACGGCAAGCACGGTTGTACTCGTCGACGGAGATTTTTTTACCGATATCCTCTTTGGTGATACCGAGGTTCTTTTCAACACCCAACTCTACAGGAAGTCCGTGGGTATCCCATCCAGCTTTGCGTTCCACATAATAGCCCTTCTGCGCTTTGTAACGGCAGAAGAGATCCTTGATAGTACGGGCCATAACGTGATGGATGCCCGGTTTGCCATTGGCACTGGGGGGACCATCGTAAAAGACATACGAAGGATGCCCTTCGGCCAGTTTCATTCCTTGCTCAAAAGTTTCGTTCTCTTCCCAAAACTTGCGAATCTCTTCGCCGATTTGGGTTAGGTTAAGCTGCTTATATTCCTTATAGCTCATTATATATTTTATTTATATTTCTCTTAATAAAACACATTATTATAACAATCAGCAACTTATAGTACCGACTGTATAATATTCGAATTTGCAAAGATACAAAAGAAGAGCGGAATGAAAAAATTTTTTTTCATAGGGTCAAGGACTAGTGCTCCTACTCTTTTCTTTTTAGCAAAACGGAACTAAAAGGGGAATGCTACGTAAAAGGGGATTACGAAGGCAAGTTTTCGACGTACCGAGTCGCTTGCTGAAGATTGATAGAGATAGATTTTTCCCTAACAACTAACAATAATAACTGTTTTTTATAATGAAAAACGCTACAAAAAAAAAGTAGACAGACCCTTAATGTTCTTTTATCACAAACAGAACATCGCAGCGTATCTTCTATTCAGATACGACACGCCCTGAAACTCCACATAGAGAGATTCTACCCCCACCCATTGCCAGTGCGGAATATCGACACGAAATTTTGCCGATCGTTTGCCAACTATCTGCTGCGCAACGTGAGTGAGGGCAGTACTCGAACCTACCTACAGGCTTTCCATTCCATTCTCCACGAAGCTTGTCGGCGGCGGTGGTTGCTATACGATCCGATGCCACCCCTCTCGCAACTAGTGCCCGCCCGTACCAACTTGAACCGCACCTACCTTGAGGCCTACGAGTTGCAGCAACTAATAAAGACCCCCTGTAGCAACAAGTGTGTGAGCGATGCATTCTTGTTTTCATGCTATACTGGCTTACGACTGTCGGATGTAGAGACGCTAAAACGTCGCCATATTGTGACTGTAGGACAGCGCCATTTTATTGTAAAACGACAGGTAAAGACACGCCACGAGGTGCGTATCCCACTGATGGAGGCAGCCTACCAGATACTCATGGATCAGCCCACCACCAACCATATGGATAGCACTTTCTTCCATCTACCATGTCGCCGCACCATCAAGAGCTATCTAGACAAATGGTGTGTTGATGCGGGGATTGGAAAGCATGTAACTTTCCACGTAAGTCGCCACACCTATGCCACCCTTTTGATTGCCAGCGGCACCGATATCTTTGTAGTGAGTAAGTTGTGCGGCCACACCAATGTAAAGACCACTCAGATTTATGCCGATGTGATTGATCGCCGACGAACACAGGCGGTAGACCAGTTGGAGTCAATGCTTTCGGTAGTAGCATCTGGTTGTCCGCGGACACCCTTGCCGTAAAAAAAATGATAGCTCTATACTAAATTTAACCCTTGCACGTTAATAATTTTTATGATAGCCTATCAGAAACACCAACTGGACAACGGACTGCAGGTGCTACTACACCGAGATGAGACCACACCCCTTGTTACCGTAAACCTCCTATACAATGTAGGGGCACGCGACGAAGAGCCGCACCGTACTGGTTTTGCCCACCTCTTTGAACATCTGATGTTTGGTGGGACTTGGGCGGTACCCGATTACGATTTGGTGGTGAACGGCATGGGGGGCGAGAGCAACGCTTTTACCAACAACGACTATACCAACTACTATCTGACCATCCCTGCCCAGATGTTGGATACGGCACTATATTTGGAGGCCGATAGGATGCGGCTACTTGATTTCTCACCTCGCAGCCTTCAGGTGCAACAGCAGGTAGTAACGGAGGAGTACCACCAACGCTATGAGAACCAACCCTATGGCGATGCCATGCTGATGCTTCGACCCCTCTGCTACCAGCACCACCCTTATCGTTGGCCTACCATTGGTAGCGATATTAAGCATGTGCAGGAGGCTACCCTCGACGATGTGGAGCATTTCTTTTTCCGCTATTATCATCCTGCCAATTGTATTCTTTCCATTGGAGGAAATATTGACTACGATGAGGCAATGCGACTGGTGGAAAAGCATTTCGGCAACATAAAACTACGCCCCGAAGCGCTGATACCGACACAGGGGAAGGCGATGGCCTATGAACGCTCCTATCCCCAAGAAGAACCCCAAGAGGAACAACGACGACTGGAGCTAGTGCGATCCGTGCCGAACGACGCACTCTATATGGCTTTTCCGATGTGCGACCACAGCCATAACGACTTCTATATCTACGATTTGATAAGCGATGTGCTATCGAACGGCAACTCGTCGCGGATGTATCGCCATTGGGTACAGGAGCAGTCGCTTTTCAGCGAACTCAACGCCTATATTACTGGCGAAGCGGGACCAGGATTGTTCCTAGTGAGTGGTAAACTGAATGACGGTATTACCCTTCCCCAGGCCGAAGAGGCTGTGTGGCAAGAGCTGTCGCGATTGCGAGAAGAGGCGGTCGATCCACATGAACTGCAAAAGGTAATCAACAAGTTTGAGAATACTTTTGTTTACTCACAATACAAGGTGATAGATAGAACCATGTCGCTATGTCATTACACTTGGTTGGGACGTACCGAATGGGTCAACGATGAGCCTGAGGCCTATAAAACGATTACTGTGGACGACCTTCAGCGAGTGGCGCAACAATGTTTTGTATCTCAACATAGCAATATCATATATTATAAGAAAAGGTAACGGATTGGAACGTATACCTTATTTTTTTTGTGCAACCTTAAACCACATATCATGGAAGAACAGTCAACACCGACCCCCAACAACCCGACTCCTACACCACAAGAGCCTAAGCGTTCGCGGACCCAACGGATGGCGAAATGGACAGCGAGTATTATCCATTTCTTTGCAACGATACCCTACCGGAGGATAGCCAGTAAGATATTTTCCTTTATAGGCAACGTAATGCATTGGCTTACCTTCCGACTGCTGCTACCTAAGAAGTGGCGCAATTTGTCGAAACACGACATCTATACCATCATCTTTAAGAGCGATACCCCTGCGGGTAAGAAGTTCGACATATGGTTGCTGATATTGATTGGACTGAATATACTGGTGATGATACTGGACAGCTACGAGGGGGTTAGCGGCTGGTTCTCGAAAGTGCTACGGGTGATTGAGTGGCTCTTTACAATATTCTTCACCTTTGAATACTACTTACGTATTTACTGCTTGAAGCAGCCCAAGAAATACATCTTCTCGTTTTATGGTATTATCGATTTCTTATCTATCTTCCCTGCCTATCTAGGACTCTTCTTCCCCACGGCACAGGCACTGTCGGTACTACGTATACTGAGAGCTTTGCGTATTTTCCGCATCTTGAAGATGCAGAAATTCATTGATACTGGATTGGAACTAATCACCGCTATCCGTAATTCGCTCTATATGATTATTATCTTTATGATGATTGTCTTTATGGTGGCTGTGATTCTCGGTTCGGTGGTTTATTCGCTTGAAAGCAGTGTTGAGGATACCGCTTTTACTTCGATCCCTAAAGGTATTTATTGGGCGGTAGTAACCCTAACGACGGTGGGCTATGGCGATATCACCCCTCAAACCTCGGCGGGACAGGTAATTTCGGTGATTATCATGCTACTTGGCTACTCAGTGATTGCTGTTCCTACTGGTATTGTGGTGGGTGAGACGATGGTGGTAAAGACCAAGAAACATAACGAACAGCGGTTGGCCAACAGAAACAACCATGAGCAACACCCCTTTGGAGGAAGTGATGTTCATAGCGATGACGATAGCGATGATGAGAGCGAGGTGCTGAGTTCGATCGATACTCCACAGCCGAAAAAGAAGAGTGATGAAAGCCCTTCCGACTCGATGGAGATGTCGGAGGAGCCCATACCCAACACCCTTTACTGTAAGCACTGCGGCTACGAGGAGTCCGATCCTTCGGCCCTATATTGTAGTCGTTGTGGCACTCGTCTTAGCAATGATGATACCCATTCGTGGGTACGCGATTTTTTCCGTTCATAAATTGACGATTAAATAAGAACACGATGGAAGCGTTTAGACCACTAAGAAGGCACAAGCAACTGCTGAGCAACGAAGAGACGATAGCCATTCTGCAAAGAGGTACACACGGTGTGCTAGCAGTAGCAGGCGACAACGGCTATCCTTATGCTGTACCACTGAGTTATGTTTATGCCCATGGGACTCTCTATTTCCATTCCGCCACCGAAGGACATAAGGTGGAGGCGATGCGGCGCGAAAAGAGGGTTTCGTTTTGTGTGGTAGACAGCGATGATGTAAAACCAGCTGAATACACCACCTTTTTTCGCAGTGCTATTGCCTTTGGTAAGATTACTCTTTTGGAGAGCAACGATGAGAAGATTGAAGCCCTACGAATGCTAGGCAATCGTTACCACCCTGGTCACGATGCCGATGCGATGAGGGAGGTGAATAAAAGCCTAAACCACGTGCTAGTAATCCGAATGGATATTGATTATCTTACTGGCAAACAAGCAATCGAATTAGTGAAATAACTGTAGTTTGCATAACAATAAAAAAACATCTAGCACAAACTAGGCGTTTTTTATTTATAAAGAATATGTTTTTTTTTAGAAAGAGAAAGTATAGGCAGCTGCAATCCAACCAACGTTGCCCGTTTCGTAGGTATACGATTTGAGTTTGGTGCCTTCGGCATTAGCATCGACCACATAGTCCATCACTCGATCGACCATGATATGGAGATCGAGACTGCTGTGGCGCGAAAGTTGGATTTCGGTTCCGAGTGCTCCACGCAGACGGTTCACATAGACAGCGGTATAGCCATCCAAGAACCACCCTGCTTCGCCTGTAAGGGTAGAGGCATCGACACACCACAGGTCGTTGGCCGAATCGTAACAAGCGGTGATATGGGGTGCATTGAGGGTATTGCGCAGCTCGAAGTAGGCATAAGGTTCAACACGTTGGAAACCTTTGTACTGCACCATCAAGCGACTTTTTAATGCCATCATATTGCGAGGATTCTGATAGATATTCATATCGCCGGTACGATGGGTAAGCTGGAAGCGTTCTTTTAGTGAGAAACGCCACGAGCCTGTACGGTAGCTGCCAGTAACATCGAGCATAACACGATGGCGACTGTTTTTAAAGGCACTATTGGTAGTGCTATAAGGATTGATCATAGCATAACCCAATCCGACTTTGAGATAGTCGTTCACCTTATATTTTAATCCTACAGTGGTTTGAAGTCGGTTAAGGCTGCTGAAATTCTCGTCAACGCGCAGTTCCTCTTCGGCATAGAGGTGAAATCCGCGACTAATCTTTTTATCGAAACCAAAGGATAGTCGCCCGCCAAGTTCGGTTCCTAGATCCACATCGGTCTGTGCCTGCATAGCACACGGGATGAGGAGTAGGGCAGCAATGATGCAATAAATCTTCTTCATGTTTATCTTTGTTTTTGAATGGATAGAGGAAACGGGAAGGGATGTCGGTTTACAACAAGGCCCCTCCCATTTCTATATATTATTCTTTTTTATTTCCATCGGCCACCGGGACCACCGCCACCATTGCCACCGGTACCACCGGTATAGGAGGAGATAGAGACGCTGGAACCACCACTAGTAGAGCCTCCTATATTCATCATACCGTTGAGGTAAGACTGGCCGCCTGAAACGGTAACACCCGACATGAGGGTAGGTGTAGAGGAGCCGGAGACCACCAGAGGTGTGCCACCACTCGAGGGTGTTTTGAATACATATACAGTACTACCTACGGTGAGAGCATACCAGGTGTTGGTGCTCCATGAAGAGGCCGAATAGCAGCTCTGTGAGAGGCTGGATCCATTCTCGAGTCCGCCGATAGCGATAAGGGTACCACCGGTGAGGTAGAAGTTATATCCCCCTTCGCTATTAGCATCAATAGCCACCTCGGGGCTAGTGGCACCGATAGCGTAGACTACACCACCTTTGATGTAGCAATTGCCATTGGCATCGAGTCCGTCGTTACCAGCCGAATGGGCACATACATAGCCATCTTCAATAGTAAGGTGACTTGCGGCATTGATAGCATCGTCGGAAGCAGAGTAAGCATAGACCTCGCCGCCAGTAATATTGATGGTGCTCTTCGATTCGATAGCCTCGTGCTTGGAAGCGGTAACTACCATAGTACCACCGCTGATAGCGATAGCGCCATCACACTTGATACCCTTAGCAGCTACACTCTCGGAGCCCTGACTGAAGTTGTTGCCCGTAACGGTAATATCAACATTACCGGCAGTGAACGAAGCAGTACCATCACAGTTGATACCTTTGCCACCGGTGCCACTGTTGGTGATGGTGAGATAACCACCATTCATCTCGAAACGTTGATCGGCTTTAACACCTGCGGTACCCGAGTATTCACTATCTTCGCTGTCGTAGGCGGCACTACCAGTGATATTGATGGTAGTAGTGCCACCACTGAAGCGAATCAAGCTATCGCTCTTGAAACCCTTCTTCATGTTGGCCGAAACGGAGATATCGAGAGTACCTGCTTGAACTAGGATATAATCGTTGCATTTCACACCGTGACCCGAAGTAGAGTTGATGGTGATGGTGGGCGACGACTGGAAGATGATATAGTCGTCGGATGCCAATCCATGACCTCCCTTGGCAGTGATACTAAGACTTCCTGTACCGCTGAAGAAGAGTTTACCTTCACTAAAAATCACACCCTTCTCATCCTCGCTAGAAGGGGTATCACTGTAACTAGTTCCGTCGCAGAGGCTGTTGGTGCCACTTACCACAATATAAGACTTACCCGCCTTACTTAGCGAATCGGTAGTGCCTTGAATATTGATAGCTGCACCATTGGCATTGGTGAGGCTGAGGCCGTCGAGGGCAATCTCCATCTTAGAGGTATTGTATACCTTAAAGAAGCCATCGCTAGCGCTTCCCGACAGTTGGAAAGTAATATTTTCCGAACCTTTGTTGACAATAGTCACGTCGTTGCCGCTAATAGTCACAGTCTGATAGGTGTTAGAGGCGCCACTAACGGAAGCTCCCGAGGAAGAATAGACCACACTGATGGTGCGTTCTGAGGTAAAATCGTCCGATTCAGCGATCGAATCGGTGGTCACCTCTGTTACCTCACTAGGTTCACAACCAGTAAACAACGGCACTGCAAAGAGTAAGGCTACTGGTAGCAACCAGAAGAGTGATGTTTTTTGTTTCTTTTGATTCATTTTTTACTTTATTTAAGAATTTTGTCAATATAACTAAAAAGAGAATCATTTATTGTATCAATAGTACAAAAATATTCATTATTTTACTTATTTACCATATTAGTACATGATAGGGAATCGATATTTTGCAATAACAAAAAAAAGAGATTGCTCTATAATAATTGAAACAATTTATCGTTATAGGGTAACATTTATCGTCGTCGAAATAGTGAACGACATTTCAATCATCAATAAAAAAAGCAAAGTTAAAAAGGCTATGAACACAGTAGAAGTAGTGATAGAAAACACGCGAGAACGCATCGTGATACCTCAAGGCACATCACTAGCGCAGTTGGCTGAACAGACTGGCAACGTAACCACTAGCACCACCCTTGGTGCTTTGGTAAACAACCAGATAATGCCAATGCAGTACCGCATATACAACCCGAAGGTGGTCCGTTTTGTCGATATCAATACCTCCATCGGCTATACGATGTACAACGAGTCGCTCTGTTTTATGCTCTACAAAGCAGTACGTGACAGCTATCCCGATGCCACCCTCAGCATTGAGCATGCTATGATTAATGGATTCTTTTGCCGTATCACCAATGCCCCTACCGATCTACATACTGTTGATATAGCCAATACTGTCCGCGAACGGATGATCGAACTGCAAAACGAGAACATTCCTTTTGTAAGTCGGATGATGTTGCGCACCGATGCCCTTCCCTTGCTCGAAAGTCAGGGTATCTCTGATGCCTACCGATTGATTGAGAGTCAAGGAAAACTCTATACCACCCTCCAATTCTTGAACGAAACAACGCAACATATCCCTGTGCCACTGATACCTAGTACTGGATGCCTCTCCTGCTGGGACTTCCGCACATTCGAAGATGGCTACTTGCTACTTTCACCCGACAAACGCCATCCCGATAAACTGGCGTTCTATCGCGAAACCCCCAAACTGTTCAACATCTTCCAAGAACACCACCGTTGGGCCGAACTATTGCAGGTGCCTACGGTTGAAGATCTAAATCGCATTGTTCGCAACCATCAAGAGAACCATCTTATCCAAGTGGCTGAAGCATTGCACGAAAAGAAATATGCCTCGATTGCCGATGCCATAGCTCAACGTCGTGATGAGGTAAAGATGGTGCTATTGGCCGGTCCATCTTCGTCGGGTAAAACCACCAGTTGCCGCCGACTCGGAGTACAGCTAGCTATATTGGGATTCAACGTATTACAGATATCGCTTGACGACTATTTCTTGAACCGAGAAGATACTCCACGCCAAGCCAATGGCGAATATGATTTCGAAGCCCTCGAGGCACTGAATCTCCCCCTACTCAACGACCAACTGAGTCGTCTGTTCGCTGGCGAAAAGGTAAACCTTCCTACCTTTGATTTCAAAACGGGAACCTCTTTCTATGACCCCAATAAAATGATTGATATGGTGTCAGCTCCTCAAGGTCAGCAAACTATCCTGTTGGTTGAAGGCATCCACGCCCTAAATCCCAAACTAACCGAACAGATACCAGAGAACCTCAAATTCAAAGTTTATGTATCGGCCCTCACCCAAATCAGTGTCGACAACCAAAACATCATCCACTCTAGCAGCAACCGACTGATACGTCGCATAGTACGCGACCATAATTTCCGTGGCTACAGCGCCATCGACACCATCAGTCGTTGGGGCAGCGTTCGGGATGGTGAGATCAAACATATCTTTCCCTATCAGGAGAATGCCGATATGATGTTCAATAGCGCACTCCTCTACGAACTGGGTCTCCTCAAAACCTATGCTGAGCCGCTGCTCAAGGCTGTTCCAGAGAACCGTGAAGAATACTCTGAAGCACAGCGTCTGCTCAACTTCATTGAGTTATTCGAGCCCATCAGTTCTCGTTATGTTCCACCCACCTCTATCCTTCGCGAGTTTTTGGGCGACAGTTCGTTTACCTACTAAGACAGATGATGGAGGCTTCACCTAGTTGCCTTCCTCTCTCCTCCCCTAACGTTTCCGTAGTGCACGGAAACGTTTTTTTATGCTTTCTGTATCAATTGGGGAAGGGAAAAGGAGACCGATTGAGGACAAAAAGGAATGCTTCGCGACAGCTAAGTGAAGGGTTCGTGCAACCTTCATGATAGGTTCCTGACACTTTTTTTCTTTGTCGTTGCTATTTTTTTGCTATCTTTGCAATCGATAAATGAAAAGAACCATTTGCTAACCTGCTTATTCTGAAAAGAATGAGTAGAATAGTGTTGGTATGAAGGGTTCGTTTTTGAATATATAAAGCATATAAATATAAAATATATAATCTAATATGAATGCAAAAAAGACATGGGCACTGGCTGCCTGTTTGATGCTAGGAACGGCATCGATGCTCTTTGCTCAGACCAACAGGAAAGCACTCGACGAGGATCAACAACCCTCGCTGACGCACTTGATGAACGTGGTCCACGACCTCAGTTCGTCGACCTACAGTGGCCGTCTAGCCGGAACCGAGGGCTTCAACGATGCCGCCGTCTACGTTATCGAGGAACTCGAGAAATACGGAGTGCAGCCCTATCACGGCGACTGGTACCAACTGTTCGAATTGGAATGCAACCAAATAGAGACCGCTACCCTTCGTACCTACGTCAATGCCAACGATACCCGTGTGCCCTATATCTTGGGGCGCGACTTTGTATGTGCAGGCATGACGGGGCGGGGTTATAGCGATGCTCCTGTGGTATTTTGCGGCTATGGTATTGACGATGCCTCCTACAATGAATATGCCCATGTGGATGCACAAGGTAAGATTGCCATCATATTGAGTGGTGTTCCAAACTTCTTGCCTAGCAACGTTACGCAACATTATCGCACCATGCGACAGAAAGCCCGAGCAGCCCAACGCCACGGATGCTGCGCCATGGTGGTGGTGAATATGGCCAACAGCTGTTCAGCTACCGAGGTACAGGGCAATGTATGGAGTGGCGATTTGCCTCATATGGCGTCGTTCCCCATGCTCCAAACTACTCGTGCTTGTGGTGAACAACTGTTTGGGGGTGAACGGATGTCGCTCCAAGAGGCTATCGATAGCATTGGCAACTCCCATAAACCCCAGTCGTTCCATTTCCGCAAACATTTTGAACTAGAGGTGAACACCACCTATCATCCCTCTGAACTGACGGGCAATGTGGTGGGTATCTATCCTGGTACCGACCTCAGGAACGAGTATATCGTGGTAGGAGCCAAGTTGGATCATGTAGGTATGCAAGGAAAAACCTGCCTCTTCCCTGGTGCCGACGACAACGCTTCGGGTGTTGCCGTACTGATGGAGACTGCCCGTATGCTCCAGAATGCCGATGTGCAGCCCCGTCGTAGCGTAGTATTCGTACTCTTCTCGGGTGGCGAACAGCAACGGTTAGGAAGTCAGATCTTTGTATCGGGATTCCGTCCTCTGAAACGGGTAGAGGCTTTTGTAAATGCCGAATGCTTGGGTACTGGCGATAGCGTTGCAGTGCTTGGTAATACCTATTTCCCCTCCTTGTGGGAGGTGGCCCGCAATATGGATTCTGCCTTCTGTGCAGGCACCATGGCAGTAGGCACCAAGACCCAAGCCGCTGGCGATGCTGCTGCCTTCTCGATGGTGGGCATCCCTTCGTTGGTATTCACCAACTACAACGGCAACCGCAGAGCTCATGTGCCGAGCGATATTGCCGAGAATATTGATCGCCAATACCTCCTCAAAGCCACCAAACTATTCTACGAAACGGTTTACGAGCTCACTTTCGGCGACTATCAGGGTCGTTCCTCTCGCAGCAAGAACGTTCGGTTTGAATAGCGAGGACCACAACAAAAGGAATCAACAAGACTATACCAATTGCTAAAAAACATCTGAATAAAAACCATGTTTGCTCTTTACAAGAAAGAATTATCCTCCTTCTTCTCGTCGATCATGGGATACCTCACACTGGTGGTATTCTTGGTGCTGACGGGATTGATGCTTTGGGTGTTCCGTTCCGACTTCAACCTGTTGGACTATGGATACTCCAGCATCGACGGTCTGTTCTTTATCGGACCCTTCCTCTATCTGTTCCTCATCCCCGCCATCACCATGCGAATGTTGGCCGAGGAACGACGCAACGGCACGATGGAACTGCTGCTTACCAAACCCCTAAGCGAGTGGCAAATAGTATGGGCCAAGTTCTTGGCTGGCATCACCATTGTCTTCATCTCGCTGCTGCCCACCTTAGTATACTATTTTACAGTCTACTCACTGGGCGATCCCGTAGGCAACATCGATACCGGTAGCGTGATAGGCTCCTACATCGGATTGCTCTTTTTGGGCGGTGCATTCGTATCGATAGGACTCTTTGCCTCTTCGCTTACCAACAACCAGATTGTAGCCTTCATCATTGCGGCCCTCCTCTGTGCTTTCATGCACCTGGGTTTCGAAGCCATCTTCAATATGGGATTTCTCGGCAAGGTAGGACTCTTTATCCGTAATCTGGGAATGGCCACCCACTATAGCAGCATTAGCCGCGGCGTTATCGACAGCCGCGATGTTATTTACTTCCTGTCGGTCATAGCCCTCTTCTTGATGGCTACCCGACTGGTGTTGCAGTCTAGAAAATGGAAGAAATAAAAGGCATGAAGAACGAAAACAAGAAAAAAAATATCCAGCGCTCCAATATGTTGGAGTTCGCAGTGGCCATAGTCATCATCATCTTGGTGTCGCTAATTAGCCGCTATCTTTTTGTACGACTCGACCTCACCGCCGAGAAACGCTACACCCTCTCCCCTTCAACCAAGCAGATGCTCAAAGAGGTCGACGAAACGGTGCTGTTCCGTGTCTACCTCGAGGGAAGCGATCTGCCGGCCGACTATCAACGCCTTCAGAACGAGACCCGCGAGATGCTCAACCAATTCCGTAGCTATAACCGCTATGTGGAGTATGAGTTCTTCAATCCCAACGACTTCAAGGACGATCAAGAGCGTTTAGTCTTTTACCAGAAGCTAGCTCAGAAAGGCATCCAACCCGCCTCGGTACAGACACAGACCAAGGATGGTGTGATGCAACAGGTGCTGATCCCCGCTGCCGATGTGATCTACAAAGGACGCGAGACCTCGATACAGCTGATGCAGACACAACAGTATCTAGACCAAGAGCAAACCCTCAACAACTCGGTACAGGATTTGGAGTATGTGCTAGCCAACGCTATCCACAATCTCTCGATGCCTGAGAAACCGCGCATCGGATTCCTTCTTGGACATGGGGAACTAGAGCGAGGGGCACTCTACGATATCCAGATGTCGCTCTACGAGAGTTACAGCATGGAGAACGTGGTGCTGAACAACGATATCAATGCCCTTACGGGTCGCAACCGCAACTCGCAAGATTCGTCGATGTCTTTCTATAACAAGTTCGATGTGCTGGTAGTAGCCAAGCCCACCACCACCTTCACCGACCAAGAGCTTTATCTGATTGACCAATACATTATGTACGGCGGTCGCGTCCTATGGCTTATTGACCCGTTGAATGCCGACCTCGATAGTTTGGCCGAACAGTCACAAGCTGTGGCTATCCGTTACCCCCTCAATCTAGAAGAGATGCTCTTCAGTTATGGTGTTCGTGTCAATGCCGATCTGATTATGGATATCCGCTGCCGACCCATCCCTATGGCTGTAGGAATGGTGGGCGACAAGCCGCAAATTAAATTCATCCCCTGGTACTATTTCCCCGAACTGGTACCAGTATCCAACCACCCCATTGTTCGCAATCTCGACCTTATCAAGACCGACTTCGTAAGCAGCATCGATCTGATCGATAACGATATCGACAAAACCGTACTGCTGCAAACCTCTGAATACTGCCGTCTCAAGAATGCACCCGCTATTGTCGACCTCAACGATGGCAAAGAGGAACCCGATCGTCGCCTCTTCAACCGCAGCAACCTTCCAGTAGCGGTACTCCTCGAAGGCAACTTCAACTCAATGTGGCGTGCCCGTTTAGCCCCCTCGTTCACCGAACTGCCCGAGATGGGCTACCGCGACAGCAGCAGTCTCACCCGCATGATCGTGATCAGCGATGGCGATATGATCAAGAACCGTTTCAGCTACAAAGACAACAGTAGTTATCCATTGGGCTACGACTACTACACCCAGACCATGTATGCCAACAAACAGTTTATCCTCAACTGCATAGACTATCTGGCTGGCAACGAAGAACTGATGGCCACTCGTGCCCGCGATGTGAAGTTGCGTAAAATGGACGTGATGAAGGTGAAAGAGAATCGCACCCGTTATCAACTCATCAACATCGGTGTACCAGTGCTGCTCGTACTCCTCTGTGGCGGCATCTATCTGCTAATACGTCGCAGCAAGCTGCAAAGTAAGAAAAAATAAGAATAACCATTCCCTCCAACCCAACCAGTAAAGAGAAAACAAACAAGAAACTATTGTATCGATGAAGAAAAAAGGACTTATCATTACACTCGCAATCATTGTGCTGCTAGCTGTGGCAGCCTTCGTACTGCACCGCATGTATGGCCAAAGCGCCACTTACGACGATGACTTCTATATTGAAGATACGTCAACCATCACCAAGATATACATTGCCGACAAACTCGATAACCAAGTGCTGCTAACCCGTGTTCCCAACGACACCACCTGGATGGTGAACGATCAATACGAGGCCTCGCAGCCTTTGGTTCGTAGCCTCTTAGGCACCCTCAACACAATGCGCATCCGCAACCGTGTGAACAAAGCTGCTGCCAAGAACGAAGTCAAACTGCTAGCAGGAAAAAGCACCAAGGTAGAGATCTATCAAAACGTTTACCGCATCGACTGGTTCAACCACCATTGGCAATTCTTCCCCCACGAAAAACTGACCAACACCTATTATGTAGGACACGAAACCCAAGACTTGCTTGGCACCATCATGTTGCGTGAAGGCGACAAGTGGCCCGTAGTGGTTCATATCCCTGGCTTCCGCGGCTTCGTCGGTCCCCAGTTTATCACCAATCCTCTCCTATGGCGTAGCCATCGTATTGTCGACCTCCCCGTATCAAAAATCGAACGTATCGAACTCAATATCCCCGCTGTACCAAGCGAATCGTTTGCTATCTGTCGCGAAGGGGAAGGATTCTATATGGAGATGCTCGAGAACCATCAGCGTGTCGACGGCTTCGACACCGCCCGTGTAGCCCAGTTCCTCTCGTCGTTTACCAACCTCAACTTCGATGAGTATGCTGCCGCTGTACCTAAGACAGAGCTCGACACCACCTTCTCCAAACCTCCTCGTACTATCCTCCGCATCAAAGATACCGAAGGCAACGAACATGTATTGAAGACCTATCTAAAATACAACAACCCCGACGATATCATCAACATGCCCGACCCCGAGATGTATGAAGTCTTCGACCTCGACCGTCTCTATGCTGTGCTTGATGACAAAGATACGGTGCTGATCCAGTACTTTGTGTTCGACAACATACTGCAGCACGCCAGTTTCTTCCGTGGTGCAGCCATCAATAACCCCACCATCCAACACTAGTTGTTCGCCATGAAACCACTCATCCTTATTTCCAACGACGACGGCTACCAAGCTCCAGGCATCAATAATCTAGCCCATCTAGCCTGCGACTTTGGCGAAGTAGTAGTTGTGGCACCCCACACCAACGCCTCAGCCAAGTCGCACTCCCTTACCGTAGGCACCCCCTTGAGGGCGGTGAAGGTACCTTACAGAGCGTACACTATCTACTCCGTTACCGGCACCCCAGCCGACTGTGTGAAGCTAGGTATCGAATACCTCTGTCCCCGAAAGCCCGATCTAGTGCTTTCTGGCATCAACCACGGCAGCAATGCCTCTATCAATGTGCTCTATTCTGGCACCATGGGTGCCGCCCTCGAAGCCACCATCTGCAACTATCCCAGCATCGGTTTCTCACTCTTGAGTCATCAAGACGATGCCATGTGGGAGCCAGCCATCCCCTTTATGCGTAAAATCATCGACTATGCCCTCAACCAAGGGTTGCCCTCCAACATCTCGCTTAACGTCAATATTCCCATATTGGAAAAGACACCCCACCTGAAAGGGATGAGAGTCTGTCGTGCCTCTAAAGCCGAATGGACCAACAGTTTCGAGAAACGGGTCGATCCTTATGGACGCGACTACTACTGGCTTACGGGCAAATTCAACTGTGACGACAACGGCGAAGATACCGATCAATGGGCCCTCAACAACGGTTATATCTCAATAGTACCTTGCCGCCCCGATTTCTCCGATAGCGATGCCATCAAACAATTGCAGTCGCTCAACCAATAAAAAGAACAAGCACCATGAAGAAGTTCTTACATAAAGACAGTTGGACCACCGGCATCGTGGTAGGCCTCCTATCGGAAGCCCTCACCGGACTGCTCCTTTGGGGCATCTGCGCCGCCCTCACCGTTCCGCTACGCGACCACCTTTCGTGGCTAGGCGTTGTCTTCATCCCCGTGCTGCTCATCCTACGTTATTATACCAAGAACGTGCGGCACCTCAACACCACCAAGAGCCTCATCACCGTGCTCTTCGTCACCTTTGTCCTCTACATGTATCTCCTCATCTCTACCCATTCAGCATTAGTCACCCAACCTTTCTAAACCGATACCGATGAAATACTACATCATAGTAGGCGAAGCTTCGGGCGATCTTCACGGTGCCAATCTGATGAGAGCCCTCCTCAAGCAAGATCCCCAAGCCGAAATACGCTTCTGGGGTGGCGACCGCATGGCTGAGGTTGCAGGCAACCCCGTACGACATATACGCGACCTCGCATATATGGGCATCGTCGAGGTGACAGCCCATCTCCGTACCATCATGGGTAATATCCGTTTCTGCAAGCAAGATCTCTTGCAGTATCACCCCGATGTATGTGTCTTCATCGACTATCCTGGCTTCAATATGGGCATTGCCAAATTTGCCCATCAGCACGGTTTCAAAACAGTCTACTATATCTCCCCGCAGGTATGGGCTTGGAAGAAAGGACGTCTCAAAGCGATGCGACGCGACCTTGATGCCCTCTGCTATATCCTCCCCTCGGAACGCGACTTCTTTGCTCACGCCTCGATGCCACAGGCACAGTATGTGGGCCATCCTCTCCTCGATGAGGTGGAACGCTATCGCCAACACGCCGCTATTCAAGACACCTCTTCCGACCCTCGACCCCTCATCGCACTGCTCCCTGGCAGTCGCAAGCAGGAACTACGGCGAATGCTGCCTCCCATGTTGCAGCTCGCCGCTCGTCATCCCGAATATCGGTTCCAGATAGCCGGCATGCAACTGTTGGGCCAAGCCTTTTACCAAGAGTTGCTGCAAGCCAGCCATCTTACTAACGACAATGTGGAGGTACTCTACGACCAAACCTACGATATCCTTTCCCGCTCCTTTGCTGCCATCGTCTGCTCTGGCACCGCCACCCTCGAAACGGCTCTCTTCCGAGTGCCACAGATGGTATGTTATAAAGCCAACGCCATCAGTATTGCTATAGCCCGACGAATGGTCCATATCAACTATATCTCGTTGGTGAACCTCACTGTCGATGCCCCCGTAGTGAAAGAGTTGTTGCAAAACGACTTCACTGCTGAGACGATGGAGGCCGAATTTGCCAACATCACCACCAACGAAAGCTATCGTCGACAGATGCTTCAAGGCTACGACCAAGTCATCGACATTATGGGGCATCAAGGTGCCTCGGAGCGGACCGCACAAACCATCATTCAAACTGCCACCAAGTAATATAAGAATATGTATACATATTAATATATTTGCCACAAAAACGATGAAAAGAATACTGCTCATAGCAACGCTCCTCCTACTGTCGACCACCGCGACGGCCGATCGAGTGAAAGTGCGACTATTCTCCAACAGCCGTATCGAAGCACTAAACGTATCGTTCGACCTAGGCGAATACCACCTCTTTGCTGCCGACTCGCTACTCGAAGCCAACCTTGGCGAAGGGCTCTCCGTCATCCTTCAAGCCACTGCCAACGGTGTCCATGTCGCCGTTAACGACTACGAGTATGGCACCTTCAAGCAGATCAGCCTCCGTGCCACCGATACCGCCTGCATCCTCTGTCTCAATCCCCGCAACGTAAAACAGCGCACCTACGAAGGCGACCTCATCATCTCCTGCATCAATTCTACCGCACTGAAGATCATCAACGAAGTCGATTTCGAGACCTACCTTGCGGGTGTAGTGCAAAGCGAGATCTATGGTATCCATAGCGACATCTTCCGCATCCAAGCCATCATCTCCCGCACCTGGGCTCTACGCAATATGAACAAACATAAAAGCGAAGGCTATAACTTCTGCGACCATGTACATTGCCAAGCCTACCAAAACCGATGCATCCGCCCCGATATCATGCTCGGCACCATCCAGTCGAGTGGCGAGACCATTGTCGACTCTACAGGAGCCCTCATCGAGACCCCCTTCCATTCCAACAGCGGAGGAGAAACTTGCAACTCCGAGGATGTATGGCGAGCCGCCCTTCCCTATCTGCGTTCGGTACCCGACACCTTCTCCTACCGGATGAAACAGAGCAACTGGACCAAAGTAATCAATAAAGACAAGTGGCTCAACTATTTCAAGAAGACCCACCACCTAAACATCGACGATCCCGCCGTTCGCGACACCCTACTCAACTTCACCCAAGAGCAACGTCGCGCCGAGATTCTAGGTGTACGACTTACACGTGTGCGTAGCGACTTCCAACTCAAGAGCACCTTCTTCAGTGTCAGCGTCGATCCCAACACTGGCAACGTAGTGCTCAACGGTCACGGCTATGGTCACGGAGTGGGACTCTCGCAAGAGGGCACCATCCGGATGGTATCGCTCGGCTATGCCTACGACGATATTATCCGCCACTACTATACTGGATCGTCAATCCATTATAACCCAGCCACCTCGAAGACCTACGTAAGCAACTACGTCAAAGAGATAGAACAGATCATTGCCGAAGACAAAGCCAACCCCGGCAGGGTGAAGTCGAAGAAGGACGATTGGCTAGGCCAACTGTTCCGTCTCCACGATCGCCAAATACGTGAAGAGGTGTTCGATCCCAACAAGACCGAACTGGAGAGCGACTGGCAGTATTCGTGGTAGCCGATTGATAAAAAAGATTAAAACGAAACCCTCTGTAAACGATTTCATACGAAAAAACGTTATAAGCAAACAACCAAAACCAATAATAATAGAAATTAAAAACGAAAAGAAAACATGAAAAAAGCATTCCTCCTCCTTATGGTGGCAACTTTGATAGGTTGTGGAGCCATGGCCCAAGTGAAATGGACACCTATCGAAACTGCATCGCAAATCGATGTAAAAAACAATAGCCGACTCTTCTTCATCGACTTCTCCACCTCGTGGTGTGGATGGTGTAAGAAGATGGATCGTGAAACCTTCCAAGACCCCGTGGTCAGCGCTATCCTCAACAAATACTACGTGCCCGTCAGCTTCGATGCCGAAGGCAACTCATCGTTTACCTGGAACGGCACCAAGTATGCCAATAATGGCAAGACCGTCAACGGTCGCAAGCCCACCCATCCCTTCACTCAGGCTATCCTCGGCAAGCAGATTGGATATCCTTCGTTCGCCATCTTCAACAAAAACCGCGGACTGATACAGATCCTGCAAGGCTATCAGAACGCCTACGACTTCCAGATAGTGCTCTGGTATTTCGCTAGCGGCGACAACACTCGCTACACCTTCGACGAATATCGTGGCATCTTCGATCAAGAGATCAAACCCGATATGATGAAGAAGTTGGGACTGAAGTAAACAGCCCCCTTTCTTCTTCGCCCCTTTTACTACAAACAAAGAACCTTTCCTACCTAAACAACACAATAATAAAATAGCATCATGAAGAAGATTATGACAATGGCTTGGATGCTGCTGATAGGAAGCATCCTTATGGCTGCCGACATCGACTCGGCACGAGTAAGCAAAGACTGGAACAAGTTGGTCGACCGTGTATGCTGTGAATATGCCAAAGGCTATATCAACAGCATGCTCACACAACCCAACTATCAAGAAACGGCCCGCACCTTTATCGACGAAGCGGCACCCAAGATGGTCAACGACAAGGGGGAATATATCACCTCCGACCAACTGCAGTCGCTCCTAGTAGAATATGGATGGAACGCCACTGCCACCAAGTTGGTACAACCCCTAGCAGAACGCAAAACCCTCGATGCCAGCAAGCATACTCTCAACCAGCTGCTCGACATCACCCCGTTCTCCAACGCCATGCAAGGCTATCTATCCGAGGCCAAGACCACCCTTGCCAGCACCCTCGCCACTGAATACGAGAAAAGCGATAAGCCCGTTGTAGCCCAGCAAGCCAGCGCTATCGACAGCGCCATGGCCGAAGTCGAAGTCCTCAACGCTCAGGCGAGCGTAGGACGAAACTACGACTGGGTGATATTCCTCCTAGTACTGATCGTTATCCTCGAAGGCATTTTCCTCTTCCGCCAAACATCGCGCAGACGTATCGTTGAAGTGGTGAAAGGAAGCAACATGATGCACCGCACTTATGTCCGTAAAGATGACGACGATATTGCCGAACTGCGTGTAAATATGGCCCGTTTGCAGAAACGACTCGATCGTATCGATCCCAAAGGGGTAGCCAAAGACCCCGAAAGCGAGAGCGAAACCGAAACCCCGACCACCCCTTTACCTGATGTAGAAGAGGGACCTATCACCTTCAAGCATCTCTAATCCCAATCATCCCTCTAGCATCATGGCCAAAGGACAACCCCTACAATACCACGTGCTCTGGGTCGACGAAGAGGAGGACCAATGGTCGTTCGTTGAAACGGCACGCCGATACAACCTCATCGTACACCAATACCATTCGTGGACCGAGGCCCGCGAGGTACTCGATCTCCATTTCAACGCCTTCTCCGCCATCGTGCTCGATGGTAGGAGTGTGATACGCCATGGCGAAGAGGCCGATCCCGACTTCCTCTACCAAGCCGTCCGTGAGATGCAGAATCTTTTCAGCGAACACGAAGAGTCGCTACCTTGGTATGTCCTATCCACTGGCACCGCTCCCGATTTTGAAAAGACCCTCCGTCGTGTGTCGATGGGATCACGCGAAGAGAAGATCCCCATCTGGGGCGAACTCTACTACCGCAAAGGTGACGATCTAAGCAAACTCTGTGAGATCATGCGACGTGCCGCCTCCAATCGCAAACCCAACAAAGTGGGACGGATGTACAAAGAGGTATTCGATGTCATGAAAAGCTACTTCGACAACGAGTCGATAGGCACCATGCTCGATATCCTAGTAGCTCTTCACTATCCCGAAGATCATCGCGATTTCGACCCAGTACTCTATTACACCCAACTGCGACGCATACTCGAACATCTCTTCCGTGCCGCCAACAAGTTGGGTATCATCCCCGATATGGTGCTAGGCAACAACGATAAAGTGAACCTCTCCAACTCATCACTCTACCTCTCGGGCCGCGATGTCAACGTAGGAGGAGGCCGCATCATGCGTTACGGGCAACCTGGCGACAGTTTCTTCCCCCAGGTGCAGGCCCAGATAGTGAAAAGCATCCTCGTGGTTGCCAACAAAAACAGCCATACCACCGAACTCGATCACCAAGAGGCCTCTGTCATCCGCGACTACTACAACAGCACCCATTCCAACAACCTCCTCTTCGGCTATGCCCTTCAACTATGCGACGTCATCGTATGGTTTGGCCATGCCGTGGAACACAATCCCATCAAAGCCGCCCCCTCAAGTCAGAGTATAAGCAGATCTACCCCCGCTGCCAATTCCAACTCCTCGCAGCGCCATCACTACAACCATCATCACCGACGCAACAATAGAAACAACAATATCATTAATAATAAATAAATAAACAAACAATTAAAATTAGACGACACAATGAAAAAACTGATTCTTTTTGCCGCCACCCTCTTATGTGGTGTCCACCTATGGGCTCAAAGCTATACCATTAGCGGCACCATTATCGACCGATCAACCGGTGAAACCCTTATCGGCGCCACCGTTGTCGATCTACTCTCCAAGCAAGGCACCGTCACCAATGTTAACGGTCGCTACTCTCTTACCCTTCGGGCCGACAGTGTCGAGATCCGATTCTCCTATGTAGGCTACGAGCCACAATTCAAAACCTTTAGGCTCAACGAGAATAAAGAGATCAATATCTCGCTCGACAACGCCACCAATCTGCAAACCGTTAATATTGTTGCCGACCGCATCAATAGTCCCAGGTCGAGTCAGATGAGCGCCATCGATATTCCCATCGAGCACCTCAAAGCGGTCCCCGTCATCTTTGGTGAGACCGACATCATCAAAGCCATCCAGCTCCTCCCCGGTGTCCAGTCGGGTGGCGAAGGACAAGCCGGCATGTATGTTCGTGGTGGAGGACCCGACGAGAATCTCTTCCTCCTCGACGGTGTACCCCTCTACAACGTCAACCACCTTGGAGGCTTCTTCAGTGCCTTCAACAGCGATGCTGTGAAGAACGTCACCCTCTACAAAGGCAGCTTCCCAGCCCGTTTTGGCGGTCGTCTGAGCAGTGTACTCGACGTGGCCACCAACAATGGTAACGACAAAGAGATCCATGGAGGTATCAATGTAGGCGATATCGCCATCAAAGCCTTCCTCGAAGGACCCATCATCAAAGAAAAAACCACCTTCAGCATCAGTGCCCGCCGCACTTATTTCGATGCCCTCATCCAGCCCTTCCTCCAATTCACTCGAGCTGAAGGCATCGTAACCTCGGCCGGTTATTATTTCTACGACTTCAATGCCAAGGTCACCCATAAATTCAACGATCGCAGTCGCCTCTTCCTAAGCTATTACATGGGCGACGATATCGTATATGCCCGCGTCAAAACCTCCGAACGATATACGGCCCAATATGACGAGCGCAACTTTATCCGCCTCAAATACAATTGGGGCAACATTGTAGGTTCTGCCCGTTGGAACTACGTTATCAATCCCAAACTCTTCATGAATGTTACCGGCAGCTATACCCGCTACCGCAACGATATTGGGCTCACCCTTGAAGAGGAGTATTGGAATAGCTCCGGCAACGTTTATTCTGGCCAGATGGGTATGGGCTACAACTCAGGTATCCACGACTATACCCTACGTACCGATTTCGACTATGCCCCCAACCCCAACCATTCTATCAAATTTGGCGGTTCGGCCACCTATCATCTTTTTAGCCCCGAAACCATGAGCATGAGCATGCACGAAAGCCAAACCGGTTCTACCTATGAAGATGATTACAACATCGATTTCGACACCATTGTTGGCGAAAGCAAGGTCAATGCCACCGAACTCAACCTCTTCTTCGAAGACGATTGGAAAATCAACGACGCCATCAAAGTCAACGCTGGCCTAGCTATGAGCGGCTTTGCTGTGCAGAACACCTTCTATCCCTCCATCCAGCCTCGCTTCAGCGGCCGCATCCTCCTCACCGACGAACTCTCGCTCAAGGCAGGCTATGCCTATACCACCCAATATCTCCACCTCCTCTCCAACTCCACCATCTCGCTGCCCACCGACCTCTGGGTGCCCGTCACCGCCAAGATACCCCCCATGCATGCCCATCAAGTGGCAGCCGGCTTGGCTTACAACTTCCGCTACCTCTTCGATATCAGCATAGAGGGCTACTACAAACACATGAACAACCTGATGGAATATAAAGACGGAGCCTCCTTCTTCGGTAATTCGGTAGGCTGGGAAGACAAAGTATGTCTAGGCGAAGGATGGGCTTATGGTGTAGAATTCCTCCTACAACGTACCGTAGGCAAGTTTACCGGATGGTTAGGCTACACATGGAGCCATGCCGATCGACTCTTTGATCGTCATGGAATGGAGTTGAGCAACGGGCAGGTCTTCCCCGCCAAGTACGACCGTCGCCACGATATCTCGATCGTAGCCATGTATAAGTTCAACGACAAATGGGAAGCTAGCGCCAGTTGGGTTTATATGACAGGCAACACTGCCACCTTGGCATTGCAAACCTATGAAGGGGAGAGCCATAGCAGCAATACCTGGTACGACGAGTATGCCATGACCGTTCCCCTCAACTATATTGAAGGGCGCAACAACTTCCGCATGCCCGCCTATCACCGTATGGATCTCTCGGTAAGTTACCACAAGCAGAAAAAACATGGTATCGCCACTTGGAACGTTAGCATTTACAATCTCTACAACCGACAGAATCCCTACCTTATCTATGCTAGCAACCGTTTCCACTACACCTACAACGGCACCCGCTACCAGTCGGCTCTCGTTCAACTATCCATCTTCCCCATCATCCCCTCCATCTCCTATAATTTCAAATTTTAACCCCACAAATAAGACATACAATGAAAAAGCTCCATTATATCATCCCTACCCTTTTCCTTCTCCTGGCCACCGCCAGCTGCGAGAAGATGATCGAGTTCGACATCGACGAGGTTAACCCCATGGTGGTTGTAGCCTCCCAAAACGAGGTCGATAGCACCGCCTATGTAAGGCTTACCTACAGCCGTTTCTTCCTCGACCACCACGACTTTCGTGTCATCGACAACGCCAACATCCAGCTCTATGTGAATGGAACGGCCTTCAATGGTAGTCCCACCTTCGATGGCAACCGCTACCTCCTCGGCTACAAACCCCAACCCGGCGACACCATGAGTATCAGCATCGACGTACCTGGCTACGAGACTGTTACCGCCGGCACCCGCGTCCCTCAACGTCCCACCATCAGCAATCCCCAGGTGCAAGTGCAACCAAGTGATGATAACTATTATCCCTATGTCGAGGTCCGTATCGACCTTACCGACGATGGAGAGACCGAGAACTACTATTCCGTCACCGTCTACGAAGACGCGCGATGGCTCTACATACAGTATACCACCGATATGGCTGGCGACACCATTGCCGACACCACCAACAACGGTTGGAGTTATCAGCCCATATGGTGTGAAATGAACGATGTGGTGATCAATCCCAATACCGATGTCACCGCGGTGCTCGACGACGACAGCGACACCCGCGATATCTTCTTCTTCACCGACGAAAATATCAACGGTCGCACCCACTCCATCCCTCTCCGATTCCGTGTCTATGGCACAAACCGTACCGACACCACTGTCACTTCATCGGCCTACTACATCGACCACGAAGAACATAGTTATTACCTACAGGTTGTATCCTATAATCGCGACACCTACCGCTATCTCCGCACAGCTCAGGCTGCTAGCGATGAAAACAACGATCTCTCTATCTTTAGCGAGCCTACCCAAGTCTACTCCAATATCAACAACGGCATAGGCATCTTTGGTGCTAAATCCTCCAAAGTCATCAAACTCGATATCCCCGATATCGAAATGCCCTCTTGGTACTACAAGCAGAAACAGAACAATAAAAAGTAACGTTTCATCCTATCAACGTATAAACCTATCATGTCCGTACTCATCACCGACGATTGTCACCCCATCATGCAGCAACTGTTCCGCGAAGCCCATATCCCCTTCGAGGTATGCACCGATGTCACCTACCCATCCTTGCTCGGTATGATAGCGGACTATGATGCCCTAGTGGTACGCAGCAAGATCATTATCGATCAACACTTCCTCGACCAAGCTCGTCATCTGCGCTGCATAGGCCGTCTCGGTGCCGGTATGGAGACCATCGATGTGGCCTATGCCGAGCAGTTAGGTATCCGCTGCTTCAACTCGCCCGAAGGCAACCGCAATGCCGTAGGCGAACATGCTATAGCGCTTCTCCTGGCCCTCTTAAACCATATTGCCTCGGCCGACGCCGAAGTGCGACAAGGGCTATGGCGACGCGAAGCCAACCGCGGACTCGAGCTAGGGCCCCGCACCGTAGGCATTATCGGTTTTGGCAATATGGGTGCCGCCTTTGCCCAACGCTTGCAAGGGTTTGGCTGCCGCATCATGGCCTACGACAAATACCGCAGCCATTATGCCCCTAGCTATGTCGAAGAGTGCACCCTCGAAGAGTTGCAGCAACACTGCGATGTGCTCTCCTTCCATGTGCCCCTCACCGACGAAACCCATCATTATCTCGACCACCATTTCATCGAGCAGATGGCCCATCCCTTCTATTTGGTCAACACCGCCCGCGGAGCCGTCATCTGCACCGAAGCGCTAGCTCAAGGTATCCGCCAAGAGCGTATCCTGGGTGCCGCCCTTGATGTGAACGAGTACGAGAATCCCACCCAAGACCGTCTCAACGACGAACAGCTACCCGATGCCTTCCGCTACCTCCTCCATTCGCCTCGTTGCCTCTTCACCCCCCATGTAGCTGGGTGGACCGTCGAGTCGAAGGAGTTGTTAGCCTCCGTATTGGCCCGTAAGATTATCCACCATCTCACCCAACCCTCCTAAACAACAACCGCTATGCTCATCGTATCCAACTGTATCGTTTCCGAAGATATTGCCGACTGCCACTTTGCTTGTCCACTCTCCCAATGCAAGGGAGCATGCTGCATCGAAGGCGATGCCGGCGCACCCCTCGAAGAAGAGGAGGTGTCTATCCTCGAACGTATCCTTCCCGAGGTGAAACCCTATATGACTCCCGAAGGGATACTGACTGTCGAAGAGCAAGGGGTTGCTGTACGTGAAGAGGGCTTCGGTATCACCACACCCCTTATCGACGATCGCGAGTGTGCCTATGTTGCCTGGGGAAATGACGGTACCGCCTTCTGTGCCATCGAGCAAGCCTTCCGCGACGGAAAGATTGATTTCATGAAACCCATCTCGTGTCATCTCTACCCTATCCGGCTCGACGACTTCGGCGAATTTATCGCCGTCAACTACCATCAGTGGGATATCTGCCGCTGTGCCGCCTGCCATCCCGACGGGCAGCCCCTCTATCAGTATCTCCGCGAACCCCTAATCCGTCGTTTTGGCCAAGCATGGTACGACGAACTTCTCGAACAGATAGCGTTGCGACAGCAACAATCCAAACAATAACCATCCTATTGAATAAAAAACAACCACAATGAATATCAAGAAGAAAGCATGGCTCTGCGCCATCATCATAGCTGTAGTGCTAATCATAGACCAAGTGGTGAAACTATGGGTAAAGACCCATATGCAGATTGGCGAAGAAATACCCCTCATAGGCGACTGGTGCTTGCTCCATTTCGTCGAGAATGAAGGTATGGCCTTCGGCATGAAGTTTGGTGGCAGCATAGGCAAGCTGTTGCTCTCGCTGTTCCGTATCGTCGCCTCGGCAGCACTGATGTGGTTCTTGGTGCGTTTAGTCCGCAAAAATAGTCGCTCGCTGCTCCTCATCAGCCTCTCGCTCATCTTCTGCGGTGCCGTAGGCAACCTTATCGACAGTATGTTCTACGGACTCATCTTCAACCAAAGCTACTATTCCGTAGCCACTCCCTTCCCGCCAGAAGGGGGCTATGCTGGCTTCCTTTATGGCCGCGTGGTCGATATGTTCTATTTCCCCCTCATCGACACCACCTGGCCCGAATGGATGCCCTTCGTAGGGGGCAACCGGTTCCGATTCTTCAACGCTATCTTCAATGTGGCCGATGCCGCCATCACCATCGGTGTCATCTTGCTAATCATCGATCAGCTCTTTTTTGCCAAAGAAGAGAAGGAAGAAAACGGCGAAAAGGAGCATAAAAACGAGGCAAAATCTGCCGATACACCCACTGTTGAAGCCGCTTCAAACCCCTCTGAGAGCCACCAAGAGTAAAAAAAATTCAACCATTAACCCTTTGGTTCTATGACTAGTTATGTCATAACAAGGGCATCGGAAAAGAAATTTTTTTTGGTAGTTTCGAAAATGTTTGTACCTTTGCAACCGATTTCGAGAGAAGAAATCTCCCAAAATTGATGGCGTTGTAGCTCAGTTGGTAGAGCAGCAGACTGAAAATTTGCGTGTCCCCGGTTCGATTCCTGGCAATGCCACATAATTAAATAACAAAAGGAAGTCCCATATAGGCTTCCTTTTGTTGCATAAAATCTCAAAAAAAACGCTTTACCCCTGATGACAATAAGACAAGATCATATCATCCTCTCCCAACACCCCCATTCTATTACGATGGTGAGTGTTAGCTGCTGCTATACCAATCTGTCGCAGGGTAACTCCTCTAGGGAGGGGGGGGGAGGGTATATATTTAATATATACGCGCGTAAATAAATAAAATAATTATTATTTATTTTTTCTCTCACACAAGGAAGGGAAGTACCCTCCCCCCTCCCCTATATTATAAAATAATGTATATATATTTATATAATTAATGATATATAATTACTAATATAAGAGATATTATATAAAAGGGATAAAAAAACATATTATTATTATAACTCACCTCGATACAGACCCTTTGTTTGGGTTTACCACACTCCCTACATCCTACCCTCCACGCACGTAGGGAACGAGGTGCCACACTCATAAGAGAATCCCTCCCCGTTCCCACGTTGTAACGCTATAACGTTTTTTTGTCTTTTCCTGATTTTGGTTGACATTTTTTAATCTTTCCTTGATATGGTTGTCACTTGTTTTCCTGTAAAGTTGACAAATTCCTAACATCGATGACATCATTCCTAAAAACATAATAGCCGTATTTTTTAGCTTCTAGCTATATAGTTGCCTCGTATCACCCTTACTCTAGCCATACATTACCCTTACTCTAGCCTTACTCAAGAGTAAGGGTGAAGTAAGGGTAATACGAGAGAAGAACGAAGGCAGAGCGAAGTTAGAACGAAGTTAGAGTGAGATTACTCTTACATCTCACTTGAGAAAGTGAAACAATAACCCCCTTTTGTTGTATCGATGCAATAAAAAGAGAGATGTTTATTAACACTATTTATTTTACAGTAGTTTATGTGTCTAATAAAAAGTCTCTTTCATCATACCTGATTAGCAAAGCGTTACAACGTCCTTCCACCCATATAGCCACGAGAGTGACGGGTAAAGGTATTCAAGCAGAGTCCACTATTGATACTGACGTACCACCGAGGAGAGATCGCCGAGACTAAGGGCACCACTTTGACGCCATAGCACTTGCCCCTTGCGGAAAAGCAGCAGCGTAGGTACAGAACGTACATTAAACATCTGAGCCACCGATTGATTCTTATCGACATCAATCTTAATGATACGGATAGTGTCGCCCATCTGTTCTTTCAAATCTTCCAACACGGGGTGCATCATCTTGCAAGGACCACACCATGTGGCGAAAAAGTCGACCAACGTAAGTTGGTTACTATGAATGATTTCATTGAAGTTTTCCATCGTTTTTCTATTATTCGGGGTTATCCTATTTTTTTGCAAAGGTACGAAGAAAAATTAAGGTAACCTCTAAAAAATGCTTCAATGTGATTTTGGAGAAAATTTATAGGTAACCTCTAAAAATTGCTTCAATGTGATTTTGGAGAAGATTTATAGC
>JAUNHX010000020.1 GCA_030523765.1 Bacteroidales bacterium | reverse complement strand
TCATTTTAAGGTAACCTCTAAAAATTGCTTCAATGTGATTTTGGAGAAGATTTATAGCAGATTGCTCCGTTGAACGAAGGAGTATAGCGGGCTATATGACTGAGTGAAACTGAGCAAGATGCATAAATCAATCCAAAAGCACTGAAAGTATGGTTATTATTATTCCTTTTCATACGTGGAATTTTTAGAGGTTACCTTAATTGGTACAACATTTACTACGAAGGTTTTGACTTACCTGAAGATCCTGGTTATTATGCGCTAGGTATCCGTGAGCAGGTTCTTTACATTAACCCCTATAAAGACTTGATCATAGTAAGGATTGGTCAATCAAACGAGGGCCACACCTCCCTCCCTATACTGTTTGAGCAGATAAGCATTATGTGGCCCTAAACACAATAAAGACCCGTTTTATGGTAAGAACCTACATTAGTTATAGTAATTATTTCAAGGACATAACGGCTCCTCGAAATAATCAGTAAACTTCTTTTCCCTACCTTTTTAGAGAAAAAAAACTCCCTTTCACACAATAACCACACCTCATCATCGTTTTACGAGGAAAAAGATTCTTAAAATAAACGTTAACTTAAAAACTATAAAAAATGAAGAAATTTTTATCTATCGCATTTTTGGCAGCTGGTCTTTTCTTTGCCGGCCAAGTCAACGCACAACACGTCCATGTGGGCTATTCGCCCGAATCATGGTCGGGCAGCAAAACTGTCGATCTGAATAGCTTCTTTATCGGTGTGGATTATAACATGCCTGTGAGTGGTGCCCTGAATTTAGCTGTCGGGGGGACAACTACGTTATGGCAACGAGAGTGGTGAAAGCAATTTCTATGGTTTGGGTAGCGGCAAACATACTACCACGCTAGTAGGTGTTGAGGTGCCTATTCTTCTCAACTACAGCTTCAGTCCAAACAAAGATCTGAGCTTCACTCTATTTGCTGGCCCTAAGTTGAGTTATTATGTTGTGGGTACCACCAAGTATGAAGGCAATGTGCTGGGTATCTTGGGCGGCAACTCGGAGGTAGAATGGTTTAAGAATGATGGCTTGGATCTGAATCTGAAACCCTTCAATGTCAGCGCCACCTTCGGTTTGGCCATCGGATTCCAGAAGATTCAACTCTTTGGTGGCTACAACTATGGTCTGCTCGATGTTGACAACAATGACAACACCGAAACCAACATCAATGGTCCCTTCTTTGGATTGGGATTCAGCTTGTAATCATCGACTGATTTTTCCTCGCTCTTTTCAACAATCAAGAGCCATGCAACCATAGGGTTGCATGGCTCTTTCCTTACTCTCTTAATGACTCTGTAGTGCTAACCTATTAGCTAGACGTATTGAATGAGTTATCACCGTCTTGAAATGTTTCAAGACGGTGATTTATCGTACCCCCTGCAATAGTCTTACACCTTCGCACCAATGAACAACCGATTGTAATAAAACAAGCCGCCCCGAGCTCTCGGAGCGGCTTAATAATTGGTATTCATCAAGCAGAACTATGTCCTGCTGAAAAAAGATTCAAATTAGATGATACCCTGAGCAAGCATAGCGTTAGCAACACGCATGAAACCAGCGATGTTAGCACCCTTGACATAGTCGATGTGACCGTCGGCTTGCTTACCATACTGAACGCACATGTCATAGATGTCGTTCATGATCTTGTGGAGTTTCTGATCAACCTCTTCAGCAGTCCAGTTGAAGTGGGCAGCGTTCTGAGCGATTTCGAGACCGGAGGTAGCTACGCCACCAGCGTTGACAGCTTTACCAGGAGCGAAGGGAACACCAGCAGCCTGAATAGCGTGGATAGCGCCGGGCTGGCAACCCATGTTGGAAACCTCAGCAACGTATTTTACGCCGTTAGCGAGAAGTTCCTTAGCATCGTCTTCGGAGAGCTCGTTCTGGAAAGCGCAGGGGCAAGCGATGTCGCACTTCACGCTCCAAGCTTTCTTGTTGGCAGTGAATTTGGCTTTGCCAGGGAATTTGTCGGCCATATCCTGAACCTTGTTGCGGTTGGAAGCACGCATATCGAGCATATAGTCGATCATCTCTTTGGTGATACCATCAGCGATTTCGCAAACGCCGTCGGGACCAGAGATAGCAACAACCTTAGCACCGAGTTCGGTAGCCTTGGTGGCAGCACCCCAAGCTACGTTACCGAAGCCAGAGAGAGCAATAGTCTTGCCAGCCATGGTGTCGTTGCACTGTTTAACCATGCGCTCTACATAGTAGATAGCACCGAAACCGGTAGCTTCGGGACGAATGAGGGAACCACCCCAACCATAGCTCTTACCAGTGAGGGCACCAGTGCTATGCTCGCGAGCGATTTTCTTGTAAGCACCATAGAGGTAACCAATTTCGCGGCCACCAACACCTACGTCGCCAGCAGGGCTGTCCTGATCGGGACCGATGTTGCGCCAAAGTTCATACATGAAGGCCTGGCAGAAACGCATGATTTCGTTGTCGGATTTTCCAACGGGGTCGAAATCGGAACCACCCTTACCGCCACCGAGGGGGAGGTTGGTGAGGCTATTCTTGAAGATCTGCTCGAAACCGAGGAATTTCAGCATGGACTCGTTAACGGCTTTGTGGAAGCGGAGACCACCTTTGTATGCGCCAAGAGCAGCGTTGAACTGAACGCGATAACCGAGGTTGGTGCAAACTTCACCAGCATCGTTTACCCAAACAACGCGGAATTTGAAGATACGGTCGGGCTCTACAAGACGCTCAACGATTTTTGCTTTCTCAAATTCAGGGTGCTGGTTGTAGACTTCTTCTACCGATTCGAGCACTTCGCGAACTGCCTGTAAGTATTCGCTTTCACCTGGATGTTTGGCTTCCAGGTTCGCCATAATGTTTTGTACGTTCATGTTATTCAATAGTTTATATTAAACTTTAACTTTAAAATGATGAAACAAAAGTACACCAAATAATTGATATGGCGAAATAATTTATCATTTATTTTTCCATATTTTTTCTATTTGGCTTGAAGACAGCGGGGTAACAACTCCTCACCCCTCACTCTAGCACCCTTAACAGGCACCACGAAGGATAGATAGGGATAAAAGAAAATTATGTAACAAATGACGACTAATAATAACAGGTATCAACGAAATTCTTGAGACGCAACTTCACATAATCACGCTCTTCGATGAACGACATATGGCCTACATTACTGAGCACCATCACCTCGGCATAACGGGGTAGCAAGGCCTGAGAAACACCTATTTCGATGGGGATACGACTGTCCTTCTTTCCATACACAAAGAGGGTGGGAACCTCGAGTTGTGCCAGAACCTCAGTGCGTGAGGGACGGAGTGCCATACCTCGTTGTGTGGCTAGAATGCCCTCAGTAGTGGTTTCAAGGCACTGATCGGAGAGATCTTTGATATCTTGCTCGAGGGCCATTTTGTTCTCGTCGGCGAAGAGAGCAGGAATGAAACTGAGAATAAAACCTGCACGATTGGATTGTACTGTTTCACATACTTTCTGCCGATACTCCACCATAGCATCGGAATCGGGCAGTGCATGGGAGTGCATCAAACAAAGTCCGCGGAGGTAATAAGGATAACGTTCGGCAAAGGCAAGAGCCACGTAGCCTCCCAATGAATGGCCCAAAAGTACGCACTGTTCGATATCAAGATGGTCGAGCACAGCCTTCACACAATCGGCCATCAACTCCATGGTATGAACATCACCAAAGGTGTCTGAATAACCATGACCGGGCAGATCAATAGCAATTACTCGCATAGAGCGCATATAGGAGAGGGTGTAGGGGCTCCACGTGTCCTGACTTTGGAGGAATCCATGCAGTAACACAAGGGTCTTTGAGTGCTCACGCCCTTCATCCCTATAATGGATGCAATGATCTAGATATGTGATAGTTCTATGCTTTTCCACAGTACGGAACTTTCATTTTTTCCGATTACAAAATTACATAAAAAACCCTTGTATTAACTAACTATTTGAAAAAGAAATGAGCAGGTAATTGTTAATAACATTTAATTTGGTTTGCTATCGCTACGCTTTTTAGTTTCTTTAAATACCTAAAGATTATTAGCGTTTCCGAAATAGAGGTAAGTGTAGGTACTTTCGGAATTTGCAAAATCCATTACCCTATAAAAGGTCAAGACACCGTTCAACAGGTATGCCCATATTGCGATCGGGGGTATCTCGATAGCGGTCAATCATGTGATAAACCGTATCCATCGCCTTGCGGGTACTCTCTTCGAGTTGGTGACCTCCAAGGATATTTCCTATAAGCACTGCCGAAAAAATATCGCCAGTACCGTGAAAGATTCCTGGGATTTCGCTATATTCAATACAAAAATAGCGGCCAGTGGACTGACATGTGGTGTTGGCAATACCACCACAGTAGCCTACCACCGAGTTGTGTCCTTCAATAGTACAAGAGGTAATAAGGACTGATTGGCTACCAATGGAACGAAGCTGGTCGATAAGGTTTTGGGCTTCCTCCCAACTAATACCCTCGGGATGGAAAGTGCTACCTGTAAGATAGCAAGCTTCGGTATAGTTAGGAAAGGTGAGATGGGCTACGCTAACCATTTCACGCATAATCTGAACCTGATGGTCGTTAATTCCATTGTAGAGGCTTCCTCCATCGCCAAGAATAGGGTCAACAAAAACGGTGGTACCCTGTTGGGATACCTCAGCACAATAATTGGAGATCAGCGTAGCTTCGTCGTCACTAAACATGAGTCCAGTACAAACGGCATCAAAACGGAACCCTAGTTGCTTCCATACAGGAAGTGTTCCACGTATATATTCGGTATTATCTTGAATATTGAATTGGCCATAATTAAGAGTATTCGACACCAAAGCGGTGGGAAGGCAGTAAGTGGGAACGCCTAAATAGGAGAGTATGGGCAACATAGCACCCATACCCACTTTACCGTATCCCACCACATCGTTGATAAGTAGTATTTGTTTCATTTCGGGCTACAGAATTACAATGACATATCAATTTAACTGAAAAGAAATGAGATTATACAAAGCGAACCATCCTTTTTGTTCGATAGCTAACACATGAATAAACAATCAGACAGGATGAACGACACTATCGAACTTTCATCAACACTTCGGCAGCAGGGGGATCAGCCATATAGTTGACGTTGCCGAAGTTTGAGATGACGATGCGGTTAAGATCGATGCCTGAGGTGACAAGGAAATCTTTAACAGAGGTACCCCGCGATTTACCCAAGTTGAAGCAGTGAACATCGTCGTCGCCAGGTACATTGATTTGGATTTCGATCTGCAGTTTGGGGTTGGCTTGGAGATAGTCGGCGAGGATGCGTAACTCTTGTTCTGCACTACTGCGGAGTTGAGGACTGTTGCTGCTGAACACTACACCGTAAAGTGGAATAGCACGCTCAGCATTTTGTAAATCGGTCAGTGCAAGAGAGGATACCTCGATGGACGATTTCTTACTTGGGGTTACCAAAATAGAGGGAACATACTGACCATTGGCAGCATGGCCAAGGATTACATACTGTTTCTCACTATATAAGGGCGTTTTATGCGCTTTCTTCGTAAAGGTTTTCTGTTCATGGACCACATTTTGGGAAGAGAGGTCGATGAGGATGATCTTCATCTCGGTTGACTGTGGGGTGATGGTGACATCGACTGAACCACTACCTCCCTGATGAGTGGCAGCGATGCTATAGCATGCGTTGGCCCCTGTGCGGTTGGAGATGAAGAAGAGGTTCTTCTCATCATCGGAGAGGGTAACACTCATTTCGTCGAAGCCGGAGTTGGTTTCTTTACCGTAGTTTTTGGGTTTGCTCCACGACTGCCAATCATCGATATCATTGCGGGTAACAACATATATATCACCATATCCTAGTCCACCATGTCCATCGGTTATGAAATAGAGGGTTTTCATATCGGCACTAAGGATTGGACTATGGTCGCAATAGGGTGTGTTGACATTGATACCAAGGTTGATAGCTTCGCCCCATCCATGTTCGCTACGAGGAATGTAATAGATGTCGGAGGCAAGGGCTGTGTCACCATGGAAATAGGCTCCCGAACGCTGAAGATTCTGACCATTGGGGCGATCACTGGATAGCAAAATTCCAGAACCATCAGGTACCATAACAACATCATATTCATGGTAGTCTGTGTTTACGGGATAGCCAGGAATATCAGTAATGGTCCACTGAGTGCCTTCGTTGGCAGCAATACAGATTTCCTCACCTTGACGGAGCAACATCTTACTACCATGATCGAAAAGGCTATAAAATTCGAGACTTCCATTGTTGTTGGCATTGGTAAATTGTACATCACCGATGTTTTGCCATCGGTATTTCTTGCCTACAGTGCGTTGAGCCCTAGTGATGATAGATTTACCATGCTCGACTTTGTTATAGAAGAGCATCTTACCATTCTGCACCACTTGAGGACGGGTCATGGTATAGGATGGCGCTACTTCAACAACAAGGTTCTTCTTTTTGTCGACAGGAGCACTAACGATAGAGCGAAGTTCTGCACACTCTTCTACACAATCGTTTTCGAAACTGATGTCGAACTTGTTCATTCGCTCTAGTACACCATTCCAATTATTGGCAGCGATGAGTTGCTGCAGCGTACGGACAAGTCCTACGTAAGAGACTTTGCGACCTGTGAGGCGATAGATGTACTGGGTATAGGTGGGGAACTGCGATTCCTCAAAGCGGGGCAGAAGATTGATAGAGTCTTTTCGACGAGCTAAACTGAGATCACGTTCGAGAGGGGTCTGATAGGGGAAGTCGGGATTCTCCTCTTTAAACCGAAGGATAGGATCGGCATTACCCTCTTCGAGGTGCCATCCGTAATAGAGGCGATAAATGGAGTCGCGCTTCTCGTCAAGGGGGAACTCTTTGAGGTAGATGCGTACTGCTTCAACATCGCGCTGGGTGACGATACGATTGCGCAGATGATTGACTGCCTGAGCAGCCAATTCACTCTCAGCATGATGATGAGCGAAGGCTGCATATTCTTGGGGGGTAGAGAGATTGTTGTATTCTAGTTGTAGGAGTCCGTCAAGTTTGTCGAGAGCATCGGCATACTCATCGCCCGAGGGGTAGCGTTTTAGATAGTCTTGATATGCTTCAACGGTATGGTGCTGGCAGGCTTGGGCGTAAGCAAGAGTGCTTTTGCGTTTATAGGCCACCCTACTCATACCTTCTACATCAAGGTAGGGGGCCACAATGGCATCAACTTCGCTTTCCCACTGCACTTGAGCACATTGGGCGCGAGCCATTTCAAGCATTTCACGCTGAGCTGCTTCAGCTTCATCGGTGTTGGGATATTTCTTAACAAAGGCATAGAGGGCATCGAGAGTGCCTACACGCCGAGCTTCGATAAGGGAGCCCTGTAGGCGATGATGCTCTATGAGGAACATAACTCGATCTTGTCCGGCGAACGACTGGGCTATATTATCGAGTTCAGCAGAGGAGAGGGCAGTGCCTTCGGGTACAGACTGAAGATAGGTAACGGTAGAGTCAACAATATGCTGCTTAGCTTGACGGACAGAGGCAACGGTAATCTTTTTTTTGATAAGTTTAGCCACATCGCGATAGTAGGCTTCATCTTCAACCATCATTACGTAACGCTCCTCGGCTTGAACTATATAATCCATGGCTAATGGGAGGCTTCCCATGGGATTGCCTGGGGTGATATAAAACTGGGAGAGTTCATACATTGCGGCTACATCGTTTGGATGCTTCAAGTAGTTTTTATACAACTTAGAATAGAGATACTGGACATCGATTTTGTCTATATCATATTGTGCCATCGCTCCAAACGACAGCAGCAGTCCCATAACGAGCAGCAGCAGTTTTTTCATTACACAGTTTTTTTTTAGGAAATTGCCTCCGTTGAGGTTACTTGCCTACCACCTTGAGGGTAGCTATAATATCCTGAAACTCTTTATCGAATTGGTCGAAAGTATCGACAGTGGTTTCAGTACGAAACTCAACAGCAGTGTTCTTATCCTTGAGGTAAACCATACGAAACTCGTACGATTTGTTATCGAGGAGACTCTGATAGGCTCCTATCAGTCCGAGACTGCCAGGTACGGTGGGCTGGAAATCGCTCAGTGTTTGATAGGGGAGCTGATTGAAGCGATCGTAGGAGAGATCGTATACCGATTTGCTATAATTTTTCCTCACATAGATGCGCAAGTGAGGGAGAACGGTATCACCTAACTCATCAACCACATCGCGTGCGGCATAGGAATAAAGGTAAACGGTGGTATTTTTGTCGACAGTGGTAGTTTGCAGATATTTCCATCCACCGTTAGGAAAAGAGAACTGCACGTTGGTTCCTGGCACTTTGATCTGAGCCACAAGGAGGGTGGCAAAGGAAAGCATCAATGAAAGAAGTATGGTTTTACGCATATCTTATCGTATTATTCTTTATTCGTTGATAAATAACGAGGGTTTAGTGCTTTTATTGCATCGGGGTAGGAATAATCCGCTCATACAGTTGTAGCAACCGCTGGGTAAGCACTCCGTTGGCATACTGCTGCTGGACTAGTTGACGGCCGTTAGCTCCGATATGGCGGGGTAATGATGGGTCGGCAAAGCAACGTTGAAGCTGCTGTACCATTTGGGATGGGGTATCTGCAATGAGTATATCCTCTCCATCTGTACAATCAATGCCGTTGGCTCCAATCGTGGTGGCGATGACACATTGTCCCATCGCCATCGCTTCTAGAATCTTGACTCGGATACCGCTGCCTGAGAGAAGAGGCACAAGATTGATTTGTTTGCTTCGCATATAGGCATGAGCATCGGGAATTTGCCCTTCGACCACGACCCGTGAACTACAACGTTCCATGAGATCGGATGGCATGGAGCGGCCAGCTAGGTAGAGTTTGGCATTGGGAATAGAGGACTCGACCTGGGGCCATACTTTATCTAAAAACCATCGGACACTGTCGACATTGGGAGTCCAGTCCATTGCGCCTAAATGATAAATAGAACCTTGTTCAATATCTGATTGAGGAACCTCAGGCTGAGGATCGATAGCAAAAGGTACCACAACCATAGGACGGCGACATCCGTTGGCTTTGAAGTAATCGGCATCGAGGGGGCTGATACAAGCTATAGCATCAAATTCATTAATGTGCTCTAACTCGTACATTCGTAGGGCGAGGGCTAGCTTTTTCATATACCACCGCTTCATGGAAAGTGGAAGCTGCAAGGCATTTTGTCGCCATATCTGATGCTCTACATTGTGAGCTCGGAGGACAATCCGAGCCTGACTATGATTGCGTATGGCTGGTAAATAGGGAGTAAGGAAAATGCTTTCGATTTGAACAATATCATATGATTCAGCTTCTAGCAACTCAACGATACGCTGCTCCATAGCTCGGCTTTCATAGCGTTTCACATTATAGGAATCGCCGCAAAGCAAAGCTACTCCAGCATCGAGGGCTTTGACCTTGAGGTCGATATAGACTGATTCAATTTGCGTTTGCTGCTGGTATTTGTCGTCGATAAGTTGTGTTTGAAGCGGGTGCTTGTCGGTGGCAACGGTGAGAACCTTCACTTCATGGCTAGCAGATAGGAGTCCTTCGGTGATGCGGTGCATGGCCAAAGTACCTCCATCGACAGGTGGATAGGGCGGTTTGTTGCAAAGCTGGAGTATCTTCATGCGATGCCTTTCTATTTGCTTATTTTGTGTTTATAACGTGGATAAATGGCAATTATTGCATGGACAATTGCTATATGGTGGGTTCTATTATTTCACCGATTAAACAAAAAAAATAATATTGGGTAATAGGAATCTTTCCAGCTTTTTTGAAGTCTTGTCGACATCTTGCTGCTAGCCAATCGGTTGAATAGCCCACAATGCGCCCTCGCTTCGTACAGCATTTTATTCCATAATCCCTTCAAAATCCCCAAAAGGGATTTATAGAACCTATCATATGAACAATCCTCCAAGAGCAGCACAGTCCGAAAAGACTGAGATCTATCCTTGGAGGGTTGAATTATATAGAGTTGACTATAGGAATCGTACTACTCACTACTCCGAGGGGAGCATTTTGAAGCCTTTACCAATAATCTCACTAGAATCAAGCACATTGACGAAGCAGTCGGGATCGATATTATGGAGTTCGCTCTTCATACGTACAAAGTCGGTACGATTCATTGTTACGTAAATCATAGTGCGCTCACTGTTTTGGTAGAGTCCTTTGCCTACAAAGGCGGTACCTCCACGATGAAGATCGTTGATAATATACTCGCGGACAGCTTCAACTTTGTCGGTAACGATATAGGCAGTTTTGTAACGTTTCATACCGTCAACAACGAGGTCAATCACATAACCCTCGATAACAATGACAATGATAGAATAGATGGGGAGTCGGATTTGCTTGAAGGCGATAAGGGTGGTGAGGGTAATGCAGCCATCAACAATCATAACGAGAGTACCCAGCGAGATCTTGGTATATTTATGTAGGATCATTGAGATGATATCGCTACCGCCAGAGGTGGCACCCGACTTGAAGATTAAGCCAATAGCAAGTCCGTAGATAAGCCCAGCAACAACAGTGTTGAGGAAATAATCAGGAACAAACCAAGCACCACCATGAGGCACTTCAACAACTTGGGTGAGACTCATGCCAGAGGCCTGAAGATCAGTGATAATATCACCTTCGTGGATGACGGGGTTATAGCCCCAGAAGAACTCGAGCAGCCATGTGAAAGCGAAAATAAGGGCAGTAGATACAATGGTTTTAACGCCAAACTTGGGACCCAAAACAAGGGTACCGATAATAAGCAACGGGACATCCATACAGATGGCATATAAAGAGATGCGCCACGGCCATACGGTGTTGAGCACATTGGAGAGACCATAAGTGCCACCGGGGGCTAAGAGATAGGGGTTGACAAACATCACGTCGCCAACGGCAAAAAGCAAACTACCTACAATGACCAATAAGTAGGCATAAATTTCTTTTTTTAGGTTCTTTTTCTGCATATCAATTTTTATTTAACTATCAGTGTATAAGCTTTTCGCATGCTTACGGCGTAAAGCAAACGGAAATGCAAAGATACAAAGAACTGCGAGATGGCAAAAAAAATTTGCTTCTCTCATTATCTTTATGATTTAATGAGAGAAGCAAAAGGTAGAAAGTGATAGGATGATGGATAGCAGATTGGCTAAACTCTGAGTTTACTGGACCTTGGTGAAACGATATTCTTTGCCCGACTCGTAATCGACCATCACATTGACGTCGTTGGAAGAGGGATTGTATAACATGTACCATGTGTTGGTACCTTTGTTCTTCTTAACTTGGTCTAAGAGTATCTGCTCGACATAACTGGTTCCACAGGTATAACCCAACTGGCGTGCGGTACGATAAGCATCGTTGACGTTGATACGGTTGAAGGTGCCATTGAGTTTGGCTTGTTGACCTTTGAGGGAGACAACAGTACCTCGAAAGTCTTCCATCACCTCTTGGTTCATGAAATAGAGATTGGTATCAGCCCCTGGGGCATCAAACTCAAACCAAGCATTGGTGGAGAAATGGCGAAGATCGTAATCGTAATTGTAATAGTAGCCATTGCGAGTATAGAAATCGCTCCGCGAACGCTCAAGAAATTCTTCTGCTTCAACCTGAACCACATTGAGGACAAGGGTATCGCGGGAGGCTTGGGGTAGTTGTGATTCATCGTCAACAATCACAATGGGTATATTTGTTTGACTGATGGTAAAAAGCATGGCTTGAGAGAACTGAGCAAGGAAAATGGAGTCGTTAACTCGGTTGAGTATATTTGTAAGAGAAGCGATGATAGAGTCTTGCTCTGTTACGGTAAGAGTATTGAAATCCTCTACACTATTGAGCGATGAATTGGTGTGGAGTACCGTTTTGGGCAGACATACATATATCTGTTCGGTGGCTGTTGACTTACCTCGCTTATGTTTACGCAAGAAGGCATTGGCATAATGAAGATCAGAACTACACGACGATGCCATCAAGGCCGTCAGCAATGCTATTATGAGGAAGGGAAGTCGATAACGTTTCATCATACTATTTATTTATAATAACATATCTAAAACGAAGAGCTTCGCTTTTTATTGTGTGTACCTTGTAGGGGATTAAGAAGAAAATTAGAGGGGGTTGATACTTTATTGACATCGGTAACGTTAATGATGTATATGAATACAATAAAGAATCATTATAGGGTGGTAGCTGCTGTCGTATGCCAGAACGGGAAAATACTAACTGTCCGCAAAGGGAAAACACGCTTTGCGTATACTTCGGGGAAATGGGAGTTTCCAGGTGGCAAAGTAGAGGCAGGAGAAACGGAGCCTGAAGCACTACGGAGAGAGTTGAAAGAAGAGTTGGATATAGAGGTGAAGATTGAGAGACACCTGATGACAGTGGACTACGAATATCCTGATTTCTCGATTGCCCTCTCTACTTATTGTTGCACAACCGATAGCCTCGCTCCTAACCTTCGCGAACATACGGCATTTCATTGGCTAAAGCCATCGGAACTTCACGAACTTGATTGGGCCGATGCTGATAAGGCAATAGTACAATTCATTCTCAACAATCCCTTGTTTGCTTAGTAACAAATAGAAACCTCTTGATTGGTATTAGAAAAATAAATAAAGTTTTCGTTAAGCCGAACGCAGAGGGTTAATCTCGCAAAGTTTGCACTATGCTGAGGCGAGAAAACACATGTTGCGTAAAAACAAAACGCCCATTATCGTTTTCGTAATATAACAAAAGATAGAAAAAAGGTAAGCTATATAAATAGTTTACCTTTTTTCTCTTGGGTAGTTCTATAGACTCTACTATTAACGCTTAGGAAGAAATAATATCTTATCTCTATACTGTTGGAAAGGAGAGCTTATAGAAATAAGGACGACACCTCAAGGGAGTCAACCTATTTTAAGTATGTAGAACCGTTGTTACAGTCTAATAGTCATTAGAGTTCGATTGCGGCAGCAATCTGTGCAGCCAAAGCCTTCTGTTCTTCAGGGGTAACTTCAACGTGATGAGTGAAGTTGAGATCGCTAGGTTTGTTGAGAGGCATCAAGTGAATATGAGTATGCGGTACATCGATACCTACAACAGCAGTAGCAACTTTGATGCAAGGACAAACTTTCTTTAACCCTCGAGCAACCTGACGACTGAAGAGATGAAGCTTGATAAAGAGTTCATCATCTAGATCGAAAATATAATCGACCTCTTTCTTGGGAATACATAGTACGTGCCCCTTGACTACGGGATTAATGTCGAGAAAAGCCAGACAGTCGTCTGTCTCGGCAACCTTATAGCAGGGAATCTCGCCTGCTACTATCTTTGAAAAAATAGAAGCCATAGTAATGCTGATAAATAATTAAAAAAACGAGTTCGAATTGGATGTTTTTGGTGTGTAATAACAATACAAAAAACTACTCTCGCTCGATGGAGAGGATCTCGAAGGTCATCTTACCTGCGGGAACAACCACATCGACTACTTCACCTTTCTCATGACCCAAAAAAGATTGAGCAAAGGGGGAGGTAACGGAGATCTTGCCTTGCTTAAGGTTAGCTTCGCTTTCAGGAACAATGGTATATTTTTGTTTAGCATTGTTCTTTGTATTGCGAATGGTGATGGTTGAAAGGAGCAACACCTTAGAGGTATCAATCTTTGACTCATCGAGCAAACGGGCGTTGGCAACCAAATCTTGCAACTTGGAGATACGAGCTTCAAGATGCCCCTGAGCCTCTTTAGCTGCATCGTACTCAGCATTCTCTGAGAGGTCGCCTTTGTCGCGAGCTTCGGCGATAGCAGCCGATGCCGCTGGACGCTCGACAGCAATAAGATGATGGAGCTCATCTCTCAGCTTTTGCAAGCCTGCTTCACTGTAATATTTTATTTCTGACATAACATTTAAAATGATCGACGACAAACAAAAGTCGTCTTCGTTACACATTGGTCATCGTATAAGCGACGACCACTTAATTAAATATATAATAGTAGTACTATTATCAATAAGGTTTCTACAAAGTATTCTAAAAATTAGGAAAGGTCCCTAAAGAACCTTTCCTAATTGGAATACTAAATTTTAATATGCCTTAGAGACTCAAGGTAGCACCAATACGGTGGGTACCTTTCATACGATCGGCAGTCTGGTAAGCATAGTCGAGGGTAAGAGAGTTATTGTTCCCTTCTTTCTTCGACAGAGGCATGTTGAACGAGGCACCAACATTGAGACCAGTATTGAAAGTGGTACGAGCATCGGCATCGAAGATGGAAGTCTGATAGACGTAGCCAGCACGAAGCTGAACACGGTCTAAGAGCGAATACTCAGCACCGGCAGTGATGAGGTCTTTCGAGAAGGCCATCGAAGTGAAGTTGCCAGCGAAGGTTAAACGCTGATTCCATTTTTCGAAGAGGAAGTCGTACGACATACCAATGCTGAAAGAGGTGGGGAGCTCCTGATCTTCGGAACGGAACTCAACACTCATAGGATTGCCAGCATCGTTGGTCATAGTAAGAGAGAGACCCGTACCGTTGAAAGAGAATCCAAAGCCGATATTCTTCAGAGAGATACCGAACTTCAACTCATCGTTCTCACCCGTTACATACTGGATACCTGCATCGAAAGCAACACCCGAACCGGTAACATCGGCAGTAGACTCAGAAACAATCTTAACCACAGCACCACCCTTAATACTCTGCGTGAAAGCGTGAGCATAAGCGATGTGAAGGTTCATGAAAGTAGGGGAGAAAGTACCATTCATACCAGCATCAGGACTATCGTAGGTAGTTACATCGATATCGCCGAAGCTCATGGCCATAACATATACGCCAAGAACACCACGGTCGAAAACACGCTGAACAAGACCAAACGAATTGATGGAGGCACCACTGTTGAGACCCGATCTACCACCAGCATAGATAGAGTTGGTGTAGCCAATCTCGGTGGATGACACAGAGGTAATACCAGCAACGTTGGTGAAGAAAGCATCCAAGCCACGACCACAAGCGGTGTTAACACCACCCCAACCAGCACTACGTGCCCAAGGATTGATCAGAAGCTCGAGAGCGCCTGCCGTACCTCTTCGGTCATCGTTACCTGCTTGAGCAGCAGGCAACGATACAACCGTTAAGAGAGCTATAATAGCTATTATTCTAAATGTCTTTTTCATTTTTCTTCGAGTTTTAAATGTTAAGGTTAGAACTTGAACGACTGCAGGTCAGGTGGACGCATGGTGCCAAACCACTTAACTACGCGCTCGCCAATACCGGGACAATTGAAATGAATCAGATACATACCGCCAGCAATGGGAAGACCGTTGTGATTGAGAAGGTCCCAATCGATAGTGGTTACATTGGAAGGCGTAGGTCCGAGACGGCGAACCATCGTACCATCGAGCGTATAGATCGAGATGGTAGAGTTGGCAGGAACGTTAACGAAGCGAATCTTGGTTTCGAGCTGACTCTGGGTTTCGTACTTAGAATAGCTATAGTAAGGGTTAGGAACAACATTGATCATAGCGAGCAGAGAATCCTGATAGGACTTAGCAGCGCCTTCGGCAGTTGCCTGACCCGTAAGGGTTACGACATCGTCGGTAAGTTCGAACATGTAGAGAGGATTGTTATCGTTGGCAACCTCATAACCGGCAGCAGTGGGTAACGTACCATTATCGGAAAGGAACGAGCCATAGAGACGGTTAACATTGATCTTAATAGTTACGTCACAAGGGATGTCGAGAGGATTGTCGAATTTGAAACGGTTGTTAACCAAAGGCAAGTTAACCCAAGCGGTGGTCGAGAAGAAGAAGGCGGCGGAGTCACGACGATTGTTGATCGACTTAGCACCCTCAGAGTAGAGAAGACCGCGATTGATTTCGGAGGTAGCAGGACCATTGATAAGACGATCGAGCGAACCGAGCATCTTCACAGCCCAACGACCAGCATCGTAAGAGGGAGACTTGTACTCAGCAACGGTTGCACTGCTTGCGTGGTAACGGGGGAAGCGCTGCGACATAGCATTCATCACATATACGTAGTGGCGACCACCCATCACGTAGTTGGATGTACCAGTAACGTATTCGCTTACGGGGTTCCACATCATATCGCGACCATTGTACTGAACATAGCGAGAATCCTCACCGAACATTACATTGAGACGCTCACCAGTTTCGAGGCAGATAGCATAGCCAGGGAACCAACCCATACCATCGGCATTGATGTAGGCGGGATTGGTGGGATCGTTAGGATCGGCGCTAATGCCACGATCACTAATGGTGCGACCCTGTTTGTCGACCGAAAGGTGTTTACGCATCGAGAAACGACGAGCATTGCCTTCAGCCTGCGTATAGTCGTCACACATTTCGAGAACTGGGCAGCGAGTCCACTTGGTGGTATCGGCAGTGAAGACGATAATCACGCTGGGGAGCTTACTCATGTCGTTGAGACGGAGCGACTTGTTGGTAATATTGTTCATCATTCTACGGTAGGTCTCGAAGTAAGAACGGATACCTGCCGAAGGATTTTTGTTGCTGATAGAGTCAAGGATAGTGGAGTCGGCAACATAATAAGAGAAGTTGAAGCCAGGGTGATAAGGCAGCGTAGAAACGAGGCCATAAGGAGCCCAAGCACCGCCTACCACATCTTCGAAGATCTCATATTTATCGAGAGCATAGGAAGTGGTACGACCCGTAGCATCTCTTTCAGTCTTGTAGTAATCCTCATCCAGATAAGGCTCCGACATGCTGATAGCATTCTGAGCATTATCGACAATGAAGGTGGAGAGGTTACCCTCAGTGTACTGCGAACCCGAACGGATCCAGTTGAACATCTGGAGGTCATCTCTCTCGGGGATGTAAGAGAGCCAACGTTTCGAAAGATCGCTAAAGGTCATCGAAGAAGAGATGAGACCCGTCTGATTAACGAGACCACCGTGATCCTCAATATTACCATTGTTGTTGATAACCGACAATTCGGTAGCAACCGTAGTAGGATTGGTAATGGAGACAGCCAAACCAAGATCTAAGAAGAGTTGCTCATTGTAACGACTAATCACAAAGTCGGCCGTATCGGTAAGCACATCGTCATAGAGAGGAGTACCGTCAACCTTAGAGATAACCCACTTAGAACTATCATCAACACCAGTAAACTGGATGTAGTATTGACCACCCTTAACATTCATAGGATCGATGATGCGGACATCAACAGGACCTGCATTCTCCTCATACTTAGGATGAGCAATGATGCAAGGATTCTCCATGTTGGCCGAGTAGGTAGTAGAAACATTCTCACGCAAGGTACCAGGACCTTTAGCCTCCTCATAAGGAGCACCCATCAGTTCCTCGATCGATTCTTGTTTGAGCGTAAGAGCATAACCACCATTACCATAACCCTCGATACGGGTAATCTCAGGACTCATACCGAAGTCAGCCTGGATAACGGTACCACCGTTTTCAACCGAAGGATCGTGAGGAATAGCGGTGATAGCAGTGATGGTACCGCCCTTTTCATTCTTACGACCAGCAAGATAGGGCTCTTTCTGACCATCAAGCTTGTCGGCCTCGGTCTGAGAGTACTCTTTGAAACGGTTGTGAGCGTAAGCGATAGCTACAAAGTAGTATTCTTTATTATTAACCAGTGCGGTGCTAACACCCGAAGCGAACTGGTCGGTAGTTACGCGGAACACATGCTGGATACCGGTATTGGAACCAGTAACCATCACCTTACCGGTGATAAGGCCAGTAGCCTGATTGGTGGTATAGTTAACCAGCGTTCCGATAGGAACAGTCTTAGCATCATCATAGTAGTTCTCAATATCGCACTGAGCAACAAGGCGAGCCTTAGTAACGTCTCCAATATCAGTAACGGAGCAGTTAGCATCGTGAAGCTGATAGATCTGATAACCTTCGAACTTATAGCTACGATCCTCATCGGTATAGATATGAGTTACACCATCCTGAGTATAGGAACGAACAATAGCAGGGTCAACCTCAGAGTAGGATTCACCGAAGTTGTTCGAAGCGGTATTCTCGTAGGAGAGATAAAGGATAATCTCATTCTTAAGAGCGCGGTAGGAAAGCGTAGGAGCATCGGGACCATCCAGAACCTTGAAGCAGTTCTCGAAGAGAGCCTGGCAAACGTCATCGATTTCGCGAAGCATCTCAACCGAAGACCAAGCGTTACCACTCGAAGCCTGAGCGAAAGGAATACCTACAGTAATGTAGTTAAGAGCACCAGGTTTCAGGGTGAAGGGACCAGCCGACTGCATGAAACGACGGTCGCCAGGAGAGTTGCCCTCATTAGGCTCAGTCCATTCGTGACCCAAAGCAGGATCAACACCATTGGTACCCCACATCCAAGGATCGGAGTCGCCAGGGAACATGAAGTCGCAAGGAACGGTAGTAGTACCAGAGGAGATACCGTCACCACCGTAGGTCATACGCTGCGAGTTCTTCCAATAACCACGAAGGAAGTTATAGTAGTCAGTAGCTTTGCGGGGGTCACTGTTGTAACCAGTAGCACTATTATTATAGTATACGAAACGACGCATACCGAAACGTTCATCGTCAACGATACCATTACCGAAGTTTACACCATTGATAGCACAGTTGCCAATCGAGTCGTTGGGTTCAAAATACCAAGCATTCACATAACTTTCAGCATCGTCGGTGAGAGCGATGATATCGTAACCACTGGTAGAGAGAGCATAGTTAGCTAAAGCACCGGGGTAGTAGAGTTCCATCTTGTTGAGGTCAATCTTAGGATTATCTTTACCATCGGGATCCATATAAGGACCCTGGAAGAAGTCGATACCAACAGCAGGAGGAACACCAGTGAAGGCACCCGTTCCAGGACCATCGATATCTTTACCATTGTAGCAGTAACCAAGACCACGTTTAACATCGCAACCTACAAAGTCGTCGCTAGCGTAACCCAAATCGGGGTCAACCCACTGCGAGAAGTAAGTGTTGCGGAGTTCATAAGTAGAACGGTTAATGATCTCGTAGGAATAGAAGGTCATGTTATTGATCTCGTCGTTGGTCGAGAAGGCGAAAGCCTGAGCGCGAATCTCCATACCGATAGGCTGACCACCCGATTCAGTGTGGGTGTTACCCATATCGTTGAAGACCCACCAAATAGTTTGGTCGCCTTTCAGCACCTGGTCGGAGAGCAGACCGCCATGAACGATTCCAGCCGAATCTTCCATCGTAGGCACAGGAACATAGTTCTCACCAGGAGCAAGAGCAGCCTTCAGCGTACGGGGGCAGAGTTCGTTATTGAAATCATAGTAAGGATAGTCACCATCCTCATATCTGTAGGTACCATCGCCATTAACATCTTTGAAAGGAGCCAGATAGTAGGACTGGTTTTCGAATTTGCCGTGAGCAGGCCAGTTCTTGATAATGTCGGGGATGTCGGCCTCGTTGTAGTTGGCGTTAGGAGTAGCGCCATTAGCATCGTAGTCGAACATCTGCATGAAGTTCTGGACCTCAGTTTGAGTGATTTTATAGTGACGGTCGTAGTAGTTACAAACAGCCTTCGAGATGTCGGCCTTACCATCGATGGTCAGAGGACCGGGCCAATAATCGTCACCATACTGACCAAACGAGAGGGCAGCCAAACGGAGCTGATCGTTAACGTCGGTACCACCGATCCACAGAGCAGCGCAGTAGAGGGGAGTGGAAGTACCGTCTTTGGGTATATGGTACTGGGCAATAGAGCCATCATACCACATATTGCCATAACCATTGATCAATGCACGGACATTGTTGACATTAAGCTCGGCAGTACTCTGTGCGCGCTTACACACAGTAGCCTTGGATTGGGCTGCCGACTTCTGCTGAGTGGTCTTCTTGCAAGCCGTGCATTCGCGAGCATAAGCCGTCCCCGTAAGAGCGGAGATGAGGAATGCCGCCAACACAAATTTGCTAAATATATTTTTCATGTCTTACTTTATTTTTTCTCGTGAGTGACTTAGAACTGATAGGACAGACTCAGATACATAATTCTAGGAGTGGAATAGTTCCAGTAAGAATTGCTGAGCCAGATCTGATACATGTCGCGGAACGACTGAGGATCAAGGTAAGAATTGATGACAGTCTGCGTTTCGGGGTCAGAGAGGTATCCGTTGTCGGTGGGGTTACCCGTAACAGCGAAAACGCCAGTAATATTACGAGTATCGAAAAGGTTTCTAACAGTAAGAGCAGCGTTGAGAGCCGTGTTGCGTTTGATTTTGCCGTCTTTCTTGATGGCGATAGGCCAAGTCTTGTCGACAACAAGATTGAAATAGAAGCCCCAAGGCATACGAGCGCCACGATAGCTACCCACGATAGTTTGCTGCGTGTTGGAGAAAGCACGGGTGTAAGGACGACCCGACTGAGCAACAGCAACCAAGTTAACACCAAAGTTCTGCAAAGGATAGTGGTCAACCACAGTTACCTCGCCAGTTTCTTTGTCTTTCTTCTTGGTTTGCAGCTTAGGACCTTCTTGGTTGAAGTAGCGGTAGTCAAGGTTAGCCTTGAACTCATGACGACGGTCGTCGCTGATAGGATTGAGCATCTTCAAGGTGGTATAACCTTCCTTAATAAGCTCCGACATGGTGGTAGTGGACAAGCCAGTACCTTCAGCATATTGGAGGGTATAGTTGGCCGAAAGGCGGATGTTGTTGCTATGACGGAGGTCGTAGGTAAACGAGAAGCCCTTGGTGGTCATGAAGTCGAGGTTATCGTAGCTGTAGTAGTTAGGGTTGGGGTCGGCACCAGCATACTGAACAAGCTGGATAAGATCGCGCGTCTCTTTATAATAAGCGTTGATCGAGATAGCCGATTTGTCGTTGAGAGCCTGATTGAAACCAATCTCATAGTTGGTAATACGCTCAGGTTTCAAGTTAGGATTGCTGATCGAAGAGATCTGCGTCATATAAAGGTAGCTGACATAGTCGGCTGTCCAACCACTAGAAGGAGGACGACGAGCAATAATGTCGTAGTTAGCGCTGAACTGCGATTTTTCACCTACAGGGAAGGAGAAAGCGATACGAGGCTGAACAACCCACTGGGGAGTATAGTCCTCGAAGGCCTGACTTCTAACCTTGTTGCCACTCTCGTTACCTTCAACCAAAACAGCATTAGCATCGGCAGTACGGAAAGGAGTAGGACGGCCCGATTCACCCGAGATGGAGCTAGGCGAAGCAATCTCAACACCATTAGCATCGTACCAGATGGAACCATTACGGTAACCACGAATGGTAGGAGTAGAAGCGGTAGGATCGTCAACATAAACAACCCAATCGTCTTGAGCAGCATTAGCAAAAGCATTGCCATCCAAACCGGTATTGTAAGAGATGTCGGAACCACGAAGGTCACCAACAGTATAGGAATCATAAAGCAGATAAGGATCCTTCAGGACATACTGGTTACCATCGAAGCAGTCAACACGAACACCGACATTGAAGATAAGGTCGCTGAAGTAGAATTTATCCTGAATATATCCAGCCATATAGATGGGCGAGAATACAGGGAGGTACTGGTATTTAGGGTGATCGCAAACCACAGGGTTGAAGAAATCATCAAGGTTCCAAGTACGCGAATCATATTTGGTACCCGTGTGGTCGAAACCAGCCCAGCTAGCGATAGCGTTACCAGAGTTCAACATATCGGCAGCCGAGAACATATCGAGTCCACCAGCCTCTTCGAACCAATCAGGACTGTAGCGATCCACATCGAGCCAAGTGTTGGCCTGCACGTTAGGATCGAGGCTAGCAAGGTAGTTACGCATCGACTCATCGAAAGTAGTCTGACCATCACCAACCATACGGTCATAGTTCACATAGAGGAAACCATCCTTAAATTCATACCAAGGATTGTCGAGAGCCAACTGGGTGATATGGGAGTTGGCCTGCTGACGCATAATGGTCCACAAGCTTCCAGCAGCCAAACCGTAAGAAGCAGCGGTATACTGGTCGTATTGGAAACCAATTTCAACATCGTGCTTACCAGCAATGGTAGCAGCAATCTTAGCCTGACCATAGTAGTAGTTGTTCTCAACCTTCTGATAGGTGGTAGACTGAACACCAACATTCGAGAACAGACCGTAAACACTATTGGGAGAACCACCGTTAATCAGACCGTTGAAAGCCTGGATGTTATCGGTATTCCAAAGATAGGCCGAAATTTCGGGGATATTGTACAACTGCGAAGTATAGTTAGCCAGAATGGGGTTATACTCCGAAGGAGTGAAGGAAACGATATTATCGCGCCATGCATTCTGAACATAAGCCATCTGCGACGTACCATTATAATTATAGTCGCTCTGGATTGCATACGAACGTTCTTGCTCGTTAACAAAAGTACCCACGTGACCGTAACGGAACAGATGGTCGCCGAAGACCTCGTTGTAAGCATTCTGACGATAGAGGTTGTACATCACAGTAGCATTCCACATCACATTGGAGATGAATCTTGCCTTCTTAGCGTTGGGGTCGGTAGCATCCGAACTAGCCACAGGATCTTGGAAGCGCTGAGTGAAGTCGAGAGTCACAACATAGTTCTGCGACTTAACCACACCGTTGGCAGCGTTATGAAGGTTGAAGGGGAAGTAACTCAACGAAGTGTTGGGGCTTTTCGAATAGCTGAACTCACCGGTAAGTACCAAAGAGGTATAAGCGGTGGGGCGGAAGTCGATTGCGCCCTCGATGCCAGCGCTCCACGAAGTGAAGTTAGGCGTATTGTGAGCTTCGTTGAAATTAGCAGCCGTGGGGCGAGTAATGGTAACAAAGTCATCGGCACGTAGATATTCAGCAGCATAATTAACACTACCCGTCAGAGGATCATAAACAATAGGCGCTTTCTCGATTTCAGCAACGATGTCATCTTTTACAACTTGATATCTGCCGTCGCGTGCACGATAATAAGGATATTTAGAGAATGAGCCTTGCAGTGTAGCACGGAAACCAATCATATTGACCTCCGAAACACCACCACCTTCAAGGTTAGTTCTCTTCTTATAGAGAGGACCTGTCAACCACAGCACAAACGAGTTGGCCATGCGATAGTCGAGATAGGTCTCCCATTTAGCAACACCAATAAACTTGCTTTGAGGCGGTTTAAGGGTAATAATCTGCGCACCACCAACGGCCTCACCGATAGAAGCGGGGGTACCACCAAGGATAACCTTAATCTCACCAATAGCCTCTTTAGGAGCCGAGATACCAGTACGCTTACGAACGGAACCCTGCATGGTCACCATACCAGTCTGACCACGAGCAGTACCCGTACCACCATCCGAATAACCCACACCGGCCACCGTAGAAACGATAGCGTCGACCGAGTTACCGGGCATACGTTTGATATCTTCATCGCCCAATGTTTTACCGGTACTAGTAGTACCTTTCTCGAAAAGAGGTTGCTTTTCGGTGGTTACCTCGACAGTTTTCAGTGTAGCAGCCGAGGACGACAACTCGATGTCGATAACAGTAAAGCCTGTAGCTTTCACTTGGATACCTTGACGCACGTGCGTAGTATAACCCACATACGAGGCCTCGATATCATACTTTCCGATGTCGACAGACTTGATGGTGTAGATACCATCAAAGTCGGTCTGGCCGAAACCCTTCTGTTGTCCATCTTGTTTGATCACAACATTGACAAAGGGTATGGGTTCGCCATTCTTAGCATCGGTAACGGTACCTTTAATAGTACCTTGTGCGAGAACCGCAACATGTGCTGCAAGCAGCAGTCCGATAGTTAATAGTACTTTTTTAAACATACTCTTTATTTATTGAATTAATTTTATTTCATATCCTATCTATAATTGTTCTCCATAATTGTCTGATAGATGATAGCCTTGCGAAGATCGAAAGGTTCGTCAAGTGGGTCGGACTCATTTTCTGTAGATTGAACAGGAAGAGGATCTTCCTCATACTTGGCCTTGGGTTGTGCGAACTGCTGTTGACGAAGAATTTCTTCGATGTGTTCGCTCATAGATTGTTGAGTTGGTTGCTCCACCACTTCGGGTTCTACCTCATCGTAGGTGAAGTAGGGATTTTCCGTCTCAGCACTTTCCTCCCAAGGATCGTCCTCCATTACTCGACGGGGAGTCTCCGATGGCTCAGCCCATTCGGTCTCAGTCCATTCAGCCTCAGCCATCGGTTCCTCACTGTCGTCTGTTTCAGTAGCCGGTTGGGAAGGCATATACTTTTTGATCACCTTCGTGATAGAACCACCAAAGAAGGTAAGTATAAGAAAGCCGATCCAAAAGATGTCGCCAAGGTCCATATCCGACTTGTATTATTATTAATGAAACAATTATATATTAATAGCACATTTATTTCTTAAGCTCGAGTTTCTTATCCTCGCTAGAAGAGATCTGATAAACGATAGGACCAGCCAAGCATACTGACGAGAACATACCGCAAATCACACCTACCAACAGAGCAAAGAGGAATCCACGAATTGTTTCACCACCAAAGATGAACATCATAAGCAGTGTAACGAAGGTGGTACCACTGGTGTTGATAGTACGAGCCAAAGTTTGATTGATAGCAGCATTCACGTGGGTCTTGATATCGCGCTTGGGATAGAGTTTACGCTCTTCACGAACACGGTCGAAGATAACCACAGTAGCATTGATAGAGTAACCAATAACAGTCAGCACAGCGGCAATAAACGACTGGTCGACCTCGAGGTTGAAGGGGAGCAAACCGTGGAGCAAAGCAAACATACCAAGTACGAGGATGGTATCGTGAGCCAGTGCAGCAACCGAACCAACACCGAAGCGCCAGTTGCGGAAACGGATCCAGATGTAGGCAAAGATGATAAGCAGACCGCCCAACACAGCCAGAACCGAAGAACGTTTCAAGTCGTGAGCGATAGTAGCACCCACCTGCTCGCTCTGGATGATACCCAGAGGATTGGTTTCGGTCGACTCAAAGTCGGCAATCGAAATCGGTTCAGCATAATAGGTTTTGGTGCCATCATAGAGTTTGGTGAGGATTTCGTTCTTCACATCCTCGCCATCTTCATTTACTTTATATTTGGTCGTAATCTTCAACTGGTTGCTCGGACCATAGGTCTTCACCTCAGGAGCCTCTTCAAACTGGGCAGCCAAGCTCGAGCGGACATCGTTGGCCGACACATTCTGGTCGAAGCGAACCACATAGGTACGTCCACCCGAGAAGTCGATACCATAGTTGAGATGACGGATAGCCAGCGCACCGCAGCAAACCAGGATAGCGCAGATACCGATAATATAGAAGGTTTTGCGTTTTGCAATCCAGTCAATCTTAGCATTCTGCATGAAGTTCTCGCTGAAGGGGAACGAGAAGTTGATCTTCTTGTTGTGCTTCAGAGCCCAGTCGATACAGAGACGGGTAATAAAGATAGAGGTGAACAGCGAGGTAACGATACCGATACAGAGGGTAACAGCGAAGCCCTGAACAGGACCCGAACCGAAAACGATGAGCACCAAACCCAGCAAGAAGGTGGTGACCTGACCGTCGATGATAGCCGAATAAGCATTCTTGAAACCATCCTCTACCGAGTTGGCCAAGCTCTTACCCGAACGGAGTTCCTCTTTAATACGTTCGTAAATAATAACGTTACCGTCAACAGCCATAGCCATTGTCAGCACAATACCAGCAATACCAGGCATGGTGAGTACCGAGCCAATCGAAGCAAGTACACCAAGCAGTAGGAAGAGGTTGATGATAAGAGCAATCACCGAAACCCAACCAGCACGGTTGTAGAACACCACCATGTAAACGAGTACAATGATAAAGGCAAGGATGAAGGAAACAAGACCCTTATGGATCGATTCCTGACCCAGCGAAGGACCAACCACAGCCTCCTGAACAATCACAGCAGGAGCAGGCAGTTTACCCGACTTAAGGATGTTAGCAATATCCTTAGCCTCTTCGAGCGAGAAATCGCCCGTAATAGAGCTGCGGCCACCAGCAATCTCAGTATTGATGATAGGAGCAGAGTATACAAGATCGTCAAGCACGATAGCCACACAGCGGCCAACGTTCTCTCCAGTAATACGTTTCCAATCGCGAGCACCCTCGGTGTTCATCGTCATCGAAATCTCATTGCCACCCGACTGATCGAAATCCTGACGGGCATCGGTAATGGAGTTACCATCAAGCAGTGCCGAACCGTCACGGGTGGTCACCTTGATAGCATAAAGAGCATAGATGTCCTGTTTCTCATCGATAGGCTTGGCAGCCCAGAGGAAACGCAGACGGCGGTTATCGTAAACCTTACGCTCGGCAGCTTTTGCCAGCATCTGGTCGATAGCCTCACGATCCTTGCCAGCAGCATAACCCATCACAGGGCCATAGATGCGGCCACTCTCATCAACATTGGGCATGAAGATGCTCAGCAGAGGATTTTTCTTTTTGGCATCAGCAAGGTCAGCCTCATTATTATTGTTATTACTATTATTATTCAATTGGGCAAGCAGGCCAGTATCCTGAGCAGCCTCGTTGGTAGCGGTGCTATCAATAGCAGCAGTAGTATCGTTATCAACAGTGCTTGCACTAGCCAAATAGCTGTCAACAGCATAGAGGGCATTGATAGCATTGACTGCATCGTTTACAGCCTCTTGGTTATACTTGGGATCACCACCACAAGTCGACCAAAACTCGAGTTGAGCAGTACCTTGGAGAAGGCGGCGTACACGAGCGGGGTCTTTCACACCAGGAAGTTCAACAAGGATACGTTCGCTAGCACGGAGCTGCTGAATGGTAGGCTGAGCCACACCAAATTTGTCGATACGTTGACGAAGCACCTCGAAGGTACGATCGTAAGCAGCAGCAGCCTCTTCTTTTACAACCGAGATAACCTTATCGTTATCATCGCTCAGTTTGATTTTGTCGCGCAGCTGAGTGCTGAAGTACGACGAAAGCTGCACGTTCTTATCCAACGAGACGATCGACTCGTAGAACAGCGAGACGAAGTCGCGATTGGTGGTGGTCTTCTGTTTTGCTAAAGCATCTTCGATAGCTTTGTTGAAGGTGGGATCGTCAGTGTTGTTAGCCAAAGCACGAACCACATCGACCGTAGAAACCTCGAGCATGACGTTCATACCACCCTTCAGGTCGAGACCAAGATTAATCTCACGCGCTTGGCATTGGCGATAGGTGTAGCCGAGCCAAGTTTTTTCAGAAGCCATGGAATCAAGATAATGCGACTCGTGAGCGGTAGCCAAAGAGTCGGCAATAATCGAAACCATGCGGGAATCACCACCAGCCAAAGTGTTGGCCAGTTGTTGAGTAGCGTTGTCGTTTAAATACGCTTCCGCGTCTTGCTTAGCACGTTTCTCCACTCCTCTTGTCGCAACAGTAAACGACAATTGGAATAAGCAAACGAGCAAAAAGCAGACCGTCAAAAATTGAATAAGTCCTTTATTCTGCATATCTTATAATATTATTAGTTTTATTCTCTTTATAGTTTTTGAACGTGCAAAAATACGAAAAATAATTGATTCACCAACTGTTTTTCAAAAAAAATATATACTTTTGCAAAATATTTCTTTAATCATTAACAATGGAACATAGTGAAGTAAACACCCTAAAAGACTGGGCCGATGAGGATAAGCCTCGCGAGAAGATGATTGCCAACGGGAAAAAAAGTCTTACAAATGCCGAATTAATCGCCATTTTGTTAGGAAGCGGACTTCCGGGACAGAATGTAGTTAAATTGGCTCAAGAGGTTCTACATCGTGCCAACAACAACCTAACTGAACTTGCACAGCTTGGAATCAGCGAGTTGAAACAGGTTAAAGGAGTTGGCGATGCCAAAGCCATCAGTATTGTAGCAGCGATGGAGATAGGCTTTCGAATGCTCAACGAGCGCGTTGATTCCAAAGAAGTTATCATACGTTCTAGCAGCGATATCTTCCAATATCTGGGGCACTCCTTTATCGACTTGCCCCACGAAGAATTTTGGGCCCTCTATCTGAACGTTCGAAAAAGAGTTATCTACAAGCAACGAATCTCATCGGGAGGACTCACCGAAACGCCTGTCGACATACGACTTATTTTCAAGACAGCACTCGAAAAGAATGCTGTCTCGATAGCCGTAGCTCACAATCATCCTACTGGAGTATTCACCCCTAGCAAAAAAGACCGCGAACTCACCCATAGTTTGCTCGAAGCTGGAAGAGTGCTCCATATTCCCCTTATCGACCATATCATTATCGGCATCACCGATGCAGGAATGCCGAGCTACTATAGTTTCTTCGACGAAGGGGATCTCTATTAGGATTAAACATCATAGAATCAATTATTCAACACTCTTTTGAAGCCCTTAAAAAGAGCATTCTTGTTATAGAGCTATTTTTAAGGGCCTTTACCCATTCTATCTAATTGCATCCATGATATTTATATACTTTTAAAGAGAACAATATCCCCTACACTCTTCTTCCCTTCAAATAGAGTTCTAACTCTAACCTAACTCTAACAAAGAAGAAGTGGAAAGAAAACGGAATTAGAGAAAAATAACTGAAATAGATTTCGGATAACCTAGAGGTTCTAGATCACCCAAAGGTGCCAAAGGTTTCAAAAGGTCTGGATTTCTCGAAGATTCTAGATAATACGGAGTATCAGGATTCTAAAGGATATAGCGAGAATCCTATAATTCCATTACTTCTAGTGTATATGGAATCAACGTTATCGCGTGGTTTCAACCTCCACACTCACACAATCCATCTGTCCTCCGAGCGGTGGATTCAGTTTCGACACTTTCACCGTGATACTCTCCACATCGGGGAAATGAGCAATCACTGCCTCCCCTATCCTACGAGCCACATGCTCCAGCAAGTGAGAAGGAATCATCATTTGCTTCTTCACCACTTGATATACCTCTAGGTAGTTGACCGTATCGTTGATATCATCGCTCTTTTCCGCTTTTAGTGTATCCACTTTCATCGCAACATCAACACGGAAACGGGTGCCTATTTCACGCTCTTCAGCAAAGCAACCGTGAAAGGCATAGAAATTCATCTTCTCAATACGAATAATACTCATGCTATCAATTTATTAGTTACAAATAAAGGGGACACTGAGGCTGTCCCCTTCATTATAGGTTATACATAGCATACAACTTGCTGCATCTATGTGTTATATGATACTTTCGAACTGCTTCAGGAAACGGAGGTCGTTCTCGAAATAGAGACGAAGATCGCGAATCTGATATTTCAACATCGCCATACGTTCTACTCCCATACCGAAAGCAAAGCCCGAGTACTCTTTGCTGTCGATACCCGATTGCTCCAACACATTAGGATCGACCATACCGCAGCCAAGAATTTCGAGCCAACCGGTACCCTTACAGATATTACAGCCCTTACCTCCACATATGTTGCACGAGATATCCATCTCGGCCGAAGGTTCGGTGAAGGGGAAATAGGAGGGACGCAAACGAATTTGGGTTTGTTCGCCAAACATCTCCTTAGCAAAATAAAGTAGCGTCTGTTTCAGATCGGCAAAGCTCACCTTCTTGTCGATATACAAACCCTCTACCTGATGGAAGATACAGTGAGCACGAGCCGAGATAGCCTCGTTGCGGAACACTCTACCCGGCATAATCACCCTGATAGGAGGTTTCTGATGCTCCATTACACGCACCTGAACACTCGAAGTATGAGTACGCAACAACACATCGGTAGGTTTATTCACATCGGGTTCTTTCTCAATAAAGAAAGTATCCTGCATATCGCGAGCAGGATGATCGAGTGCGAAATTGAGTGCAGTAAACACATGATAATCGTCTTCAATCTCAGGACCATCGGCAACAGTAAAGCCAATACGGGAAAAAATCTCGCTAATTTCGTTCATCACTACCGAGAGGACGTGACGAGAACCGAGATCGGAGAAATCGGTAGGCATCGTAAGATCGTGCAGATGACTGCTCTCCTCCTTGCTCTCCACATAGCTTTTAAACTCCTCAATCTTCTGTTGAGCAGCCGTTTTAAGCTGATTCAAAGCCTGTCCCATCTCCTTCTTCTGATCGTTGGGGATCGATTTGAACTGCTCGAAAAGTTGGTTCATCACACCATTCTTACCCAAGAATTTGATACGGAACTGTTCTACTTCGGCAGCAGTATCCTTGAATTTCTCGATATGAGTTTCCTGAATCTCCTTAATATACTCTAATATTTCTGTTTTCATTGTTCAAAGATAAAAAACGATTAATTTGGATTAACGTAGAAAAATGGAATGTATTATATAGTTGCAAAAAAATTCAACTAAGAAAGCATAAGATAGCGTCTCTGTCGATTGCCCGAAAGAGACACTACCCTATTCATTCTATGACAGTTGACTATTGTTGAATATTGACATCTTTAGTACGACGACTGTTGCCCGGAGCGAAGAGAACGCCCTTCTGTTTTATCTTATTCTTTTCAAGCACACGCATCTTCATGGAGACATCCTCGAGCGGACGATCCATAGCGCCTGTCTTTACAGCAGCAATCTTATCGATTACCTCCAAACCATACACCACTTCGCCAAATACAGTGTAATCACCATCCAAATGAGGAGTACCGCCAATAGTTTTATATACCTCCAACTGTTCGTCGGTGAAATTCTTACCATACTGTTCGCGGAACATATTCAATACCTGATCGTTCCACACCTGACCCTGAACTAAATAGAACTGACAGGAAGAGCTCTCCTTTTTAGGATTCACATTATCGCCCATGCGAGCCGCAGCCAAAGCGCCCTTTTTATGGAACAATGCAGGATTAAATTCGGCAGGAATCGTATATCCCAAATTGCCGTCACCCAACTGAACGCCAGCAGCAGCCCCCTTCGAGTTGGGATCGCCACCTTGAATCATGAAATTGTTGATGACACGATGAAAGAGAAGTCCATCGTAAAAGCCCTCACGCACCAATTTTACAAAATTGTCGCGATGCTGAGGGGTCTCGTTGTAGAGTTTTACCACCATATTGCCATAACTCGTTTCTATAAGAACATAGGTATGGGCAGTATCGTCGGTATACTGAGAATAAGCGGTTTGTGCGAAACCCGAAGCGATTGAAAAGAAAAAAATCGCCAAAAACAAAAGTTTTTTCATGCGTATTATAATTTATTTATTAATTTTGCATTTTGTTACACTTCGAAACGGACTCTCCATTTCGAGTGCAAAAGTAGGAAGATTTTTGCGAATAGAAACAAAAAAATTATACATAATATGAAGAAAAAAAATTTAATCTTCGCGCTAGCCCTCCTAATTGGCGGAGTATCAGCAGCCCTTATGATGAATGCCTGCGATAAAGACACCAACTGCTATGTACAGGTTTCGGTTGTCGATGAGACTTCAAACAAGCCTTTGAAGAACGCTTTTGTAAAGATTGACATCGATAGCAGCTACGTCAAAGCTGAAGGCTACACCGATGTTGCTGGCCTTTTCAACGCCACCTTCACCGCTCCCGCTATCTTCAACGTTAACGCCACATATGAAGACGGTTACGATTCGGTTTACACTCGCGACACCTATATCTGTTACCGCAAAGGCAGCAACACCGTTCGTCTTAAAGAGGGCGATACTGTATATAGCACCGTAGTGATTACCAAAGATATCTACCGCGAATACCGCAATTAGTCTTTCCTTTTTACCCCCTTAAAGAAACCCGTAATGAACAACCTCAATCTTTCGGAAGGCGATTTAAAACAAATCGCTGAATTGGGCATTACCCCCGATGCTCTCGATAAACAGATACAGAATTTTCGCGATGGATTCCCCAAAGCGAAACTCATCGCACCCGCCACTATCGATAATGGCGGCATCATCAAGATGAGCGACGATGATATCAACCGCTACACCCAACGTTATGAAACGTTGGCACAAGACAAGAAAATACTCAAGTTTGTCCCCGCCTCGGGTGCTGCCACTCGTATGTTCAAAGATCTTTACGCCTTCTCGTCAACCTATTTCGGTGTCGATTATGGCTTCGCCAAAGACTATCCTTCTGTCAAAGAGTTTCTACAACACATACGCACTTTCGCCTTCTTTGACGATCTGAAGAACTGCATGCACCGTTCGGGTGCCGAATTTGGCGATTATATGGATCGAGGCGACTTCACCACCGTAGTTAATTTCTTGCTGAAAGATAATTATATGGGTTATGGAAGTCTGCCCAAAGCACTGCTCAAATTCCATCGATATGGCGACACCCAGCGTACCCCTCTCGAAGAACATATAGTAGAAGGTGCCGAATATGCACGCAACGACAACGACACCGTTAATATACACTTCACCGTTTCGCCCGAACATCGTCCCCTTTTCCGCAAGAAAGTATCGGAGGTGAAGAAATTCTACGAGAGCAACTTCGGTATCAAACTCAATATCAGCTTCTCCGAACAAAAGCACTACACCGATACCATCGCTGTCGATGAATACAACAACCCCGTACGCGATGAAGAGGGACATCTGATTTTCCGTCCCGGCGGACACGGAGCTCTCATCGAGAACCTCAACGAACAGCGGGCCGATCTGATCTTTATTAAGAATATAGATAATGTAGTGCCCGACTGGATGAAACACACCACCATCGTTTACAAACAGGTCATTGCAGGACTCCTACTCGACCTTCAAGATAAGATCTTCTCCTACCTCCACCTCCTCGACAAAGGATGCTCCAAACAACAGTTGGCCGAAGTAGAAGCGTTCATTACCAACACCCTCCATCTGGAACTTCCCGCCCTCGATGCCCATACCCCCCGAGCCCAACAACTCCATGCTATCCTTCATCGTCCCATCCGCATTTGCGGAATGGTAAAGAATCAAGGTGAACCTGGAGGCGGCCCCTTCTTTGTTGAGAACCAGCAAGGAGTAAAGAGTCTGCAGATTGTTGAAACAGCTCAAATCAATCGCAAGGATCCCGATCAAGAGGCTATCCTCACTAGCGCCACCCACTTCAACCCCGTTGATTTGGTATGTGGTACGAAAGACTATCGAGGACGTCGCTTCGATCTTCGCAAATATGTCGATCCAGCTACAGGCTTCATCTCCAAGAAAACCAAGGGGGCAACGGTAGTGAAATCGCAAGAACTCCCCGGACTATGGAATGGAGCTATGGCCAATTGGATCACCCTCTTCGTAGAGGTTCCATTAGCCACCTTCAACCCCGTGAAAACGGTCAACGATCTGCTCCGCAAAGAACATCTCGAGGCATAATAGGCAGTATTTATATTTTACCTGCTGTGGTTGAATGGTTTACACAGAAAAACAAAAAAATATTTTGCCAGTTCAAATCTTCTGTGTACCTTTGCAGAGCGAAAAAATGAGGCGCCATCCTCGTTTCTCGTTGTAATATAGAAAGTTAAACAATTTAAAAGAATCATATCATGGGTATTAATGCTAACAAAAAGGTCAAGAGAAGAAAAGTGAGAATCAATGGCAACAAGAACTCCACCAACAACTGGGGTCTCAACGCTGCTGGTTGGAACGCTGTTCACAAAGCTATCATCAACGCTGAATAATTAGCACAGCATTCCTTCGATTCTGACCAAGAAAGATAAAAAACGCCCTACCTCGGTAGAGCGTTTTTTTTATTTCCTACAAAAATGTCATTTATCATTTGTCATTTTTCAATTCCTGTGCATTTTTATGAACCCAAGCATTGACACCTCATCCTCTTTCCATAAACCGACTATAGTATACATATATAAGGTGAGTTATATAAATAATTACACAACCCTTATCTCAAATGTGCTAAGAATTAGAAAATGACAAATGACAAATGACATTTACGCACAAAGAGTTATATAACAACACATTACAAGAAGTCGATGTCATTTTACTTAGCTCACATCATCTTGTTCATCGTTAAGACTTTTTTATTTCGATTTAAAGGCCTCTCCAAGCCAATGCCATCGCTATGCCAACGCTCTGCCTATATCCCCACCCCCCTTCTAACACAAAAAACAGCTACTTTTCCCCTCAAATAGTTGCTAAAATCGTTAAAAAAGAATATCACTTGTAATAAAACAGCAGTTAAAGCGATAATAGGGCAAAACAGCGAACCTATGTACAGAGCACGACCACCCAACCGAAAGCACCACATCGATAAACCATTCCAACATCTTTTTTCGCACTTTATACTATACATTTGAAATAATTTCGTATTTTTGCATACGATTATAAACCCATCACTTTTCGTATTGGATTAAACAATACACTGACTTTGTATAACATAAATAATAAATTATTTAAAACATGAAGAGAACTTTTGCAATTCTTGCACTGTTTGTGGCCTTCGTAGGCTACTTGAATGCTCAATCGTGCTATTGGGTATTTCTTACCGACAAGGCCGGAACCACTTTCGACCCCTATTCCTATTTCGATGCCAAAGCCATCGAACGTTACCAATTGAATAATGCCGATCTTTACGACATCAGCAACTATCCCCTCAATAATAGCTATGTACAACAGGTCGATGCCATCGCTACCGAAGAGGTAGGCACCTCGCGTTGGCTAAACGCCATCGGAGTAATGGCCACACAGGATCAGATAGCCCGTATCGAGCAGTTGCCTTTCGTAAAAGAGGTTCAGATCATCGCTACAGAGGCCCAGATAGCCTCCTACAAAGTCCCTGCCACCAAGGCCAACCAACCCCAGTTGGATCAAGTTCTTCCCAACAACTCACCTGCCTTGACGGAACAGCTAATACGCTTCCAGGGCGCCCAATTCCGCGACAATAATATTGATGCCACTGGCATCCGTATCGCCGTTTTCGATGGTGGGTTCCCCGCAGTGAACACCCACGATGCCTTCAAGCACCTGCGCGATGGTGGGCGAATCAAAGCCACCTGGAATTTCTGCAACAAAAAAGAGAACGTCTATGGCTGGAGCACCCATGGAACGATGGTACTCAGTTGCATAGCAGGCATTATCAACGGCCAGCAGCTGGGTCTTGCCACTGGTGCCGAATTCATCCTGGCCCGTACCGAGATTGAATCGGAGCCCTTCAAAGAAGAGGTTTGGTGGGCTCAAGCAGCCGAATGGGCCGACAAGAATGGCGCCAATGTCATCAACAGTTCCTTGGGTTACGGCAAAGAGCGCCACTTCACCTACGAGATGGATGGCCGCAGTTATGTAGCCAAAGCTGCCAATATGGCTGCCCGTAAAGGCATGCTGATATGCAATTCGGCAGGCAACGAAGGCGATGACTCGCGATGGAAAACCATCATCACCCCTGCCGATGCCGACAGTGTACTCTGTGTGGCAGGTATTGAAGATAACCTTACGCTATATCGCCATATCGAATTCAGCAGCTACGGTCCTGGTGCCGATGGTCGTCTGAAACCGAATATCGCTGCTTTCGGACACGCCATAGTAGCCAATCCCAAAAAGGATCACGAAACCACCGAAGCTTATGGCACCTCCTTCTCTAGTCCCCTCTGTGCCGGTTTCTGCGCTTGTGCATGGCAAACGCGTCCCGGACTAACTGCTATGCAGATGAAAGAGGAGATCGAGAAATCGTGCGACCGCTACCCCTATTTCGACTATGCATTAGGCTATGGTGTTCCTCAGGCAAGCTATTTTATCGAAAAACAGCACCCAGCACCCGAACCCACCTTCAGCTTCAAAGACACACTCGACTACGTGTTTATTGAGCTTCCTGCCATGAGATCCAAAACAGAAACAGACAACGATGAAACATCCCGCCCCTCTATTTTCGATAGCAAAACAGAGTACCAAAAAGAAGAAGTTGCCGTTGTTGACGTTGTTGAAGAGGTTATAGAAGTAGCTATAGACGAGGACAAAGATTCAAAAAATTATACCGACATCAAAAGCATGAAATGGCCCACCGTTTTCTTCAAAGTAGTGAACGACACCAATGGTATTGACGAATACAATTTTGTAGAGGTTGACCGGCCTCAGGAAGATCTAAAGATTGCCATCCATAAGGACGGACTCGTAGGTCGCAAACTGGTAGTTAACTATCGTGGTTATACCAACGTATATACCCTCAACGACAACGAACGCAAACAGCGCATCCTCGATGGCAACGCCACCAAAGAATTTTCTTGGGAGGTAGTTGACAGCTCCTATCATTATACTTGGGACTATACCACCCATCTCTCCCGTACCCCCGACGATCTCGAAACATCCAAAGTCAGCTACGGTGGGGGCTCTGAATCTTCTCTCGATTGGGCCTTTACTTTCGGATATCCCCTTCCCACTACAGCCAACGAGATGCGACTTGGATCGTTTGAAGGCATCAACTTCGGTTTCGAAGGTCGTTGGGTTCGTCAACTCAAGAAATGGTATGGTCTTGGCATCGGATTCGGATGGGAACATCAGCGTTGGAGCCTTCCTACCGACGCTTCGCAGTTCAACCTGATCCGACTAGAAGACGACCTTGGGATGTACGATGCAACTACCGGCTTAACCTACAACAACACCGACCTCAGCTATCGTATGATGCACCGTTCCAACTGGAACATCGAACTCTTCCAGCGCATCCGCCTCATGCCAGGAGGCAAACTCTTCTCTAGAGGTCTCCACTGGGATTTAGGCGTCTATGGCAACTTTGGCAACTACCACTATACCACAGCATACAACTACACCATCAACGGTACCATCAATGCCAATTCCGAAGAGCGCACCTTCTATAGTCCCGAGTTCCTCGATAACTACAAACTGCAATGGGGTCTTGTATCGCGCCTCTCTTGGGATTGGATTGGCATCTATGCTCGCTACAATATGACCAACGTGTTTGGTAACCAAATTACCACCCTCAGCATGGAGCCTGGCAACTACTACCTCAACCTGCCCCGCCTCGATGTAGGCCTCCAGATAGAGTTCTAGCATCCCTCATGATAATCATTCATAAATTTTTAAATATATGACTCGCGAAGAATTTCAAAACGAACTGCGTCAGGGTATCCCTTCTATCCTTCCCGACCCGCAACCTTACGACACTACCGTCAACCATGCGCCTAAGCGCAAAGATATTCTGACTCCTGCCGAAAAGAAGCTGGCTATCCGCAACGCACTCCGCTATTTCGATCCTAAGGACCACGCCATGTTGGCCCCCGAATTTGCCGAAGAGCTGCATAAATATGGACGTATTTATATGTATCGTCTACGTCCTACCTATCCTATGTATGCACGTCCCATCGACGAGTATCCCGCTCGTTGCCGTCAGGCTGCTGCCATCATGCTTATGATCCAAAACAACCTCGACCCCGCCGTTGCTCAGCATCCCCACGAATTGATCACCTATGGTGGCAATGGTGCTGTATTCCAAAACTGGGCACAGTATCGTCTCACCATGAAGTACCTCTCGGAGATGACCGAAGAGCAGACGCTAGCTATGTATTCGGGCAACCCTATGGGACTCTTCCCCTCTCATAAAGATGCCCCCCGTGTGGTTGTTACCAACGGCATGATGATCCCCAACTATAGCAAACCCGACGATTGGGAACGCTATAACGCTATGGGTGTCACTCAATATGGACAGATGACTGCTGGTTCCTATATGTATATAGGCCCTCAAGGTATTGTACACGGCACCACCATCACCGTACTCAATGCTGCCCGCAAGCTGGGTGGTGGTACAGCAGGCAAACTCTTTATCACTGCTGGTCTTGGTGGTATGAGCGGTGCTCAGCCCAAGGCTGGTAATATTGCTGGTGTTGTCTCCATTACTGCCGAAATCAATCCTTCTGCCACACAGAAACGCTACGAGCAGGGCTGGGTTGACGAAATTCACGCCAACCTCGACGAGCTCTTTGCCAAAGTTAACGAGGCTCGCGAAAAGAAAATTGCTCGCAGTTTTGCTTATCAAGGCAACGTGGTCGACCTTTGGGAATACTGCGCTGAAAAGGGCATCCATGTCGATCTTGGTAGCGACCAAACATCGCTCCACAACCCCTGGGCTGGTGGCTACTATCCCGTAGGTATCAGTTTCGAAGACTCCAAGGTGATGATGGCCGAACAGCCCGAACAGTTCAAAGAGGCTGTGCAAGCATCGCTCCGTCGCCATGTGGCTGCCATCAACAAACTGACAGCCAAAGGTATGTATTTCTTCGACTATGGTAACGCCTTCCTCCTCGAAAGCAGTCGTGCTGGTGCCGATATTTGGAACGAAGACAAGAGTGCCTTCCGTTATCCTTCCTATGTTCAGGATATTATGGGGCCCATGTGCTTCGACTACGGTTTCGGACCTTTCCGTTGGGTGTGTACTAGCGGCAAACCTGAAGATCTCGACCTCAGCGACCATATCGCAATGGATGTGTTGGCCGAAATCGCTGCTACTGCTCCCACTGAAATACAGCAACAGATGCACGACAATATCCAATGGATCAAAGGAGCTAAAGAGAATCACCTCGTGGTGGGTTCGCAGGCTCGCATCCTTTATGCCGACTGCGAAGGACGCACCAAGATTGCCGAACGCTTCAACCAAGCTATCAAAGAGGGTAAAATCAGTGCTCCCATCGTTTTAGGTCGCGACCATCACGATGTTAGTGGCACCGACTCCCCCTTCCGCGAAACAAGCAATATCTATGATGGTTCCAATCGTACAGCCGACATGGCTGTCCAGAACGTAATCGGCGATTCGTTCCGTGGTGCCACCTGGGTAAGCATTCACAATGGTGGTGGCGTAGGCTGGGGCGAAGTAATGAATGGTGGTTTCGGCATGGTTCTCGATGGCAGTGCCGACTGCGATCGTCGCCTCAAGATGATGCTCCATTGGGATGTCAACAATGGTATTGCTCGTCGTAGTTGGGCTCGCAACGAAGGTGCCATGTTCGCTATCAAACGCGCTATGGAGGTCAACCCCAACCTGAAGGTCACCATTCCCAACCTTGTTGACGACAAGGTGCTTGAAGGTCTCTTCTAATCGCATCACTACACATTGTCAAAAGGATAGCCCTCTATTATCCTTTTTCCAAACAATACCTAGGATGCCCAATTATCCAATAATTGGGCATCTTTTTTTTAATATCCCAACAGAAAAAAACATCCCTAATTCAAACGCCAATCTACGATAAAACAACTCATAAAGACTCGTTTTATACTTGATAAATCTAGTATATTATACACATCACGAAAACCTTCATAACATGAGGTACCTTTCACTTCGTCAAGATGTACATCTCCCTCCAACGGAGAGTAACTATCCAACAGTAAAAAATAGTACTATCTGGCAACTCGAATAGTTACTCTCCGGCGCATCGAAAGGTACCTATCTTTTCTCTATATTGCAACATGCTATAAAACAATGATATACAAAATAGCCATAAACTCTTTTCTTCATCTTTTGCCCAAATGTTGTCGTTCTTTTAAGCCTTTTTAACCTGTCGTCAGCCATTCAATGCTCCCCAAAAGTAAAAAATGAGGCATTTATAATCTTGATAATTTATATAGGTAACCTCTAAAAATTGCTTCAATGTGATTTTGGAGAAGATTTATAGCA
>JAUNHX010000019.1 GCA_030523765.1 Bacteroidales bacterium | reverse complement strand
CGCTATACTCCTTCGTTCAACGGAGCAATCTGCTATAAATCTTCTCCAAAATCACGTTGAAGCAATTTTTAGAGGTTACCTTAAATAACAACCCTTTACTGTTGACAACAGAAATAGGATGACTAAAAAATCATGATCCTATACTGTTGATAGGAGAAATTGGATGACTAAAAGGGGGGTGATGTTTCATATCGAAAGGTTTGTTGGTTCTGTTTTAGGTGGGTATAGTGGACTATTATTTCTTTTATGGTGTTTGATTATCAGAATGTTGTGATATTTGTATGTTTTTTACTTGCAAGATATACAAAAAAATGTGTATTTTTGCATCGACGATAACTGTATATAAAAGCAATGCTTATGAAACATATAGTATTTTCTTTTAGTAGACTGATAATGGCCCTAATGTTTTTCTTTTCTCTCTCCTTGAATGGGGTAGCGTGGGGCCAGGAGTCAAACGAAGTAACTGTCAATAGTCAGTACCGTGAGTTGATTACTACTGAATTGAAAAATGATGTAGCTCAGCGACAAAAGGCTATGCAGAAAAAGGCTGAAGCTATGTTGCTTAATCTTCCTAATGAGAGGAAACTCTATAATGAGAGCGAGGTCCTTGTAAAGGCTCGTTTGGCTGATGGTATTAGAGAAGATGGTAAGGCTGAGTTGAATTATGTTATAGAATTGTCGTACAATTGCAAGAGCATTGAGGGCAGTAGCGATGACTATTCTACGGGCAATTATCTGCTTGAAAACTCGAATAGTGCAATGGCGCTGTGCCAGATAACTCGCGAGATTGTTAACGAGATGAATAGCGATGTGTTTACCGCAGGAAAACAAGTTAGTATCCGTATCTCTTCATCAGCCGATGCTTTGAAGTTCAAGAAATTAGATTATCAAGGGGAGTATGGGAACCATCGCTATGTGGGTGCTGTTTATAATGGTGAATTGGTCCGTCTCAGTTTGATGGACGATGAGGATATTACGAGCAATGCCCAACTAGCTTTTGCACGTGCTCAGGGTGTCCGCCAATATCTCGATACGCAGGTGGAGGGATTGCAGCAAACCACCAACGATTATTTCTTCATAACCCGTTGTAGTGAGGAACCTGGTGCCTACTATCGTCGTGTAAGCATTGAACTGACGGTGCATGCTGCTTTCGATGAGGTAATACTGCAACGCAATGAGCAACTGATTAATGACAATTATATTGAGTACAATATCCCTCTGATTAATCCTGGTACCAATAGCAAGACTTTCGTGGTGATTGTAGCTAACGAGGCTTACGATGCTCCGTTACCTAACTGTGAATATGCATGGCGTGATGGTGCCGTGTTTCGCGACTATTGTATCCGTACCTTGGGTATCCCTGAAAGGCAAGTGCGTATGCTGACCAATGCTAGCAAGAATACAATCTATAAGAAGGGTTATCTGTGGGTACATGATGCTTTGCAAGCTATTGGCGGTGACGGTAATGTAATCTTCTATTATGCTGGTCACGGTATTTCGGATGGCGATTACAATGCCTATATCCTTCCTTGCGATATCAACTATCGATCTATTCGGAGTTGGGTAGGAAAGAGCGAGTTCGATCCTGAGAACCAACTGAGTAAACACGATGCTAACGCACTTTTTAATGAGTGTATCCGATTAGATACCCTTTGTACTTGGTTTGGTCAGATACGCTGCAACAATACTACCTTTATACTCGATGCATCGTTCAACAATAACCGTCGTGATGGGGAGCCGCTGATTACTGTGAAACGTACTACCGAGCGTATACGGGGACTCCGTATACGAAGCGATATTGTTATCTTCAATGCTGCCAATGTGGAGAAGACAGCCTACAGCTTCGATGAGATGCGTCACGGTTTTCTTACTTACTATATGCTTAAAGAAATAAAACGTACCAAAGGCGATATCACCTATGGTAATCTCTTTAATACTATAATGACTACTGTGCCGAAGGAATCGGCCTTGCAGGGTAAATTGCAAGAGCCTGAAATCATTGCCGGAGGCAAGGTTAAGGATAGTTGGGTCAATATGCGTTTCAGATAATGAGACGCAGGGGCCCTACTGCAAACCTATCAAAACTACTGTTATGAAAAGGGTGTTGATTATATTATTTGCGGCCCTATTCCCCTTTGCGGGGACCTATGCTCAGCTGGGAATGAATGCCGAGCAATTGGAATATCGAGTTATCTCGACGGGTGTGGAACCTTCGGTGGCGGTAACCCTTCCACTCGAAGGACGTAGTTACGAGGGGAATATCATTGTGCCTCCTTATGTGAAGATTGGTGGTGTGATTTATGCTGTTTCTGCTATTGATACGGCTGCCTTTGCTGGGAGCCCCTACTTGGCTTCTGTACAGTTGCCCCAAACACTAGAGAAGATGGGTAGCCGCGCTTTTGCTGACTGTCCACGTTTGGTATCGGTTCAGTTCTCTTCGGGTCCACGAGTTATAGAGAGTCAGGCATTTACTCACTGCGAACGTCTTCAAAGGGTATCTCTTCCTTATAAGTGTGAAGTTCTTGATCCAGAAGTGTTCTATTTCTGTCATAATTTGGAGTTTATAACGCTACCTTCCACCCTCAAGCGGATTGGTGCTCGTTGTTTCGCCGTTTGCTCCAAGTTGGAAGAAATACGATGGCATGAGGTTAAGTTACGTTTTGTGGATGAGAGTGCTTTTGAAGGGTGTACATCGTTGAAGAACCGACCTATGGTGTTGGCCGATGTACCTACTGTGGTACAGCATACGGCTAAAGATTCGCTAGAGAGCATTGTAGCGGTAGCACCAACAACTGAGAAACAAGAAACATGGGAGCAACGGGAGGCCTCTTTTGAGGCACGCCAGAAGGCTTTGACCGATCAAGTGCAGAAAGCTAAGCAGACTACTGCTACGGTGGGTGGTGATGTATCGGAATTGGTAGATCCTTCGCGTTACGATTTCACCGTTTTCTTTCAAGACAATATCTTTTATATATCGGTGATGTCGAACAATCAGGTGGCGCTGGTGTCTGCTCTTCCCCATACCTCTGAATTTCAGTCAAAGCAAGATATGCACTATGCGGGTGATATTACCCTTCCTGAGCAAGTAGAGTATGGGGGAAATCGATATACAGTTACTTTTGTAGCTGATCGCTGCTTTGCCAATTGTAGGGATTTACAATCGGTAGTGCTGCCTCCTACCATAAAAGATATTGGCGATAATGCTTTCTTGAACTGTGTTTCACTTCGTAAAGTAGAGATACCCTCTTCGATTGAACGGGTCTCGGAGACTGCTTTTGCAGGATGTACGGTGCTTGAATATCGTCAATATGATAACGCTCTCTATCTAGGTAATCCCTCTAATCCTTACCAAGTGTTGGTGAAGTCTACTAATGTTGATATAAGTAATATAGATGTCTATATTACTACTTCGTTGATAGCTGATGGCGCTTTCTTTAACTGTCGTAAGCTCAATTCTTTTAAATCGCCTTTGTCGATGCGCTATATCGGTGCAATGGCTTTTGGAAATTGTGTGAATCTATCGAAAGTCCATATTACTGAGCCTACCACCGTGATTCGTCCTTCTGCTTTTGCTCATTGCGATAAACTCACCAAGATGAATATAGCGGGAGTTCGTACTTCGCTGGGTGAATACGAATGGTAATTAAAGCATGATCTAATTGCAGCGTAAGATAGTTATTGTTGAAAATACTGATAATAAAAATGCCCCTCTCGATGGAGGGGCTTTTTTATTAGGGTTCTTTTCTATTTCTTGTTCAGAATTATTTCTGTTCTTCGCTGTTATTAGGTTTAACAGGAATGATTCCATCTTGTTCTTTGCGTAGCATGATGCGGAATACGGTTCCCTGCCCTTCAACACTATATTTAAGGAATATTTTTCCCCTATGGTATTCGTTGATAATGCGGCGGGCTAATGAGAGTCCGAGACCCCATCCGCGTGTTTTAGTGGTGAATCCCGACTCGAATATCTGTTTCTGTACTGATGGAGGCATCCCCTTGCCCGTATCACTAAGATCGATAATTACATTGCGAGCATCGGTGGTAACGATTACGGTAAAAGTTCCATTACCATTCATGGCATCGATAGCATTTTTGCAGATATTCTCAATAACCCATTCAAAGAGGTAGCGGTTGAGAGGAATGACAATCTTTTCGTCTGGGAAGTTGGTTACAAACTTGATATTGCGTGAGGTACGTGTTTGTAAATAGTTGATGGTTTCTTGAATGACCTCGCATACGTTCTCGGGACTCAGCTCGGGAACAGAGCCAATCTTGGAAAAGCGGTGGGTGATGGTCTCGAGACGATTTAGGTCTTTACCTATCTCGTCAGCATACTGCTCCTCATATGTTTTCCCTTTCAAATATTCGTTCCATGCTATCAGCGAGGAGATGGGGGTACCTAGCTGATGGGCTGTCTCCTTGGCTAATCCTACCCATATGCGGTTCTGCTCGTTCGATTGGGCGGTGCGGAATAAATTATAGGAGATGAGAAGCAGTACGAAGATAACAAAGATATAGAGGATTGGTATCCAGCGGAGCGATTTAAGTAAGGGGGTGTTCTCATAGAAGACATAAGCACGCTGGTTATCGGGCATAGCGATGACGATAGGATCGTTAACATCTTGCATCTCGCATATCTTCTCGGACAATTTTTCGGGAGTATTGAACTCTTTGGCGGGGATATTACCGCTACCGATTACAAATTCCTGAAGACTATCGACTACGAGGACGGGAACTGCTACCGAGTTGTTGGTGATCTCCGATAGGAACGATTGGGTGAGATTATCGATGGTGCTACGCATTACGCTGTAGAGCTGTGACTCTTTATAGTAGAGGGTGAAGGGCATACCCCATACTCGATAGGGGATAGGGGACTCTTCGGTAAACTCCTCGTAGAGCTTGCCCTCAAGTTTGTCGACACCCTCGGGAATCTCGACATTGTTGTGGGCCATGATGTAGCCTCGATCATCAGTTACGATAACGGGAATGGAGTGGTTGGCTGTGATATAGTCGGTAAAGAAAAGACTGACGGTATTGTTAAGTTGTTGCGATACGGCAATCTGTTGGGCACGGGTATAGAACTCCATCTTGGCGTGCTCCTCCTCAGCGATATGACTGAAGAAGACTTCGGTGTGGGCTACTAATTCGGCCCGCTGACCAATAGCGGCAGCCCAGATGCGCACCTTCTCCTCCTCCGATTTGCGTATCTGTGTGGCGATACGGCTAATCTGCCAGATGGCTACAAAGGCCAACAGTACGGTGGTGGCCAGTAGGATCCACCGCAAACGGGGATTTTTCTTTCTAGGAGTAGGGCTCATCTTTAATTATGGTTTAAGGTTTTAACTGAAAAATAGACTATTCTACTCGGATGCTCTTGGCAGGATCGATCTTGGAAATATAGCCGGTGGGTACCAGTAGTGCTAAAAGGCAGCATAGAAGGGTTCCTAGACTGATGATTAAGAAATACCAAGGATTCAGATCGATGGGAACAAAGTTCATAGAGTAGCTTTCGCTATCGAGTTTCACTATATGGAACTGTTGCTGTATCCAACATAACAACAAAGCCAATCCGTTGCCAATCAGCAATCCTTTCCCTATGATGGAGAGTGATTTGCGGAGGAATATCTCTTTGATGCTTCGGTTGTTAGCTCCGAGGGTTTTGAGCACACCTATCATCGATGTTTTTTCGAAGATCATGATTAGGAATGCAGAGATGACAGCAACCATACATACGATGGCCATCACGAGGATGATGAATACGATATTGTTGTTGAGCAGATCGAGCCAAGCAAAGAGGGATGGATTTTGATCGACAATATTTACGGCTGTGAGATCGAATCCAAGAGTGGCGGTGATCGCTTCGCATATAGGAGTGAGATGTTTAAAGTCGTCTACTAATATCTCATATCCAGCTACCATACTGTCGTTCCATTCGTTGAGTTTCTGTACTTGTCGCAGATCGCCTACCATATAGTGTTCATCGAATTCGCTGAGGTCGGTATTGTAGATGCCTACCACCTTGAAGGCGCGCCCTCGGGGACTGTTGCTTTGCCAGAAATAGGTACGCGCTTTATCGCCTATCGAAAGTCCCATCTTTGCAGCAATGGTAGAGGAGATAATGATCTCGTTGGAGGCACTACTATCGTTGAATTGGAATAGTCGTCCTTCAATGAGGTTCTGTGCAAAGAAGGTGGTATCGAAACTACTGTCAACCCCTTTCAGAATGATACCATGAATCTGATTATCGGTCTTGAGCATGCCTCCCTTGTCAGCAAAAAACTGAAGGTGGCGAACTCCAGGCACTGTTTGGATGCGTTCCACCTCATCGCGATAGCGATTGATAGGATCGGCCATATATTGGTTGCCCAAATATTGGCTTTTTACCACCACATGCGAACCGAAGCCGACTACTTTTTGTTGGATTTCACGTTGGAAACCACGCAGGATAGCAACCGACATGATCATGACTAACACGCTCAAGGCGATGGTGATGGTGGCAATTTTTACTAACGAACTGGAGAAACTGCCTGCCTCTTTATGGAGAAACCGTTTGGCAATGAGTTGTTCGAACTGCATCGAGTTTTATTCTTGTGATTGTCCCTCTTGTGGGGTTGAAGTGGTAGCAGGGCTATGCTCTTCTTGAGTAGGTGTTTCGAAGGGACGACGGATTACTCGCTTCCAGTTGGTATAATAGAAATAGGTAGCGGTAAGGGTTACCGCTGTGCTGATGATTTTGACGAAGGTGGTAGAGGTGAGTGCAAATGAGAGGAAGATGGCGCAGAGGGTGAGCAATACTGCAACCCATGCTAGGTTCAGTGCTCCTTTGCGTCCGTCATCGTGCATACCTTTACAAGTAGAGAGTGAGAGAAATCCAATAACAGCGAGAATGGCGCTGACGATATAGAGGGCGTTGCCTGCCCATATGAGATTCCAGTTGGTGGGTTCGTTGGGAACCTCACCTACCACCTCTTGCATAGGTATAACCTGATGGGAGGGCATCTTGTAGATTAGGAAGATTTGCAGTACAACTCCAGCCACAGCAGCAAGGAAACTCCAACGCAGAATGAATAGCGACCGTTTGCCGCCTTCTTCAAAGACGGAGGTGAAACGCGAGAGCCCCTTCAGATAGTTGCTGATGCAGAAGAATGCCAGCACGATGGCCAATAAGATAAAGCCTACATAAAGCCAAGGATTGCTCTTATAATCGAAGAAGAGCAGCCCACTATAGAGTATCAGTAGTATTGAGGAGAAAGCAATACCCATACTGAGACGTGATGTGGCTTTGCTCCATCGTTTGGCTTCAGGAGTTTGTGCTGTTGTTTCGTCGGCAAGATCGTTGATTTTGGGATTGGTAGTTTCCATAAGAATAGGTGTTTTTATGATTTGGGAAAGACTATCCAGCCAGTTGGCTGGATAGTCTGTTGATGATGCTATGTGGTTTGAATGCTTAGAAACTCGTGGCAATAGCCAAGAAGTCGTCAGCCTTCAGCGATGCACCTCCAATAAGTCCGCCATCCACATCGGGGTTGGCGAAGAGTTCTTTAGCATTGCTGGGCTTGCAGCTGCCACCATAAAGGATGCTGGTGTTCTCGGCAACCTCTTTGCCGTACTTCTCGGCGATGAGGCTACGGATATATGCGTGCATCTCTTGTGCTTGTTCGGGGGTAGCAGTCTTTCCAGTGCCAATTGCCCATACAGGCTCGTAGGCAATAATGATGTTGGCAAACTGTTCGGCAGTGAGGTGGAATAGACCATCAACAATCTGACGTTTTACCACTTCGAACTGCTTGTTGGCTTCGCGCTCTTCTAGTACCTCGCCGCAGCATACAATGGGACGCAACTCGTGTTTGAGCAGTTGGTCTACTTTGCGGGCAATCTGCTCGTCGGTTTCGTGATGATAGGCGCGGCGCTCACTATGGCCTACGATACAGTAGTCGATAGCCATACTTTCGAGCATTGAGGCAGCAATTTCACCTGTATAGGCACCGCTGTCGTGTTCGCTCACATCTTGTGCACCTACCATAAAGTAGGAGTCGTCCGATTGATCGCTAGCTAGCTCAAGATAGAGTGCTGGAGGACAGATGATTAGTTGGGTGTCAACTAAATCTATGCTCTCTAACTTTTCAACGAGATCGGCAATCAGTTCGTCGGCCTCACCGAAGTTTTTATTCATTTTCCAGTTTCCTGCAACAATATGATTTCTCATGAGATTATTATTTTTTGGGGTTTGTATTTTTCTAAGGATTGTTGTTGGTTGTTTTATGGATTTATGCCTAATGATTGTATAGAGCTTACTTTTTGTCTCTATAATAGATACTAGGACGCATCCACTTGGTTACCCGTGTAGCTTTATCAGGGTATTGTTTTTCGTATTGGTCAAGGAAGGGTAGTATGGAGTTGGTTTGAATTGTTTTGTTGAGGATGATTTGGCGATCGCAATCTAGGATGATCATCGTAGGAGCCCCGTGTACATTATAGGCAGCCTGATAGTCAACGTTGACATTCGATCCTCCTACGTTAACGAAGGGATATTGACGTTCTACGAAGGTACGTTTCCACTTGGGAACATCTGCTTCATAGCCTATGGCGTAGACCTCAAAACGTTTGTTGCCTTCTTGCTTCATTTTGTTGTAAAGCTGTTTCAACTCTTCGCTCTGTGTTTTACAGTGATTACAATCGGGGTCCCAAAACCAAAGGATGACGTATCGTTCAGGGAAATAATGGGAGGAAATCCATTGGTTGGGATCGGGCGATTGATTGCTATCAGGGATAAGAAGTTCAATACCAGGTTGTCCGATAAGGGAGGGTTTGAGGTATTCCACCGTGTTACGGCGGCTGTAGCGGTCAGCTTCGGTCGACCAGGGACATTTGTTGCTGAGATAATAGTGTTCGGTAATGTTTACAAATACTTGATCCCAACCAATCATCTTGGTGGCATGCTCGTATTTAGGAACAATGAAGTCGAGGAAGTAACGTAGCATAGTGCTGTCATCTACTACTTTGTCGAGTACTTGGTAGGCATATTTCGTAATGGTATCGGCATCTTGATAGTAAAGAACTCCGAAGAAATATAGGTTCATCTTGTCAAACAGCTGAGGCGTATAGATGAGACTGTGATCTTTGAGGTTCACATTGTCCCAGTAGTGGGTGCGATAGTAAATGGCTTGCCAGTTTTGCAGATTGGTTTCACTGCTTCCTTCAGGAAGGGTTTCTGGCACTTTCACACTTTCAGTGCTATTCATGATTTTACCGAAAAGGGTGTTGCTGCTGCTCTTCTTAAAGTTGTCTAGGTAACTGTTCATTTCTGTTCGCAGTTCCTCCATTTGTGTTTCGGCTTTCGCTTTGTCAGTTTTGCCAAGTTCTTGGATTTCTTTAGCTTTGACATTACCATAGTCAATCTTGGCCATATAGTCGAACATAGCTTGGCAGTTTTTCGATCCTGTGGCTTTCATGCTGGCAGCACTATGCTTTTCGTCATAGGCGATGGTGAATATCTGACTATCGTCAACCATAAAATCAAAGACTCCCTTTTTCTGGCTATCGACTAACGCGTATACACCTCTATTCAATTTCTGTTTGCCCTGAAAGACAAAGGTGCCATTGGTGACTGTGGCACTATCATGTAGGATGAATTTATCGCGAAAATGCTGACCGAGGTAGAACTTCGTACCGTCAGTAGCTCCTTTGGGCTGAAAACTAATCTTGTAGCCTTGCGCCATTAAGGTGCTGGCAAGCGTCAGCATGACGCTTAATAAAAGAATTGTCTTCTTCATGGTAGTTTATTAATAAGTATTCCTATTTGTATTTAACTTGTGACTTTAACGATGTTTATCGTAAATTATTGCATCTTGCCTTTCCTATTTTTATACGATAAATCGTACTTGAGGGGCAAGATGCTGAGGAACGTTGTGTGCAGTATGGTTATATTACATGCTGGCTTATCAATAGATAGAGCAAGGCTATCCATAGCACGAGTATCAGATAGGTGACGACATAATACTTTGCCTTGCGGCTCTTGTGGCGGAGTAAATACATTATTGGTAGGATGATGAAAATTCCACCTAGCAACTCTAGTAAATGGAGAACTCGTTCAGGTATACGCCGTTTATCGTTGCGGGCACAATGCTTGTCGTAAGCAAACACCAGCGCGTCTATAATGCCTATCAGACAGAGATAGAGCACTATCCAAGTGCGTGGAGTATGGATCATGCCGTTCTGCTGCCGTTAGGCCATATTGTGGAACACGTTGACAACGTCTTCGTCGTTTTCAAGACGTTCGATAAGTGCATTTACGTCCTCCTGATCTTCGGCACTCAGTTCACGCATCGTTACAGGAATGCGCTCGAATTTGAATGATTTGATTTCGAGACCCTTATCGTCAAGATATTTCTGGATAGCCCCATAGTTCTTGAAGTCGGCGTATATCATAATATCATCTTCGTCGCGGAACACCTCATCGATATCGCAATCAATCAGTTCTAGCTCCAGTTCGTCCATATCGATGCTATCGTTCCAAGCAACAACGAAACTGCATTTACGCTCAAACATAAAGTCGTTCATGCCAGTAGTACCTAACTCGCCCTTACCACGAACGAAAGCAGCACGTAAGTTGGCGGCAGTACGGGTGGTGTTGTTAGTTAGCGTCTCCACCACTACTACTACACCATGAGGTCCTTTGCCATCGTAGGTTACCTCTTTATAATCAGATGTATCTTTCGAGGTGGCACGTTTGATGGCGCGTTCCACATTGTCTTTCGGCATATTCTCCGTCTTGGCTGTCTGCATCAGCAGTCGCAAGCGGATATTGTTGTCAGGGTCAGGGCCGCCAGCTTTGACGGCAATTTCTATTTCTTTACCAATACGCGTAAAGGTACGGGCCATATTGCCCCACCGTTTCAGTTTACGAGCCTTACGATATTCAAACGCTCTTCCCATATATAAAATGCTTTTATAGTGAGTATTATATTAATTATTCTGATAGATTAAGATTTGCAAAGATACAACTTTTTTCTTCATCGTTGGTAATTGTTTTCAATTCTTGCCGATGAATCTATATTTGTTTGCCTTAAGTAAGCCTTGGGTTAGAGTTGGGTTAGAGGAATATTTCCATCGAACGTTGGAATATTCCGTTCAGATAGGCAAGCGTGAGTCCGTAGTTGGAGACAGGAATGCCTGCAGCAATAGCAGGAGCAAGACGGGAGGCGAGTTGTTTTGGGGTAACCACACATCCTCCACACTGTATCACCATCCGATAGTCGTTGATAGGGTGGGGGAGATTTCCTAATCCTGCAACTACATCGAATACAAGGTTTTTACCCGTTTTCTTCTGTAGTAGGTTGGGGATCTTTACTCGTCCAATGTCTTCACAAGTGACATTGTGGGTGCACGATTCGAGCAGTGCAATTCTATCACCCTCTTGCAGCTGACTTATGGTGGGGGTACCTTTAACATATTCTTCGAAGAGTCCTTTGGCACGAGCTAGTACTACGCTGAAGGAGGTTAGCATTACTTTGGGGGGCACAATGGAGTTTACTTCTGCAAAGGCTTGACTATCAGTGATAACAAGTCGTGGAGAATGCTGCAAATTGTTGAGCGTGGATTGCAGTTCGGAGGGCTGACATACTACCGCTTGAGCGTGATGATCAAGCAGATCACGTAACACTTGCACCTGCGGTAATATCAGTCGTCCCTCGGGGGCGGAGGAATCGATGGGAGTTACCATTACCACTACATCGTTCTCTTCAATCACGTCTCCTAATAGACTTTTATGGCGATAGCTCGATTCGGGTAATGCCTCACGTATCCGTTGGTTGAGAGGTTCTCGAAGTGTGTTATCATAAACGCTGAGGCAGAACACTTTTGTTTGGTAGCGTTCTTCAATAGTGGTAATCAGTGACGGGTTGGGGGCTTCTAAGTCTGTTTGTGTATAGATCAGCAAGTAAGGGACATTATGGGATTGACATTGTTGCAATAACATCTCTTCGTAGTTGCCAAAACTATTGTGAGCAAATAGTACCAATGCCAAATCGCATTGTGGCAGTACATCAAGGCTTTTATCAACACGCATCGATCCTAAGGAACCTTCATCATCGATGCCAGCGGTATCAACCCAAATAACGGGTCCTACACCAATGAGTTCCATACTCTTCTTTACAGGGTCGGTGGTGGTACCTGCAGTAGGAGAAACGATGGCTATCTGCTGTTCAGTGAGATAGTTAACTAATGAGCTTTTGCCATTATTACGACGGCCAAAGATGCCGATATGCGGTTTGAGTTCATTCCCTTTTTTCATCATGATACTTATAACGAAAAAAAAAAGATGATAGTATTTGCATCTTTCAGCAATCTAAAAAAAGGAAGGGAATGACTCGATTAGGCTGATTACTTTTTTTGTCGAACAAAAAAAAGTTGTATATTTGCAAATCGTTAGTAAGAAGATGAAATTTTGTTAAACCACTGAATCATATAGTATAAATGGATTATAAATTCTTACAAGTAGTTCACGAGGAGTATTTATGTACGCTGACCATCAGCGCTCCTCAGTCGCTAAATGCATTAAATAGTAGCATCTTGAATGAGATGCGTGATTTCCTTGAGAATATTGATACTAAGGCTACTCGTTGCCTTATCATTACGGGCGATGGCCCTAAGTCGTTCGTTGCTGGTGCTGATATCAGCGAGATGGCAGGACTTGATGCTCAACAGGGTGAGGCTTTTGGTAAGCGTGGTGCTGGTGTGTTCCGTCTTATTGAGACGCTCCCTATCCCCGTTATTGCAGCCATCAACGGTTTTGCTCTTGGTGGTGGATGCGAGTTGGCTATGGCTTGCGATATCCGTATTTGCAGCAATAATGCCCGCTTTGGTCAGCCTGAGGTAGGTTTAGGTATCATTCCTGGTTTTAGCGGCACCTACCGTTTGGCAAAACTTATAGGTATGGGTATGGCTAAGCAACTTATCTTTACAGGAAAGAATATCAAGGCTGACGAAGCTTTTCGTATAGGTTTGGTCAATGCTGTATACGAGCCTGAGCAACTTATGGAGGAGGCTAAGAAGATGGCTGCTTCCATTATGGCCAACGCTCCTATTGCTGTGGCTTACGCTAAACAGTGCATCAATGAGGAGTACGATCTAGCAGCCGATGAGGCAATAGCTTACGAGAATCGACTCTTCGGTCAGTGTTTTGCTACTGCCGATCAGAAAGCAGGTATGCGTGCCTTCCTTGATAAAGGCAAGGCTACTTTCGAGGGTCGCTAGTGGTATACATTAATTATTGATAATATCTTTTATAAAATAAAAAACTCAAAAAATTGATTCAATCATGAAAATCTCTGTTATTGGAACCGGTACTATGGGTTCTGGTGTTGTGCAAGCATTTGCACAGGCCGGTATGCCCGTATTGATGAAAAGTCGTTCGCAAGCTAGCCTCGATAAGGCTGTTGCAAAGATTACCAAAGGCTTAGGTCGTCTGGTAGAGAAAGGTAAGATGGATCAGGCTGCTATGGATGCTGTTTTGGCAAACATCAGCTGCACCACCGAATATAAGGATCTGGCCGATTGCGATCTCATCATCGAGGCTGCTTCCGAGGATATGGAAATGAAGAAGACTGTCTTCGCTGAGCTCGACAAACTCTGCAAGGCCGAGACCATCTTCGCAACCAATACCTCATCGCTTTCCATCACTGAAATTGCTGCTGCTACTCAGCGTCCTGCTCAGTTTATCGGTATGCACTTCTTCAACCCTGCTCCTGTTATGAAACTTATCGAGGTGATTAAGGGTCAGAAAACTAGCGATGAAGTTTGCAATTGCATCATCGACCTCTCTACTAAGATGGGTAAGACTCCCGTATTGGTTAATGAGGCTCCTGGTTTTGTTGTAAACCGTATCCTTATCCCTATGATCAACGAGGCATGCGGTATCCTTGCTGATGGCGTAGCCAAAGCTGAAGATATCGATAACGCTATGAAGTTGGGTGCTAACCATCCTATGGGTCCTCTCGCATTGGGCGACCTTATCGGTCTTGATGTTTGTCTCGCTATCATGGAAGTGCTGCACCGTGAGTATGGTGACGACAAGTATCGTCCTCATCCCTTGCTCCGCAAGATGGTCCGCGCTGGCCTCTTAGGTCGTAAGAGTGGTGAAGGCTTCTACAAATATTGATATGAAGCTTCGTATCGTCTTATCGATACTGATCGCTGCCTTATACCCATCGCAATGGGTATGGGGCAGTGATTTTTTGTCTTTACCGCAAAGTGAAAGTACAATAAGTAGGAATGTTGAAGTTGGGGGCGGCTTGGTAGAGAGTGAACCTCTTGTGCCTACAGTATTTGGTTTAGAATACTGGGAACAGCACTCTCGGTTGGTGGCACCTAAGTTTCATATGAGTGATTCATTGCGAGAAGAGATATATCGTTTTGCATTCTTCAATATGGAGAATCTTTTCGATACTTGGCGCGATAGTCTTCATAACGATGAGGAATTCACCCCACAGGGGAGTCGACATTGGACCCATAAGAGGCTATCAGACAAGATGAATCTTTTTTGGAAAATGGTGGCTGCAATGTCACAAGACGATATTTCTGTGGTACATTATCCCGCCATTATAGGACTAGTGGAGGTAGAAAATGAGTGGGTATTGCAAACATTGTGTCGTTCTTATCCTTTGGGTCGTCGCTACCAATGGATCCATTTCGAGTCGCCCGATATTCGAGGAGTTGATTGTGCAATGCTTTACGACTCTACCCGTTTTGTTCCTTTTTCGGCCTATCCCATAAGGGTTAGCGATAGTGCTTCTGCTTTTTATACGCGTGATATACTGTCAGTTGGTGGAGTAATGACTGCTTCGGGCGATACCGCATTCTTTTTTGTTTGCCATTTTCCTTCACGGTTGGGAGGGGTTAGGGCTGAACGGCATCGACAGAAGATAGCGCTACTTTTACGTCATAGTATGGACAGTTTGTCGTTTCTTCATCCTAACGCTTTAGTAATGGCTATGGGTGATTTCAACTGCGGACCGCGTAGTACTGCTATGCAGATATTGGCCGATGATAGTGTTGTATGCAATCTTATGGCTACGCTCCCTCGGGGAGAAGGAACGCATTATTATCGAGGTTACTGGGATTATCTCGATCAGTTCCTCTATAGTCGCAATAAGAGTCCTCTTCAGCCGCTGCAAGCGACAGTATTCAGACATCCTTCACTGCTGATTGACGATCCTCGTCATCAGGGATCCAAACCTCGCCGCACCTTTCTTGGCTATCGTTATCAAGGAGGATTAAGTGATCATCTGCCCATATATGTTGATTGTAAGAGACTTGTGGATCACCGATAAGAATAGACATAGAGGGTGAAAATCCTTGTGTTTTTGTTTCACCACCACCTTTAGGGTATATTTTTTTCTTAAGAAGTAAAAAAAAGTGGAGAAATGAATATTTTTAGTATTTTTGCAACTTAAAATATTAAAGTCTACTCGAATGTAAAATATTGACCACCAGAGTGATCGCATAAAAAGAAGGGAGGAACTCCATGATTGAAACGATACAATACCAGTCGTTGAGATGGCTCAACATTACCAATCCGAGCGAGGATGACTACAAGTTCTTACTTGACAAATATGAGTTTCACCCTTTGGATATCGAGGACTGCCGTGCTACTAACCAGCGACCCAAGATAGACGAGTATGACGACTATTATTTTCTTATCCTTCATTTCCCCTACTTCGAAAAGAACAGCAAGAACTGCCGTATTCGTGAGGTGAAGATATTTTGGGGCAAAGACTATATTATCAGTATCGGTAAGAGTCATTGGGTAGTCGACAAGTTGTTCGATGAGATGAAAGATGATTTGAGCGAAAAGGATGAAGATACACTAGAGGCTTTGTCGTGTAGCGATTTACTGCTATACAATATCTTGGATCGCTTGATGTTGGAGACTTACCAGTTGGTGTTACGCATCGGATCGGAAGTAGACTTGATCAACTACGATATCTTCAATAAAAAGGCTCGCAATATTATTGAATTGATTAGCGTTACACGACGCAATATCATCCTACTGAACACTACATTCAAACCACAACTGAGGGTGCTCCACATGTTCGAAAGTGGTGGTATCAAAGGTTTCGTTGATTCGGAAGAGGTGGATATGGAAGATTACTGGGGCGATATCTTGGACCAATACCAAAAGATGTTTGACTTGGTTGAGGATTATGGTGAGTTAATTGACGGATTGTCAACCACCTTCGATTCATTGCAGACCAATAAGACCAACGAGATCATGAAGGTGCTTACTATCTTCAATACGGTGATGCTCCCATTGACAGTGGTAACCGGTATGTTTGGTATGAATGTTGATTTCCCTTTCAACACAAGTACAACCGCTTTCTGGATTATTGTGGGTGTGATGGTGGTGATTATAGGGCTTATGATGCTCTTTTTCAACTACCGTACTAACCGATAGTAGTGCTGGGTAGATATGGTTGGTGAAAAGTTGTTGAAAAAATAGTTTGACAACTACTGACGATTCAAATAAAAATTGTATTTTTGCATTTTGTATCATTCGGTGGCTAAGGCTTACTGGTTCGATACATTTAATTGATAATTAATTATAAAAAAGTATAATAAGATATGGAAATTACTGGAAGACTTATTCTGATTTTGCCCACGCAGAGTGGTGAATCGCAGCGCGGCCCTTGGGTTCGTGGCGGTTTTGTAATCGAAACAACCGACACCTATCCTCGTAAGGTTTGTTTCAATATGTTTGGCGAAGATCGTATTGCTATGCTTAATAGTTTGGCTATGAACAGTATGGTAACGGTGACTTTCTCGCCTGAAAGTCGCGAGTTTAACGATCGCTGGTATACCGATCTGCGTTGCATCAGTGTTTATCCCGCTGCTGTTCAGGGTGCTCCCGCAGCCCCGATGGCTGGTGCTCCCGCTGCTACTCCTGCTGCTCCAGCACCTAATTTTGCTCAGCCTCCTGCAACATCGATGCCTGGCGATAGCAACGACGATCTTCCTTTCTAATAAAGATGATAACCCCGAGGTGTCGAGGTTATGCAGCTCTTTTTGAGGTAGCATTACCTCGATTCCTCGATGATTTTTTGTTGAAGTAGAAACAGCAAATAACGATTATTGATAATGGATAAGACAGAATGCCGCAAGATGGTGAGGGCCGCTAAAAAGGCGGTGCCACTCGAGGAAAAGAAACAACGCTCAGCGCAAGTAATGGCGCGAGTGGAGGCTCTTCCTCAGTTCCAGCAGGCTCGTACGGTACTACTTTATTGGTCGATGGACGATGAGGTGTTTACCCATGATTTCTGCAATCGCTGGTATTCATCTAAGTGCATGCTGCTTCCTTGTGTTGATGGCGATGATCTTAGACTTCGTCAATATACTGGCCCTGAATGCCTCCAAGCGGGTCCCCAATTTGGTATTGGTGAACCTACAGGACCCGAGTTTACCGATTTGGATCGGGTGGAGATGATTGTTGTGCCTGGAGTGGCTTTCGATCGTCAAAACAATAGGATTGGTCGAGGTCGCGGTTTTTATGATCGCCTGTTGAAATCAACCCCCAACGCTTACAAGGTGGGTGTGGCATTCAACTTCCAACTATTCGACACCATCCCCGTTGAGCCATTCGATGTGCCGATGGATTTTGTTGTGGTGGAGGATAAGTAAACATCATTGAACCCTGCGTATTAAAAAAAGAAAGGACTATTACCCTATGCCAATGTTCCCTACACCAAGTCCGCGCCGCTTCCAATATAAGCCTCGCTTCTACGACCCCGATAAGGAGGAGTGGGAGCTGACAAAGTTGAAGTATGGCTATAGCGAGAAAAAGGATACCCCCCCCATTGAGGATCCTCGTAAAGATGAGTTGATGGAGGGTTCTGAACAGGAGCAACTGGCTAGTCACACAGCCAAGCAAGAAGCCGCTGCGGCAGAGTTGGAGTATTTTGAGCAGCGTCTCCGCGAGCTTGATGAAGAGGATAGGAAAAAGCGTAGTAAGCTGACGGTGAAGGATTTGTTCCGAAAACGAAAGATGCCTACCTTTAGTTACCAACCTCGATTTGCGGCTCAAGGCGAGCAGCAGGAGGGTGGCGAAGAAGGGCCAGTGCGTATATCTACTCAAGGGAGGGAGATTATGGAGCGGATGCGCCGTCATCGTATTGGACGCCGTTTCGATTTCGATGATGAGGATTACTTGAAACCGATACCGGCTAGTCGGATTTTTATATATGCCTTTGTGGTTATCATCCTCCTATGGTGGGTGTTGGCATAGGGGCAAATCAACTTGTTGTATCAAAACAGGAAAAACGAATTCTCAAAGAAACCTAATATCAGACTCATGTTTATAGAAGTTTTAAAATCTAAAATACATAGAGTTACCATTACAGAGGGCAACCTAAACTATATTGGTAGTATCACCATCGATGAGGCATTGATGGAAGCTGCAGGTATGATTGAAAACGAACGTGTGGATATATACAATATCACCAATGGTGAACGCTTCAGTACCTACGCCATTAAAGGCGAACGAGGTTCGGGCGTTATTGGATTGAATGGTGCTGCGGCCCATAAGGCTGCGGTAGGCGATTTGGTGATTATCGCCTCCTATTGTTCTATGGATTTCGAGGAGGCCAAACGCTGGCATCCTACCGTGATCTTCCCTAAAGACAATCATTTGGTATAATCTCCAACGTTGAAACACTGCCGCATGAAGAAGCAAAAAAATAGACTTGCCGACCTACTGAAGCTGGTGCTCTTTATTGGCATTGGTCTCTTTTTTATTTACTGGTCGTTCCATAAGATGGACCCAGAGGATATGAAGTACTTCGTTGCTTCGTTCCTTGATGCGCGTTGGGTACCAGTAGCTTTAGCTATGGTGGTGGCTATAGTGAGTCATCTCGTGAGGGCGCTGCGTTGGCAGTTGCTCTTCAAGCCTATGGGCATCAAACCAAGTTTAGTTAATACCTTTGGTTCTGTAGTGGTGGCCTATATGGCTAATTTGGCCTTCCCTCGTTTGGGTGAGGTGATGCGTTGTGGCACTCTTCGTACAAGCGAGAAGATTCCTCTCGAGAAATCGTTGGGGACAGTGGTAACAGAACGTATTATCGATGTCTTTGCTTTCGCATTGGTGGTGTTGTTAGGTCTGCTTTTAGCGTTCAATACGTTGAAAGACTGGTTATATAATGCATTGCTTACCAAAGTGGAGTCGCTTCCAAGTCTTGCGGCTGTAGTGGGTGCTGGTGTAGTTTTATTGGTGCTGCTTCTTGTGGTGTATCGCATCTTTAAGCAGCAGCTTGACGAGAAGCCTATCGTAAAGAAAATCAAGCAGCTCTTTGTTAGTTTTGCCGATGGGTTGAAGAGTATCTTGCATCTAGGACCCCTCAATACGTTGTTATTTGTCTTCTACAGCATATTGATATATGTGTTGTATATTCTAGGCGGATATATCATCTTTGGAGCTTTTGCAGAAACACAAGGACTGCCCTTTATGGCTGCCTTTATCCTTTATTTGTTCGGTTCAGTAGGTATGGCAGTATCGCAAGGCGGTATCGGAGCTTACCCCTATTTAGTGCAGCAGTCATTGAATATTTATCTTGTTCCTGATCCTGTGGGATTGGCATGTGGATGGATGCTATGGGGTTCGCAGCAAGTAGTGAATATTGTGTTAGGAATGGTCTTCATGATCTATTTCTCGATGAAGAAAAAAAGCATTCCTCAATCCTATTAATACTGTAGAAATCATGACCCACCTCGAAACCATTCAAGATAAACTGTGCTCTCTCCCCTTGTTGGTGGAACGACTAGCTTCGAGAAGTGAGGGTAAAAAGGTTGTGTTTACCAACGGATGTTTTGATATATTGCATCGAGGACACATTAGTTATTTAGCGCAGGCGCGCGATTTGGGTGACATGCTGGTGTTGGGTTTGAATAGCGATGCTTCAGTGCGACGATTGAAAGGTCCTATGCGTCCTATCAACGATGAGGTGAGTCGTGCTCTGGTTTTAGCAGCTCTTGCGTGTGTCGACTATGTAGTCTTCTTTGATGAGGATACCCCCTACAATCTTATTCAAGCTGTGCAACCCGATATTTTGGTGAAGGGTGGCGACTATGTGGTAGAGAAGATAGTAGGATATGATATTGTTACAGGACGGGGAGGCAAAGTGCTAACATTGCCTTTTGTGGAGGGATTCTCTACAACCTCTATCGTTCAACGGATGCAGAGTAATGAAACAAAACAATCCGATTAATATGTATAACCTTAGCATACGATAATCTAAATGAAGAATAAAACTTTCATCCTCTTCGCAATACTCCTTTTGACAACAGTGTCGGCTATGGGTCAGCGCCGTCATCGCACTCCTCGTTTCGACTATAATATCAATGCGGGCATCACCCTCAATCAGATAGATGGCGACAATGCAGGGTCCTACAATCAGTTCGGATTTCATGCGGGAGTAAATACCACCTTTACGCTAACTGACGATACAGAGAGTCCTTGGCGTATGATGGTTGAAGTAGGGATGATGCAAAAGGGTTCGAGGGTGCCTAATATCAACCGTCTCATTAGGTTAACTTACGTGCAACTGCCGTTAGCACTGACCTATAATATAGATGGTACTAGGTCGCACACTCGATTAGGAGTAGGTGTTGCGCCAGGTTATCTGACAACTGCTTACGTATCCGATGGAGGTGTACAATCGCCTGTTACCGAAGGAAACTTCCGATCGATGGATCGTATGCCATTTTTTGTCGATCTTCAGTATCGTGTTGGTGACCATTGGGGCTTCGAGGGTCGTGTCTATAATTCAATGCTCTCTATTGTTGATGAGGCTGGTACGGGTACCTATCGTATTTTCCGCAGCAACAAAGGGGTCTTTAGCCGCAATGTAATGCTTGGCGTAAGCTATCACTTTTAAAATATAATAATATAATAATCATAATAAATAAAGAAATATGGAAAAAACACGTTGTTTGATTATCGGTTCTGGTCCTGCCGGATATACTGCAGGCATCTATACAGGTCGTGCCGATCTGAAACCTATCCTCTATGAGGGTTTGCAGCCTAATGGACAGTTGACGATGACTACTGAGATTGAAAATTTCCCTGGTTACCCCGAGGGTATTACCGGTAATGATATGATGGCCGATATCCGCAAACAGGCCGAACGTTTTGGTACCGAGATCCGTGCAGGTCTTATCGAGAAGGTCGATCTAAGCAGTCGTCCTTTCCATGCTGTTGATGACAGCGGACGCGAGATTGAGGCCGAGACAATCATTATTGCTACTGGCGCAACCGCCCGTTGGCTAGGATTGGATAGTGAGAAGAGACTCTATGGACAAGGAGTATCAGCTTGTGCTACTTGTGATGGTTTCTTCTATAAGAACCTTGATGTGGCTGTAGTGGGAGGTGGTGACACCGCTTGCGAAGAGGCTAATTATCTTTCTACTCTTTGCAATAAAGTTTACCAGATTGTTCGCCGTGATGAGTTGCGTGCAAGCAAAGCTATGCAGCACAAAGTGTTGAGCAATCCTAAGATTGAGGTACTTTGGAATAGTGTTACTGAGGAGATTTGTGGTGATGATATGGATGGTGTGACAGGTGCCGATTTGAAGAATGTTAAGACGGGCGAAAAGTATCATATCGATATAGCTGGTTTCTTCGTAGCTATCGGTCATCAGCCTCAGACAGCCTTCCTAAACGGTCAGTTAGAAACCGATGCAGAAGGATACATCAAAGTACAGAACCCCAGCAGCGCTACTAGTGTAGAGGGTGTTTTTGCAGCAGGTGATGTTTGTGATCCCCACTACCGCCAAGCTATCGTTGCTGCCGCCAAGGGATGTGTAGCAGCAATGGATGTAGAACGATTCTTGAACAAATAATTATTTTTAGAAGTGTTGAAGAAGAAGTGTTTTTTATTGCTACTGATCATTTTTTCGGCGAGCATTGTTTATGCGCAGAAGCCTACGTTGTCGGGTGCTACTATTAGTCGTAGCGGTTCTTCATCTACTAGCAGTCAAAAGAGCACCTCTTCTTCCTCTTCTAATTCCCTCTCATCCAGTAGTGATACTACCACCTCTACCTCGAACCAAGTGGCTCAAGGAATCGATTACAGTCACAAAGAGGAGGATGAGCGTGATCAGGTAGGAGCCATCTTTCTGTATAGAATGCCAGCCACCTCGGTGAAAATCCCCAAGGTGGAGAATCCCTCTATGGAGCCATCAGGGATGGCCTATTCTGATTGTCTTGAAAATGTGTTTGCCCCCTTCTACCTTTCTGCAGGAGGATTAGGTCGGCCCCATTTACAGCTCGATCCGTTATCCAACCTTAATGGAACATTATTGGGATTGCAGCAAGGGTATATGCGAGATCAGGAAAATCTCAAGTACTATCAGGTTCGTCGTCCCTACACCTCGTTGGCATTTGGTGGTTCGCTAAATACCGATAATCAGTTTCACGGAACTCATTCTCAAAATATTATGCCTCGATGGAATATGGCTATCAATTATGATCTCTATGTCCGCGAGGGGGTATACACCCGTTCCGCATTAAAGAATCATTACCTCGATTATTCTACAAATTATTATAGTCGCGACAATCGTTATCAAGTGCAAGGTGGTGTAATCTATACCCGTCTCAATCAAAACGAGAATGGTGGTATTGAAAGCGAGGATTATTTCTATTCCACCACCAGTTCTACACGTGCGGGTGTTCCTGTGAAGCTTTATGCAGCTGACAATCAGTGGCGACAGATTGAACTATTTGCTCATCAGAGTTATAATACCGTTCGGCAAGTTACCGAGATCATCCCGCGCAGCGTGATGTTGCCAGAAGCTGATAGTACGATGAGCGATAGTGTGGCTTACGATACCCTCTATGCAGCCAAACCTAAGATGCTCAATACGGGAGTCTTCGGTTTGAATGTCAACTATCAGCGTTCCAAACGCAATTATTATGACACCGATCCTATGGCCGATGATTATGATCATTTCTTCATAACCGATTCGGTTATTTATGATTCCACCATCAGTCATCATTTCTCTACCCGTCTGTTTTGGACCAACGATGCCTATCTCGACTCCATTTGGCACAATCCGTTGAAGATATATGGCGGAGTGCAATATCATCTGCGCTCATTTAACTATTCATCCCTTGATTCATCCCTTTGGTCAGGTATCGAACCTTTTGCATCGGCACAGATCAAGTTGGGTCTCTCATTATTACGACTAGATGTTTCTAAGATGATTGCCAATCATCCCGAAGGGGGCGATCAGCGGATGGAGGCAGTGTGGACACGAAGATTTAAGAGCAGCAGCTATTCCGCTGGAGGCAACTATTCTCTCATGTCAGCTCCTTGGTTCTATTACCAATATGCATCAAATAACTTCCAATGGAACAACGAATCAGCATGGGGTCATCAAGAGAAAGTGGATCGCCGTATGCTCTTTATAACCATGGAAAAGGATTGGTTCCATAATGATACTTTGCGGCAAAAGATGTGGACTGAAGCACAAATAACCACCACTTTCCAGCAAGGAGCTTTCTATCTAGATAGCAGTCTCAATCCTCACTATAACGTTGGTACCGCCTATCTAGGTCAGTTTGAATTAAAGACCGATTTGCAACTTGGATGGTTCAACTATCAAGGACACTTCTTGCTGCAGCACAGCACCAACAAAGAGGTGTTTCGAGTACCAACATTTGCTACCAAGAATAGTTTGTTTGCCGATATCACATTATTCAACAAAGCCCTACGCGTTCAGACAGGATTTGATGTGCGTTACCACACACGTTATCTAGCAGATGCATATAATCCTGCATTGGCAGCCTTCTATCGTCAGGATGATATTGAAGTAGGTAATTACCTATGGGCCGACTATTTCCTTACCTTGAAAGTACGACAAGCCAACATATACCTTCGGGTATCCCACTTTAATGCATTATGGGAGAATATCGATTTCACCATGATGGGGCATCATTTTAGTAATACAACAAACTACATGACATTGCCCCATATGCCCGGAAGCGATATGGCTATCTATTTCGGTGTTATCTGGCAGTTCTTCGATTAAAAAAATGGGTATCACTATTAAAGGAGATGAGGTTACGACTATATGTCGAATACCTCGTGTTCAGGTAGATAGTGGTCGAGGGTTACTTCTTGAATTGTATTCACCAACCCTTCATTATAAGGAGTTTGAACCCGCAGATAGTTGTCGGTAAATCCAAGCATCATCCCCTCTTTGACATCACTTTCCCATAAAACCTTCTCTTTTCTTCCGATATTGGAACGATAGAAAGCCTCCTTTTTCTGTTCCGATATTTGAAGCATTAGGTTGGTATGGATACGTCGTAGATGGACAGGAATCTTTTCCTTGAAAGCAAGAGCGCGAGTGTTAGGACGTTCGCTATAGGTGAATACATGTAGGTAGCTAAGAGGCAGGGAATCAATATACTGTTGCGTTTGCATAAACTCCGCTTCCCCCTCCCCGTAAAAGCCAATCATCAAGTCGGCCGCAATACAACAGTGTGGCATCAGTTCCTTGATGCTGCGTAGTTTATCAGCGTAAAAGGCAGTATCATATCTACGATTCATAAGGCGTAACACCTTGTCGGTTCCAGCTTGGAGAGGGATATGGAAATGATGTGCAAACCGTTTCGACTCAGACACAAAACGGATAATATCATCGCTCAATAAGTTGGGTTCGATGCTCGAGATACGATAACGTGCTATCCCCTCTATCTCATCGAGTCGTTTCAGTAAATCCAAAAAGGATTCATGCTGGTGAAGTCCGAAAGTACCTGTATTCACACCCGTAAGAACCACCTCTTTGGCCCCTTCGGAAGCAATTTTTTGGGCAGTGGCCACCGTTTCATCGATGCCAGCGCTACGCGAACGTCCCCGAGCAAAGGGGATGGCACAATAGGAGCAGAAATAATCGCATCCGTCTTGAATCTTAAAGAAGGTCCGCGTACGGTCGCCCATCGAATAGCTCAGATGGAAAGCGGTGGGCGTATCGTTGCTACTGCAAATAGGATGTTGTTTGTTGATGGCGTTCATTCGCTGCTCCACAACCTCCATCAGTTGGTATTTCTCGTTGTTTCCCAGAATAATATCCACCCCCTCTATCTGTGCAATTTCGTTAGCAGCGTTCTGAGCAAAGCAACCTATTACAGCGACAATGGCTTGAGGGTTAGCAGTCACCGCCTGCCGAATAATGTTGCGACATTTCTTTTCGGCAATAGCGGTAACGGTACAAGTGTTGATCACATAAAGATCGGCCTTCTGATGGAAATCAACAGGTTCGTAACCAGCAGCAATAAATTGGCGTACCAATTGAGATGTTTCTGCAAAGTTGAGTTTGCAGCCAAGTGTATGGGTAGCTATTTTCTTCATTGCGCGTAGATGATACGGCCCGCTTTGCGTTCAGGTTGAGGCTTAGGGGTACCAGCAGCATAACCCAATACTACGTTGGCTACACCTAGATAGCCTTCAGGGACACCCCATCGTTGCATCAGTTTCTTGCCCTCTTCGCTATCGAACATCTGGCGAGCACGGTGTATCCAGCATCCTCCCAATCCTACTGCAGGTGCAGCTAGCAGCATATTGCCAGCAGTGAGGGTAGCATCCTCCAACCAAGTGCGGATCTCAGTGTTGCCAAACACCACAACAACCGTAGGGGCACCATAGAAAGGATCTTTGTCGATACCCATAATCTCAGCATTCATTCGCGATAGCTGGTCGCGTGTCTCTTTGTCCTGCACCACCACCATAAGCGATGCTTGTGCACCGTGACCATTAGGGGCATAGAGACCTGCTTCTAAAACAGGCTCAAGTTCTTCGGGAAGAATCTGAACAGGACTATATTTTTTGATGCTACGGCGTTCTTTCATCGCCTGCAAAATGACAGTATTCATAGTTGCTAAATGTTAAATATCTTTAATTCTATTATTTTCTTCTTGGTGGTTCAAAAAATGTGTGTAATTTTGCAACCGCAAATGAGGGAGAGTAAATCTCTTTAAATTGCTGAAAATCGAAAGATTACCTGAGAATAGGTGTTCAAATAATCATTCTGGATTTTGTAATAGTGTTTAATGTGAACAAGGTTGCTGTGAAGCAACCTTTGTTTTTTTATCACTATTTTGAATCCTTTCAGCATAGCCTTTTTTATTCTTTCGTTAAACCCATCTTAAGGGTTACACTTATTCTTCGTCTAGTTCGTCAACACGTTGTAGCGACTCCACCATCTTCTTTACATCTTCATCGGGGAAGATCGAGAAAGCAGGTTTAGGATCAAGGCTGATAATCTCACGTCCCTCGTTGTCTTGGGTCAATCCCATGATACAAGTTCTGTTAGCAGCCACACGGTTCTTCTTATCGATAGTATAGAAGAGTTCTTGTCCTGCACGGCTAAAGATTGCCTCGGGGTTATCATCGCATTGAAGCACCGAGCCATCTTTCTTCATCACGATAGCTTTGTTGCTACCCTTGGGGTAGAAATAGGCGATGTCGTAAATGCTAAGATAGGTAGGGGAGGGGGTATGAAGTAGGATTTTACGGTCGCGAAGAATACCATGATCCCATTGTTCATCGATACTGATTACGCCACCATCCAGATAGCGATATTGGCCATGTTTAGCGCCATGAAGGTAATGTCCATCGCGAACCATCTTGCCGTTGTTATCGTACTCTAATACACGTCCTTCGAGTCCTCCGTTAACATAAGTACCAGTAATCCATCCCTTTTCATCAATGCGTTTCCACCAACGTCCGTTGCGATGGTTATCTTTCCAGGTGCATACCTCAGCAGTATCACCGTTGCTAGTAAAGATGATGTGGATACCCTCTTTGATACCCATGCGATAGTTAGCTATTTTTACCAGTTTACCTTGTTCGTTATACAGGCGCCACTCACCATCACGGTTCTTTTGGTTATAGTTACCTTCGGCCAGCATGTGACCTTTTTCGTCAAAAGCCTGATGTTGGCATATCTTGCCAGGCACAGTGTATACGTTGCGGATACGCACCTGTCCGTTAGGGTAGTAATAGTAGAAGGTGTCAACCTCCAAACCATCTTTGAAGTTACCCTCAAAGATCTTGCCGCCCTGCTTGTCGGTACGGAGCCAATGGCCCTGTTTGCGACCCTGTTTGTCGATTTGGTTCTGTGCTTGCCCTATTGTGCCGATAGCCAAGAGGACGAAAAGAATAAGATTTGCTTTCATATCTGTATTTTATTTCCTTGTTTTTTGCTAAATAATGATGTTGTTAAGAGAAGATGATCATGTTGTTAATCTTCGAATACAGGACTTTTAACCTTGTGTACCGTTTTGCCAGTAGAGGTAGCACTCCGTTCTTGGGCATCTTCTCGATCTGCTTGACGTTGCGTTTTCCGTTCAGTACGCGACACCCGTTCAGTCGTGTTACCATAGTTGCTGCTCCTACTGTTGCCAATCGTGTTCGATGGGTTGTTGCGTTCAGCCTTTTCAGTCTCAAGAATGATACGTTCCTTTACTGGGTTAAAGAGTAGCGTGTACCGATTCTTGGTTGTTGACGGACGGAGTGTTTTGATTACAGCCACCTCGTAAGGATCATCCACAACGATACGAAACAAATAATCCTTCGCCTCTAAATTATTGAAAGTGATGGTCGAAACAGCTTTATCGTTCTGAAGCTCTCCATTGATATAGAAATAATAGCGAGCATCGCTAAGTGAAGTAAAAGTGATGCTGTTTTGTTGAGCAGAAACCCCGCTATAGCAAGCAATGATCAGTACAAATAGCAATAATCTTCTCATATGTATTTTGTATAAATATAAGGTATAACGCTAAAAATCTCTGTTTCGTGTATGGTTGTGCAATAAAAAGTGATATTTTTGCGTTAAGGGACTATTCAATTCAAATGGCAATCGGAACAATAGTAGATGCTATTTTAATTATAAAAAGTTGTAATATAAACTGTTGAAACAAATTATACGATATATTATCCTTGTGGCTTTGTTGCTGGTAGAAGTGACAGCGATGGCACAATCTACCCTTCGCGGCATTGTTGAAGATGCCGAAGGTAATGCTGTCGAATATGCAGGCGTCACCACTATCGACTACCAACCTCAATCGGCAGTACTCACCGATAAGAGAGGGCGCTATTCACTCACCCTACCTTCCGATACCCTTCTCACCATTCGTTTTACGTTTGTAGGCACCGAACCAGTTGAAGTCAAACTACGGCTTTTCAAAGGCGAGACACGTGTACACAATATCGTCCTTCGTTCTTCGGTTCAAACCCTTAAGGGCGTTGTCATCGTGAACGAACGACAGCGGATGACCTCCTTCACTCATATCGAGCGTCAGCGCCTCGAACAGGTGGTAGGTCCCAATGCCGGTATCGAAAACCTCCTCAAAACCCTTCCCGATGTCAATTCAAACAACGAGATGTCATCACAGTATTCGGTGCGAGGTGGATCGTTCGATGAGAATTTGGTGTATATTAATGATGTAGAGATTGTCCGTCCCCAACTTATCCGAAGCGGACAGCAAGAGGGAATGAGCATCATCAATCCCGATCTGATAGATCGTATCCAGTTTGCCCCAGGAGGTTTCGAAGCAGCCTATGGCGATAAAATGTCGTCAGTACTCGATTTAATATATTCTCGACCCATCGAATTTCGAGCCAAACTATCGGCCAGTCTTCTTGGAGCCACAGCATCGGTACAAGGATTGGCAGGTCGACGTCAGCGACTAGCATACTCTGTAGGTTTGCGGCAGCATTCCAACAGTTATATCTTTAGTTCGCTCGAAACTCAAGGCGCCTATACCTCGAATTATACTGATGCTCAGATGGTGCTCAACTATCGAGTCGACACCAACGTAGATCTCTCTTTCTTAGGCATAGCCAGTCGCAATGTATACGGACTTATTCCCGAAAGTCAAACCACTATGTTTGGTGGCTTTTATAATCCTATGCGCTACGAAGCCTATTTCGATGGACAAGAGCAAGATCGATACACAACAGCCCTCGGTGCTGTAACCCTCGATTGGCATCCCTCTGATCTCTTCAACCTTAAATGGATTACATCGGCACAGCATAACCGAGAGCGCGAAATCTACGATGTACAGACACAATATTGGATCTATCAGGTGAACATAGGAAGTACCGATAGCCTCAATTCCGAGTTTGAACGAGGGGTGGGTACATCGCTCGAACATGCACGCAACTATCTCTCTACTACCGTCTTATCGTCCGAACTGAAAGGATACAACTATGCCCGTATGGGCAGTTGGCTTTATGGTTTTCGGGTTCAGCGCGACCAGTTCGATGATAGGATGCGCGAATGGAAATGGATCGATTCGGCTGGTTTTGCTCAACCCTATCAAGATGTAGTGCCAGGCGACAGCACCAATATGCCCACCAATCCCATCTTGCAGAACTTCCTCAATGCAAATAACGTATTGGCAACTAATCGATTGATGGGATATGTTCAGCGCAGTATCAACTTTACCACCAACGATGTGGACGACTTGAGTTTGCTGGTAGGTGTTCGCGGTCAAATCTACTCCGTGTGGGTAGACAGCACCACCTTCAGCAATGCATCAGCCACATCGTATCGCTCCGTATCTAATGGATATCGTATGCCACTTCAGTGGATGGTAAGCCCTCGAATGAGTTTCAGTTATCGCCCCAACGGAAAACAAGATATCGTATATCGGTTAGCCGCAGGCGTCTACAACCAACCCCCTCTCTATCGCGAATATCGTCGTGATAATGGTACCCTCAATCTCGATGTCACCACCCAGCACTCCTATCAAGTGCAAGGAACCACCGATTGGAATTTCCGATGGTTAGATCGCCCCTTCCGTCTCACTGCCGATCTATATTATAAGTATATCACCGACCTTATCCCTTATCGTATCGACAATCTCAGGGTTCGTTACGATGCTAACAATGAGGCAGTAGCGTATGCTACAGGACTTTCGCTCCGATTGGCAGGCGACTTTGTGCCAGGACTCGAGTCATGGGCAAGTCTCTCGCTTCTTAAAACGCAAGAAGATATCTTAGGCGACACCCTCTCTTGGTTAAGTCGTCCCACCGATCAACGCTTCTCGGCCAAAATCTTTTTCCAAGACTATGTGCCATCAATCCCCTTCTGGCGAATGAGTCTCAACTTCATCTACGCCACAGGTCTCCCCGTTACCCATCCTGCCCAGATTGATCGTGACATCGATTATCGCTTGCCTCCCTATTTCCGAGTCGACTGGGGTAATACCATCGAACTATCCAATATTGAAAAACTCAGACATTGGCGACTCTTCCGCTATCTCGATGATGTGATGTTAGGAGTTGAGGTCTTTAACCTCTTCAACTATCGCAACGTAGTATCATATATATGGGTTACCGATTATAGCAATCGTTATAACCGAGTGGCCAATTATTTAACGGCACGACAGATCAACGTGAAACTAACCATCCGTTTCTAACCCATTTCCCTATTTTGTATGAATATAGAACCGCATAAAATTGACCGTTCGGGACTCACACCACAAACAAATCTTATGCCCAACGGACAACCGTTATTCTTTTTCCCCGATGCCAATACCGAACTCGTTAAGATCGATTTCTCCGTTCCCGCAGGTGCAGCCTTCCAACAGCGTTTTCTGCAAGCAGCAGCAACCAATGCCCTCTTGGGAGAGTCAACACTTCATCATACAGCTCCCCAGTTGGCTGAATGGTTCGATTATCGAGGTATAACCCTCGATAGGGGTATCGATAGCATCATGTCTACCATCACCGTTTATTCACTGCGGAAATATATTCCAGAGTTGCTTCCGTTATTGCATGAACTCCTTACCGAACCCCTTTTCGGTCAGCAAGAATTTACGGTATATATGTCGAAGCGACTCCAGCAACTCAAAGCGGCACAATTAGAAACGGGGAAAGTGGCTCGCAATCTCTTTTATGCCGATATCTTTGGTCGTACCCACCCCTATGGTTCGTTTGCTGAAGTAGAGGATGTAGATCGTCTCTCACTTGCCGATGTACAACAGTTTTACTCCGATCGCTATCCACTCAACCATATCCGCTATTATGCTGCAGGTGCTTGCGACAAGCAGTTCATAGAGCTCTTTGCAAAACAGTTTGGTCAATCACCCTTTACCGAAGGTCCGCAGGGCGATACCTTTGATCCCTCCATCCTATCGGTTCCCACCCACAATACATTTCGTACTGTCGAAGCAACCATTCCCGATGCTGTTCAGTCAACACTTCGAATAGGTCGACTCCTCCCATGGCGATGGGATAGTCGTGAGTATGCCCTCTTCACTATCGTCAACACCATACTTGGCGGCTATTTCGGTTCGCGACTAATGAGCAATATTCGTGAGGATAAAGGTTTTACCTATGGTGTCGCCTCCTATACCCATATGATGCGCAACCACTTGTTGTTCTTCATCAATACCGATGTTGGAGCTCAGCATGCCCAACCCGCCCTGAGTGAGATTTACCGAGAAATGGATTGTTTGTGTAACGAACCTATCCCCAACGAAGAACTTGATGTAGTACGTCATTATCTGATTGGCGATTTTCTTCGCAGCATCGATGGAATCTTTGAGCGGAGCGAGCGCTACCGATCCATGCAGATAGGTCATATCGATGAGCGTTTCACCGACAATTTCTTAGAGGCTATCAGCACTTGTACCCCCCAACAGCTACAGGAGGTTGCACAGCAAGCCTTCCGGCGTGAGGCTTTTACTCAAGTGGTAGTGGGCCCCGAGCATTAGGTGTATCGCTATGCCTTCTTTTGTTTGAAGTCGCATAGATGAGATAGGGTATAACCTAACTCATCTGTAGTCAATTTAAAGAAGTTCACCTAAATATGTCCTTTTTTTTACCATTATCAAAAGTTTTATTATTTTTGCATTTTCTTTGATACGTATAAACTGATTGTATAATATTAGAAACTAATTATTTATAGATATGGCACGAAAACTTGCAGTAGTTGCTTTCGGTGGAAATGCACTCCTTAGGAGTGGCCAGAAAGGCACTTATGCTGAACAGATGGCCAATGTAGAAAACACCTGCGAAAGCCTTTGCAACCTTTTAAAGCGTGGTTATAACGTCGTTATCGGCCACGGAAACGGTCCCCAAGTGGGCAACGTGATGCTCCAACACGAGGCGGGAAAGAAAGAGTTCGGTTTGCCCGCTATGCCGATGGATTTCTGTGTAGCCGAAACCCAAGGCTCTATAGCTTATATGATTGAAGTAGCTCTGCGTAATGTCTTTGCACGCAACGATATTTATCGCGATGTAGTGACTATTGTTACCCAAGTAGCTGTCAACAAACTCGATCCTATGTTCCAAAATCCTACCAAACCGGTAGGTCCCTATTATACCAAGGAACAAGCTGAAATACTTCATGAAGAAACGGGCGCCATCTACAAGGAAGATCCCAAAGGCAACGGCTGGCGCAAAGTTGTGGCTTCGCCCAAGCCTAGACGCATCAACAACATCAAGATTATCAAGCAGCTGGCTCAAGCTGGCAACGTAGTGGTGACTGTTGGTGGTGGTGGTATCCCCGTAGTAGAGGAGAGTGATTATGTACAAGGTGTAGAGGCAGTGATCGACAAAGATCTTGCATCGGCACTCTGTGCTATTCAAATCGGAGCCGATGAGCTTTATATCCTCACCGATGTGCCCAAAATCTATATCAATTTCCGTAAACCCAACGAGCAGGCACTCGATGTCATCACTGTCGATCAAGCTAAGGCTTATCTGGCCGAAGGTCAGTTCGCCGAAGGCTCTATGGCTCCCAAGGTGCGAGCTGGCATCATGTTCATCGAAAATGGTGGCAAGAGCTGCGTCATTACCGAAGCCGGTCAGCTCGACAATCCTCACTGCGGAACCCGCATAGTAAAATAAGAATAACAGATTTTTATAACCCAAAAATAATCATTCAAATCACATGGCTTACAATTTAAGAAATCGTAACTTTCTGAAGATTTTAGACTTCAGCCCCAAGGAACTGCAATATTTCCTCGACCTGGCTCGCGATCTGAAACGCGCCAAATATGCTGGATGCGAACAGCAACGCATGAAGGGTAAGAATATCGCCCTTATTTTCGAAAAAACTTCCACCCGTACTCGTTGCGCCTTCGAGGTAGCAGCTCACGATCAGGGTGCTCACGTTACTTATCTGGGACCTACTGGTAGCCAGATTGGTGTTAAAGAGAGTATGGCTGACACCGCTCGCGTGTTGGGTCGTATGTTTGATGGTATTGAGTATCGTGGTTTCGACCAAGCAACTGTCGAGGAGCTGGCTAAATTTGCTGGTGTTCCCGTATGGAATGGTCTTACCGCTGAGGCTCACCCCACCCAGATTTTGGCCGACTTCTTGACCATGCAGGAGCATGTCGACAAACCCCTCAACCAGGTTACCTTCGCTTATGTTGGCGATGCTCGCTACAACATGGGTAACTCTCTGATGGTTGGTGGTGCTAAGATGGGTATGGATGTACGCATCGTGGCTCCTAAGAAACTGCAGCCCGATACCAAGCTGGTTAAGATCTGCAAGGAGATCGCTAAAGAAACGGGCGCTACTGTTACCGTTACCGACGATGTGAAGAAGGGCGTAAAAGGTTGCGACTTCCTCTACACCGATGTATGGGTATCTATGGGCGAACCCGATAGCGTTTGGAAAGAGCGTATCGATATGCTCCGTCCCTATCAGGTTAATGCCGATATGATGAAAGCTACGGGCAATCCTAAATGCAAATTCATGCACTGTCTCCCCGCTTATCACGACCTGAACACCAAGGTGGGTCGCGATGTTCACGAGAAATTCGGTCTCAACGGTGTTGAGGTTACCGAAGATGTGTTCGAGAGCGAAAACTCGATCGTATTCGATGAGGCTGAGAACCGCATGCATACCATCAAAGCTGTTATGGTAGCTACTCTTGGCGACTAATACGCAGTCATCAATAAATAAAGTTACTCCCATTCCTTCGATTGAGGGAATGGGAGTTTCTTTTTTTTTATACCCAATGTATCTATGGGAATATTTTATACCCAATATATCTATGCTATCGTCTACAATAAGATTGTATCTGAAAGGGTTTACCGATAGTGTTGTGTTATCGTTGTAGTTGGGCTGGCATCTGCTGACTTAGGCAGTGGAAACTACCCAAGCCCCAGATGATATCAGTGCTATCAATACCTATGATTTCGCGATCGCGAAAACACTCCTCGAGCACATAGGCAGCGCGGGTATCATTATCACATTTAAAGGTGGGGAATATCACGATGCCGTTGGCAATATAGAAGTTGGCGTAGCTAGCAGGCAGTCTCTGACCCTCATAGTATACCGGTTTGGGCATAGGAAGCTCAACGATAGTGGGTTGCTTTCCGTTAGCCAAACGGCAGCGACGCAACGTTGCTAGGTTTTGCTGCAAAGGCTCGTAGTTGGCATCATTCTTATCATATTCAATAGCGGTAAGGATGGTATCGGATGCAATGAAACGACTCATATCGTCAACATGCCCATCGGTATCATCACCCTCAATGCCATCGCCCAGCCATATAACGTTATCGATACCATAATAGTCGGAGAGATAACGCTCAATCTCATGCTGAGAAAGATTGGGGTTGCGGTTCGGATTGAGCAAACAAGAGGTGGTAGTGAGCACATCCCCTTTGCCATTAAAATCAACACTTCCCCCCTCCATCACAATGTCAGGATTGAAGGTTTTCATTCCCATACATTCGGCTATGAGGGTGGGAATCTTGTTGTCGAGATCGGCAGGATATTTGCCGCCCCAAGCGTTGTAGTTCCAGTTCACAATAGCCCTACGGCCAGGTTCCCTACGATTCAATAGGAAAGCAGGACCGTGATCGCGACACCACGCATCGTTGGTAGCGAACTGGTGGAACTCCAGATTAACCATAAAAGCGCCAACAGCTCGCAAGGCAGCCTTTACGAGAAACTCCATCGTGTCGTCCTGTACATTGATGTGTACCGTCTCAACCTCGGTGAGTGTCTTGATAAAGAGGTTGTACGAGGGGACGATCGTCTCGATCTTGCCGGGCCATGAGTCTTGATTGTGGGGATAGCTCAGCCAAGTGGCTTCATGCTGTTCCCATTCGGCGGGAAAATAGTATCCGAGTTCTTTAGGGGTCATACTCTCTGTCTTTTTTATTTGGATGGGTTCTATAAATATGTTGTTAAAGTAAGGGATGAGAGGGTACCAATTGGCGCCACAGCTCCCACACCACGATGCCAGCAGCAATACTGATGTTGAGCGAGTGCTTGGTACCATATTGGGGTATTTCGATGCATCCATCGCAGAGGGGCAATATGGTTTCATCAACCCCCTCCACCTCGTTGCCGAAAATAACAGCGGTGGGTTGTTGTGTGGTGAACTGTTCGAGCGATTGGCTTCCATGAACCTGCTCTACCGCATAGATCTGATAGCCCTTTGCTTTCAAGTGCTGAAGGCAGAGTGCCGTTGTCTCGAAATACTGCCAGTCAACCGACTCTTCGGCACCCAAAGCGGTCTTATGGATATCGCGATGGGGTGGGGTAGCGGTGATGCCACAAAGATATATGCATTCCACTCTGAAGGCATCGCTTGTGCGGAAAATAGATCCTATATTGTTAAGGCTCCTCACATTGTCGAGCACAACGACGAGGGGCAGTTTCTTGGCTGCCTTATATTGGTCAACATTGATGCGACCTAGATCGTCCATCGTTCGTTTCTGCATATGTTGTATTATGATGTGGTGCTTGATCTTGTATTTTAGGGGAGTGAAACGATTATCCTACGCTGCCTTCAAGGCTGATGCTGAGTAGTTTCTGTGCCTCGACAGCAAACTCCATAGGCAGTTTTTTCAACACATCCTTAGCATATCCATTCACAATGAGTCCTACAGCACTCTCAGGGCTGATACCCCGTTGTTGGCAGTAGAAAAGCTGATCCTCCGATATCTTCGATGTTGTAGCTTCATGCTCCAAGATGGCCGACGAGTTGTGGGCATCGATATAGGGCCAAGTGTGTGCACCACATTGATCGCCTAGCAGCAACGAATCGCATTGCGAATAGTTGCGAGCGTTCTCAGCACTCTTGTTGATCTTCACTAGTCCTCGGTACGAATTCTGGCTCTTACCAGCACTGATACCTTTCGACATGATGGTGCTGCTAGTGTTCTTGCCTATATGGATCATCTTGGTGCCAGTATCGGCTTGCTGATAGTTGTTGGTAACGGCTACCGAGTAGAACTCGGCTGTAGAGTCATCGCCTTGCAGTATGCAGCTGGGGTATTTCCATGTAACAGCTGAACCGGTTTCCACCTGCGTCCAAGAAATCTTGGAGTGCGATCCTTTGCATATACCACGTTTGGTTACAAAGTTGTAAATACCACCTCGTCCCTGTTTGTCGCCCGGATACCAGTTCTGCACCGTAGAGTATTTCACTTCGGCATCCTTCATAGCAATAATCTCGACGATGGCTGCATGCAGTTGGTTCTCATCGCGTTGCGGGGCAGTGCAGCCCTCCATATAGCTTACGTAAGCCCCTTCATCGGCCACGATAAGGGTACGTTCAAACTGACCCGTCTTGGCTGCGTTGATACGGAAATAGGAACTCAGCTCGATGGGGCATCGTACCCCTTTGGGGATATAGCAGAAGGAACCATCGCTGAATACTGCCGAGTTGAGGGCGGCAAAGAAATTGTCGCCAGCAGGAACAACAGTACCTAGATATTTCTGTACCAGTTCGGGATATTTCTGTACCGCTTCGCTGATGGGACAGAAAAGGATGCCCTCTTTTTCAAGCAAGGCGCTAGCGGTGGTCTTCACCGATACGCTATCCATAATGGCATCATAAGCCACACCCGTAAGCATCTTCTGTTCATTTAGGCTGATGCCCAACTTGTTGAAGGTCTCAAGCAGCTCGGGATCTACCTCATCGAGGCTCTTTTTCTGTTCGCGCGGCTTCGGAGCGGCATAATAGATGATATCTTGATAGTCAACCTTATCGTATTTTAAGTGACCCCAATTGGGTTCTTCCATCTGTTGCCAGCGGCGGAATGCTTTCAAACGAAAATCGAGGAGCCATTCGGGTTCACCTTTTTTCTTCGATATTAGACGTACCACATCCTCGTTAAGTCCTTTGGGAATGGTTTCTGTTTCAATATCGGTTACGAAGCCCCATTTGTAGTCTTCATTTGTAACCTCCTGTATGATATTGTTTTGATCTTCAGACATAGTTTATTTATTCGCTTATAGCAAAATGCAAAAATACGAAAAAAAGTCGGAATAGCAGAAAAAATATTATCGTAAATGTTATGTTAACATTCGTGTCCTCTTTTTGCCTCATCAGGGGTAGGGTACATCTCTCAAAGAAGTTCCAATGATTATTGTTGTTGTTTGCTATATTTATTGTATATTTGCAGTGTTGTAGAAATAGGATGGAACGGTGATTGAGTGTTGAATATTAGTTCGGTACAACGGTTTCGCGGGTTCCATACATTTCTGTTTTGTCACATTTTATTGAAAAAAACAATATGATACTTCAACTACCTTTGTCGGAGGTTTCGACAATTATCAAAGAGAAGAGCGGACACAAGGTGTCGCTCATTGCCGTAGGACAAAAAACGGTTAGGGTTGGATACGATGCTGCTGTTGAACTCCCCCTAGTGGGGAAAGTGTAGAAGCGGGTCGATATCGATGCCACTATCGATCGTCTGGTGGGCGAAGATCTCTACCTCACCTATGCGGCACAGGGAACAGTGGTTGCTATTGCAGTGAAAGGACTCCTATCTGCTGTAGGACGAACAAAATACAAGGATATGATCGAAAGTCGCGACCATAATCAATTGGTACTCCATCTGGGTCAGATCGAGGAGGTACACAAGGCTTTGCAGCAAGTCGATGTCAATGATATAATATTGAAAGAGGATAGTGCCGTAGTGACATTCTCTGTTAAATAAAAATGAAAGAGAAAACCTTAATAGTAATATGAAACGATTGTTATTACTTATCTTGGCAGCCCTCATACCCCTCTCGTTGGCTTTGGTGGGATGTAAAGGGGCCTCCAACGAAGCGTTGGTCGATACGTTAATCACCGATACCATATCCCCATCCGATACCCTAGTTCCTATGGTTTTGGCTTTGCCCGACACGCTAAATCCTCGGGTACACTACCTCATGGCTAGCAATGAGGGAGTCTTGATAGAGAGTCAGGTGCTCGAGAATAGCGAAAAGGGATTCCGTGCCACCAACCGCACACTCTTCATCGATACGGCTGGCCGTATCGATACGATAAGTGATTTCTTTGTTCGCGATGAGAAGCCCTATTGGGTTACCCGTCTCTTCACCGTTCAATGTCGCGATGGAAGCTGCTACTATCTGGCTTCTTGTTTTGGTCGTCAACCCAACAATCTATGCTACGGCGAGTTGATAGCCTTTACTATCGATGGTAACCAACTTCGGCGTGTGGCTGTAGTTGATGGCTCCGATTCTCTATCCAACGACATCGCATCCTATTTCTCCTATCAGCGCCATAGTTACCCCGTTGCCCTCTATCCCTTCGCTTTGCGCTGCGGTCCTTCCTACAACGAACAAACGCATGTGCTAGCTACTTATGTGGCTCCTTCTCCCACCGATCGTTATGTCATATATCAGTTTGATGGCAGTCGCTTTGTCTTAAAAAGTTCCAATGCCCCTAGACAAGGGCTCAACAAATACCTAAAAGACTACCAGCAACTTGAATGTGAGTTTTCTACTAACAAATATCGTGTCCGTATCGACCGTATCGATGATAGTGATACTGCTTATCGTTATGCTGCTTGGAAGGATCTCAAGGCGCGGGGCACCAAACCTGATCTTGTCCTTTATGGTGGCATATATAGTGCAGCCGATGATGCCTATCGTTTCAACAATAAGGGTTACATCTATTCGGTAACCAACAGTAGGCGAGGCGATACCATATGGCTGCAAGTGCATAAGGATAAGCAGTGTATTGTTAACCAATGGTCATTAAAATAAGGTGGCTATATTAATTCACCGATAAAAAAATAATGATAATGGGGAACAGGAATTGCGAGAAATGAATCTGTAAAACCTACCTTAAAAAGATGACATCATGATTGTTGATGAGAATATACCTTCAATGCCTAAATTCTTGGTGAGTAGAGATTCCAATAGCCATAAAGGTCATTATGGTCATGCAATCCTGATTGCTGGCTCTTATGGCACTATGGGCGCTGCTATCTTGGCGGCCAAAGCATGTCTGCGTAGCGGTGTGGGACTGCTTACGGTACATGTGCCACGCTCGGGGGTCGATATCATGCAGATGGCCGTCCCCGAAGCTATGCTTAGCATCGATCGGGGCAACGACTATTTTACTAGCTGTCCCACCCAACTCGAACGCTATGATGCTATCGCCATCGGACCTGGATTGGGTACGCATGCTGAATCGTTCGAGGCTTTACGACAGTTGCTCCTGGTATGCTCGGCAATCCCAATGGTGATCGATGCTGACGCTCTGAATCTCCTCTCGTCTCGCGAGGGACAGCTGCTCGATCTCCTTCATCCCGATACTATCCTTACCCCTCATGCTCGCGAATTCGATCGTCTGTGGTCGCGTAGCCTCAATCCGCCCGATCAGGTCTTTAGCTCGGCGGGTCGTCGCTCGAGCGCTGTCCTCCATATGGCGCAGCAACGCCAAGTGGTGATTATCCATAAGGGGCACCGCTCTATCATCGCTTCGCCCAATGGCCATTATGCCTACAACACTACAGGCAACGCTGGTATGGCTACAGCGGGTGCGGGCGATGTGCTTACGGGTATACTCCTAGGTCTCTCATCTCAGTGCTCAGCACAGCGAAAACACGGAGTAAGAGCAAGTTCGCTCCCTTCACCCTATGAATTGGCACGTATAGGGGCCTTCCTACATGGTAAATCTTCCGATTTGGCGGTCGAAAAACAGGCTATGTGCACCCTTCTGGCCTCCGATATAGTAGAAAATTTAAGATATGCAATTGTGTGAGAAATAGCGATATGGCCTATGAGAGGTAAAGATTTTTGAAAAAAAATTTTGCCATATCAAGAAATGTGAGTACTTTTGCACCCGATTTCGAGCGAAAGAAATCATCTTCCTCAATAGCTCAGTTGGTTAGAGCACCTGACTGTTAATCAGGGGGTCGCAGGTTCAAGTCCTGCTTGGGGAGCGAAGAAAAGAAAGAGATTTCATTCCTCAATAGCTCAGTTGGTTAGAGCACCTGACTGTTAATCAGGGGGTCGCAGGTTCAAGTCCTGCTTGGGGAGCAAAAAAATGTTTAAAGGGTAAAGTTTAAGGGGAGCGCTGTGATATCAAACACGGCGCTTTTTTTTCTTCAACAAGCCCTGTTATCCATATCATAACGCATCATCAAAAGAAAAACTATCAAGCCATGAATACCATTCTCCTTGTCATTCTCCTCTCGGTTGCCATCGTGGGTCTCAGCTTTGCTGGCATCGGCATCAAGATGCTGGTCAAAAAGAATGGCGAGTTCAAACGTCACTGCTCTTCTATCGATCCTTATACGGGTCAGCGCTCGGGGTGTGTCTGCTCTAAGACTATCTACGATCGCTGCGACTCTGCTCCTCAGTATCATCCGCTCGAGGTGAACAAGGAACTGCTCGAGGAGTGCGGCACGCTGCCTAAGAAATGATGCACCTAAGCCTCTTGTCCGCTTTCTTACTTTTTATCAACACACAATAGGGGAAAAGTTTATATTCTCGTTGCTCTCCGTTCGCTTTATTCTTTGTATTTTTGCAAAGTAAAACGATATGCCCTATGGACGAGATTATCAGCTTAAAGAACGTGACTATCAGTCACGAAGATGGTCCCCTGCTCTCTAATGTCAACTTCGTTTTGAATCCTGGCGAGTTCGTTTACCTCATCGGTAAGAGTGGCGCTGGCAAGACTTCTTTGCTTCGCGCTCTCTATGGTGACAAACCAATCGACAGCGGCGAGGCTTATGTGTGTGGCTACGATGTGGCACATCTCAAACGGCGCGAGGCTCCTATGTTGCGCCGCAAGATAGGAGTGGTGTTCCAAAACTTCCGTCTGCTGCCCGATCGTAATGTCTACGATAATCTCTATTTTGTGCTCAAAGCTACCGGTTGGAAACGGAGCGAGATCGATGCTCGTATCGTCGAGGTGCTTCGCTCGGTGGGCATCGAGAATAAGATGACGTCGCGCATCGTTCGTCTCTCCGAGGGTGAACAGCAGCGTGTGGGTATTGCTCGTGCTCTTATCAATAACCCTAGCCTTATCCTCGCCGATGAGCCAACGGGCAATTTAGACCCTATAACGTCGACCGAAATTATGGAATTACTCCAAAAAATCAATGCGGAAAAGGGGGTTCCTATGATTATCTCTACTCACGACTTCATGATGATCGATCGTTTCCCTCATCGTATCGTGGGTTGTGAAAATCAGACGCTTGTAATTCCTTAATGGAGCTCTTTCCCTTGCCTTCATAGGAAATGGGTCAATATTTTTAGTCGGTTTTCAATTTTTGATAGTATATTTGCATAATCATTCGAGTTGGAAACAACCATTTGTGAATGGATACGTTTTAGCTCGTTTGAGGTGTGTGATGATTGCAAGGAGGAGTCGTTTGTTCGACTCCTCTTTGTTTTTAGGGAAAACTATTTTTTTTATTTGTTGTGGTGTTAGTTACCTTTTCTTTGCTCTGATCTCTTTTTCTTTTCCTCTTACCTCTTTTTTTATTCAAGCCTCCTTTTCTTTGCTTGCGCCCAAAGAAAAGGAGCAAAAGAAAGGGCGCAACGGCCAATGGCGAGCTGGCTAAAATTTACGTCTCCAGAGTTAAAGTGCCTAAACTCGCTTCGCTCAAACATAGGCACTTCTTAACGCCCTTCCAACGTAAATTTCTTAACGCCATCTCCACCAAAGGCCGGAAGTTACTCCGGCGGGAGCCATCGATACTATCCTCTGTTTGCTCTTACTCTATTGTTTTTTTTCTTCTTTCTTTTCTGCCTTTATTGTTCTCTTCTGTGCTTCATTCATTATTTCATTAATTGTTTACTTTATTCTTTCTTTGCTTCTGTAATCTTTTTTATTGTTGTTGGTTTGCGGGTTTGGCCTTGTAGGAAAAGGGTTGTCGAATTGTTGCGATTCATCTCTCCTTACAGTCTTACAGTCTTACAATCCAAAAAATGCTATACCTACTTTCTCTTCTTTTGCTTCTCTCTCCCTTTTTTTATATATTATATATTTTATATTATATGTATT